>LJTT01000010.1 GCA_001303585.1 Betaproteobacteria bacterium SG8_41
TCGAGAGAGTCGCGCAACCGCGAGCCGCGCAGGACCATCTCGACGACCTCGTTCTTGTCCATCGCGCCGCGGATCGCGGGATCGAACGCGCCCCAGGAAAAGTACTCGCCGCCAGCGGCCTTGAGGATAACGACATGCGCTTCTTCATCCCTGTGCAGCGCGTCTACCACCGGCTCGAAGGCGAGCAGCATCTCGCGGTTCCAGAGATTGTGGCTTTCCGGACGGTTCAAGGTGATGGTGAGGATCTTGTCCTCGCGCTCGACAAGGACGGCGGGACTTTTCGCGTCGGCCATGCGTGGTGCTCCTCCTGTTAGCGGCGCGGCTTGTGATCAGTGTCTCGATCGGCTGCCCGGCGCCATCGCGGCGCTGGCGGTCGAGGATAGCTGGCAACCTGCCGGTTGCTTTTGGCTCGACGCGCAAATCATGCGCTGGCCGGGTCGATTTGCCTGACCGCCCGGCGTTCACGACTCGGCGCCCTCATTCTAATTGCTCTCAGCTGGTCGGGCCACTCTGTTGAATATAGAATGCCGCCGGTATTCGACGCGAAATCAATGCGGCGGCAGCGCGGGAGGAAGAAATGGCGGTAATGCTCGGACATGAGGCGCTCAAGGGCGTGATCGGCATGTCCGAGGGCATCGATCTGCTGGAGCAGACGCTGCGCCACGAAGCGGACGGCAAGACTTTCATATCACCCAAGTTCAACACCGACTTCGGAACCGGGTCAATGCGCGTTCTGGTCGCGGCGGATCACGACGCGGGTTTCCTGGCAACCAAGGCGTATCACATCATCGAAGGCGTCGGCGTACGCTACGTGGTGTCGCTCTACCGCTTGAAAGACGGCGAGCTCCTCGCGATCCTGGATGGGCAACTCATCACGGACCTCCGCACCGGAGCAGCCAGCGGCGTGGTCGCGAGGAAGGTGCGCGTAGCCGCGCCGGTTACGATCGGGATGATCGGTTCGGGAAACCAGGCCCGCACCCAACTGGAGAGCCTTGCGTCTGTCTACCCGGTGCGGTCGGCCAGCGTATACAGCCCGACACCGGCAAACCGCGAGCGCTACGCCCGGGAAATGTCGGCACGTCTCGGTTTCCCTGTCACACCCGTGGATGCCGCCGAAGCGGCCGCAAGGAATCATCCTGTTGTTGTTGCCGCAAGCAGCGCGCGCAGCAGCGAGCCGGTGTTGCGCGGGGAGTGGCTCGCCAAATGCCGGCTGCTGTGCGCGGTCGGCAACACGCGCGCGCAGTTCGCCGAAGCGGACGTGCCCTCATTCAGCGGCGCGGAACTGGTCGTGACGGACTCGCCTCACGCCTTCGAGGAGGCAGGCGACCTGATCGCGGTGGCAAGAAGCGGCTCGGTCCCGGAGTCCCGGCGCGCAACCCTTTCGCAGATCGTTTCGGGAGGCGCCACCATTCCGCAACACGGCCGTGTCGCCTTCAAGTCGGTCGGCACGGCCTTGCAGGACCTTTCTCTTGCGGTCCGTTTTTATGAGCGTTTAGCCGCCCAGGCAGGCACGGGCGGCTCGCGAGACCTTGGCAGTCTGCGTCAAATCGCGCTCACGCGGTAACAGCCCCCCTGCGGGCTGGCGGTCCGAGAGGATTCTAACTAGAATCAGATCGCTATCAGCGAATTCCGGCTGCGGCGGGACGAACGGCGCGGGCGCCCTCCAGCGCATGCGCGGCGAAGCTGGCGCAACTGGAGCGCAACCCGGAGAGGGAATCATGTCGCTCAATCTCAAAGGTGTCATGCAGGCACCCGTCACGCCATTGAAGGATGACTTCAGCTTCGATGCTGAAGGCTTCGCGAAGATGGTGGATTTTCACGTCCGCAACGGGGCCCCGGCCATTGCCTGGCCTCATCACAAGGCCGAGTCACTGAATCTCACCATCGGCGAGCGGAAACTCGGTGCCGAGATAGCCGTCAGGACAGTCGCGAAGCGCGTTCCTGTTTCCATATTCGTGGGAACCCTTTCGGAGGAAGACTCCCTTGACCTCGCGCGACACGCCGAGAGGATCGGGGCGGACGCGATACTCGTCATATCGCCGTACTGCCGTCGGCCCGCGCAGGATGAAATCTTCGATTCCGTTGTTCGGATCGGCACGGCGACCAAGCTGCCATTGCTTACCTATAACTCGCCGTGGCGCAACGGTGAAGGCGTCGAGTTCACAGCGGAGCTGACGGCGCGCCTCATCGAGCGGCTGCCAAACTATATCGGCATGAAGGATGCCAGCTTCCACAGCGAGAAGTTCTTGGAAATTTCCCGTATGGCCCTCAACATGCGTCCCGACTTCAAGATCATCATGGGCGTCGAGCATCTCCTGCCATCCTACCCGCTCGGCGCGTGCGGCTCGTTCTCGTCATCCGGCGCGATCGCGCCCAATCTCTGCAACCGATTCTTCAAGTCACTGGTGGACCGCGACTGGGCGACCGCGCGGCAGTGCCAGTTCACGCTCTCGCGATTGTGGCGCCTGTTCAAGGAACAGTACCCTTCATCGCTCAAGGGCGCGATGATCATGATGGGACGAGCGGTCGGCCCGACCCGTTCGCCGTTGCCCACCGCCACGAAGGAGCGAGTTGAGTATTTGCGCACCCAGCTGGAGGAAATGAATATCCTCCAGACCGAGCCTCACGGCTGGTAAGAATCGATCAAAACGCACAGAGGCGGCCGGGACGCAAGGCGCCTGCCATTGATGACGCGGGCCGTCGTCAGTGGCTTGCCGATCAACAGTCATTCATCGGAAGAAGCGTAACAACTTATGGCCACATTTCAGCCCGGGCTTGTTCACACGCCGGTCACGCCGTTCAAGCGCGATCAGAGCGTCGATTTCGATGCTTACGCAAAGATCATCGAGTTTCATCTACGGAACGGCGCAGACGCCCTTGCCCTGCCCATGCCGGTCGGCGAGGATATGAGCCTCACCGATGAGGAGCAGCGCAAGCTCATTGAATTTGCGGTCAAGCAGGTCAAGGGCCGCACCCCCGTTATCGCCCACGTAAGCGATGCCGGGACCAGCATTGCGGTCTCGCGTGCCCGGCACGCCGAGTCCGCCGGCGCGGCGGCCATCGTTTCCCATCCGCCCTACTTCTGGCATCCCAAGCCTGCCATGGTGCTCGAGCACCTCGTGCAAATCGGGTCGGCCGTCAAGCTGCCATTTTTCGTATGCACGCCGCCGGTGGAATCGGTAGGCACCGCGCTGACGACCGAGATCGCGCTTCAACTGATCGAGCGCCTGCCCAACTTGGCGGGCGTCGTCGACGCGAGCCTTGATTTCGTCTTCATGGAAGAGGTGATCTCCAATGGCCGGCAGTTGCGCCCGGATTTCCAGCTCCTTGCCGGGGCGGATTTCATGGTCTCGGCAAGCGCGCTTGGCGGCTATGGCGCTTTCTCGCCGCTTTCCGCCGTTGCACCGAAACTCGTGCGAACGCTCTATGAGTCCTGCCGGAAGGATCAGTTCATCGAGGCGCGACAGGTGCAGGAGAACATCGGCGTATTGCACCACGCCATTAAGGAGGCGGGCGCATCGGGTCTCAAAGACGGGCTGGCCGGCATCAAAACGGCGCTCGCGTACATGGGCCGCGAGTGCGGCCTGCCGCGGCCGCCGGTACGCCCGCTGGGCGAGGTCGAGCGGGGAAAGCTCGCCGAGACGCTCACGGGGATGGCATTCCTTCGCGCCGAGCCACGCGGCTGGTGAGCGCCGCCCCATGAGTCAGAGCGGCAGCACCGGTCTCAGCGCGAACACGATACTGGCGCAGATCACGAAGAACGGCGTCACTCACGTGGTCTGGCTGCCCGACAGCGAGACGAACTGGCTTTATGTCCTGATGAAGGCGGAGCCCTCGCTCCGGCTTGTCCCGGTCAGCAACGAAGCGCTTGCCTTCTCCGCCGCGGCCGGCTTGTCGTTCGGCGGCCGCGTGCCGCTCATCCTCATCCAGAACACGGGGATGATGGACTCCGGCAATTCCTTGCGCGGATGGGCGATCGATCTTTCGATTCCCGTGGTGTTGATGGTCGGCTATCGCGGCTGGACACGGCATGGCGTCACCCGCGATTCGGCGGCAGTCTACACGGAGCGGTTCCTCAACGCCTTCGGGATCAACTACTATCTGGTCGAGAGCGATGCCGATGCCGGGCGTATTTCGCTCGCGATCGATGAGGCGCGGCGGACCGCCCGTCCGGTCGCGACCCTGATTGCCGACGAGTACCACGGCTTCAACAGATGAGGTACTGGTGAAGAGAAATGGTGATGAGTGATGGGGGTTCCCAGTTCCGAGTTTCGAGTTCCAAGTTCTAGGTCTACCAGCTAACGCCATTTCCTTGAACCCTGAAACCCGAACACTGAACATTGAACCCGAAACGTTGAACGTTGAACAACCCTTAACGCCACTCGACACTCACTGCTCACTCCTCAGCGAGGAATTCCGCAATGATTGAAGTGGCCGAAATGCTCAAGGTGTTCCAGGAGCACCGCGGCGATGCGATCGTCGTGCCCGGCCAGGCCGGCCGTCACTGGACCACGATCAGCACGCGGCCCGAGCTCGACGTGCCGCTGATACCTTATCCGGCGATGGGCGGCGGCGCGTCGTTTGCCTTCGGGCTCGCACTGGCGCAACCGGAGCGCAAGGTCGTGCTGTTCGATTCCGAGGGCGCGCTCGTCATGTATCTCGGCATCCTCGCCACCATCGCCGAGCAGCAGCCCGGGAATCTCTATCACTTCCTGCTCGACAACGAATGCTATGCCACCACCGGCGGACAGCCGGTGCCGAATGCGAAAGCGACCCGCTACGACGCGCTCGCGCGCGACGTCGGCTATGCGAGCACGTTCGCCTTCGACCGGCTGGAGGGCTTTGCCACGTCCATCGGGCGCATTCTTTCGGCGCCCGCGCCGGCATTCGTCGCGCTCAAGGTGCGGCCGGAGATCCAGAACGTTCCGGTCGCCGAGCGCAAAGGCTGGGCGACGCGCACACGCGAACAGGTGCGTGATGATTTGCAGAAGGCCCTTGGGATATCAGGCGGGCGCTGAGTAGCGAAACTTCAGGCATTTTCTGTTGTCTTTCAGTAGGCTGGCAACCCTCGACGCCGCGCTGGGGTGCGCAGGCGGATCGTGTTGCACATAACTAATAAGGCTGGGAAGATTCCTAGATTGGGGGTAGGCCTGATTTCGTTGATACAGATTCTCAATCACGCAAGTTGTGTTTGTTTGCGGTCGTTGAACATGAAAAAAGGCCGGACGATCCCGTTTGACGCCGTGTGGGCACTGGGCTCGGGCATCAGACGTTTTCTTGAGACAAAAAAGGAGGGCAAGATGAAGCGAATTCTGTTGCTAATCGCTGCTGTTGCCGCGTGCGTCGCAGGGCCGGCGCTTGCACAGAAGTATCCGACCAAGCCGATCCGCATGATTGCGCCTTTCTCGCCCGGCGGCGGTTCATCCATTATCGGGCGCATGGTCACGACGCCCGTATCGGAAGCGTTCGGTCAGGCTATCGTGATCGACAATCGGCCTGGCGCCGGCGGGGCGATCGGGGCCGAGATCGCGGTAAATGCAACCCCCGACGGATATACGCTGATCAACGTCTCGTCGAGCTACTGCGCGACCTCCGCCTATCGCCGGCTGCCCTACGACCCGGTCAAGGACATCCAGCCGATTGCCCTGATTGGGACGACCGGGCTCATCATGATCGCGCATCCCTCCGTTCCGGCGAAGAGCGTCAAAGAGCTCATTTCGCACATGCGCGCCAACCCCGGCAAGCTCAACTACGCCTCTGTCGGCAACGGCAGCGTGACGCACCTTGCGCTCGAGTTCTTCAAGATCGAAACCAAGACGAACATGGTGCACGTCCCGTACAAGGGGTCGGGCCCGGGGCTCGTCGGGGTCGTTTCCGGTGAGGTGCAGATTTCAGCATTCAGCATGGTGCCCACCCTTCCGCACGTAAAAGCGGGGCGGCTGCGCGCCCTTGCCGTCACCAGCCCGAAGCGCTCGTCGTTGATGCCCGAGGTGCCTACCGTTGGCGAAACCGTCCCCGGGTTCGAGGTCGTTCACTGGTACGGCATCTGGGGCCCGAAGGGCATACCGCAGTCCATCGTCACGCGCTGGAACCGCGAGGTCGCAAAGGTCGTGAATGATCCGGAGATGGCGAAGCGCCTCAAGGCCGGAGGAATCGAGCCGGCCGGCGGCCCGCCCAAGGAATTCCATGATCTCATCGAACGCGACATCAAGCGGTGGAATCGCGTGATCGATGTCGCGAAGATCAAGCGCGTCGGCTGAATTCGCGCGCAGGGTGGCGCTACAGCGCCCAAATTATCCGCTGATGATGGGCGGCGGACGACCGCCGCCCACCCATCCGGGCAGGATCAGGTGATGACAATTGGTGGTGCAAGATGGTGATGCAATCGCGTCTTGCGCCAGCCATCATCAGCACTCATCACCAGCTCCTTTCGCCGGCTCGCATCGCCCATCAGGCAATCAGGGTTTGAGGGCGTAGGCGTCGTCGAACTTGCGCTCAAGCCCGTGGTGCGTGCCGCGGAGCTTGTCCACGACTTCCTTCGCCCACTCGAAGTACTCCTGCCGGCGCTCGAGGGACCAGCCGGCCGGGGGACGCGCAGCGACATCACGCAGGTTGCAGATCTTGTCGGCGAGCTTGACGAGGCGCGCTCCCTTGCTCGCGTGCCTGGCTTTCGCGACCTGAAGGCGCTTGCGCACGATCTTCTTCAGCCAATGCACGTCGGTGACTTCGAGCACGATGTTGGCGATCTCGTCGCCGAACTCGCCGCGCAACTCCTGCCAGCTCGTCTCCGTGTCTTCGATCGTGTCGTGCAGCAGCGCGGCGGCGATCACGACCGGATCAGCAACACGGCCCTCATGCCAGAGCACGTTCGCAAGCTGGATAGGATGGTTGATGTACGGCGACGCCTCCTTGTCCTTGCGGCGCTGGTCGCGATGCTTCTGCGCGGCGAACTCGAGCGCCTTGAGGATGAGCGATACCCCGTCTGGTTTTAGCGCGCGGCTTGCGGGGCTCATTGTTTTTTCAGAAGCGGCGCAATCGCGACAAGCCCAAGCACCGGCCCGGGTAACAGCAGCCAACCGACGTTTGCGCCAAGCGTGTCCCACGACGATGAAGCAATGGTGATCGCGACTACGGTGATGAAGAAGCCGATACTGTTCTGGATCGCCAGCGCACTCCCAACGAGCTCAGGCGGGCAGGCGCGCGCCGAGAGCGCGGAGAACTGGGGCGAATCAGCGACAACCATGATGCCCCAGAATAGCAGCGCGCCGAGCAGTAGCGCCACCGGAGCCTCCTGCAACAGCGGAAAAATCAGGCACATTGCGCCCGAACCGGCGAGAGCGCCCGCGGCGACCCAAGCGCTGCCGAAGCCACGACTCAGCCGGCCGCCCAGTATGCAGCCGAGGCCGCCGGCCCCGATGACGGCAAACGACCAGGCCGGCACGTGCCACAGCCCGGGCGCCCCACCCTCCTCGCGCATCAGCGCTCCAGCGACAAGGAGCGGCACCAGCGTCCAGAACGCATAGAGCTCCCACATATGGCCGAAATAGCCAAAAGCGGCCGCGCGAAAGGCCGGCACCTCGAAGGCCTTCCGCACGCCGCCCCACCTTCGCCGAATAGGAGTAGTCAAGAGATGGGGCCCGTCGCCCAGCCGCAGGACCAGCGCCCCGGCAACGAGCGCGAGAACCGATGACGCCAGGACCACGAAGCTCCAAGGCCAGGCGCTGCCCGCGGCGCGCACTGCATGCGGCAAAGCGGTCCCGAATGTCAGCATCCCCACGAGCCAACCCAGCACCTCGCCCGCCCGCTCAGGCGCCCAGCTCACCACGAGCTTCATGCCGAGCGGGTAGATGCCGGCCAGCGCCAGGCCGGTCGCAAAACGCCAGGCCCACGCATCTGCAAGCCCGGTCGCCAACAGCGCGAATCCGGCGTTGGTCGTCGCGCCGACAACGGCGCAGACCGCAAATATCCGGCTCGCGGGAAAGCGGTCCGCGAGCCCGGAGACAGCGAAGAGCAGCGTGCCGGAAATAAAACCGAGCTGAACGGCGTTGGTGAGTGTGCCCAGGTCCGCCGCGGTGAGCCCCCACACTTGCCGCAGGTCGTCGGCCGCGGCGTTGGCGCTGAACCACAGCGATGTGCCCAGAAACTGCGCCACGACGATGATCGCCACCGCGAGTCGCGGCAGGGCTTCCGGCGCGAATCGGCTGTGCATCATCCCTGGGCGCCCATCGCCGGCGTCCGGCCGAAAATTAAATGGTCACGACTACTGGTGATGAGTCATGGTGACAAGTTGCACGGCGTGGCTTTCTATCACCATTTCTCATCACCATTAATCATCACTTTCTCCGGCAGGCGCATGAAGCGCCTGCTGCAGGACGCGGGCAACGTGGACTGCCAGCCGGCCGCTCCCATCGTGAATCTGGTGTCGGCAGCTCGTGCCGTCCGCCACGACGAGCTCCCCGAAGCCCGCCCTTCGCACGCGCGGCAGCAGCGACGCCTCGGCCATCTTCATCGAGACCTCGTAGTGGCCCGCCTCGTAGCCAAAGCTGCCCGCCATGCCGCAGCAGCTCGACTCGATGGTTTCGACCTCGAGGCCGGGTACAAGCCGCAGCGCCCGCTCGACGTCGGGCATGGCGTCGAACGCTTTCTGATGGCAATGCCCGTGCAGCAACGCCTTCTTCTGTGGCAATGGCTTTAGCGCTACATCGAAACGGCCCGCTTCCGCCTCGCGTGAAATGAATTCCTCGAACAGGACGGTTTGTTCCGCGAGTGCCGTAACGGTGCTGTCCGGATTCAACGAGAGAAACTCGTCGCGCAGGCCGAGCGTGCAGGAAGGCTCGAGACCGACGATTGGCACGCCGCGCTCGACGAAGGGCGCAAGCGTACGGATCATGCGCCGCGCCTCGACGCGGGCTTCGTCCACGAGTCCGTTCGCGAGAAACGTCCGCCCGCAGCACAGGGGACGCCCGCCGTCCGCGGGGCGGGGCAGGTTCACTACGTAGCCGGCCGATTTGAGAACGGCCAACGCCGCGCGGGCATTTTCGGGCTCGAAGTAGCGGTTGAAGGTATCCACGAACAGCACCACTTCACGGCCGCTCGCGGCGGGGGCGGCATCGGGCGCCGTCGTCTCGCCGAACGGGTCGGTGCGCCAGCCCGGCAGCGAGCGCTGCGGTGCGAGACCGAGCAGTGCCTTCATTCCCGCCTGCATCGCGTTCATCATCGGCGCGAAGCGGGAAGCCCAGGGCGCGTAGCGCGGTAGAAACGCGACCAGCCAGTCCTTTAAGGCGAGGCCGTGGCGCTTGCGGTAATGATAGAGGAACTCGATCTTCATCTTCGCCATGTCGACGCCCGTCGGACACTCGCGCCGGCACCCCTTGCACGAGACGCACAGGTCAAAAACGGCATGTAGCGCGTCCGACGCGAGCGCATCGGGCCCAAGCTGGCCTGACAGCGCGAGGCGCAGCGTGTTGGCGCGCCCGCGCGTGAGATGCTGCTCCTCGCGCGTGGCGCGGTAGGACGGACACATCAAGCCGGCGTCGAACTTGCGGCAGTGGCCGTTGTTGTTGCACATCTCCACCGCCTTCGCGAAGCCGTCGCCGGTGCGCGTCGTGCTGTCTTCGTGCTCGGACCAATCGAGCGCGGTGCGAATCGGGATCGTCCGGTAGCCCGGGGCGTAGCGGTAGAGCGTGCGGTCGTCCTGCTTTGACGGGCGCACGATCTTGCCGGGATTGAGCAATCCTTTCGGGTCGAACAGATCCTTGATTTCCTCGAAGGCGCGCGTGAGCCTGGGACCGTAGAAGGGCTCGATCCACTCCGAGCGCACGAGACCGTCGCCGTGCTCGCCGGAGTAGGAACCCTTGTACTGCTTCACGAGGTCCGCGGCCTCCTCCGCGATGGCGCGCATCTTCCGGGCGCCGTCCTCGCGCATGTTGAGAATCGGGCGCACATGCAGGCAACCCACGGACGCGTGCGCGTACCAGGTGCCTTTCGTGCCATGCTTCTCGAACACACCCGTCAGGCGATCGGTGTACTCGGCGAGATGCTCGAGTGGCACCGCGCAGTCCTCGATGAAGGAGACCGGCTTGCCGTCGCCCTTCATGGACATCATGATGTTCAACCCCGCCTTGCGCACCTCCCACACGTCGCGCTGCAGCCTTGCGTCGGTGATCTCGACCACGCCACCGGGAAAACCCAGCTCGCCCATGAGCTCGGAGAGCTGCTTCAGCTTGCCAAGCTGCTCGCCGCGGTCCTCGCCCGCAAACTCGACCAGCAAAATGGCTTCCGGCTCGCCCTGAATGAACTGCTCGACGATCGGACGGAATGCCGGGTTGCCGCGCGCGAGGTCGATCATCGTGCGGTCCACCAGTTCGACCGCGATGGGTTTCAACTGCACGATGTGGCGCGGTGCTTCCATCGAGGCGTAGAACGTCGGGAAGTGGCACACGCCCAGCATCCTGTTCGGGGGCAGCGGCGAGAGGTTGAGGTGCAGGCGGCGGGAGTACGCGAGCGTGCCTTCCGAGCCAACGAGCAGGTGGGCCATGTTGAAGGGTTCGCCCAGAATCATGTCCAGGTTGTACCCGGCGACGCGGCGCAGGAGTTTGGGCACGCGGCGCTCGATCTCTTCGGCCTCGCGCGCCGCGATCCCGCGAATCTGGCTGACGAGTTCGACATAACCCGCCGGGGCGTCGCTCTCGCGCAGGTCGCCGGGCACGGCGCCGAAACGGTACTCCGAGCCGTCGGCCAGCACGGCGTCGATCGCGCCCACGTTGTGCACCATGTTGCCGTAGCAGATCGAGCGCGAGCCGCAGGAATTGTTGCCGGCCATACCGCCAAGCGTGGCCTGCGCGCTGGTCGAGACGTCGACGGGGTACCACAGACCGTATGCGCGCAGATACGCGTTCAGCTGGTCGAGCACGACGCCGGGCTGCACCGTGACCGAGCGCGCCTCCGCGTCGAAGTCGATGATCTCGTTTAGATAGCGCGAGCTATCGATGACGAGCGCAGCGCCGACCGTCTGACCGCACTGTGAGGTGCCGCTACCGCGCGGCAGGACCGGCACGCCTTCATCCAGCGCGATACGGAATGCCGTAAGCGCATCCTCCTCGGTGCGCGGCACCACCACGCCGACCGGCTCGATCTGGTAGATCGATGCGTCGGTGGAGTAGCGACCGCGCGAGGCCCGGTCGAACAGGACCTCGCCGCGCACCTCACGCCGCAGCCGGGCGGCCAACGCAGAGTCACCGGGAAGAATGGAGCGCGTCGCCATCAAAAAATGCCAGAAAGAGGTGACGATTAATGGTGATGATTAATGGTGATGATTAATGGTGATGGGAGAAACGTCGAGCAAATTCCCGGGGGTCCATCACCATCATTCATCACTATTTTTCATCACTATCTCTCATCATTTCTTGTGGTCCCGCTGTCGAGCCTATAATAATAACGCACCCACCCCGGAGAAGAACCATGACACACCAGAGCGGCCGCCATTTTCTGCAGATACCCGGTCCCACCAACGTGCCCGAGCGGGTGCTGCGCGCGATCGACAGCGCGACCATCGACCATCGCGGCCCCGAGTTCCAGCAGATGTCGAAGGAAGTGCTGGCGGGGTTGAAGCAGGTGTTCAAGACCAAGTCGCCCGTCGTGATCTTCCCGGCATCGGGCACCGGCGCGTGGGAAGCCGCGCTGGTCAACACCCTTTCGCCTGGCGACAAGGTGCTCATGTACGAGACCGGGCATTTCGCGACGCTGTGGCACAACATGGCCCGGCGCCTCGGCATTGATCCGGTCTTTGTGCCTGGCGATTGGCGCCACGGTGTGGATGCCGCGCAGGTCGAAGCGAAGCTTGCCGAAGACAAGAGCCATGCCATCAAGGCCGTGATGGTGGTGCACAACGAGACTTCCACCGGGGTCGTCACGCGGGTAGGCGAAGTGCGCAAGGCGATCGACCGCGCCAAGCATCCGGCGCTGTTCATGGTCGACACGATTTCCTCGCTCGCCTCGATTGACTACCGTCACGACGAGTGGGGCGTGGACGTGACCGTGGCCGGCTCGCAGAAAGGACTCATGCTGCCGCCGGGGCTCTCGTTCAACGCCGTTTCCGACAAGGCGCTCGCAGCGGTGAAGTCCGCAAAGCTCCCGCGTTCCTACTGGAACTGGGAAGAGATGATCGGCGCGAACAAGGATGGCTGGTACCCGTACACGCCCGCGACCAACTTGCTCTACGGCCTGCGGGTCGCGCTCAAGATGCTAATCGAGGAGGAAGGTCTCGAGAACGTCTTCAAGCGTCACGACAGGCACGCTGAAGCGACGCGACGCGCGGTAAAGGCCTGGGGCCTCGAGATTCTTTGCGCGAATCCCGCCGAGTATTCAAGCTCGCTCACCGCGGTGCTTATGCCGGAAGGCCACAGTGAGATTGCCTTCCGCCAAGTGGTGCTCGATCGCTTCAACCTCTCGCTCGGCTCCGGACTGTCCAAGATACGCGACAAGGTCTTTCGCATCGGGCATCTCGGCGACTTCAACGACCTCATGCTCCTGGGCACGCTTGCCGGCGTTGAGATGGGGCTCGGGCTCGCTGGCGTGCCGCACCAGAAGGGCGGCGTCGCTCGCGAAAGCGCGCGTCGCTTAAACGCCGCGCATTGGGTCGCCCGCCGGGCCGATCAGCAAGTCATTTAGTCGGCCGATCGCCGGGCCGATTCGTCTGCCGTCCCATTGTCTTTCCGGTTCCAGCATCCGGAAATGCATCGCCACTTGTGTAAACCCGCGGGAAGGGCTAAGTTACGCTCCCTCCCCGCCACCTGCTGCCTACCCCTATCGGGCGGGGTCCCTAACAGGAGGAGTGTCATGAAGCACTTGCATATTCTGCGTTTTGCGCTGCTGACCGCGCTGTTTGCGGCCGGATCCGCGCTCGCCCAGATGGAGCTCAAATTCGGCCATGTTGGCAACCCGGGCTCGCTGTTCCAGAAGTCCGCGGACGAGTTCGCCAAGCGCGCCAACGCCAAGCTCGGCGGAAAAGCGAAAGTCGTCGTGTACGGCGCGAGCCAGCTCGGCAACGACCGCGAGCTGCTCCAGAAGCTCAAGCTCGGCACTGTGGACTTCGCGCTGCCGTCGACTGTGATGTCGTCTGAATCGGATGTGTTCGGGGTGTTCGAGATGCCGTACCTGGTGAAGGACCGCGATCACATGAAGCGCATCGAGAAGGAGATCTTCTGGTCCAAGCTCGAGCCTGCGGTCGAGAAGAAGGGCCTTAAGATCGTCGCCGTGTGGGAAAACGGTTACCGGCACATCACCAACAACAAGCGCCCGATCAACCAGCCCAAGGACCTGGACGGTGTAAAGCTGCGCACGCCCAAGGGCAAGTGGCGCGTGAAGATGTTCCAGGCCTATGGCGCCAATCCGAGCCCAATGGCTTTCTCAGAAGTGTTCACGGCGCTGAAGACCGGCGTCATGGACGGCCAGGAAAACCCGTACGCCCAGATCTACAGCGGCAAGTTCCACGAAGTGCAGAAGTACCTGTCCATTACCGGCCACGTTTACACGCCGGCCTACGTCACCGTAGGCGCGAAAAAGTGGGCGTCGCTTCCCGCGGATGTCCGCAAGACTCTGGAAGCCGTCGCGAAAGAAACGCAGGCTTTCGTCTACGAGACCGCGGCCAAGGATGAGAGCGACCTGCTCGCCAAGATCAAGGCCGCCGGCGTCCAGGTGAATAATGCCGACAAGAACGCCTTCATCACCGCCTCCAAACCGATTTATGCGGAGTTTGCGAAGGAAGTCAAAGGTTCGCAGGCGCTGATCGATCGCGCGATCGCGCTTGGCAATTAACCGGTGCTCCAGGGCGGCAACTGGCCGCCCTGGTCCTTTCCCCTCCACATGACGCTGTCCTCCGTCGCCAGCCGGCTGCGGCTGGCGTTTGAGCGCCTGCTAGAGGTGATCGTATTCGCGCTGATGATCGCGCTCGCGCTGACCGTCGCGATCGCCGTGATCTACCGCAAGGCGGGCGAATCGCTGGTGTGGTATGACGAAGTCGCCGAGATCATGCTCGCGTGGATCACCTACTATGGCTCCGCGCTGGCTGCCCTGAGAGGCGCCCACATCGGCGTTTCTGCACTCGTCGATTCCATGCCGACGCGCCTGCGCGTTGCCGTGGCGGTGGTTGCCGAGATCTTCGTCATGGGATTTTTCCTGCTGCTCGCATGGGCGGGCTGGAATGTCCTCGAGGTGCTGGCCAACGACTATCTCATCAGTCTGCCCGAGGTCTCGACCCGCTACACCCAGTCCGTTATCGTAATTGGTGCGATTCTCTACGTGATCGCGGAGTTGCTGCGTTTGCCGGAAACGTTGCGCGCTGCGGCCTCGCCTGGGTCATCCAGAGGGCCCTAGATGGCGATGTTGCTGCTTTTTCTGGGCATGCTGGCGCTGGTGCTCATCAACGTGCCAATCGCCGTTGCGCTCGGCATTGCCGCCGTCGTTGCGATGCTTGCCGCCCAGGGCGTGGACTCGCTGCCCAACCTGGCGATCGTGATGTTCACCGGCGCGACCAAGTTTCCGCTGATCGCGATTCCGCTTTTCATCCTCGCCGGCGCCATCATGAACACCGGCGGGATCTCCCGCCGGCTGATCGCATTCGCTTCGGCCCTGCTGGGTTTCATCCGCGGGGGTCTTGCGATGGTCAATGTCGCGACCTCGATGTTCTTCGCGGAGATTTCGGGCTCGGCCGTCGCCGATGTTGCGGCGTTGGGCTCGATTCTCATGCCCGCGATGAAGCAGAAAGGCTACCCCGGACCGTTTGCTGCCGCGATCACCTCATCCTCGGCGTCGCTCGCGATCATCATTCCGCCTTCGATCCCGATGATCCTCTACGCCGTAATGGCTGATGCTTCCGTCGTGCAGCTATTCGTGGCCGGGATTATTCCGGGCATCATCGGGGGCCTTTTCCTGATGGGACTGTGCTACTGGTATGCGGTGCGCTACAACTACCCGGTCGAGGAGGTATTCCAGCTGCGGCGGGTGTGGCACACCTTCAAGGACGCGGCGCTCGCCTTCCTGCTGCCCATCATCATTCTCGGCGGAATCTTCGGCGGCATCGTCACTGCAACAGAGGGAGCCGGGCTTGCGGTCGCTGCGGCAATCGGAATTGCCGCCTGGTACCGCGAAATCAACTGGAAGCAGCTGTGGGCTGCCGTGATCGACGGCGGCGTGCAGACTGCGGTCGTCATGCTGCTGGTCGCCTCGAGCGCACTCCTCGGCGTCTACCTGACCGAAGCGCAGGTCCCGCAGCGTCTCGCCGGAGCTATCATCAATTTCACCAACAATCCGTGGCTGGTGCTGCTGCTGCTCAACATCTTCTTCCTCGCCATCGGTCTTTTCCTGCACTCGGCCGCCGCGATCATCCTGGTGGTGCCGATCGTGATGCCCGTCGTGAATCAGGTCGGGATCGATCCCGTGCACTTCGGCCTGGTGGTCACGCTCAATCTCGCCATCGGCCAGCAGACCCCGCCGGTTGCGAGCGTCCTGATGACCGCATGCTCGATTGCCAAGGAAAACGTCTGGGACGTCAGCCGGGCCAACATCCCGTTCATTGCCGTGCTGCTTGGCGTGCTAGTCCTGGTGACCTACGTCCCGGCGATCCCGCTTTCGCTTGTCAAGCTCTTCTACGGCTAGACCGACAAAGCCGCCAAGGGCGGAGCGATGACCGCCTCACGCGCCGGGCATCGCCGATTTCTCGTTTTTCCCGTTTTCAACCCCGGTAAAAATCCGGTTTAGTCAGCTTGCAGAAAGCTTGCGGGCGGAGCATGCCATCCTCAACCGGCCGCAGCCCGTCTACCGCCGGCGGACGCGCAGGGCAGTGACAGCGCCGCCGACCCGTGGGTCCAACGCGGCCCGGTTGGAGGGGTTTCGAATGGAGGAGAAGATGCATTTCGTGTCGCTCATTGCTCATCGTCCAGGCGCTTGCCCGCAATCATCGAAATTGGGAGTTTCGGTATGAAGATTGGCCTGCACAACAACAAGGATTTTCTCGCTGGGTTGCTGCTAATTGGAGTCGGCGCCGGCGCTTTTTACATGGCGCTCGATTATCCCTTCGGCAGCACCAGGAGCATGGGGCCGGGGTATTTCCCGCGGATCCTGGCAGGCATTGCCATCGCCTTTGGCATCGTCACGCTGCTGAAGGGCGTGCGGATGCCGGAGCTGGTCAAGGGGCGCTGGGGCTGGAAGCCCCTCGCAATGATCACGCTCTCCCTGGTGGTGTTCGGCTGGGTCGTCGAGCGCTTCGGGTTCGTCCCGGCTTTGGTCGCGTTGTTCTTCATCAGCGCCCTCGGGGGCCATGAATTCAGGTTCAAGGAAGTCGCGATCCTCACCGTTGTTATGACGATCTTCGCGATCGCCGTCTTCGTCGTGCTGCTCGGCCTGCCGTATCCGCTGATACAGGAGTTCTGATGGAAATTTTCCACAATCTCATATACGGCTTCGAGGTCGCGCTCTCGTTGCAGAACCTGGTTTACTGCTTCATCGGGGTGCTGGTCGGCACGGCAATCGGCGTGCTGCCGGGCATCGGGCCCCTGGTCACCATCGCGATGCTGCTGCCGCTCACCTTCAACCTGGCGCCGACGCCGTCGCTCATCATGCTCGCCGGCATCTATTACGGCGCTCAGTACGGCGGGTCGACCACTTCCATCCTGGTCAACCTCCCGGGCGAGACGGCCTCCGCCGTCACCTGCCTGGACGGCTACCAGATGGCGCGCCAGGGGCGGGCCGGGCCCGCGCTCGCCATCGCCGCCATTGGCTCGTTCTTCGCAGGATGCGTGGGAACGCTGCTGATCGCGCTGTTCGGACCGCCGCTAGCGGAATGGGCGCTGAAGTTCGGCGCACCGGAGTATTTCTCCCTGATGCTGATGGGCCTGGTCGCGGCCGCGGTTCTCGCACACGGCGACATGACCAAATCGCTCGCCATGGTGGTGGTGGGCTTGCTGTTGGGAGTCGTCGGCACCGACGTCAACTCGGGAATGTCGCGCTTCGAGTTTGGCATCGCCGAGCTGACCGACGGCATCGGCTTCACGGTCGTCGCCGTAGGCTTCTTCGCAGTGGCCGAAATCGTGAAAAACCTCGAATCGCCGGAAAAGACGGAAGTGTTCACCAAGAAAGTCAAGAACCTGATGCCGACCATCAAGGACCTCAAGGACTCATTCCCCGCCATGGTGCGCGGCACGGCAGTGGGCGCCTTTTTCGGAGCGCTGCCCGGCACCGGCCCTTCGATCTCCGCGTTCTCGTCCTACATGGTTGAGAAAAAGCTCGCCAAGGATTCTTCGCGGTTCGGCAAGGGTGCCATCGAGGGCGTGGCGGGACCCGAGTCGGCCAACAACGCCGCGGCCCAGACCGCATTCATCCCCACGCTGACGCTCGGCATACCCGGCAGCGCCACCATGGCGCTGATGCTGGGGGCACTTACGATTCAGGGCATCGCGCCGGGACCGCAGGTGATGACGTCCAATCCGGACCTGTTCTGGGGCCTGATCGCCAGCATGTGGGTCGGCAATGCCATGCTCGTCATCCTCAACCTGCCCTTGGTGGGCCTGTGGGTCCAGATGCTCAAGATCCCCTACCGCTGGCTGTTCCCCTCGATCATCATGTTCTGCGCGGTAGGCAACTACAGCTTGAACAACAGCGCGATGGACGTCTACCTGTGCGCGGTGCTCGGTCTTCTCGGTTATATCTTTGCCAAGCTCGAGTTCGAGCCTGCGCCCATGATCCTCGGTTTCGTGCTGGGACCGCTCATGGAGGAGAATCTGCGGCGGGCACTACTCATTTCGCGCGGCGACCCGAGCGTGTTCTTCACGCGCCCAATCAGCCTTGCTTTCATGCTGTTGGCGGCCTTCATTCTGTTCATCATGGTCGCGCCCGCGATGCGGAAGAAGAAGGAAGAGGTCTACAGCGTCCACGGCGCATGAGTATTTTGATGCGGCTGTTGAACCAGGAAATGCCCTGGTTGTGCCGGGGCATTTTTCTGAAATCTAGCATGCTCTCTCGTGCGTCCCGCACAGGATCTACGCGCGCCTGCGCAGTCGCATCCTGAAGATCGGGGGCGCTGTTCTTCGCTTCGGCGCGCCGTCGATTACGGCATGAACTTTCGCAGGTTGTTCACAGGACAGCACACTAGGTCCCATCGCGCGCAGGGGCGCCGGCCGCAGCGCGCAAAAGCCGGTCGTTGATGGCCATCCACTCTGCGCTCTGCGGCGGCTGTTCCACGAGAATGGTGTCGCAGCCGGCCTCATCGAGCTCGCGCAGGTTGGCGTAGAGGGTGTGCGCGTAGGCGGCTGGATCACTCGGTGCTGCAATCCAGGTAAGCCCTTCGTGCACCGGGCGCCGCCCGGTCATCGCGAGCGCCGCAACCCGCTTGCCGACGCGCGTGAGCGTGGCTGCCAGCTCCATCAAGAGATCCAGCTCCATCAGGATAAGCTGCGTCTGCGGGGCGTAGTGTTTTGCGAGCGTGCCCGGCGCTCGCGGTGCATCAGCCGCCGGCGCCGCGAGCGGCATCCCGAGCACCTGCTCCAGTTCCGCCGGTCCGATCCAACCCGGCCGCAGCAGCGCTGGCGCCGCGCCCGACAGATCCACGATCGTGGACTCGATGCCCACATCCGTCTCGCCGCCGTCGAGCACGCAGTCGATGGCCTGCCCGAACTCGTGCCGCACGTGGGCCGCTGTCGTCGCTGATACGCGCCCGTGCCGGTTCGCCGAGGGCGCTGCGATGCCGCCGCCGAAGCGGGCGAGCAGCTGCAACGCCACCGGATGCGAGGGCACGCGCAGGGCCACCGTATCCTGGCCGCCGGTGACAGCGTCGCTTACCCGAGGCGCGCGCCTGAGAATCAGCGTCAGCGGCCCGGGCCAGAACTTGCGCGCGAGCTTACGCGCCGCTTCCGGCACTTCGCCCGCCCAGTTCGCGATCTGCACCGCATCAGCAAGGTGCACGATGAGGGGATGGCCAGCGGGGCGGCCCTTGACCGCGAAGATTTTTGCCACCGCCTCCGAATTGGATGCGTCGGCTCCCAGCCCGTAAACGGTTTCGGTCGGAAACGCCACCAGGCCGCCGGACTTCAGGATCGCGACCGCGTGTTCGATGTCCTTATCTGATACCAAAATGCGTGACCAGTGACCCGTTCGCGTCTGGACAAGCCAAGAAGCATCATTGGCCCCGTAGAAACACACAAAAACACTGAGACATCTATTGTCCCAGCGACATTCGTCAGTCGTAAGCGGCCAACGTCACTTGACGCACTCAGGTCACCGGTCACTGGTCACGGATCACGCTGTCACTGTGTGAGGAGCCGTAGCGCCTCTTTATATTTCTCGGTGGTCTTCTTGAGAACGTCGGCAGGCAACCGCGGCGCCGGCGCCTTCTTGTTCCACGGCTGCGTCTCGAGCCAGTCGCGCACGAACTGCTTGTCGAACGAAGGCGGGCTGATGCCCACGCGGTACTCGGTGGCGGGCCAGAAACGCGATGAGTCCGGCGTGAGGATTTCGTCGATCAGTATCAGCTCGCCGCTCGCGTCCGTGCCGAACTCGAACTTGGTATCGGCGATGATGATGCCGCGCGTCGCCGCGTACTGCGCGGCCTCGCTATAGAGCCGGATCGAGATCTCGCGCACGCGCTCGGCCAGCGCTCGGTCCGCGACGATCTCGGCAGCCTGCTCGAATGAAATGTTCTCGTCGTGGCTGCCAATCGGCGCCTTGGTCGCCGGCGTGAATATCGGCTGCGGCAGCTTCTGCGCCTGCTTGAGCCCTGCCGGCAGCGGGATGCCGCACACAGCACCGGTGCGCTGATAGTCGCTCCACCCCGAGCCGATGATGTAGCCCCGCACCACCGCTTCAATCTTGAGCGGCTGGAGCTTTTTTACCACCATGGCGCGCCCTTCGACTTGGCCGCGCTCAGCGTCAGCGACCACCGTCTCCGGTTTGACCTCGGTCAAGTGATTGGACACGATGTGCCCGAGCTTACTGAACCAGAAGAATGACATCTCCGTCAGCACGCGCCCCTTTTCAGGAATCGGGTCGGGCAGGATCACGTCGAACGCCGAGAGACGATCGGTCTGGATCACCAGCAGCTTGTCCTCGCCCACGGCGTAGAGGTCGCGGACCTTGCCGCGGTGCAGGAACTTCAGGCTCTTCAGGCTCGATTCAAACAGAGTGGAATGGTTCTGAGTCATCTTTCATTTCCGGATTGGAGTGACCGGTGACCAGTAAACCCGACGCAAAAAAGCGCTGCGCGACGGGTCACCACCAGTCACGGGTCACCGGTCACACGTTACGCCCCATTAAAGTTCGGGCAGCTTCGCCGCCTTGACGGCATCGGCCTGTTTCTTGCGGAAATCGACGAGTTTCTTCGCGAGCGTTGCGTCCCCGAGCGCCAGCATCGAGATGGCGAAGAGGCCCGCGTTTGCCGCGCCGGCGTCGCCGATGGCAAAGGTCGCGACCGGGATGCCCTTGGGCATCTGCACCATGGACAGCAACGAGTCGAGCCCCTGCAGGTGCCGCGAAGGAATCGGCACCGCCAGCACTGGCAGCGTTGTTTTAGCGGCGACCACGCCCGCAAGGTGCGCGGCGCCACCGGCGCCGGCGATGAAACAGCGGACGCCCTGGGCACTGAGGCCGTCGATCCACTCGATCAGGAGATCGGGCGTGCGGTGGGCGGACAGTGCCCGTGCGTCGTAGGGGACTCCAAAATCCTTCAGGGCGCGCGCGGAATGCTGCATGACATCCCAGTCATTGCTGCTCCCCATGACGATCCCGACCAGCGGTTTGCTCACGGTATGCCTCCTAGGTTCCGAGCGCGTTATTCTAACGCAGCCGCGCGCAACTGGGAGGCTGCGACACCGGCGGTTTTCGCTCTGGTATCATGTGGAGCGTTCGACGGGGGTTGGAACTGCCGCGAACGACGGGGTTCCTCCAGCGCGCGATGCCGCTAACCAGCAAGCGCCGTGCCCAAGCGAACGGTCCCGCGTCAAGCACCCCCTGAACCGGAGATTCAATGAGCAGCGTTGGAATGACGCCGGGTAGCGAGCTGACCGGCAAGGTTGCGCTCGTAACCGGCGGATCGCGCAACATCGGCCGGGCGATTTCGCGCTCGCTCGCAGCCGGCGGCGCCGTGGTGATGGTAAACACCCATACCTCTGTCGAAGACGCCCGCGATACGGTGCGCTTGATCGAGCAGGCCGGCGGCAAGGCCGCGATGTTCATCGCCGACGTGACCGACTCCGACGCTGTCAGCAGGCTCGTGGACGACACCGTCCAGCGCTTCGGCCGGCTCGACATCCTCGTCAACAACGCCGCGGTGCGACGGGAAACCGACTTCGACAGGATAACGCTCGAAGAATGGCGGCGCGTTCTCTCCGTCGTGCTCGACGGCGCCTTCATCTGCGCGCAGGCCGTGCTCCCGCACCTCGTCCGCGCGGGCGGCGGCACGATCATCAACATGGGAGGGCAGACCGGACACAGGGGAGCAAACCGGCGCCTGCACGTTGTTGCCGCCAAGGGCGGCCTCGCCGCCATGACCAAGGGACTGGCGCTCGATCTTGCGCCCCACGAGATTACGGTGAATTGCGTCGTCCCGGGTACCGTCGAAACCGTGCGCGGCTCGGAGAGCGCGCCGGAGCGGCCCGAGTACCGGCGCTCGCTGCCGCCGCTCGGGCGCCGTGGCGAGCCTGAAGAGGTCGCAGCCATGGTGCGCCTGCTGTGCGGCCCCGACGGACGCTATATCACAGGGCAATCGATTCATTTGAACGGCGGCGGGTTCATGCCCTGACCCGGTGATGAATAATGGTGATGAGTACTGGCGATACGGAAACGTGGAATAGCTCTGATGGTTTTCCTATCACCAGTACTCATCACCAGTATCTCGTCACCAATAATCGTCACCCTTTCGGACAGCTAATTGATGGTGAGCCATGAAAAGCGCAAAACGTGTGAAGAAGGCTGAGGTGTCTCCGTTGATGCAGGAGGTGTCGGCCTATATCGCGGGGGCGTTGAAGCGACCCCTGCCAGCAAACGTCGTCGAGAAGACCAAACATCACGTCCTCGATACCATCGCTGCGATGGTTTCGGGCGCGCCGCTGCTGCCGGGCCGCAAGGCCATCGCCTTCGCCAAGACGCGCGCCGGCGGAAAGGAAGCCTGTGTCGCCGCCTCGCGCATCGTCACCACCGCCGAGTTCGCGGCGCTCGCGAACGGCATGCTGGCGCATGCCGACGAGACCGATGATTCCCACGCGCCGTCGCTGAGCCACCCCGGCTGCGCCGTCGTTCCCGCGGCGCTTGCGATGGGTGAGCGCGAGGGCCGCAACGGCACGCAGCTCCTGCGAGCGGTGGCGCTCGGCTACGACATCGGCACGCGCCTCAACATGGCGCTGCACGCGTACGATTTCCGCGAAGCCGGTCACTCCACCCACTCCTTCGGTCCCATGTTCGGCGCTGCGGCCGCGGCCGGCGCGCTTGCCGGCGTCAATACGGACCGGGCGCGCTGGCTGCTTTCCTACACCGCCCAGCAGTGCTCGGGGGTCTCCTGCTGGATGCGCGACGAGGAACACATCGAGAAAGCGTTCGATTTCGGGGGAATGCCCGCGCGCAATGGCGTGGCGGCGGCGGCGATGGTGGCGGCCGGTTTCACTGGCGTCGAGGACGTCTTTTCGGGCGAGCGCAACTTCTTCGTCGCCTACGACGAGACGCGACGCATCGGCAAGGCACCGGAGCCCGAGCGCCTCGCGCGCGAGCTCGGTTCCACCTATGAAATCATGAATACCAACATCAAGCGCTGGTCCGTGGGCTCGCCGATCCAGGCGCCTCTCGATGCGCTGCTAGACCTCATCCGCGCGCATACGATCAAGGCGGCCGATGTCGAGAGGGTCACCGTCCGCGTCGCGCATCAGGGCGCCAATACCACCAACAACCGCAATATGCCGGACATCTGCATGCAGCATATGTGCGCGGTGATGCTGCTCGACGGCATCGTCACCTTCAAATCCGCGCATGACGAAAAACGCATGCGCGACCCAAAGGTGCTGGCGCTGCGCAGCAAGGTCGAGCTCTATGGCGACGATGAGCTGACTCGCGCCATGCCCTCGCGCCAGGGTATCGTGGAACTCCGCCTCACCGGCGGGCGCGAGCTCAGGCAGCACGTCGAGGCGGTGCGCGGGACGGCGCAGAACCCGATGACGCGCGCGGAGGTGGACGAGAAGTCCTACCATCTGCTCGTGCCGGTCCTGGGCAAGAAGAAGGCGCGCGCGCTGTGCGATGCCGTCTGGGCCCTCGACAAGCTCGCCGACGTGCGCAAGCTGCGGCCTCTGCTCCGCCCCTGATCAGGGTCAAGTTTCAAGAAATGTTGGATGACTATGGTTTTCGAGGTTTCTAGCTTTGACATTGAACCTGGAACTTTGAACGTGGAACGTTGAACGCGATAGCACAATGAACCTCGAATTCACCGAAGAGCAGAAGCAGTTCAGAGAAGCCGTGAAGGGCTTCGCCGAGCGCCACCTGCGCGAGGGTGCGCTCGCTCGCGCGCACAACCCGGAGCATCCCTGGGACGTCTCAAAACTCATGGCGCAGCAGGGCCTTCTCGGGATCACCATTCCCGAGAAGGACGGAGGCCAGGGGGGCACGCTGATGGACGCCGTGATCGCCATCGAGACCGTAGCCCAGGTCTGCCCGCGCAGCGCCGATGTGATACAGGCGGGCAATTTCGGGGCGATCCGCGTGCTCGCCGAATACGGGACGCAGGACCAGAAGAAACGCTACCTCTCCCGCCTGCTCTCCGGCGAGGCTGTCATCTGCGTCGGAATGACAGAGTCGGATGCAGGCTCCGCCGTAACCGACCTCAAGACCACGGCAACGCCCGATGGCGAGGGCTACCGGGTGACGGGAGAAAAAATCTTCACGACGCACGGGCAGTACGCGGACGTGATGCTGGCCTACGTGCGCTACGGCCCAGGCGTGGACGGGATCGGTTCGGTGCTGATCGAGCGCAGCGCGCCCGGCGTCAAGCAGAGCAAATCGTCACGCTTCATGAATGGCGAGGAGTGGGTGACGACCTGGTTCGACAATGTGCACGTCCCGCCGGAGAACGTCGTACTCAGGCAGGGCGGATTCAAGAAACAGATCGCGGGCTTCAATGTCGAGCGCATTGGCAACACAGCCCGCTCGCTTGCGCTTGGCCGATACTGCTACGAGACGGCGCGTCAGTGGGCTCTGCAGCGCAAGCAGTTCGGTCGCATGCTCGCCGAGTTCCAGGGGCTGCAGTGGAAATTTGCGGACATGAAAATCAAACTCGACGCGGGCCAGCTCCTGCTCTATCGCGCGGCCTCGAATGCGGACCGCGGGTTTCCATCGGCCGAGGAAACCTCCATCGCAAAGGCGTACTGCAATCAGGCGGGCTTCGAGATCGCTTCCGAGGCAATGCAGGTCATGGGGGGTATGGGCTATACGGAGGAGACGCTTGTCGAGTGGTGCTTCCGCAAATGCCGCGGCTGGATGATCGCGGGAGGCTCGATCGAGATCCTCAAGAACCGCATCGCCGAATCGGTGTTCGAACGAACATTTTCGCAACGGCCCCCGAAGGGCGGTGACCGCTGACCAGTGCCCCTGTGACCAGAGCGCTGAGGGCAGCATGATCTTGCTGGTCACCGGTCACGAGTCCCTGTTCAATCAAAGTTGCAAATGAAAGATCCCAAACGATCATTACTCGCTCAGGCACTGTTTGCGCCGCGTTCGGTAGCGCTGATCGGCGCCTCCAGCGACGCCACGAAGAACACCGCGCGGCCGCAGCGCTTCCTGCGCCACCACGGGTTTGCCGGGCGCGTCATCCCGATCAATCCTGGCCGCCAGGAGATCTTCGGCGAAAAAGCCTATCCCGACGTGCGCGCAGTGCCGGAGCCCGTAGATCATGCTTTCATCATGGTGCCGACCGATCGCGTCGCCGATGCCGTCGCGCAATGCTGCGAGAAGCGGGTCCCGGTTGTCACCATCTTCAGCGACGGTTTCGCCGAGACCGGCGAGGCGGGGCGCCGCAAGCAGCATGAACTGCTCGAGCTCGCGCGCGCGAGCGGGGTGCGCCTGCTCGGGCCCAACTGCATCGGCCTGCTCGACACGCACTCACGCCTCGCCCTTTCGGTAAACGCCGTGCTCGAAAAAGCCGAAATCTCGGCGGGCTCCGTCGCGATCGTCTCGCAAAGCGGCAGTATGATGGGCGGGCTCATGTCGCGCGGCGCCGGCCGCGGCATCGGGTTCTCCCGGCTCGTGTCAGTCGGCAACGAGGCCGACCTCTCGGTGGGAGAGGTGACCGACATGATCGTGGACGATCCCGATACGCGCGTCATCCTGCTTTTCATGGAAACCATACGCGATGCCGAGCGATTGAGCGCGGCTGCGCGCCGCGCCTTTGCCGCGGGCAAGCCCGTCATCGTGTTCAAGCTTGGCCGCTCCGATGTGGGCGTCGAGCTCGCCTCCTCGCACACCGGCGCGATGACCGGCTCGGATGACTCCGCGGAAGCATTTTTCCGCGCCAATGGCATGTTGCGCGTGGAACTGCTCGAGACGCTGTTCGAGCTGCCCTCGCTGGTTCTCGGCCAGCGCCCTGCCGCGCGACACCGTGTCGCGGTCATGACCACGACCGGAGGGGGCGCTGCGACGGTGGTGGACCGGCTTGGCGTGCTGGGAGTGGAAGTCGTTCCCCCCGCCGACGCGGTGGTCGCGAGCCTTGCGCAAAAAGGCATACAGATCAATCGGGCGCGCCTTACCGACCTCACGCTCGCCGGCGCCCGCAAGGAGGTCTACAGCGCGGTGCTCAATACACTGCTCGCCTCCGATCATTGTGATCTCGTGCTCGCCGTCGTCGGCAGCTCCGCCCAGTTCCAGCCGGAAATCGCCGTCGAGCCCATCATCGCCGCAAAGGAAGCGGCCAAACCGCTCGCGGCCTTTCTCGCACCGCACGCAGACGCTTCTCTCGCGCTGCTGCGCGACGCGGGCGTCGCGGGCTTCCGCACGCCGGAAGCCTGCGCCGACGCCATCCGCGCCTGGCGAGAATGGCGGGCACCCATCGAGGCCCCGGAGCCCCTCGCAGTTCGCCTCAAGGCGGCACAGTCGGCGCTTGCGTCCGCCAAACGGCTAAACGAGCACGAGGCCTGCCGCGTGTTCGCCGCGCTGGGCGTGCCGGCAGCGCCGTCCGAGGTCATTACCGGACCCGACCAGGCGGTCAAGCTCGGGTATCCCGTGGTGGCGAAGATTCTCTCCCCTGACATCGCGCACAAGACAGACGTTGGGGGCGTCGTGGTCAACATCGCCAACGCGGAGGAGTTGAAGCGCGCCGCCGCCGCCATCTTGCAGCGAATACGCTCTTCCCGCGCCGGCGCTCGGGTGAACGGCATCCTCGTCCAGCACATGGAGCAAGGCCTGGCAGAGGTGATCCTGGGCTACAAGCGCGATCCGCAGGTCGGGCCTATCGTGGTGCTGGGCGCCGGCGGCACGCTCGCCGAGATCTATCGCGACTTCGCGGTGCGGCTGGCACCGGTGACAGAGCAGGAGGCCGCGCGCATGATCGAGGAGGTGAAGGGCCTCGCCATCATCCGGGGCTACCGCAATCTGCCGCGGGGCGACTGCGCCTCGCTTGCCGAGGCCGTCGCCGCGTTCTCGCAGCTGGCCGCGCTCACCCCGCCGGTCGCCGAAGCGGAAGTCAACCCCCTGATCGTCAAGCTCGAGGGCGAAGGCGTGGTGGCCGTGGACGGCCTGCTGGTCCTGGCGGACAATTCGGAAACTGCGTGAGTGGCGAACGGCGTTTCTTCTGCCGCCGATGAACGCCAATCTGTGTCCGCGAATCGTGAAACGTAAAACGTGAAACGTATTTGAGCCGCAGATAAGCGCGGATACACGCAGATTTTACAGAAAAGAACCAATTTGCCTTCTGGCTTCTGCCTACGGACTTGGGGTAGGTCCACTCACTACTCACGCCTTTGAGGAGCAACGATCATGTTGCTGAAAACCATCGCCGACTATGCCGTAGCAGAGCGGACGGCCAAGCTGCGGCCCGAAGTCATCCATCACGCCAAGCGCGCGGTAATCGACTGGTACGCCTCGCTCTTGCCCGGCAGCCGGGTCACGCCAGCTGTCCTGCTCGAGCAGGCGCTCGCCGAGGAGCTCGACCGCGGCCGCGCACGGCTCGCGAGCGGTCGCCGCGCGACGTTGCGCGCCGCCGCGTTGATCAACGGCGCCGCTTCGCACTCGGTCGAATTCGACGACATCTATCGTGATGCCGGCTACCACCCGGGCAGTCCCGTGATTTCTGCCGCCCTTGCGGCGGCCCAAACGCAGGGCGCCACCGGGGAATCATTCCTGCGCGGGGTCATCGTGGGCTACGAGACCTCGACGCGCATCGGCGAAGCCGTGATGCCCTCGCACTACAAGTTCTGGCACATCACGGGTACCGTTGGCTGCCTTGGCGCTGCCGCTGCCGTCGCCACGGTCCTCGGCTGCAGCCGGGAGCAGTTCATGAACGCGCTGGGCAATGCCGGCACTTTCGCCGCCGGGCTGCAGCAGGCGTTCCGCTCGCAAGCGATGGCGAAGCCCCTGCACAGTGCGCACGCCGCGGAAGCCGGCGCGCTCGCTGCCATGGCGGCTGCCGAAGGTGTCACTGGCGTGCACGACATCCTCGAGGGAGAGGTCGGGTTCGGCGCGGCAATGAGCGTCAGCCCAGACTGGGGCAAGGCGACCCGCGGCCTCGGCACGGATTACCACATCGTTCACGTCACCTTCAAGAATCACGGCTGTTGCGGCCACACCTTCGCCCCGATCGACGCCGTGCTCCATCTGATGCAGGAACATCAGCTCGCCCCCAGGGACATTCGCAAGATCCGGATTGCAACCTACAAGGCCGGGCTCGACATCGTCGACAACGCCAAGCCGGAGGGCGCGTATCAGGCGAAGTTCAGCGTGCAGTACACGGTTGCGCATGCCGTGGTGCATGGCAGCGTGCGCCTCAACGCATTTGTGCCAGAGCGGTTGGGCGACGCGGACGTCAGATCGCTCATGCAACGCATCGAATGCGTCGCCGATCCCGAGCTCTCCAGGGGATATCCCAACCAGCGCGCCGCGCGCGTGGAGATCGAGACCGCCGACGGCCGCAAGCTCGCGCATTTCCAGCCCACGCGCAAGGGGGACCCCGAGCTGCCGCTCACGGACGCGGAGCTGAACGGAAAGTATCTCGAGCTGGCCGTGCCGGTCCTGGGCGAGGCCGCGGCGCGCGCGCTGCTCGACGAGCTGTGGAAACTCGAGCGCCGGCCGAACGTGGAGTTCGAGCAGGCCGCGCGTCAGCCGGCGCTAGCCGCGGGCTGAGGACCCGTCGGGGGTGAATCGGGGTTGGGCACCTTGACGCCCTGAGGTTAGCGGCGGACAAACGCGGATGACCGCAGACAATATTCCCGCATCTTCAACCGCATATCGCCACACGCGCATCGCGTAGGAAGGCTCTCGGATCGCCCGTTTCACGTCATGCCTCACCAGGCTTGGACCCGATATCGCGGCTTCAGCGCGGTGGAGGCAGGCGGCCAAGCCGACCTATAATGGTCTTCCCACCCCACGGAGGCATTTGTCGATGAGACCGACCTCCCGCATGCGCGAGTTGATCGCGCGTCCAGTCTGCACGATCGCACCTGGCGTCGCCGACGCGCTCGCAGCAAGGCTCGTCGCCCGCGAAGAATTTGAAGCCGTGTACATGACGGGCTTCGGCACCAGTCTCACGCGCCTCGGCATGCCCGATGTCGGGCTACTCACGGCCACCGAGATGGTGGACAACGCGGGTCGCATCGCCGATGCGTCGGGGCTTCCGGTCATTGCCGACGCCGATACCGGCTACGGCAGCGCGGTCAACACCTGGCGCACCATCCGTGACTACGAGAAGGCTGGCGTTGCCGGCGTGCACATCGAGGACCAGGACTGGCCCAAGCGCTGCGGGCATCTTTCCGGCAAGAGCGTCATCGCGACCGCCGACATGGTCGCAAAGATCAGGGCTGCCTGCGACGCGCGCAACGATCCGGATTTCCTCATCATCGCGCGCACCGATGCGATCGCCGTGGAGGGACTCGAGGCAGCGCTCGAGCGCGGCATGCGCTACCGCGAAGCCGGCGCGGATATGCTTTTTATCGAAGCGCCGACCGTGCGTGATGACATCGAGCGTATCGCGCGCCATTTCAAGGGGGTTCCCCTCCTTTACAACGCGGCGGCGAGCGGCAAGACGCCCGACCTGCCCGTGGAAGAGCTGGGCCGGCTTGGGTTCCGTCTGGCGATCTTTCCGAACTGGGTCATCCTCGCCGCGATTCCCGCCATCGAACAGCTACTGCGCGAGCTCAAGCGCTCCGGGACCGTCGCCCACCTTCGCGATAAGGTCGCAAGCTTCAAGCAGTTCACCGACATCGCCGGGTTGCCCGAAATTCAGAAGCTCGAGGAACGCTATGACGTTCCCAAACGCATGCGCGCCGGGCTCTGAAGAGCTTCGCCCCTCGCCGCGACAAGGATGGCGTGGAGGACTGCTGAATGTTAGATGGTGAGGAGTACTGGTGATAGGTTGTTTCTCATCACCCCTTTTCATCGCCATCTTTCATCACCAGTTCCTGAGCAGGAGCGCAGGCGCCTACTTGACCAAGAGGTTGACCAGGATCTCCTGGTAAATCTTGGGGAGCTGCTCGAGCTCCTGAAGATCGATGCACTCGTTGACCTTGTGGATCGTACCGTTGGTGGGTCCGAGCTCGACCACCTGCGGGCAGATGTCCGCGATGAAACGGCCATCAGAGGTGCCTCCGGTCGTGGAAAGCTTGGTCTCGATGCCCGTGACGCGCTCGATGGCGCGGCCGACCGCTTCCACCAGGTCGCCGCGGCGGGTGAGATAAGGCCTGCCGTCGTAGCGCCAGTCGAGCTCGTAGGTGAGCCCGTGCCGGTCGAGAATGCCGTGCACGCGGGTCTGCAGAGATTCCAGCGTGCTTGCGGTCGAGAACCGGAAATTGAACTTGATCTGCGCCTCGCCCGGTATCACGTTGTTCGCCCCGGTGCCGGCGCTGATGTTCGACACCTGCCAGGTCGTTGGCGGGAAATACTCGTTGCCCCGGTCCCACTCGACGCCAGCGAGCTCAGCCAGGGCCGCCGCGACTTCGTGCACCGGGTTCTTCGCGAGATGGGGGTAGGCGACGTGCCCCTGCACACCCTTCACGACCAGGTGTCCCGATAGTGAGCCGCGCCGCCCGTTCTTGATCATGTCGCCCAGGCGCGCGACCGACGTGGGCTCGCCCACGATGCAGTAATCGAGCTTCTCGCCGCGAGCCTTGAGCTCTTCGACCACCCGCACCGTGCCCTCTACGGCCGGCCCCTCCTCGTCGGAAGTAAACAGCACCGCGATCGAGCCGGCGTGATCCGGGTGCGCCCCCACGAAGCGCTCGATGGCCGTCACAAACGCGGCCAGCGAGCTCTTCATGTCCGACGCGCCCCGCCCGTAGAGCACGCCGTCGCGGATGGTCGGCGTGAAAGGATCGCTCTCCCAGTGCTCCAGGGGGCCGGTCGGCACGACGTCGGTATGCCCGGCGAATACGATCACCGGAGCCGCAGTGCCGCGTCGGGCCCACAGGTTGTCAACGCCGTTCGCGTCCATGCGTTCGCAACGAAAACCGAGAGGCTCGAGCCGGGCCGCAAGAAGGTCGAGGCAGCCGGCGTCCTCTGGCGTGACCGAGCGGCATGCAATGAGCTGCCGGGTGAGTTCAAGCGCGTCGTTTTCCATATTTCTGTACCGCGTGACAAGTAGCCGGTGACCCGTAACCGGTGATCCGCAACTGGCGGCTTGCACGGTGAGGCGAATCTTAGCAGAGCGGGTAGAATGGGCGGCAAACAGGCGGGGCCTTTGATGCCCTCGCGCCCTACCCGGAAGACCATGTGACAGCGCCGCTCGTTTCGCCACGGCATAGGTCCGCTCAAAGCGCGCGGCACCGCAGCGCGCCGCTCATCAACCAAGTAACCGGTGCGTGAAGCACCACGGAGGAGACGACAATGAAGCCATGCAACCTGCTGCTCACCATTCTCACTGCCTCACTGCTGGCCATGCCCGCGGCCGGGCAAAACTACCCCACCAAACCCATTCGCGTCATCGTGCCGTACGCCGCAGGTGGCAACACCGACATCACGGCGCGCGCGGTCGGCGCGAAGTTGAGTAAGGTCCTGGGCAAGCAGATCGTGGTCGAGAACCGCCCTGGCGCCGGCACGAACATCGGCACGGAGCTGGTCGTGCGGGCGCCCGCCGACGGCTACACGTTGCTGATGGGTGGTGCCGCCAACGCCGTCAACATGAGCCTCTTCGCGAAGCCGCCCTATAACACGCAGCGCGATCTCGCGCCCGTGGCGTGGTGTGTGCAGGGCGCGAATGTGCTCTCGGTCCACCCGTCCGTCCCGGTGACCACGTTGAGGCAGCTCATCGCGCTCGCAAAGGCCCGCCCGGGCGAGCTCAACTTCGCTTCCTCCGGTATCGGCGGTTCCAACCACATGGGCGGCGAGCTCTTCAAGGTGATGGCCGGCATCAATATCGTGCACGTTCCCTACAAAGGCAACTCGCCCGCGCTCACCGACGCCATCGGGGGCCACGTCGAGATGATCATCTCGGGGGTGCCCGCGCTGTTGCCTCACATCCGCTCGGGAAAGCTGCGGGCGATCGCCATCGGAAGCCTCAAGCGCTTCGCGGCGATTCCGGAGGTTCCGACGTTCGATGAAGCCGGCTTGCGCGGTTATCAGGCCACCAACTGGTTCGGTCTCATGGCCCCCGTCAAGACGCCTCGCGACATCATTGCCCTGCTCAACAGCGAGGTCGACAAGATCCTCGCCAGTCCGGACCTCCAAAAACGTTTCCTCAATTCCGGCCTCGAGCCGCGCGGGGGCTCGCCGGAGCGCTTCCAAAAGTTCATTCAGGAGGAGATCGAGAAGTACGCCAGGGTCATCAAGCTGGCAAAGCTGAAACAGTTCTGACGCCGGCGCGCCTGCACGCCCCCTCAGCCCGGAGGCTCCATGTTCTTTGAAGGCGTTGACTTCTCGGCGCTCGAGCTGCCGCCGGCGGCCCAAGCTCTGCGCGAGGAGGTGCGCACATTCCTTCGGTCGGAGCTCGCCACCGGCGCCTTCACGCCCCACCTGGGTCATACCGAGTTCGACGCCGCGTTCACGCTCAAAGTAGCGGAACGCGGATGGATCGGCATGACCTGGCCCAAGCGCTATGGCGGGGCCGAGCGCTCGTACCTCGAGCGCTTCGTCGTTACCGAGGAGCTGCTCGCTGCGGCCGCCCCCTGTGCCGCCCACTGGTTCGGTGACCGCCAGACCGGACCGAGCCTGTTGCGCTACGGGAGCGAAGAGCTCAAGCAGCGCTTTCTTCCGGCGATCGCGCGCGGGGAATGCTATTTCGCGCTCGGCATGAGCGAGCCCGGCTCGGGCTCCGACCTCGCCTCGGTGCGCACGCGAGCCGAGCGCGTCGCCGGCGGCTGGCGCGTTACCGGCCAGAAAGTCTGGACGAGCTGGGCGCACCGGGCACACGCCTTCTTCGTGCTCTGCCGTACGGCGCCCGATACGGGCAATCGCCATGAGGGGCTGTCGCAGCTCATCGTGGATCTTGCGGCACCCGGCGTCACCGTGCGCCCGATCCGTTTCATGAATGGCCACCACCATTTCAACGAGGTCTTTCTCGACAACGTGTTTGTCTCCGACGAGATGGTGGTCGGCGAGATCAGCCAAGGATGGAAACAAGTGACTTCCGAGCTCGCGCTCGAGCGCAGCGGCCCGGAGCGCTACATGACGACGTTCCCGCTGTTGGTCGAGCTCATCCGCAGGATGGGCGCAGCGCCCGATGCGCGCGCACGGGAGCTGGTGGGAAAGCTCTCTGCGCGGCTCTGGTCACTGCGCCGCATGTCGCTCGCGATCGCGCTCACGCTGGATCCGGGGCGGGGCGCGCAGCAGGGTGCCGCGCGCGCGGGTCCTGACCTCGCCACAGAAGCGGCGCTGGTCAAGGACATGGGCACGTTCTTCGAGCGCGACATCATCGAGGCAGCGCGCCTGCTTGCCGCCGTCGAGCCCACCCCGGACGCGACCGACACGTTCGAGCGCTATCTTGCCGAGACCATCGTGTGCTCACCGGTTGCCACCATTCGCGGCGGCACGACCGAGGTCTTGCGCACGCTGATCGCGCGGCGGCTGCTCGGCGCACTCAAGTGAACACGCCGAACGACGTCCGCTCAATGCTCGTGGAGTCGCTCACGCGCCTCCTGAAGGATCACGTCGATCAGAAATTGCTGGTCGCCGCCAAGCAGCAGGGGTGGGCCCCGGAGCTGTGGCGCAAGCTGGATGAGGCAGAATTTCCGCGCGTCTCACTGCCGGAGGAGGCAGGCGGCGCAGGCGGTACGCTCTCGGACCTTGCCGCCGTCCTGCGGGTAGCCGGGCGCTTTGCCGCACCTGTGCCACTCGCAGAAACCGCCATGCTCGCCGGTTGGATGCTGGCTGCTTCGGGCCTGCCGGTCCCGCGCGGGCCGCTCGCCGCCGGTCCGGCGCACGGGGAAACGGTAACGGCACGGCGCGAAGGCTCGCATTGGATTCTCAGCGGAACGCTTACCCGTGTGCCGTGGGCGCAGACGGCCTCCCGCCTGGTATTGCTGGCGCACACCACGACTGAGGCGATCGTCGCGAACGTGGATCCGCGGCACTGCCGGATCGCGCGTGGTCGCAACCTCGCCGGCGAGCCGCGCGATGCTGTCCGGCTCGAGGACGTCCCCGCAGAGCAAGCCGCCATTGCCGGTCCAGGCGTCACGCAGGAAACGTTCAGGCTTCGCGGCGCGCTGGCCCGCTCGCTGCTCATGGCGGGCGCGCTTGAACGCGCGCTCGAGCTCTCCGTGGAGTACGCGCAGCAACGGGTCCAATTCGGGCGCAAGATCGGGCAATTCCAGGCGATCCAGCACGAGATCGCCCGCCTGGGCGGCGAGGTCGCGGCGGCGGTCGCGGCGGCATTGTCCGCCGCCGGGGCCATGGAGCGCGGCGGGGACGTGACTCTGGCAGTCGCTTCGGCCAAAATCCGCACTGCTGAGGCGGCGCGCGATGGCGCGCTCATTGCGCACCAGGTTCATGGCGCGATCGGCGTCACCGACGAGCATGCCTTGCACCATTCCACGCTAAGGCTGTGGGCGTGGCGGGAGGAGTACGGCAACGAAGCCGCGTGGTCAACCGCGCTGGGCCAAGCCATTCAGGAAGGCGGTGCCGAGCCGTTCTGGCCCGCTGTCACGGCACATTGAAAAACCAGGGAGATAACAATGAGCATCGCAAGAGTTGTTTTGACATTGGCGCTGTGTGGCGCCACCGCATTTGCCCAGGCCCAGGGCTGGTCGCCGTCGAAGAATGTCGAGATCATCGTCGGCTCGGCGCCCGGCGGAAGCAATGACAAGACCGCGCGCGCGGTCGAGCGCGCGCTCGTGGAAAACAAGCTCGTCAAGACCACGATCTCGGTGCTCAACAAACCCGGGGGCGGCAGCAGCATCGCATTCACGTTTGTGAGCCAGCGGCCGGGGGATCCACACACGCTGCTCGTCGGCACCACCGCGCTGCTCACCAACCACATCACCGGGCGCAGCAAGATCTACCATAAGGACTTCACGCCGATCGCTTCGCTCTTCAACGACTATGTCGTGTTCGTGGTTAACGCCCAGTCCGACATCAAGGACGGCAAGGACCTCGTCGAGCGGCTGAAGACGAAGCCGCAGTCGATCGCCATCGGGTTTGCCACCGCGCTCGGCAGTCACAACCATATCGCGGCCGGCCTGCTCATGAAGACGATCGGTGGCAACGTGCGCGACCTCAAGCCGGTCGCCTACAAGGGCTCCTCGGTCGCCATTACCAATCTGCTCGGCGGCCACATCGACCTCGTCACGACCGCGGCCGGAAATGCCGCGGGTCACGTCGAGTCCGGCCGCCTGCGCGTAGTCGGCGTCGCCGCCCCGCGGCGCTTTGGCGGAGCCCTTGCCAATGTGCCGACCTGGAAAGAGCAAGGCGTGAACCTGGTCTACGGCGGATTTCGCAGCATCGTCGGACCGAAGGGGTTGAGCGCAGACCAGGTCGCCTTCTGGGAGAACGCGCTGCGCAAGGCTTCGCAGACGCCGAAATGGCAGGCTGACCTCAAGAAGAACTACTGGTCCGATGATTTCCTCACGGGCGCGGAGTTCGCCAAGGAGCTGGACGAAACCTACGCTGCCATGAAGTCGGTGCTGGTAGACCTCGGCCTCTCAAAGCAGAAGTAAAACGACATGCACGGTGAGCGGCGGCCAGTGACCGGAAATATTGCTGCGAGCCGCCCGCCGCTCACCAGCGCCACATCCCATTCACGAGGCACGCGTTCCCATGGCTGACCCTGTCCTTCTCGAGCACCCGGCGGACGGCGTGGCGCTTCTGCGCATCAACCGTCCCGAAGCGCGCAATGCGCTCAACCTCGAGGTGCGCAAGCATCTGGCGCGGCATCTGACCGAGCTCGGCGAGAACGAGGCCACCCGCGCCGTCGTGCTTACGGGAAACCAAAAGAGTTTCGCTGCCGGCGCCGACATCAAGGAAATGGCGGATGCCGGGACGATCGAGATGTATCAGCGTGGCGTGCACAAGCTGTGGCGCACGATCGCCAGCTGCCCCAAGCCAGTGATCGCGGCGGTGAACGGCTTCGCCCTGGGCGGCGGATGCGAGCTCGCCATGACCTGCGACATCATCATTGCGGGCGAAACGGCCAAGTTCGGCCAGCCCGAAGTGAAAATCGGCATCATCCCCGGCGGCGGCGCCACGCAACGCTTGACGCGCGCCGTCGGCAAATACAAGGCCATGCGATACATCCTCGGCGGCGATCCCTTCAATGCCAGGGAAGCGTTTGAGATGGGGCTCGCGAGCGAAGTCGTCCCCGACGCGGAAGTCGAGCAACGCGCAATCGCGCTCGCGCAGCAGATTGCGGAGCTGCCGCCGCTCGCCATCCAGCTCGCCAAGGAGGCCGTGCTCGCCGGAATGGAGGCCCCCCTCTCGAGCGCCCTAGCGCTGGAGGCCAAGTCGGCACAGATGCTTTTCTCCTCGCAGGACCAGAAAGAAGGCATGCGCGCCTTCATCGAGAAGCGCAAGCCGAAATTCACCGGGCGCTGACCGCGCGGAAAGAGCCGGGGTGCACGACAGATTGACCTACCCTCCCGCCGGCCGGTGAGCGAGGCCAATCCCCTCTTGCCTGAGGAGGGGTCGGCGCGGAGCGGCGGAGGTCGTGGGAGTAACGAACGCCCGCGTAACCACCCCCTTTGCTTCGCATCCACCCCTCCACGATAAGGGGGGAGTACCTGGGGATTGATTCATCGGGCGCACTCAATTGAAAACATACGATTCACAGACTGGTGCCTCCAAACGCGGCGTCGCCGTCGCAGCGCTGCTTGCCGGCGCGCTGGCGATCGCCACCTCGGCCCTGTTCGTCAAGGTGAGCGAGGCCGGGCCCGTGGCCACCGCTTTCTGGCGCATTTCGCTCGCACTTCCATTCCTGTGGGCGTGGGCAATCATCGAGCAGCGCGGAGCGCTCGTCCGCGCTTTCGTCGCCCATCGCAGCCTCATCATCGCCGCGGGCTTCTTCTTTGCGGGAGACCTCGCGTTCTGGCACTGGTCGATCGTGCTCACCTCGGTCGCCAATGCGACGCTGCTCGCCAATCTCGCGCCGATTTTCGTGACGCTTGCGACCTGGCTCCTTTTCTCGAGACGCCCTTCCGCTCTGTTCGCGCTGGGCCTTTTCACTGCGCTGGCAGGCACTGCGACATTGCTTGGCGCCGATTTCCGCGTCGGCGGAATGGCCGTGCTGGGCGATCTCTTCGGCGTCGTCACCGCGATGTTCTACGCCGCTTACCAGCTGGCGGTCACGCGACTGCGCGCCGGGGTCGCGACCTCGAGCATCATGGCCTGGAGCTGCACGGTGATGGCGGTGCTCCTCCTGCCCGTCGCCCTCGCCTCAGGCGAGCAGATTTTGCCGGTCACCGCGACGGGATGGGTCAAGCTTGTTGCGCTGGCCATCATCGCGCAGGTCGCAGGCCAGAGCCTCATTGCGTACGCGATGGCGCACCTCCCGGCCACGTTTTCTTCCGTCGGCCTGCTCTTTCAACCCGTCATGGCCGCGGCGTTCGCCTGGATACTGCTCGGCGAGGCGCTGGGCGCGAGCGGGATGGCCGGCGGGGTTATTGTGCTCATCGGGATCTTCATCGCACACCGCGCCGAGCTCGCGCCGCACGCGCCGGCGAGGTCTGATACGATTTAGCCGCAGATACATGCGGATGGCTTCTACAAAAAGACCGTTCCGCCTTCTGACTCCTGCCTTCTGACCTTGGGGAACGCCGGTAGAATCTCGAATTAAACCGACCGGAGAACCTGCATTGAATCGAACCGCCAAGGCGCCCAGCACGCGAGGCAGAGTCGAGCACGTTTCACGGAACTGAATGGAGAAAAAGATGCCCTATGCCAATTCCAACGGCGTAAAGCTGTACTACGAGGAAGCGGGGCGCGGCACGCCGATCGTGTTCGTCCACGAGTTCTCGGGCGACATGCGCAGCTGGGAGCCGCAGCTGCGGCACTTCAGCCGCCGCTATCGCTGCATCGCGTACAACGCCCGCGGCTATCCCCCCTCGGACGTGCTGCGCACACCCAGCGGCTATTCGCAGAACATCGCGACCGACGACGTCGCCAACGTGATGCGACATCTCAAGGTCCGCAAGGCACACGTCATCGGCTGCTCCATGGGCGCCGCGGCAACACTGCACTTCGGCATGCGCTATCCGAAGATGGCCCTCTCGCTCACGGCGGTCGGCGCGGGATCGGGCTCCGACCCTGCAAAACGCAAGGAGTTTCTCCGAAACAACGAGACGATGGCGCGGCTGTTCGAAGAGCGCGGCATTCTGGCGGCGAAGAAGGTCTACCAGCTCGCGCCCAACCGGATACAGATGCAGAACAAGGATCCGCGCGGCTACCGCGATTTCTGGGTGAAGTTCGCCGAGGGCTCGGCGGCCGGCCACGCCAACACGCTGCGCGGGTTGCAGGCGCGGCGGCCCAGCATCTATCAGCTCGAGGCCGGTCTTCGGCGCATGAAGGTCCCGACCCATATCGTGGTCGGCGACGAAGACGAGGGCGCGCTTGCGCCCGGGCTGTTCGTGAAGCGCGTGTGCCCCGCGGCGCGGCTTACGGTGGTCGCTGCCAGCGGTCACGTGGTGAACGCCGAAGAGCCGGATTTCTTCAACCGCATCACCGATGAGTTCCTCGCGCTGGTCGATTCGGGGCGGTGGCGGCCGCGTGATCCGCGTTCGCTCAACCCGTCTACCATGGTCACGCGGAATTGAACCGCGGAGACGCGGAGAGCACCAACACACAACTGAACTGCCAAGGCGCCACGAAGATAAAAATCGATTCACGATTCGCCATTCACGATTCACGTTTTTGAAGGGAAAAAACGATGCCTTTTGCTGATTCAAACGGAGTCCGCCTTTACTACGAGGAAGCAGGCCGCGGGACGCCCATTATTTTTGTCCACGAGTTCGCCCACGACATGCGTGGCTGGGAGCCGCAGATCCGCCACTTCAGCAGGCGCTACCGCTGCATCGCGTTCAATGCGCGCGGCTATCCGCCCTCGGAGGTGCCGAAGGCCGGCTCGCAATACTCCCAGGCGATCGCCACCGACGACATTGCGAACGTGCTGCGCCATCTGAAGATTCGCAAAGCGCACGTCATCGGCTGCTCGATGGGGGGGTTTGCCTCACTGCACTTCGGCCTTCGTTATCCGAAGATGGCGCTTTCGGTCACCTCGGTTGGCGTGGGTTACGGCTCCGACCCGGACAAGCGCCAGCAGTTCGCGCGCGATACCGAGGTGATGGCGCGCCGCTTCGACGAGCTGGGCACGCCGGAAGCCATCAAGGTCTACCAGATCGGTCCCGCGCGCGTGCAACTCGCCAACAAGGACCCGCGCGGCTTTCGAGAATTCTGCATGATGTTCGCGACGCACTCGGCGCTTGGCTCCGCCAACACGTTGCGCGGCGTGCAGGCGCGCCGGCCGACGGTCTACAGTCTGGAGAAGCAGTTGCGCCGGTTGAAGGTGCCGACCCACATCATCAGCGGCGATGAGGACAACAACTGCCTGGATCCCGGGCTCTTCATCAAGCGCGTGTGTCCGGCGGCGCGGCTGACGGTCGTGGCGGCGACCGGGCATGCGGTAAACGTGGAGGAGCCGGATCTCTTTCACCGGATCACGGAGGATTTCCTGGCCCTGGTGGATTCGGGAAGGTGGCGGGCGCGCGACCCACGCTCGCTCAACCCGTCCACGATGGCAAAGCGCAATTGAACCGCCATGACGTCAAGCCCGCCAAGAACCCTATTTACGGCTAACACCGACTGGTAAATCGCCGAAAGGTGGGCGGAGCTAATCGGACTTTTTCCAGAGATCTGCCTAACAGAATATTGTTACCTACCGACCTCCACCTCGTGGCGTCTTCAAACAGGCGGGCTTGCGCTTGCGCGCGTGATGTGTTGCTGTTCGTGCTCCGCACTAGATAAGTAGTCAGCGGTTTTTTGTGCCCATCGACGTATTGACCCGCTCGAGGGATAAAGTTGGTAAACGCAGAATGGCGCCTTGCAAACCGCCACTTTTGTCAACCAGGTTAGGTCGGGTGTCGTAGAAATGCTTCTGGAGGTTCGTAACATCCAACAAGTGCCTGGCGAACCTCAGCGCAGATGGTTTTTTTCACATGAGCAGGATCTCCTCGTATGGTTCAGTGATGACGGGACTCCTGTGGCTTTTCAACTGTCCTATGGAAAATACCGCGATGAACACGTCGTGCGCTGGAAAGCTGGGCGTGGCTTCACGCATCATCGCGTAGACGATGGAGAAAGCGGCGCTCTGGCCAGTGATGCGCCTCTACTCATGCCGGGCGGTGTATTCGAGCCATCACGGGTTCTAAAGCGGTTTCAGGAACTTTCGGCTGAAATGCCTCGCGCAATCGCGGATTTTGTCGCCGCGCGGCTGCGGGAGCATCCGGAGTACCGTCAAGACACCTAACCCATCGCTCCAGGCGCTGCGGATGCCGCCGCCTAAGCGCAAACGTCAGGCCTGCACGATTTCTTATGCGTACTCAACAATCCAAAGAAGGTATGCTCTCAAGCCATTCACTGAAAGGGCATTCAGCTTCAGTGATTCTACTGACGGGCCTGCTGACCTGTCTCGAAGTGCAAGCCAACATCACCTGGGAATGGAAATACTCGGGTCCTGGCATCAAAGCCTGCGGAACGCTTCAAACCACGGATACGCCCAACTCGTCGGGTTTCTATCAAATCCTGAGCATCGCGGGCCGCAGGGGCGATGATCAAATCACCGGTCTCTTTTTTGCGGGTCGAGCCATCCCCGGAAACGCATCATACCCCGTTGACAACCTGATCAAGGCCACAGGTAACGCACAAATCACCGTGCACGGCTTTGGCTATTCACTCGCCTCCGGCGCACACTCAAACCCATACTTTAAAGAGGCGCCGACGGGCTCTGGCTACGCCGAGGTATACACGACACCCGGCGGCTTCAGCGAGGTACCCACGGAATTCAAAGCAGCACCATTGGAGACAGGCGAGCACTCTTCACCGGCCATCGATGACAAAACTTCGAAGTGTGACTAGCGCCTTTCGCGCAGCGGGCGCATGCTCAGCATCGACTTTGAAATACAACAATACCCTAACGCGCCGTCCAGCACGGCATTGCACGCGGCGCGAACCGGGGGGCGAGGTCCCGAGCGAAAATATCAGGACTCGACAGCTTCTGCGTAGAACACCATGAGCGCCATCAAGTACGACCGGCTCTACTCGGGGCCTGACGGCAGGTCCCGAGTCGAACGGGGCCTGGAGATCGAACTCACCTCCCGCGAATTCGCGCCCCCGGCCCCGCCAATGGAGGTCTCGGCACTCGAACCAGCGTCAACTTATGCCTTTCTCGTCGTACCGCCTGGGTTCGTCGGGGACTGGCACCCCAGCCCCAAGCGGCAGTGGGTGTTCTATCTCCGGGGAGAAATGGAATACGAAGCCGGCGACGGCTCAAAGTGGCGGGTAGGCCCGGGAAGTTACATGCTCACGGAGGACACCACTGGCCAGGGGCATCGAAGCCGCGTGGTCAGCCGGGAGGCTGCGCTTCTCCTCGCGATACAACTGGAGCCGTGACAGCTGTTGGAGGCAGAACAAACAGCGCCGCCTCGCTGAAAACAGCCTCTGGCAGAGTAGCGAGGGCTTGTCCCTCGCGGCAAACGGGAGCGGCCAAGTGAATGGGGTATTCTAGGCATTCGCAATTCCGCAAGCGGCCCGTTGCCAATCGTGCCTTCAATGTCGAGCAAGCCTGGTTCAAAACCTTTGCGCGTGGCCGTGGTCGGCGGCTCGATGGGCGGGTTGACGACTGCCCTCCTGCTGCGCGATCTCGGCCACGAGGTCGACGTCTTCGAGCGCGCGACCGGCGAGCTGACCGGCTTCGGCGCGGGAATCGTGGCGCACGAGGTCAGCACTCGCTACTTCGTTCAACGAACGCCGGACTGGCTCGCGCAGACGACGGTGCACGTTCCGAGCCACCGGATGCTCGACGGGTCCGGCGCCCTGCTTTGGGACTATCCCGTTGCCTACCGCTTCGTCTCGTGGGGCGGGCTGTACCGCGCCCTGCTCGGCGCGTTCGGGCGCGAGCGCTATCACCAGGGCGCAGCGCTCGTCGGTTTCGATCAGGACGCGGCGGGCGTTGACCTCCGCTTCGCAAGCGGCCGGGAATCGCGCTACGACCTTCTCGTGCTCGCCGACGGCCTGCTCTCGACCGGCCGCCAGCGGCTTTTTCCCGGCGTCGAGCCGGTCTACTCCGGCTACGTTGCGTGGCGCGGCACCGTCGCCGAAGGGGACATCCCGGCGCGCATCCTGCAGCAACTCGACGACACGATCACCTACGTGCTGGTGCCGAACAGTCACATACTTGTCTACCCCATTCCCGGCAACGACAACCGCGTCGATCGCGGCCACCGGTCGTGGAATTTCGTGTGGTACCGCAATGTCGCCAAAGGCGCTGCGCTCGAGGAGCTACTGACCGATCGCGACGGCTACCCGCACTCGGCCTCGCTGCGTCCCGGGCGTGTTCAGGACCGCTACGTGCACGAGCTCAAGGAGCACGCCAGTGCCGCCCTGCCCCAGGACGTGGCTGCGATCGTCAATGCCACCGAGCAGCCGTTCATCCAGGCGGTGATGGATGTCGAATCGCCCGCGATGGCGGTGGGCCGCGTCTGCATTTTAGGGGACGCGGCATTTGTGGCGCGGCCGCACGCCGCAGCCGGTACCGCCAAGGCCGCCGAAAATGCCTGGACCCTCGCCGCGGCGATTGCGACAGTCGAGGACGATCTGCCCGACGCGCTTCAACGGTGGTCGGCGCATCAAACGGCGCTCGGCTCGAGCCTGGTCGCGCGGTCGCGTCACATGGGAGAGGGCTCGCAATTCCGCTGTGATTGGCGCCCCGGCGATCCGGCCCTGCGATTCGGCCTCTACGAGCCGGGCGATTCGTGCACCTGGACCCGCGCCGCGCATTCGGCAGCCGCAACACGCCGCGAGGAAGGCGGTGCGCGGAGCGAATGAACCAAAGCACCACCTCATCGCGAGCTGATTGCCTTGTGGCTCGCGCGGATCGTCGGAGGCCCCCTGAAGCGATCCGAAAACGCGTCATGAACAGCTACCTGGCCGTTCTGCTCATGGTTGCGGCGGGCTCGGCTTACGCAGGCGACAGCCGGATCCCCGAGACAGCGCTTATCTGCTCCGAGTCATGGTACCGCGCTATCGAGGAGCGGTTTCCCACTGGCGACGGCCATGGCCACGGTCCCGACATCGGCTCGGAGGAATGGAAATCGGTGATCGAGTTCAAACTGGGGATTCGAGGGGAGCCGAATATTCCGGGCCGTGCCAGCCCCGCCTGGTGCCAGTACATCGATCGGCTTGTTCGGCCGGGTCCTGCGTCACGGGCCGGCGACGGACAGTCCGCTCCAACGACTGTGGCGCCCGGCCCTTCCTACGCCTGCGATAAAGTGATGGCCAACGGCACAGAAGCGATGATTTGCGCCGACGAGAAGCTGTCGGCGCTCGACCGCAAGTTGTCCCGTGTTTACGCCGCTGCATCCCGGAAAGCGACCCATGAGCACCCGCCAGTGCTGAAGGCAGAGCAGCGGGGATGGATCAAGGGGCGCAATGACTGCTGGAATAGCGACGACCAGCGCCAATGCATCATGGACGCCTACCGACACCGCATCGCTGAGCTGCAGGCGCGATATCAACTGGTTCCAGGGATCGGACCGGTGCGCTTCGTTTGCGACGGCAACCCGGTTAACGAAGTGGTCGCCACCTTTTTCCGCACGGATCCTCCCACGCTGATCGCCGAGCGCGGCGACCGCGTTTCACTGATGTACCTGCAGCCAAGCGGCAGTGGCGCAAAGTATCAGGGCCGCAACGAAACCTTCTGGGAACATCAGGGCGGAGCATTGATTACGTGGGGCTATGGTGCGCCGCCGATGCGTTGCAGGAAGGTGCAATGACTCCGATCGAGAACCTTTTCATTTTGCAGCCGGCCGGCAAACACATGGCGTCGCACTCGTGCGCCGCCGATGGCGGGCGTAACTACAGGAGCTGAAGCTGTGCTCATACAAGTCCGGCCCGTCGGCTTCGTCGCCGCGCTCCGACGTCATGCGGAAGACGACTTCTGGGGAGGAGGGGAATCCTGCATCGAGTTGACCGAGCAGTTCAACGCTGATGCGCTCCAGGGTCTCACTGATTTCTCGCATATTGAGGTCCTGTTCCTCTTCCATGAGGTCGACCCCTCCAGGATCATTACCGGCGCCCGGCATCCCCGCAACAATACGTCCTGGCCTGCGGTGGGCATCTTCGCCCAGCGCGGAAAAAATCGCCCGAATCGCATTGGTAGCACCATCTGCCGCCTGGGCCGCGTGGAAGAAAAGCGGCTATACGTTACGGAGCTCGACGCGATCGACGGCACGCCCGTGCTGGACATCAAGCCGGTCATGGCCGAGTTCCTGCCGCGGGAGCCAGTTCGCCAACCCGCCTGGTCGTCCGAACTCATGCAACGGTACTGGCTCCGCAAAGAGTAGCCCCCCGTGGGGTCCGCCATCGACCGGGCGATCCCCCCGGATAGTCACCCATTACGTTTGGCGTTTACGCGCTGCACCGTAACAGTGACGTTGATCGGAAACCCAATGGCTCAGCCAATCCCCACCTTCACCGAGGCCGACTTGGAACGTGTCCTGGCCCGGGACTACCCACCCGAACATTGCGCGCATCTCAAAGCCGTGCTGGCCCGTTATGGATCCGAGTCCTGGCAACGAGAAGCGTTGCGGGTACGAATGGCGTGCTTGAAATGCGCAGGCGGCGATGCCAGGCAGCTCGAGCGCTACATTGCCGTAGCGTGTAACGATTACCGGGATGTTCTGGCCTATGCCGAGTATCCCGCTTACATGAAAGCGGGGTCAGACGAGGAGAAAGCGGCGGCAATGCGCAGCGATTGGGCGCAGCTGCAGGAATGGCTCGCCCAAAAGTAGAAACTATTTTTCTGTCAGGAAGGGCGCTGGTTTCCCGGCTGCGGCGGGCCGATTTTCTTTCTTAACCGCTCGATGTACTTGTCCACGTCGATCACGAAGCGGTCGTGCTCGGCCTCCCCCACCTGCTCGACGTCGTCAAATACCTTGACCTTAAAGGTGAGGCGGCGCCGGTCGATGCCCGTCAGCTCGACGTCGGCCCGAACCTTCTTGCCGATTGGCGTTGGCGCCAGATGCCGGATGTTGACCGAGACCCCTACCTGGCCCTGGCCTGGCTTGAGATACGGCGCAGCGAGGCTTTGAGACGCCATCTCCACGAACCGTGTCATCGACGGCGTGGAGAACACCTTGTAATCGCCACGGGTGGTGCAAAGGTTCTCCGTGACCTCCCATTCCTCGCTATGCGTCATGCCAACCTTGAGAGTGTCCATTCGTCCTTCTTCGTAGCCGTTGTCGAGGAGCGATATTCTAGTTGAGCGCGGGCTCAACTAGAAGAAAATGGCTCGCCGCCCAAAGCAATCATCCGGCCTTGCAAGCGATCTTCAATCCTGGTTTACGGCGCCTACCAGGCGGCGTTCAGCACGTGTGAAAGGAGCTCACGCTCGCGCACGAACTCCCGCTCGGGGTCGGCATTGAAGTTCCTCAGCGAGTGCTCTATGACGCGCGGCAGCTCCGCTCGTGAGATGCGCAGCGCCGAGAGCCGTGTCGGCATGCCAAGCGAGTGGAGTACCGTGTCGAGCGCGTCGGCGACCCGGAACGGTGCCTCGTCAATCAGCGTGCCGTCTCCCCAGACGTCAAGCGCCCTTGCCATGCGCACCATCGCTTCGGGGTCGCGCGTGCCGAGCTGGCGGAGAACGGTGCCGGCGACCGCGCTCGTGCCCTCGCCCTGCCCGACCCCGGGAAACACGCTGAAGAGCGCGGTCGAGAACGCATAAATGACGCGCCCCGCCCAGTGGCGCTCGAACTGCGTGCCGCCGTCGTCGGCCTCGCGGTTCTGTAGCAGCGTCGCCGCGCAAAGCTCGATTCGAAGCGAGGGATCGGAGGTGTCGCCAATGCGCGGCAGCGCACCGGCCGCGAGGCGAAACGCCTGGAGGCGGTTTCCCTCGACCAGCGGGTTGACCGCCACTCCGCCCAAGTTCATCACGCAGCGGCAAAAAATGGTCGCCGCGCCGGTGCGGATCAGGCTCAACGGCGCCGTGAGAAGCGCGTCCGCATCCCAGAAAATCGCAGCGGGCCGGGTTTTGGGATCGAAGAACTCCATTCCCCGACTGCTCTCGTCCTCTTTCATGCGTGATCCGGCGCGGTTCTGTGCCGTCGTCGGCGCGGTCAGGACGTTGATGATGGGAAGCTTTGGCTCCGACAGCTTCGGGCTGATGGCGGGCCCGTGTTCAGGATAACGCGTGATGAGCTCGTCGAGCGGCCGCTTCTCAGCGAGAAGAATGGTGACGATCCGCGCGCCCTGGATCACGCTGCCCGCGCCGACACCGATGACGAGATCCGCGCCGGCGGCCCGCGCCGCCTCGGTTGCGCGCAGCACGGACGAGTGCGACGTGTCCTTGTCGATCTCGTCGAAGACGCCGGCGAGGCTGCTGCCTAGCAGCTTGCGAATGCGTTCGATCAGCGGCGTCTTGCGAGAAACGGTGCGGCCGCAGACGACGAACGCGCGCCTAGCACGATGGCGTGCCACCTCGTCCGGCAGCTTGTCGATTGCGTTCTTTCCGCTGTAAAGGCGGAACGGATACCCGACGGCTCTAAAATCGTAGCTATACATAACGCCTGGGTGATGGGGCGGTCTCGAGTTCCGAGTTTCGAGTTCCCGGTTTCCAGTTTCGCAGCCTAGCCGCCTCTAGTCTCTCATTTCAGTCCATCTGCGGCTAACTAACGGTGTTCAGGGTTCGATGTTGTAGATCGGCGTTTACCTGCGTTCATCTGTGGCTGAAACACGATTTACGATTCACGATTCACGCATTGCGGCTGTGGACGAAGCGCTCATGCGACGCCAACGCAGCGAGCGCAACGCCGGCGCTCGCCATCTCATCGTAGACCGGGATGCCGAGCGCATTGGCCGTGGTGCGAAACGCGCGCTTGCGCTCTTCGAGCGGGGGGTCACCGTCGGAGCGCAGCACCAGCACGAAATGCGCCCGGCCTGGATGCCGCGACTGCACGCGCAGCGCCGCCTGCACGAGATTGTCGAGAACCTCGTCGCTGGTCCGGCCGACGAACGCCGAGAGATTGAGGTGCATGACGAGCGCGTCCGGGCTGCCCTTCTCGTAGATGGTATCGAGGATCTTCTCCGCGACCCGGCCGTCCTCCTGCCGGAGCGTGCCGACCGGGCAGTCCACCGGATTCGTGATGCTCGTTCCCGGAGGCAGCTTCAGCTCGGCCAGGGCGTCGATCGCGGAATGTTCGAACGGCAGCACGTCCAGGCCCAGGCGTGCGTAGCAGTCCGTCGCCAGGACGCTCGTGCCGCCTCCGTTGCCAAACAGCACGACGCGCTGCATCGGATGTTGGGGGTGCGGCGCAAGAGACTGGAAGATGAGCAGCGTATCGATGAATTCGTCGAGCGTGTTCACCAGCACACATCCCGTCTGCCGCGACAGGGCCACCCACACCCGGTCATCGCCGGCAAGGGAGCCGGTGTGCGAGGCGGCCGCAAGCAGGCCCTGTTGCGTGCGCCCGCCCTTGAGGATGACGACCGGCTTTCTCGCGCGCGCTTCCCTCAAGATCTCGAACAGCCGCCGGCCGTTCTTCGCTGCTTCAATGTACATTCCGATCACTTGGGTTTCCGGGTCCGTCAAATAGAACTGCAGCAATTCGTGCGGCGCGACATCGGCACAGTTGCCCACGGTAATCAACCCGGAATATTTCAAACCACGCGCAGAGCCGCGCCGGATAATGTCGGTGCCAAGACCGCCGCTCTGGCAGATGATGCCCACCGGTCCCAGTTCCTTGGGGCCGGCTTCAGTAAACGTCACATGGCCGCGCGGCGTGTAGATGCCCAGACAGTTGGGGCCGACCAGCCGCATCCCACCGGCTCGCGCTGCGGCAGCGAGGGCATCTTGCAAGGCTTTGCCCTCGTCGACTTCTCCGAAGCCGCTGGAGATTACCTGCGCAAAGCGCACCCGGCCCCGGCCGGCCTCGAGCAAGGGCACGACCTGGGCTGCGGCGATCGCGATATAGGCATAGTCGATTGGGCGCGGCGTATCACCGAGGCTTTCATACGCCTTGAGCCCGTCGATCTCCGCTGCCGATGGGTGTATCGGATAGATCTCACCCGTATAACCGAATTCCCGTATACGTCGAATGAATACATTGGGCAGCGCCGTCCCTCTCGTCGAGGCGCCGACGACCGCTACCGTCTTCGGCGCGAACAACGGGCCGAATTGCTCCAATATGTCTTGGCTCATTTGCGCGCGTTCAACTGTGTGGGTCGTGATTGGACGGTGCGAGCGCAAAGTGGATTGGTCTATTCAACATTCACCATTCACGCCTTTGTGAGTACGAAGCGGGCATCCACCGCAACCGCCCCGACTTCGGAAACGATCAGTGGGTTGATATCCGCCTCCTGGATATCGTCAGCGTGATTCATCAGTAGGCCGCCTTCACCACCGACACGGAGCAGCGCGTCGAGAATCGCCTCGCGCGAGACCGGTTTCCGACCCCGCGCGCCTTTGAGGATCGCCGCCCCTTTGAGTTCGTCGAGCATCTCCTCCGCGTCGCGCTGCTCAATCGGGCAAATGCGGAACGCAACATCGGCCAGCACCTCGACAAAGATCCCGCCCAACCCCACCATGACCAGCGGGCCGAACTGGGGATCGCGCACACCCCCGATCACCATTTCCTGGCCGGCCGGCGCCATCTCCTCGATGAGAAAGCCGTCGACACGGGATGCACTGATCGCGGGCGAGGCCATCATGGCCTTGATTGCGGCGGTGGCTTCGGCCGGTGAGCCGATGTTGACCCTGACGCCGCCCGCATCGCTTTTATGCAGGATGTCAGGCGAAACGACCTTGATCACCACCGGCGCCTTGAGCTGCTCGAACACGGCACTTACCTCTGCCGCGCCGCTCACCCTGACTGATTTCGGTACCGTCAGGCCGTACGCGTTCAGCAGCTGCTTGCCGGCTTGCTCATCGAGCGCCGCGCGATCCTGGCGTCGCGCTTCGGCGATCAGGCCGTGTGTGTCCATTCGAGATCCTTAAGGACCATCACCTGGGCGCGACCATGGCCGATCAACCCGAAAACGGCGGGCAATAGGGGGTGAACTGTTATTGGAGATTTGTCCTTCATGGCGGCCTTGGCGTTATGGCGGTTCAACATAATCCAGGTTCTGGCGGCGTCTCGGCGGTTCATTTACTGAATGATCTGCGTGTATCCGTGGCTGCAAGGCTTTTCAGCTAGGCCTTCTTTCCAAGAACCTGCGGGATGATCCCCGTATGCACCTCGCCCGAGCGAAACGCGTCTGAGCGCAATACGGCAAGCACCGCGGGTATGTTGTTCTTGGGGCCCTGTATTTCGAACACCTCCAAACCCTCGATGAGGCGCTCGATCGCCTGGGCGCGCGTTGCGGCATGCACGATCACCTTGGCGATCATCGGGTCGTAATGCGGCGTCACATCGCGCCCCTCGGCGTAGCCGGTCTCGACCCGAATGCCCGGATCTTGCGGCGGGCGGAACACTTTCAATTTACCGGGCGACGGAAAGAAGTTTCTTGGGTCCTCGGCGTAAACCCGCGCCTGGACCGCGTGGCCTTTGACTTCGATCGCCGCGGGAAGAATCTCCCCCAGCCGCTCACCGGCGGCGCAGCGGACCTGGGCCTTTACGAGATCGACCCCCGTCACTTCCTCGGTCACACCGTGCTCGACCTGCAGGCGCGTATTCATCTCGAGGAAGCTGAAGGAGCCGTCCGGTCCATAGAGCATTTCCACCGTACCGATGTTGTCGTATCCCATGTCGCGCACAATACTTGCCACGCGCGTAGCCATCGATTCCGCTTCGGCCCGTCCGATGACCGGCGCCGGCGCCTCCTCGATCACTTTCTGGTTGCGCCGCTGTGTCGAGCAGTCCCGCTCGAAAAGATGCGCGGCGCCGCCATGAAGGTCGCCAAGCACCTGGAACTCGACGTGCCGGGGCCGCTCGACCAGGCGCTCGAGGTAGACCTCGGCATTGCCGAAGCCGCGCGCCGCCATCGAGCGCGAGCGCTCTACCGCCGCGATGAGCTCGTTTTCATCCTTTGCAGGCAGCATGCCGATGCCACCACCACCACCGGCGGGCTTGACCAGCACTGGAAACCCAATTGCGCGGGCCGCCGCGAGCACCGCCTCGTCTTCCGCGGGCAGCACTCCGGAGCCGCGCGCGACCGGCATGCCGTGGTGCGCGGCGAGCTCGCGCGCCCTGGTCTTGTGGCCCATCGCCGCGATCCACCGCGGAGACGGTCCGATGAAACGTGCCCCGGAATCGAGCACGCGCTGCGCGAACTCAGCGTTCTCGGAAAGGAAGCCGTAGCCCGGATGCACGCCCTCAACACCCGAACGCGTGATCACCTCGAGCAGCACGTCCTGGTTCAGATAGCTGTCGCGCGCCGGCGCAGCCCCGATCGCATAGGTTTCACTCGCAAGCTCGAGATAGGGCGCGCCATAGTCCGCCTCGGAGTACACGGCCGCGGTCTTTACGCCGAGCTCGTAGAGCGCGCGCAGCACTCTTGCCGCCACCGCCCCTCGGTTTGCCACCAGAACCTTGCTAAACATGGATACGCTTACGCATTGGAAACTGAGGGTCGCGCTCTCTGGCCGCTAATGGTGATGGATACTGGTGATGAGGTATTGGTGATGAGCACTGGCGATACGTATTTGTGACGAACCGCCGGCTTTTTATCACCATTTCTCATCACCATCATTCATCACCCTTTTTCGTCACCAGTCTTAATACGACGTGGGCCAGGCGCGCATCAAGTGCTGCCCGACGCCTTTCGTGATCCGCAGCCGGTGCACATCGAGCATGCGGATCAGGTAGTCTCGCGTGTGCTCGGGCCGGATCACCGCCTGCGCCGCGTAGACGGCGGCCAGCCCCCAGACATCCGCGCCCTTGCGGATTTTGGCAAGCGCTTCCTCGAAACCCGGCTCGCCCACCCCGACGCCGTGGACGATATTGGTTGCAAACTCGGGGCTCATGAAGCTCACTTCAGCCGTCGGCCACGCCGAAACATCGTCCGAGTGCCGGCCCCCGCCCATGCAGACGTAAGCGCGGCCATAGCTTTTGCGAATAATCACGGAGACGCGCGGCACCGTGACCAGTGTCATCGCATTCATGAAATTCATGATCTTGCCCGGCGCGCCCGCCTTCTCCGCTTCGGTCCCGATCTGAAAGCCCGGCGTGTCGACCAGCAGCACGATCGGAACATTGAACGAGTCGCACAGCACCAGAAAATCGACGATCTTGCGGCAGGCATCGCCGTCGAGCGCGCCACCCCGGTGCAGCGGATTGTTGGCGACGACGCCGACGCTTTTGCCGCCGAGACGCGCAAGGGCCGTCACCGCGCTCTTGCCGAAGCGCGGTTTCAACTCGAAGACGGTGTCCTTGTCCGCGATCGCGCGGATGATCCGCTTCATATCGTAGACCTGGGTGCGGCTCTCCGGCAGCACCGAGAAGACCCTCTCCATGTCCGCGCCCGAACCGGCGGGCACTGCCGCCTCCGGCGGTGCTTCCATGTGATGGCCGGGCAGGTACGAGAGGAATCGCTTGATCGCGTCGAAGACCTCCTCCTCGGTATCGGCCACCTGGTCGACCAGACCGGTAATGTCGGCATGCAGCCGCCAGCCGCCCAGCTCCTCTGCGTCCACTTTCTCGTTCAGCGCCATCGACACGAGGCGCGGGCTCGACACCGCCATCGTCGCGCCTTTTTTCATGACCGCGAAATCGGATTGGCACATGAGCCAGGTGGATGAACCAAACGACGGGCCGAACGCCGCCGCCGCCATCGGCGTCTCGCGCATGCGGCGGAACTGCATGATGTCGTTTCCGAGCAGCTGGCCCATGCCGCGCGAGCCCATCGCGTCGGGCAGCCGCGCGCCCGTGGACTCCCCAATGAGAACCAGCGGCATGCCGCGCTCTGTCGCGGTGCGCTTCATATGGGCAATCTTTTTGCTGTTGGTCGCGCTGGTCGAGGCGCCCTTCACCGTGAAGTCGTTCACCACAACGCATGCATCGCGCCCGTTTATTTTTGCGTATCCGGCGAGCTTGCCGTCGGTCTGGGTTTCGTCCTCCTGCTCCGGATAGACGCCGGAGGACCCGAATAGCCCCGACTCGATGAACGTGCCCGGGTCGACGAGATAATCGATCCGCTCGCGCGCGTTCCACATGCCGGCTGCCTTGCGCTTGGCGTACTTCTCGGCGCCGCCGCCTGCCAGCGCCTTTGCCCGCCGCGCTTCGTACTCTGCTAACAACGCTTCAAATGACATCTCGGATCCTCTCTCAAATTCAAGCTAACGGCGTGGGCGGTCAATGGCAAGTAGCGAGTGGACTAAACCGTTGAAGTCAGCCGCCGGTGCGCGCCGCTAGAGGCCGACCGTGGCGACCGACGATGGTTGGGTTAGCTTCTTGTCGATCTGCGTTTGTCTGCGGCTAAAATGCTCTTGGCCTTTTTAGATACGCCCTACTCAACTCTCACGCTTTTCCTCTTCCCTGCGTCGCGCGGAGCTCGCGGATCGCTTCGACGAGCGCGGGAATAACCTTCCGATAGTCACCGACGACGCCCCAGCGCGCGTCCTTGTAGATGGACGCCTCGGCATCAGTATTGATCGCGACGATATTGCGCGCATTGCCGCAGCCCGCCATGTGGTGGCCCGCGCCTGAAATTCCGACCGCGATATAAAGCTCTGGCGTCACCGTCTTGCCGGTAAGCCCGATCTGCATCGAGTGCGGGCACCAGCCCAGGTCGCATGGCACGCGGCTTGCGCCGACGGCGCCGTTCAATTCGCGGGCAAGCTCCGCAAGCACCTCAAAGCCTTCCGGGCCATCCAAGCCCCGACCGCCGGCGATCACGACCCGCGCCTCCTCGAGCCGCACGTCCGCGCCGCTGTCACGCTGGCGCTCGAGGACTCGCGCACGCCGCGCCGTTTTGTCGAAAGCAACGGTTATGGTTTCTCCTGCGCGCCGCGGATCATGCTGGAGCGCGTCATAGCACCCGCCCCGGACCGTGGCGACCTTGAGAGCGGTGTTGAACGATATCGTCTCGCGCACATTTCCGCCGTAGCACGGCCGCGTGAAACGGAGCACGCCGCTTTCGAGTGTAATGGCGACACAGCCGGTAGCGACAGCCGCCCCGAGCCGAAAGGCAAGGCGAGGCGCCAGATCAGCGCCACTCGTGGTGTGGCCGATCAAGACGGCTGCCGGACCCGCTTCGCGCACCGCTACAGCCACGCAAGCAGTCCAGCCGTCGCTGTCGTATTCCGCCAGCGCCGGCTCCCCCGCCGTATAGACTTTGTCGGCCCCATAGGCAATCAGCTCCGCCGCCGCGGCCTCGTCTGCACCGGGACATGCCGCGCAGACCTGCCCGCCGATCTCGGCCACAAGGCGCCGCGCCAGGCCCAGAAGCTCGCGGGAAAGTCCCGTCGGCGTTCCAGCAGCAAGCTCCGCAACGACTGTGACGCCGCGGAGACTCATAAAAGCTTCGCCCCAAGCAGCCGCTGGGCGAGGTTTAAGCCCTGTTCCTCGGGCGTTGCTCCGTCCACCAGGTCGCATGCGCCCTTCCTTGGCGGGACGAACAGCCGGTCAAGCACCCGCCGCGCGCCGGCCGCACCGACTTCACCTGATCCGAGACCCAGATCAGCGGCGGGCCACATCACCACGGGTTTACGGGCAGCCCGCATCGTTTCACGCAGCGTCGGCGTGCGGGCGGCACCGAGCTCGTTCGATACCGTCACCACCGCGGGCAGCGGCGCCTCGATCACGTCGAAGCCGTTTTCCACGACCCGCTCGACGCGCACCGTACGGTCGCTCACCTTGATATCGCGCGCAAATGTAATCACGGGTAGCTGCAAAAGCTCCGCGATCCCGCAGCCAACGACACCTGCATCCCAATCGGCCGCCTGCCGGCCAGTCAATACCAGGTCGCAACCGCCCAGTTTCCCGATCGCCGCCGCAAGGACGCGGGCTGTGCTGTAAGCATCGCCGTCCTGGAGAGCGGCGTCGCTGAGCAGCACGCCGTCATCGCCCCCCATGGCAAGGCCGTGCTTGAGGACGGCGCGCGCTGACTCCGGTCCAAGTGTCATGATGCTGATCCGCGACTCGATTCCGGCATCGCGGATGCGCAGCGCCGCTTCGAGCGCCTGTTCGTCGAATGGGCTCATGACCATCTGCAGACCCGAGGCCGGGATGACCGTTTTCGCCTGCTCGTCGACCTTGAACATGCTGAAGGCCGCTTCGGGGTTCGGGACCTGCTTTGCGCAAACGACGATGTGCATCACAGAGGCTTCGTGAATCTAAAGTCGTGAATCATGAATCGCAACTTCGGATTGGCAGCTCGATTTTGAACGACAATTTCCCCGCTCCACGGATTGAGATTGATCTTACACACGCGGGAGCTAGTGATGAAATGGCTTCTGGTCACTGGTCACTAAATGATGGTGATATCGGTTGGCACGATCCAGTCGAAATGCTTGCGCTGGAAGTTCCAGGGTGTCTGCGGCTGGACGCGCCCGGTTTCGTCGGTGGCGCGGGCCATGATCTTGTATTGGCCGGGTTTATCCACCTCCCACAGATATGACCAGCGCCGCCACAACCAGCGCTCGCGCGGCTCCTCGATGTGCGCATCGGTCCAGGTCTTGCCTTCATCAAGGCTTATCTCCACGCGCGTGATTGCGCCCTTGCCGCTCCAGGCGCGCCCGCGAATCACGTGAGAGCCGCGCGGAAGGGGCGAGTCCTCGTCGATCGGCTCGGTGATGATATTGCGCACCCCCATCGCCATAAGGGGCGGCTTGTCCGGATCCTGCGCCGATTCCCCGTAGACGAAGTACTCCCGCTGGTAGAAGGGCTTGGGCATGCTGCTCATTACTTCGAGCTCTTCGAGCCATTTCACCCACCAGTTTCCGGACCATCCCGGCACGATGAGCCGCACGGGGGATCCGTGCACATGCCACAAGTATTCGCCGTTCTGCGCCCAGGCGAGAATCGTGTCCGGGTCGAGCGCTTTCTCGAGCGGCAGCGCCTTCTCGTAGTGGATCACGCCGGGATCCGGAATCTCGAAATCCCGCGTCCCCACTGAGCGATAAATGACTGCCGTATCCGGGTGGCCGGTATCGAACCCCTGCGCTCGCACACAGACCGCGCCCGGCTTGATGCCCGCACGCTCGAGCACTTCCACGAGCGGCGCGCCCGTAAATTCGCCCGCGCTCACCGCGCACGTCGTTGTCGACTCGGAGCTGATCTCCTCATCGGACGGAAGCTCGCCCTTAACACGTTGCTGGGCGCGCTTTTGCATGTCCTGCTGGTTGACGCGCGATGGTTTCCTGGCGCCTTTGCGCAGATAGTCGAAGAAGCCGGCGTCGTTGCCGGCGCACTCGGTGACCGCCCGCACGCTGCGACCGGGCAGCTTCATGAGACTTTCGAGATCCAGCTCGAACGAACGCTCGACCTCGCCCTTGATCGCGAGTCTCCAGTCGTCCGGATGGACTGGCTCGGGCGCTTCGAGCTGGTTGACGATGTAGTACGCCTCGGTCGGCGTGATCAGGCCGGCAAGCTCCGTCACCGGGGCGCGGCCGTTTATGACCCGGCCCTCCGCATCTTTGCCCGGTATGATTGCTGGGCGTTTCCGGTCCGGCCAGCCCAGAACCCAATCGCCTTCAATTTCCCGCTTCGGCATCGACGCTCTCCTCTTTCTAAACGAGTGACCGGCCGCTGGTCACTGGTCACTGGTCACTGGTCACGCCCTTAAAACGAAGGCCGGACCTCCGCCTGGCACTCCGGCCGCAACCTCGCCGTCGAGCGCAGCCCCGACGCGTCGATGATGGATTTCCTCGACCGATGTCAGGCACTCAGCTCGTGGGGTTGGGAGCACGATCCTGCACACGCCAGCGCGGGTAAGGCCATGGTAGGCATGGACTTTCTTGTTGTCAATAAGATTGTTGACAATCTTACAATCCGCCAGTATCGTCTTTCGCATGGCGCAAACTCTCGAGGCGCGCGGCTGGAGCGAACCGGCCGGCGCGCCTCCGCTCACCCGGTCGCTGCCCGAGCAAATCGCGGCCCAGCTTTCACGACGCATCGCGGGCGGCGCTTACGGGCCAGGCCAGCGCATACTCGAACAGGCCGTTGCTGCGGAGTTCTCCGTGAGCCGCGGGCCGGTACGCGAGGCGCTGCGCATGCTGGAAAAGGAAGGCCTGGTCACGATTCTGCCGCGTCGCGGGGCACAGGTCACGAATCTCTCTGTCGACGAGGTACGGGAGATCTTCGACATCCGGGCGGCGCTCAACGGTTTGCGTGACCGGCAGCTCGCCGAACACCCGGCGCGGCTCACCTTGCTGCCGCGCATCGAGGCCGAAGTCGGCAAGCTTGCCCGCCTCGTGCGCGAGGGGGGAGGGGGCGCGCGTTATGTTGAAACGGTATTCGAACTGAACCGTCTGCTCAACGAGGCGACGACCAACAAGCGGCTCTCCAGCATTCTCGACTCGCTCGCCCTGCAAACGCTGCGCTATTCCCGGCTCGGGCTGTCCACGCCGGAGCGACGACGTCAATCACTCAGGCACTGGCAGCAGCTGGTGCGGGCAATGCGCGACGGAGATGGCAAGGCGGCTCAGCAGGCAGCAGAGCGGCGCGTCCGCGATTCGCGCGATGCCGCCATCAAGCTATTGCAAAAGTCGTGAATCGTGAGTGGACTGAAACCGCCAAACCGCCTATTCAGTGCAACCGCCAATCGACGCCACTTGAACCGAAAACCCAATTTAGCCGCAGATAAACACAGATACTCGCTGTCGACGCGCCAACCCGGCCAAACCGTTTCGCCGCCGAGGGATGGCAGCGATCACGAGCAGCGTTTTTGCCCTTGTCTTCCGTCTGCGTGTATCTGCGGTTAATTAAGTGTTTTGCGATTCGTAACACGCAATCAGCCGTCCAGCACAGCCACGACCTGGCCTTCGGCCACGGCGTCCTTTTTTCCAACGAGGATTTCCGCGACCATTCCGGCATCTTCGGTAATCACAGGAATCTCCATCTTCATCGACTCTATGATGAGGAGAATGTCGCCCGAATCGACCTTGTCTCCGGGCTGGGCCTTGACCTCCCACACGGTTCCGGTGATTTCCGATTTGATTTCGATGCGTGCCATGAGCGGTCTTGCGCGTGAGGGTTAATTCACGATAGCTGGTGAAAATCGCCGCCGCGAGTATAGCACGGTGGCTTGTGCCTCTTGGTCGCGCTGCGTAACATGTGGCAACGAACTTTTCACGCACTCGCATGAGCCACGCCAGCCTGCCCACCCTCAAGGACGCCGCCCTCGCCCAGGACGGGCGCATTGCTGTATTAACGCTGCAACGCGACGATGTCCGCAATGCGCTCACTGGAACAGCGCTTGTCGATGATATTTGCGCAACGCTGGAATGGGCGGACGCATGCGAGGATCTGTCGGTGCTGATATTGACGGGAGCAGGCTCCGCATTCTCGGCCGGGGGCAACATCAAGGTGATGCGCGAGCGCTCCGCTGTCACTGCGCCCTTCGAGCTCGAGGAGTACTACCGCAAGGGCATTCAACGCATCCCCCTCGCTATGCGTCGCTCCGAAGTCGCCACTATCGCGGCCGTAAATGGCCCGGCGATGGGCGCGGGCTTCGATCTCGCCAACATGTGCGACATCCGTATCGGGTCGACGCGCGCGCAGTTTGGCGAATCGTTCATCAACTTGAGCCTGATTGCCGGCGACGGCGGTGCCTGGTTTCTGCAACGTCTCGTCGGGCCACACCGCGCCGCCGAGCTGACCTTAACCGGGCGCGTTATCAAGGCCGATGAGGCACGCGCCATCGGCGTCCTGCTCGAAGTCACCGAGCCAGAGGCCCTGCTGTCGCGGGCGCAGGAAATTGCCCGGCAGATCGCATCGAAGCCGCCGCTCGCGGTGCGCTACGCCAAGCGCACGCTCAGGCTCGCTCAGGAGCAGAGCCTCGGGGAGCATCTCGAGGCCTGCGCATCGTTCCAGGCGGTCTTGCAGAAAACGGGTGATCACCTGGAAGCGCTTGGCGCGTTCTTCGAAAAACGCGCGGGTAATTTCAAGGGTAAATGAGCGCAAGGCTCGCGCTGCGTTACTGGCTGGTCGCCATTCTGGTCGGCATGCCTGCCGCGCCCGCTCTTGGCCAGGAGGGCCGGCTCGAGCCCGTGGACGAAGCGGCGCGCGATCCATCCTGGGTCAGCTTTCGCAACCAGCTGCTCAATGCGGTGGAGTCGCGCGACCGCAAGTTCTTGATGGGAATCCTGGCGCAGGACGTGCGCACCAGCCTCGAGGCGCCCCGCGGCGTCGCAGAATTCAGGAAGCAATGGGATGTCGATGGCAGCAACAGCCCGCTGTGGCACGCGCTGCGCTCGGCGCTCTTCCTCGGTTCCGCCTATCTCGAGCGCGAGAAGGGCCGCCGCGAGTTATGCGCGCCGTATGTGCTCGCGAAGTGGCCGCCGGAATTCGATCCGTTCCATCACGGCGTGGCGATTGCCCGCGAGGTGCTGGTGAAAGCGGAACCCTCTTCCGCGTCCGCGACGGTGCAGGTGCTCTCCTACGACATTGCAGTCATCTCGGACTGGGAGGTCGCCGACAAGGCCCCTGATATCACGCAACGCTGGGTCAAAGTGAAGGTCAAGAACGGCGAGGGCTATATACCGGAAGAACAGATCCGCAGCCCGGTCGAGCACGCCGCCTGCTTCGTCAGGACCGAGCAGGGGTGGCGCCTGTCGGGCCTCGCACCCGGCGGCGGTTAATTACCCCGGTGAATCGTGATTGGTGAGCGGTGCATGGACTGAAGCGACAAACCGTTATGGTGTCGGGCTTCTATCCATTCACTATTCACTATTCACCATTCACGCAGGCGGCGGATCGATAGTCGCCGCCTCGGCCATTATGGCAGGCTCAGTCAAAGCGCTCGATATCCAGGGCCACCGTGGGGCGCGCGGGCTGGCGCCCGAGAATACGCTGGCGGGCTTCGCCCGCGCCCTTGCGATCGGCGTCACCACGCTCGAGATGGATTGTGCGGTCACCAGGGATGATGTGGTGGTAGTCAGCCACGACCGAAGTCTCGACCCGGACCTCGTTCGCGGGCCTGACGGCCAATGGCTGACGGGCGCCGGCCCCCTCATCCGAGACCTCACTTACGAGAAACTGCAGCGCTACGACGTGGGCCGCATCAACCCGGCGAGCGCCTACGCGAAGCGCTGGCCGGAGCAGCAGCCACTTGATGGCGTGCGCATACCAAAACTGGCGGACGTGTTCAGTCTCGTGCGCAAATCCGGCAACAATGAGGTGCGCTTCAACATAGAGACAAAGATTTCCCCGCTGGCGCCGGCCGAGACAGTCGCACCGGAAGTCTTTGCCTGTTTGCTCCTGGCGGCCATCCGGGCGGCCGGCATGGCCGATCGCACGAGTATCCAGTCATTCGACTGGCGCACGCTTGCCGCGGTGCAGGCCAAGGCGCCGGCTATCCCCACGGTTTACCTCACGACCGTCAGCGGTTTCATGGACAACATCCAGGCGGATAGATCCGCGTCGCCCTGGACTGCCGGTCACCATGTCAGCCGTCATGGCGGCTCCATTCCGCGCATGGTGAAAATCGCCGGCGGGGCTGTATGGTCCCCGTATTACGGTGACCTTGTGCCGGCAGCGGTTCATGAAGCGCGCGTCCTGGGGCTCAAAATCGTACCGTGGACCGTGAACGAACCCGGCGACATGCGGCGCCTCATCGAATGGGGCGTCGACGGCATCATCAGCGACCGTCCAGACATCCTGCGCCGGGTCGGCGCAGAGATGGATGTCGTTTTGCCTCCAGCGACACCCGTGACTCTCTGAGCGAAGGCACCTGGGAACCACGCCGCCGCGAAATGCGGCGCTTTGCTCAACCCGCTAGCACCTGCGCTAAGAACCACAGCGCGGGAACCGCAGCACCAAGCGTTGCCGTTGCCGTAGCGGCCAACGCCTGGCCGGCGCTGGCCTCGCGGCGGCAGATCGCGATTCCGATCACGACCAAGGCCGCACTCGCGATGACCGGCAGCAGAAACAAGGGGGCCATCGCCCATCGTCCCCAACCGTCGAACTGGCGCGCGTAGAGCTGCAGTCCCAGCAGGAAGGCAAGCGGCAGCCACGCAATGACGCAGAACAGTCGCGGCTTCACCCTTGCAATCCCGGGCGCCGCCCTGCGCCATAGCGCGCCGCCACGCGGGTCCGTCAGCGTGAGCGGCGCGCTGTTGGCAGGTCCACAGGCGAGGTGCACGGGCCGTACACCACCCGCCCACGATCCTCGAGCATCGCGCGTTCACCGAGCAGGTAAAGCGCGTAGGTCCCGTCGGTATACTTTTCCTGCGCCGCGCTATCGGCGCGCGCCAGCATCACCCACTTTCCGTCCAGGAGTACTGCTGCGTTCCTCTGGTCGGGCGAGCGTGACACCGGCAGGACCTTGTTGCCCGCGCATGAGTAATCGATGCGGGCCGGAAGAACAGTGTCGCGCACATCGTCAACATAGACGCAGCCCGCCACGAG
>LJTT01000011.1 GCA_001303585.1 Betaproteobacteria bacterium SG8_41
CGGTTAAATGAACGCCCGAGGAAAACGCTAAACTTCGAAACACCGGCTGAACGATTTGCCCAATGTGTTGCGTCGATCGGTTGAAATCGCAGTCAGGAGCGGACATGGTCTGTCAGATCAAATGGGAGCTGCTACGAATTACAGGCCTAGCTACTCATCACGCATGGCCCATTACCCGTGACGCGAAGATCAGGCGCGCTGCGCGCCGGGTTTTCCGTCCTCCACTGCGTACGACCGGGACGTCCGGATTCCCGATTGCGGGTCTTTCACGTCATCGAGCGTGCGCAGTTGGACAAGGCAACGTTGCCGCGAGAGCTCGGCCACGGTGTAGCCGCGACGCGTCGGATTGGCATATTTGATGTGCGGGCTGTCCGTGAGCCAAGTCTCGACGCGACGGCGCGGCAGACCCTGGGACGAAATGGAAGTGCCGACGAACTCGGTTGCGACGATAGGCGCGCTCGGATCGTCGAAATCCGTCTTGAGGTCGGCCACCACGGACATGTGCACGTCCCCGCCGATTACGACCGGATTCGTGACATGCCGCTCCGCGATGACGCGCAGCAACCGGCTTCGCGCTAGCGGATAGCCATCCCAGCCGTCGGTCCAGAACGACTGTCCGTCGCCCGGGCTGCGATCGCTCTGCGCCATGAGGGACTGCTGCGCGATCACGTTCCAGCGCGCGTGCGACGTGCTGAGCCCATCGGCGAGCCAGCGCTCCTGCGCGCGGCCGAGGTAGGTGCGGTCCGGGTCCAGGCGCTCGTGGCAGTCTCCCGCTGCGACGAGGTTGCTTCCGCCGCGACCCTCGCGCGGGCACGGCTGGTGCGAGCGGTACTGGCGGCCGTCCAGCACGTGAAACTGCGCGAGCGTGCCGTACGGCCAGCGGCAGTAGAGTTGCATGTGAGGCCCCTGGGGTCGCGCCCATTTCGGCAGCGGCATGTGCTCATAATAGGCCTGATAGGCGGCGGCGCGCCGCAGGAGAAAAAGCGCCGGCGGATCGAGGTCCTGCGAGCGATCATTCGCGTAGTCATTGTCCACCTCGTGATCATCCCAGGTGACGAGCCACGGGTGGGCCGCGTGCGCGGCTTGCAGGTCCGGATCGCTTTTGTAAAGCGCATAGCGGTTGCGGTAGTCCTCGAGCGCGATTGGCTCGGGCGCGCCATGGGAGCGCACGTGATGGCGGCCCCAGGACGATTCGTAGATGTAGTCGCCGAGGTGAACCACAAGGTCGAGATCGTCGGCGGCCATGTGACGGTAGGCGGCGTAGAAGCCCTGCTCGTACTGCTGGCACGAGGCGTACGCGAACCGAAAGCGCTCGACCGGTGCGCCTGCGGCCGGCGCCGTCCGGGTTCGGCCGACCGGGCTCACGGCGTCTCCGGCGTGAAACCGGTAGAAGTACGACTGTGCAGGATCGAGCCCTCGGGCTTCGACGTGCACTGAATGGGCCAGGTCCGCAGTCGCCCTCTCCTTGCCGCTGCGCACGATGCTGCGAAAGGCTTCGTCCACCGCCATTTCCCAGCCCACTTCCACCGCCGCCCGCGGCATGCCGCCACCCGCAAGCGGCTCGGGCGCCAGCCGCGTCCACAAGACAACGCCCTCCGGCTGCGGGTAGCCCGAGGCGACCCCGAGCGTGAACGGGTCACGCTGGAATACCGGTTTGGCCCACAGTTGCGGCAGCGGCAGCACCGCTCCGGCAAACGCCGCGGTACAGCCCAGGAAGTCTCGGCGCGAAAAAGGCATGAGGCACTATATAACGCTCGAGCGTTTCAGTGCGTTGACAATGGGGGCGGGGCAAGGGGATAGAATGAAACCAATGGATTACAAGGATTTCCGGCATTCACTGAAGGGCTCCCGTCCGCCGCGGGGGCTTCCGGTGCTGCTGCGGGCCCTGTGGTACGACGCCAAGGGCGACTGGGATCGCGCGCACGGCCTCGCGGCGGCGGAGCGCAATGCGGCGGCGGCGCGGGTCCACGCCTACCTTCACCGGAAGGAGGGCGACTCGGACAATGCGAACTACTGGTACGCGCGCGCGGACGCCGAGCGACCGCATGCCAGCGTTGGCAAGGAGTGGGAGGCGCTCGTGCGCAGATTGCTGGAAAAGGGCGAGTCTTGATTAGAACCTATTTCATATATAGGCGCGTGATGCGTTGTAGCCAGGACGGAGCGGATGCAAGGCGCCCGACGAAGGCCATATGTCGATATGGTCCAGGAGGGCAATGACGCAGCCGACTGTCCTGGCAGCAACCCGGAGGGACGGGGCGATCCGGGCGCATTTCTTCGTCGGGGACCCTCGAAATATCGACATATTCCTTCGGGCCCTCCTCCTTGAACTGCATCCCACATCGCCTCCGTCGCACACGTGCCTATATATGAAATAGGTTTTAGTGAGCGGTGAGTCGGGTAATCCCGCTCCTTGGAATTCTGGGCGCCGCAGCTCCTCGCCCCGGGTTTCCCGACATGCGTTGCATTCTCGGCGGTGATATTAGGGTGGCTTGGCGATGAGCACGCTGAACATTATTGGTGCGGGAAGGGTGGGCCGCGTCTGCGGGCGCCTCTGGGCAAAGGCGGGCGTCTTCGAGATCCAAGACGCGCTTACCCGCTCCCTGGAGAGCGCCCGTGCTGCGGTGCGATTCATCGGGACCGGGCGGGCGGTCGGGGCGCTGGGCGAGATGCGTGCTGCCGATGTCTGGATGATTTCCACGCCTGACGATGCGATCGCAAGGACCTGCGAGGCACTGGCCAGATCGGGGAAGCTGGCCCCGGACAATATCGTGTTCCATGTCAGCGGCGCGACGCCCTCATCCGAGCTTCGATCGGCAAGGCAGCTCGGAGCTCTGACCGCGAGCGTGCACCCGATCAAGACTTTTACCGAGGCCGAGCCCGCAGCGCAAACATTCGACGGGACCTATTGCAGCGCCGAGGGCGATCAGCAGGCGCTGCGGCTGCTCAAGCCCGCTTTCGAGCGCATTGGTGCACGGCTCTTTGATATTGCGCCCGATCTGAAGAGCATTTACCACGCCGGGGGAGTCTTTGCCTGCAACTACCTGACGGCGCTGATCGAGGCGGCCCTGAGATGCCATGAGAAGGCCGGCATTCCGCGTGCCGCGTCGCTGCAGGCGCTCGAGCCGATGGTACGCGAAACCTTGGACGCGATCTTCAAACAAGGCCCCGGGGCGGCGCTTTCGGGCCCGGTCTCTCGCGGCGATGTGGCGACGATCCAGCGCCAGCTGGCGGTGGTGGAGGACTGGGATCGGCACCTGGGCGGCTTGTACCGCGGCCTCGGCCTGCTGACGGTCGCGCTTGCCGAGGCCGACGGCCGCCTCGACGCAGCGCGCGCGGCGGCGTTGCGCCAGGCGTTTTCGATTGAGGGCAAGGTGAAATAGGGGGCGGGAATTTGTGACTGGGCAGTGCAAATCCTGAGCTTGCTCTTCCTCGATTCACGATTCACCATTGATGATTCACGGAATTCAAGATGCCGCTCAAGACTCTCACCGGCAGGCACGCTGATCCGCGCAAGGGCCGCGGAGCCGGCATTAACCCCGAGGGCCGCTTCGAGACGGAGCGGCGCGAGGCGTTCGACGACGGCTGGGACACGCCGGCCGACGACTTGCCGAGGCTCAAGACGCAGGTCACTGCGGAGCGCGTGAAGAGCATCATCGCGCGCAATGATTCGCCCGACGTCCCGTTCACGCAGTCGATCAATCCTTATCAGGGTTGCGAGCACGGCTGCATTTATTGCTATGCCCGACCGACGCACGCGTACCGGAATCTGTCTCCCGGCACGGACTTCGAGACCCGTCTGTTTGCGAAGGTGAATGCCGCGGAGAAGCTGAGAGAGGCGCTTTCACAGCCGGGCTATCGCTGCGAGGTGATCTCGCTTGGCGCGAACACGGACCCGTATCAACCCGTCGAGCGGGAGTGGAGGGTGACGCGGGGCATCATCGAGGTGCTGGCCGAGTTCAATCATCCGTTCGGCATCGTTACCAAGAATGCATTGGTCGAACGCGATCTGGACATCCTTGCCCCGATGGCGCAGAGAAACCTTGTCAACGTCTTCCTGTCGGTCAATAACCTCGACCACGAGCTGGCGCGCCGGCTGGAACCGCGCTGTTCCGCGCCCGCCCGACGCTTGCAGGCAATGAAGACGCTCTCCGAAGCAGGAATTCCCGTCGGCGTGGTGGTTGCCCCGGTCATCCCGTTTTTGACGGACCATCAGATCGAACCGGTGCTCGAGGCCGCATGGGCGCACGGCGCGCGCGCGGCGGGCTACATCCTGATGCGCCTGCCGTGGGAGGTGAAGGACCTGTTCAAGGACTGGCTCGAGCGGCACTATCCGCTCAAGGCCGGGCATGTCATGAGCCGCGTGCACGCAATGCGCGGGGGGCGCGACAACGATCCCGGTTTTGGCAGCCGGATGCGCGGCCAGGGCGAGCTTGCCCGGCTGCTCGAGCAGCGGTTCGACAAGGCGTGCCAGCGACTCGGATTCAACGCGGGCCGCCGCAATCGTGCGCTCGATACCACGCAGTTCAGGGTGCCGACGCAACAGATGAACCTGTTCTAGAACCGGCCCCGGACACTCTCTGAATGCCGGGAATTATTAACCACGGAACCGCACGGAGCTACAGCGACGAATACCTAAACCAGGAAGCGCGCTGTAGTGCGAGAACAATTTCCGTGTGGTTCCGTGGCCGGTGATTTGGCGGTTTCGGGAAGGAAGCAGACGTAGTGCAGCGAGGAGTAGTTCAGTGAAGAACGAGGTGAAGCTTTACGTTGGTGAATCGCTCGGCAAATACGGCTTCCCCGACGGTCATCCCTTCGGTCCCGACCGCCAGGCGGCTTTCTGGAAAGAAGCCGTCAGGCAGGGGCTCGACAAGCGCGCGGCCATCATGGATCCGCGCATGGCCTCACTGGAAGAGCTCCATCGTTTTCATACGCCGGAGTACGTCGCGTGGGTAAAGGAAAGATCGGACGAGGGCGGCGGCCTTATCGACTATGGCGATACGCCCGCCTATCCCGAAGTCTATGAGGCGTCGGCGACTGTCGCGGGCTCAGCCTTGCACGGCCTCGACACGATCATGAGCGGGGGGGCTTTTCGCACGTTCCAGCCGATCGGCGGGTTGCATCACGCACGGCGCGGCAACGCTGCGGGTTTTTGTGTTTTCAACGATATCGGCGTCGTGATCGATACGCTACGCGCCCGATATGGCATCCGCCGTATCGGGTATGTGGACATCGACGTGCATCACGGCGACGGCCTTTTCTATCCCTATGAGGAGGATCCAGACGTCATCTACGCGGATATTCATCAGGACGGGCGCACCCTCTACCCGGGCACCGGCCATACGCACGAGACGGGCAAGGGCGCGGCCAAGGGGATGAAACTCAATATTCCATTGCCGCCGGGAATGGGCGATGAGGAATTTCTCAGAGTATGGGACCGCGTCGAGCAGCACCTGCGCCAGTTCAAGCCCGAGTTCATCTTGTTCCAGTGCGGCGCTGACAGCTTGGCGGGCGATCCGCTGGCCATGCTGCAATACACGCCGGCGGCACACGCTCACGCGGCCAAACGCCTGTGCGCGCTCGCAGGCGAAATGGCGGGAGGGCGCATCATGGGCTTTGGCGGTGGCGGGTACAACCGGGCCAACCTTGCCGCCGCATGGTGCGCGGTGCTTGACCAGTTCATCAGGGCCTGACGCCCGGGAGAGCGCCAGGGCGTGAGATGGAACGGTTTTCCCGATCTCACGACCGCCCGCTCTGACGATCTCGCGGAATCTGTGCTCGCGCGGTCTTCTATAATCCGCCTTAGGCCATGGATAACACCTTGCGTATCAGCGTTCTCGATCAGTCCCCCGTCATCAGCGGCTACACGCCGGCGCAGGCGGTGCACGAGACCATCCGCCTGGCGCGCGCGGCCGAGCGGCTCGGCTATCACCGCTACTGGCTCGCGGAGCACCATGCGCTCGCGGCGTTGGGGGATCCCTGTCCCGAGATTCTCGTCACCCGAGTTGCTGCGGAGACGTCGACGATTCGCGTCGGCACGGGCGGGGTGCTGTTGCCGTATTACAGCCCGTTCAAGGTGGCCGAACAGTTCCGCATGCTCGAGGCGCTCTACCCCGGGCGCGTTGACCTCGGCATCGGGCGCGCGCCGGGCGGTGACCGGGTGACGGCGCTCGCGATGGGGGAGGGACGCTATCCGGCGGCGGAGCATTTTCCGGAGCAGGTGCAATACCTCGTTGCCTATCTGGACGACGCGGTGCCGCCCGAGCATCCTTTCGCCGGCGTAAAGGCGATGCCGGCCGGTCCCACCGCGCCGCAAGTATGGCTGCTCGGCTCATCCGACTACAGTGGCGCTCTCGCCGCGCAACTGGGCCTGCGCTTCGCTTTCGCGCACTTCATCAGCAGCGACGGCGGGGATGTCGTGATGCACGATTACAAGCGGCGCTACCAGCCATCAGCGCGCGAGCCAGAGCCCCGCGCCCTGCTTTGCGTCTTCGTGATCTGCGCGGACACGGGCGAGGAAGCCGAACGGCTCACGGGAAGTATCGCCTTGCGCCGTCTCAACACCGACTACGGCGTCAACGCGCCCGTGCCCAACCACGAGGAAGCGCGAGCCTATCCCTATACGGATGCCGATCGCAGGCGCATTGCCCATCACCAGCGGCGCGTAGTGCGGGGCACTCCGGATACGGTTCGCGGTCGCCTGCTCGAGCTGAGAGAGCAATACGGGGCGGACGAACTGATGGTGATCACGATTACCGGCGACTACGAGAGCCGCCTGAGGTCATACGAACTTCTGGCCGGCGCGTTCGATCTGTGTCAGCCGGCCGCCTCTCCCGTGCGTTAAACCGTCGTCGGGTCCGCCCGACATCATGTTTAACAACCGGGAAAGGAGAGCGTCATGAAAGAGTTGATCGCCGTGCTGTGTCTTGTGCTCGCGACATCGCCCATTGCATTTGCGCAGGAGAAGGCTGGGGACGGGGCGGAGAACGCCGTCAAGGCGGAGAAGCGAGTGAAAACCAGGAAGCCGCCCACGGAGAAACAGCTGGCCCACCAGCAGCGGATGAGAGATTGCAGCAGAAAGGCGGCTGATCAAAAACTTAAGGGCAACGACCGCAAGCAGTTCATGAAAATCTGCCTGAAAGGCTGATTGATTCCACGGGGTCTCCGGGGGCATACTGGATTCAATCGGTAATGCCCCTGGTTTTTATGGAATCGGCCCGTCGTGGCGTTTGGGTATTGCTTGGCATCCTCGTGCTCGTGTCAGGGGGTGATATGACCGCGGAGGCGCAGGACACGTACGCAAACGAGCGCGCGCGCATGGTCGAGCACATCGCGATGCTCACGCGCGAGACGCGCTTCGAGACCGGGCGGGCGGCGCTTTCGGAACGCGTTACCGCGGCGATGTCAAAGGTGCCGCGGCACGAATTTGTGCCGGAGTGGGAGCGCCGGAGCGCCTATGCGGATCGTCCGCTGCCGATCGGCCATGGCCAGACGATCTCGCAGCCCTTCATTGTCGCGCTGATGACCGATCTCATCGACATTGAGCCGGGGGACACGGTGCTCGAGGTCGGCACCGGCTGCGGCTACCAGGCTGCAGTGCTTGCGGAGCTGGCGAAGGCGGTCTACACGATTGAGATCGTGGAACCGTTGGGGCGCGAGGCGGCGGAGCGTCTCAAACGCCTCGGGTACGACAACGTCACGACGAAGACAGGCGATGGCTACCAGGGCTGGCCGGAGCACGCGCCCTTCGACGCTATCATCGTGACGGCCGCGCCGCGGGACGTGCCGCAGCCGCTCGTCGATCAGCTGAAACCGGGCGGGCGACTGGTTGTGCCGGTCGGCGGCCAGATCTTGGGGCAGACGCTTCTGGTACTGGAAAAACAGCGTGACGGCACGATCGAGCGGCGCGAAGTGCTGGCTGTTCGTTTCGTGCCGCTGGTTGATGAATCAGGAAAACAGCAATAGCCGTGCGCGCCCGGCCGCAGGCGGCTGTCTTCTTACAGAAACGGAACGCGCTGGATCAGAACCGGTAGCGCACGCCCAGGCGCAGGCCCTGAACTCGCATCGAGCCTCCCGGCTCGTCGGAGAGAAGGTCATAGCTCAAGCCCCATTTCGGCGTGAGCCAATGTTGCCCGGTGAACATGAGTTGGCGCTCACCGTTGGCCGCTGTGTCGAGGCCGGGTGTCAAGGTTTCCAGATCGCGGCCCAGCGCCAGCCCAAACGAGCTGGACGCGCTGTGCTGGTAACGCAGGCGGACTTCGTAACTCGGCCCCGTATAGAGCCCAGGCAAGGCCGATGGGGCCAACTCATATCCGCCGGACCGTTCCAGGGGCTCGCTGCTGTAGAGTCCGCCACGGCGGGGGAGACCACCCGCCTCGTATTGGCGGTATTTGAGCCCGACGCTCACGCCGCGTTCGCCGGACAATGCGGTCCGCAGCTGGCCCGCGAGGGAGTAGCGCCGCGGCACGCCCGCTGATTCTGGCGTTACCCCGGCTTCCAGTGACGATTGCCATTTGCGCGAAAACGAATACGCCACGCCGCTGTAGGCTTCGGACACGGACGTCCCGAGTCGCGGCAGTTCGCGTGCGCCGCTGTAGAGCTCGTAGGATTTGGAAGGCTTGCCGGGGACGTCAAGCTCGGTGTGGGATGTCGCAGGCAATAAGGCTGACTCCCGCTGTAACGGCTTGAGTCCGAGCCCGCCTCGATCATCCCACAGGCCCGTTTGAGCGACGGCCACCCCGCCTAGACCGATGGCGCCGAGCCCGATGAAGACCTGGAACACACGTCTCATCAAACAATGTACTCGTTCGCGCTGCATCGCAAAGTTAAAGGTGCCAAACAACGATTCAAGCGTCATTTTACTCCTTCCGCCCGAGACTTGCGCTAGCTCCCAAACGGCGCTTGAGCGTGACCTTGTTCACGTTTTCGTCAATGTGCCCGAAGGGCGGAGGGCGCCATACGGCAACACGCATAGACGTGCACCCCAGGCGAGGCGCGGGGCGTCGTGGCAATCAAAATCGGGGGCTTAGGTAGGCCTAGGTCGGCGGCGGCCTACCAGTAACACCATGACCTAAAACAGAAAAATAGATGAGTAAACTTATCAACCATTGCTGGGACGTCTGGAAGGCACTAGAATAGCGCCCGGGTAGCCGTTAAAACGACGCTGGAGGAGTAAAAATGAAAAATCCGCTCGATACGCTGTGGGGAACGGTCATCAGTGGCCTCGTACTCACGTTCGTCCTGTTCTACATCGTTAAGTTTGCAATGCAATAAGGGGAAGCCAGCCATGGAATTTCTACAACTCGGAATCGGACGCTGGCTCCACGTGGTCGCGGGCGTGATGTGGATCGGTCTACTGTATTACTTTAATTTCGTCCAGGTTCCCGCGCTCGCGGCGGCGGCAAAGGACAATACCGGCGCTGGCATCACCAAGCATGTGGCGCCGCGTGCGCTTTTCTGGTTTCGCTGGGGCGCGGTGGCGACTTGGGTTTTTGGCGCCGTCATTCTGGGCCAGCATTTCCTGGAGGCCTTCCTGTTCTTGAAGCCCGCGTATTATCCGATCGGAGTCGGCGCGTGGCTCGGCACCATCATGTTCTTCAATGTATGGGTATTGATCTGGCCCAACCAGAAGAAGATCTTGGGCATGGTGCAGGCTAGCGACGAAGAGAAAGCGAAGTCGCGCCGCATTGCTTTCCTTGCCTCGCGCACGAACACGATGCTTTCCATCCCGCTGCTGTTCTTCATGACGGCATCGGGCGGTTTGTTCCGGACAGCGGTCTGGGGCTGACCTGTCCCCGCGCAAAAAAGCCCGAGAGATTCTCGGGCTTTTTTTTTGCGCGTTACAGGTTCAAGGTTTAATGTTGGCGCCAGTCGAAATCGAGGTTCCGCGCTTTGAACCTTGAACCTTGAACCCCGAATGGCGCGCGTTAGCGCGCCGGCGGCGCTCGCTCGATGCCTTCGACGCGCATGCCCGCCTTGACGTCGTGTTTGGCAAACCAGCCGCGATTGACTTCCAGAGCATATTTCGCGGGCCGCGCAGCCGAGTGTGTTGTGCGCGTGTGGGGTTCCATGTCGGCAATGTTGATGATGACGCCCCGCTCATCGATGAAAGCGACCGATAGCGGAACATAGGTGTTCATCATCCACATGCCATGAAGGGCGGGTTCGCGGAATACGAAGAGCATGCCTCGGCTCTCCGGCAGCATGCGCCGGTACATGAGTCCCTGCATGCGGGTCGCCTCGGTATGAGCGACTTCCACCATGAGGTGTTGGTCATTGACCATCAGCGTGATCTCGGGCTGTTGGGCCGGGGCGCCTGTTGCCGACAGCGCCAACAGCGCTCCGATCAACGCATGGCCTGCCTGTCGCAGAAGATCTCGACGGTTATTTTCTGGTGTGCCTGGTGTCATGGCGGCTTCAACATTCAATTGCGAGGCGTGCTGTTGACGAGCCAGTCGGAGATTGCATTCAGCAACTCGGCGACTTCGCCAATCGCAGGAAGGACATTAACTTCAATTGAAGGATACTGGGCGCGAAAGCCTGTGACCAGGCGGGGCAGGTCCTTCTTGACGTGCCCTCCCTGAGCCAGAAACAGCGGCGCGATGGTACTGGTGGCGCAGCCAGATCGCGCGAGTTCCGCGACGCAATCGTCCAGTGCGGGCTGCATCAGCGCCAGGAAGGCGAGCTCGACCGTCAGGTCCGGTTGCCGCTCGGCAACCGTCTGCCGAATCGCGCGAAACGGTTCGCTCCATTGGGCGTCGCGGGCGCCGTGAGCAAACAGAATCAGTGCCGAGTGTTTGGTGTTGAGTTTTGATTTGGCGGTGGCAGACATTGGATTCGAGGTGCTTCAGTCAAAATTCAACGCTCAACACTACCCATTGCCGGTGCTGCCAAAACCGCCCGCGCCGCGGTGGCTGGCATCGAAATCGTCCACCACGTTGAAGCCGACCTGCAGTATCGGGACGACGACGAGCTGGGCAAGCCGTTCCATTGGATTGACCGTGAAGGCCGCGCCGCCGCGATTCCACGTCGAGACGAAGATCGGCCCCTGGTAATCCGAGTCGATGAGGCCGACGAGATTACCCAGCACGATGCCGTGCTTGTGGCCGAGGCCAGAGCGGGGAAGGATCAGGGCCGCCAGCCCTGCGTCGGCAAGGTGAATGGCGATTCCCGCGGGAATCAGCTCGCTCTGGCCCGGTTGGAGAACAAGCGGGGCGTTGATACAGGCGCGAAGGTCGAGGCCAGCCGATCCAGGCGTCGCGTAATGCGGCAGCTGGTCGCGCAGCCGCTCATCGAGGATCTTGACGTCAATTGTTCTCATGGTCTCGAAAAAAGCTCCGACAGCCGGGAACGCCAGGGAGATGCAGAAGACCGCGCACTAACCGCCAAGGCGCTCGTTGCAGCCCGGGCCGAGGTTCTCAAATGACCTCACCAAACGAAAAGACCCGGACGGCCTGAGCCCATGCCCGTAAAGGAGCGTCTCTCCGGCGACGTCCTTTTGCGCATGTGTTCGAAAAATCTTTCTTGCTGCCTTGGCGATTCAGGACGTTCGCTTTTTCTTCTTGGCGTAGAGCTGCGCGATGTGGGCGATGAGCTGTCGGGCCACCGCGTCCTTCGGCGCGCGCTCAAATCGATGCTTGCCGCGGTCATCCAGCACCGTCACCTCGTTCTCATCCGATCCGATGGCATCCTGCGCGAGATTGGCGACCATCATGTCCACTTTTTTTCTGCGGCGCTTGGCGTCGGCGTAGGCATCCAGGTTGCGGCTCTCGGCTGCAAAGCCCACGCAGAATGGCGGCTTTGGCCGGCTGGCGACCCAGGCAAGAATGTCCGGATTCGGCACGAGCCGCAGCTGCAGCTGGCGCTCATCGGTCTTTTTGATCTTGTGCGCGCGCGGTTTGTCGACGCGGTAATCCGCAACCGCCGCAACGCCGATGTAGATGTTAGCGCGCGCCGCCTGCCGTTTCACGGCATCAAACATCTGCGCGGTCGTCTCGACGTGCGTGATCTCGGCGCCCGCCGGGACGGGCAGGGTGACCGGCCCGGTGATCAGGCTTACCTTGGCGCCCGCATCGAGCGCGGCACGTGCGACGGCGTACCCCATTTTCCCGGAGCTGCGGTTGGTGATGCCGCGGACCGCGTCGATCGGCTCGAAAGACCTGCACGCCGCGCAGCAACTTGGGTGAGAGCTGCATCACGACGGCCTCGGCGATTTCCTGCGGCTCGAGCATGCGGCCCAGCCCGACCTCGCCGCAGGCCTGATCGCCGCTCCCCGGTCCCAGGATGTTCACGCCGTCGCGCAACAGGCGTTCCACGTTACGGCGTGTCGCCGGGTTGTCCCACATCTGGCGGTTCATGGCCGGAGCGACGAGGAGCGGGCACTCGCGCGCGAGGCACAGGGTGGACAACAGATCGTCGGCCAGTCCGTTAGCGATCTTTGCCAGGAAATCCGCTGTCGCGGGCGCCACCACGATCGCTTCCTTGCCGCGCGACAGCTCGATGTGCCCCATGTTGTCCGCGATGCGGGGATCCCACAGGTCGGAGAAAACCGGCTTGCCCGAGAGCGCCTGGAACGTGGCGGGGGTAACGAGGCTGCCCGCGGCCCGTGTCATGACCACCTGAACGTCGAAGCCTTTGCGCTGCAGCTCGCGCGTCAGCTCCGCCGCTTTGTAGGCGGCGATACCGCCCGTGATGCCGAGCACGATTTGCTTGCGCGAGATGTTTGCCACGTCGTTGTTTTCAGGGAATAAGTTGAAAGAGTGTAACCGCAAACCCCGTGCGTCGTAAATCGCAATTCGCACATTTGCGCGGGTTCGCGTAAACGCTACGCGGGAACCGAGCGTTAAGGGGTTATCGATTGACCGATCACCAATCACCGCCTTATGGCAATCACCGACTGGCCACGCGAAGATCGTCCACGGGAGAAGCTGCTGCGCAAGGGGGTCGAGTCCCTGTCCGACGCGGAGCTCGTGGCGATACTCCTGCGCACTGGTGTCAGGGGCAAGAGCGCGGTCGAGCTCGCGCGCGGGACGCTGAAGCGTTTCGGCTCGTTATCAGCGCTTCTGGCGGCGGACGTGACTGCACTGAGCGCATCGCCCGGCATGGGCGTGGCAAAATCCGTCCAGCTTCAGGCAGTGCTCGAGATGGCGCAGCGGGCGTTGCGCGAGAGGATCGACCGCGGCCCCGCGCTGAGCTCGCCGCAGGCCGTGCGTGATTATTTGCGCCTCAGGCTCCAGGAGCGGCCCCACGAGGTTTTCGGGGTCGTGTTCCTGGACGCGCAGAACAGGGTTCTGGCCGTGGAGGAGCTTTTTCGCGGGACCCTCATCCAAACAAGCGTTTATCCGCGCGAGGTCGTCAAGCGCGCCCTGGCTCACAACGCCGCCGCAGCCATATTTGCCCACAATCATCCGTCGGGCATCGCTGAGCCGAGCCGCTCCGACGAGGCGCTCACGGTCGCGCTGCGCCAGGCTCTCGCCCTCATCGACGTCAGGGTGCTGGACCATTTCGTAATCGGCGGCGGAACGGCCATGTCGTTTGCCGAACGGGGCCTGTTGTAACAGGCTGTTCAAGGTTCAAAGTCCAGGGTTTAACGTTGCGAACACACTGATTTCCCGGGAGGAGCATGAATGGCGCGGATTGAGAACGTTCAACGTTGAACGCCAAACCCGGAACCGGGGACCGCCCCATGGGTTGAGCGGGCGGTGAAAAGGCTGTAAAATCCGACGCTTTCGAAATTCCGGAGTTGCCGTCATGTCTCGCGTATGTCAAGTTACCGGCAAGAAGCCGGTCCTAGGGAACAACGTATCCCACGCCAATAACAAGACGCGGCGGCGTTTCCTGCCGAACCTTCACAATCGTCGGTTCTGGGTGGAAAGCGAGAACCGTTGGGTGAGCCTGCGGGTCTCTCATGCGGGCCTGCGCACTATCGACAAGAAAGGCATCGATGTTGTGCTCGCCGATCTGAGGGCGCGGGGCGAAAAGATCTAGAGAAGCGGTGGCCCGTAGCGCCGCGGCTCAATACAGATCATCGAAGCTCGAAGTTCTGGTCAGAGATGGGTTTCATCCAGTTCGTTTGCGTCCATCCGCGGTTGCATGAACGATTTTGAGGAGTTAAGACATGCGTGAAAAAATCAAGCTCGAATCGACTGCCGGCACCGGCCACTTTTACACGACCACCAAGAACAAGCGCACGACTCCGGACAAGATGGAGATCAAGAAATTCGACCCGGTGGCGCGCAAGCACGTGATCTACAAGGAAGGCAAGATCAAGTAACGACAAAGCCGGCCACGCCGCTGAACCCTGTTCGGCACAGGGCCAAGGCACGCAATAAGAAAAGCCCGCCATACGGCGGGCTTTTCTTACGTACCTAAGCAGAACTGCCCAGGTCGGGATTTTCTAACCTTGAACCTTGAACTGCCGCTAGGCGTAGCAGCGCAGCCTGCGAGAGAACTGCTCCAGCGCCTCGATTCCGCTTCGCTCGGCGCGCGCGCACCAGTCTTCGAGCTGGTGCACCAACTGCTCTTTGGATGCGTTGGAGCGTTGCCAGAGGGCGGCCAGCTCTTGGCGCATCTGGTACACCGTCTCCAGCACCTTGCTATGACGCAGAGCTTCGTGCACGGCATCCTGCTCGGACGACGGCAGCGCGTTCGCGCCTCCGTGCAACATGCGGCTGATCGCGCCACGGTCGATGCGTACTGCTCGCGACCGCATGGTCTGGATCTCGGCGGCGCACGTCTGACGAAGTGACTTCGCGTATTTCGCGAGCACCTCGTAGCGGTGCGTGATGACGGCTTGCAGGGTTTCCAAATCGCAGGAAGTCTTGGCTTTGTCGAGCTTGACCTGCGGCGCCACTTTCTTGACTTGCGCGAGCCCCGCGGCTTCTAGCAGCCGGATGTAGAGCCAGCCGATGTCGAATTCGTACCAGCGATTGGAGAGCCGGGCGGAACTGGCGTAGGCATGATGGTTGTTGTGCAATTCCTCGCCGCCAATGAGGATACCCCACGGCACGATGTTCGTGCTGGCATCTTCCGGTTGAAAGTTGCGATAGCCCCAGTAGTGGCCCAGTCCGTTGATGACGCCTGCGGCAAAAAACGGGATCCACAGCATCTGCACGGCCCAGATCGTAAGACCGATGGGGCCGAACAAAACGAGGTTGATCGCCATCATCACGTAGATGCCCAGCGAATCACGCTTGGAGTAGAGGTTGCGCTCGATCCAGTCTTCCGGCGTGCCCCGGCCGTAGCGCTCGAGGGTTTCCTGGTTCAGCGATTCCTTGCGATAGAGTTCGGCGCCCTGTAGAAGCACTTTTCGAATACCGAACATCTGCGGGCTGTGGGGGTCCTCCACCGTCTCGCACTTGGCGTGATGTTTGCGGTGAATCGCGGCCCACTCCTTTGTCACCATGCCGGTGGTGAGCCACAGCCAGAAGCGGAAAAAGTGGCTGACAGCGGGGTGCAGGTCGAGGGCTCGGTGCGCCTGGCAACGGTGCAGGAAGATCGTAACGCCGGCAATCGTGATGTGGGTAACCACTAACGCGTACGCGACCAGACCCCACCACGGCAGATCCCAAACCCCTGTAAGCATCAGTTTCCTCGAATGCTAAGTCGAATGTCGCCGCAGTGTAGCGAAATTACCTCACCGGGCATAGTGACTTTGCCCTTGAGCACGCCGCGAAAGGCGGTGAAGTCGGCTTTTAGTTTATTGATTATGTAGAAAATTCCAATTATGCCGACGCGGAGGCGCGCGTGCGGCGCGCCACTTCTCAGAGACCTGAATTGAACGCGATCGTTCACCCCGTTTGGCGCGGCATTAATGGCGACCTAGGTGCTGGCGCGCTCGAGTACGGCGGCGAAGAACCCGTCGGTTGCGTGAAGGTGAGGGCGCAGCTGCAGGAATGCGCCGGTGTCGAGCGCAATGCGCTGCTGCGTGAGGAGGTCATTACACGGTACGGACCGGAAATGGGCGTGCTCATCCATAAACCGGCCGATGATGTCCTCGTTTTCCTCGCGCAGGATGCTACAGGTGGCATAGACGAGGCGCCCGCCGGGCTTTACCAAGCGGGCAGCCGCGCGCAGGATGGCAGCCTGTTTCAGGGTGAGCTCGGTTACAGATTGCGGGGACTGGCGCCACTTCAGGTCGGGGTTCCGGCGCAGAGTGCCGAGGCCGCTGCACGGTGCGTCGACTACCGCCCGGTCGATCTTGCCTGCGAGGCGTTTGACTCGAGCATCGTTTTCACTGCCGATGGCCTGAGGATGGACGTTCGAGAGGCCGGAGCGTTTGAGCCTGGGCTTCAAGCGGGCAAGGCGCGCCGCGGACACATCGAAGGCATAGATGCGCCCGTGCGAATGCATCAGTGCGCCCAGGAGCAGTGTCTTGCCGCCAGCGCCTGCACAAAAGTCGACAACGAGATCATGCCGGCGCGGCGCGACCAGAAAGCCGAGCAGCTGGCTGCTTTCGTCCTGCACCTCCACGGCGCCACGAACGAATAGCGGATGACGATTGATCGCGGGCTTGCCGCGTACCCGCACGCCGAGCGGTGAATAGGGTGTCGGTTCGGCCAAGATCGCATCGGCAGCAAGCTCGCTCAGCACGTCCTCGCGCTTGGCCAGTAGCGTGTTGACCCGCAGATCGAGCGGCGCCGGCTCATTCAGTCCGCGGGCGAGCGCCACCAGCTCGGCTTCGGAGAGTGACGCGCTCAACTTTTCCACTACCCAGTCTGGCAGCTCCAGCCTGGCGGCGAGCGGTAGCTCGCCCAAGGATATTGCCTTGACGCCTGCAAGCCATGTAGCTTCCTCCGCATCCATAAGGGACGCGAGGTCCCGTACGCTGGTCCCCGCGCAGCGTGCAAGCCACGCGAGCAGCATGCGCCGCGGCGCGCGTCCGGGTGCCAGGTAGTCAACCGTGCGCATGCGCCGCAGCACGCCATAAACGGCGTCCGCGACGAATCCCCGATCGTGGACGCCCAAGGCCCGGTGGGCGCGGAAGAAATCGTGCAGAACGGAATCGGCCGCGCGGTCGAATGCCAGAACGAGATCGAGCGCCTTCGTTGCAGCCTGGAATTGCGGGCGCGAGGGGTGCATCTGCAGGGCTTCAGGGTGGCGTTTTTTTGATGGCGTGGCGGGCCGGGTTGCGCTAGCAGCTGCTTTTAAGGACGTTTCTCTCAAGAGCCCAAGACCGTGCTGCGAACCAGCGTGGGCACAGGCAAGCCCGGGCTCCACTCACGATTTACCATTTGCGCCTCTCTGGCGTTGGCTTTTATCTCTGGGGCTGATGGTGCTGTCCCGATTCCCGAGGCATGCCCTGCGAATAGCCGCTTACCGGCTCGCTATGTCTTCATTATCGCCCATGCGGATCTCGAGAGCGACTTGTTCGCCCGAGTAGGACCCCTTGCGGTCATAGTGACGGATCCGAACCGGCAGATAGTTGTGTTGAACAGCGAGCCATATTTCGAAGTGCTCCTTGCCGGGGCGCGGCATCTGCTTGACGGGCAGTGTCCGCAGCTGGCCGATCGGCGTGTCGATGACTTCTTCCGGAAAGACCTCGACGTCGTAGGTATCGAAACGTTTGCCGCTTGTCACCGGAACGCGGAGGCGTCCCGGTTCAGGTGCGGGCACGAGCGCGAACTGATACGCAAGCGTCATCAAATCCTGTGCGCCTTCCGTCAGGGCCGCGACCTTCCGGTCATGGGCGTAGCCGTAAACGATTTGCTGTTTGTCCCATTCGAAGAGCGCGCGCGCCGCCTCGGTCTTGCCGCGCCGCGTGCGGGCAATGAAGAAAGAGTCCGGCTTCAAGCCCTGCGGCGTAATTTTCCCCTGGCTGACGTATCGCAAATTCTGCGGGCTAAACAGCTCGACCAGCCCCGTGGTTTCGGCGTCGCTTGCGAGCAGGTAACGGCCATTTTTCATATTCCAGGAGTGCACGACTTTGCCGACGGGCAAGCCGTCGCCGCTGCCGTAGAGCACGAGGTACTCAATGCGCCCCTTTGATGGCAACGGATTTTCCGGAACCGCCGCGACTGGCTCCGGGGAGACGGCCGGACCCTCGACTGGCGGCGGGCCTGCAGCGGCAACCGGCTCTCCCTCCAGTTCCGGCACGGGCCCAAACTCCAGTTCTGGCGGCACGAACAGCGGGGGCGCGGTCCTTACCGTGCGGACAGGCGGCGCAGGAGGCTTGGCCGACGCGCGCCGCGTAGGGGGCTTGCGTGCCGGCGCGGCCGCAGGTGCCGGCTGCTCCAACCTGGATGGCGGTGCGGGCGCAAGTCGTGCTTCGAGCGGGGGAAGTTCGGCCTGCGGCGGGGCCGCCAACTCCAGGCGGGCGCTCGATATCACCAGTGCATGAAGCGCGAATGACACGACAATGGCTAGCGCCAAGCGCGTCGTCGTAGCCTGCATTCTCAAGGCATTATCCAATGAAAAAGGGCTTGTTTCCGGTGCCTTTGTTCACCTTTCGACCGCCGGACACACCAAAACGTTCTCAGGTGCGCGCGCGCTTTGCACGACTGCTTTTCCATTGGCCGCGAGCGCCAGCCTGCCTTCGCAGAACCACCGGATTGCCTGCGGGTAAATGCGATGCTCCTCGCGCAGGACGCGCGCAGCGAGTGTCTCCTCGCTGTCGCCGGGCTGCACCGGCACGGCGGCCTGCACGATGATCGGCCCGCCATCGAGCGCGGGCGTCACGAAGTGAACGGTGCAGCCATGGATGCGGACGCCTGCGGCAAGCGCATGACGGTGCGTCTGTAATCCGGGGAACGCGGGCAGCAGCGAAGGATGGATATTCATGAGTCGGCCCGCGTAGCGGGCGACGAAATTGTCGGTGAGGATGCGCATGAAACCGGCGAGCACCACCAAATCGGGTTGATGGACGTCTATCGCCGAGGCGAGAGCCGCGTCAAATGCGGCCCGGTCCGGAAAGTCGCGATGTGGCACGACTGAAGTCGTAATTCCGTGTGCGCGTGCGGTCGCGAGGCCTTTCGCCTGCGGCTCATTGCTGATCACCGCTGCAATCCGGGCCGGCAGCCGCGCCTCGAGGATTGCTTCCATGTTGCTGCCGCGGCCGGAGATGAGTATGAGGATCGATTTTTCAGCCATGCGCCGCGGGTGGACGGTAAACGGTAAACAGTAAACTGCGGAAAACGCCCCGCAAGGTTTTGCGCAAGGCAGGGTCGGGCAGGCTTTTGGCGTTCACTGTTCGTGCCTTTAAACGATGATGGTCTGCGGGCCGTCCGGCACGCGTGTCTCGATGTGCCCGATGCGCCAGGCGGTCTCGCCGGCGGCCCGTAAAGCCCGGAGCGCCAGGTCGGCATCGCCCTGTGCGACTACGATCGCCATCCCGACCCCGCAGTTGAAGACGCGAAAGAGCTCCTCGTCCGCGACGTTTCCCTGGCTTTTGAGCCAGGCGAGCAAAGGCGGCATCGTCCAGGCCCGGCGCTCGATTCGGGCCGCAACCGTATCCGGGAGCATCCGGGGAATGTTTTCCAAGAGGCCGCCGCCAGTAATATGCGCGATCCCTTTCACGTCGAGCTCGGCGGCGAGCTTGAGAACCGGTTTCACGTAAATCCGGGTTGGTTCGAGTATCAGCTCGCTCAGTGCCCGTCCGGAGAGCCGGCTCGAAAGGTCGACGCCTTTCACGGCGATGATCTTGCGGATGAGCGAATAACCGTTGGAGTGCGCACCGCTCGAGGCGAGGCCCAGCACAACGTCCCCCGGCGCGATCCGGGAGCCATCGATGATGCGGCTTTTCTCCACGATTCCCACTGCGAAGCCCGCAAGATCGTACTCACCCGTCGGGTACATTCCCGGCATCTCCGCCGTCTCACCGCCGATGAGCGCGCACCCGGCCTGCTCGCAGCCTGCGGCGATGCCGCGCACCACCTCGGTCGCGGTCGCCACGTCGAGCTTGCCGCAGGCGAAGTAATCGAGGAAGAAGAGGGGCTCCGCGCCAAGCGTCAGGATATCGTTCGCGCTCATTGCGACAAGGTCGATGCCGATGGTGCCGTGGTGATTGAGCTCGAATGCGAGCTTGAGCTTGGTGCCTACGCCGTCGGTCCCCGAGACCAGCACCGGTTCGCGGTAGCGGTCGCGCGCGATCTGAAAAAGCGCGCCGAACCCGCCGATGCCGGTCAGGACGCCCTCGCGCAAGGTTTTCCGCGCAAACGGCTTGATGTTCTCGACCAGTTGCTCGCCGGCGTCGATATCCACGCCGGCGTCGCGGTAGGTGAGCGGCTCCCGGCGGCGTGGCGTCCGGGCGCGCGGCGTGGCGGGGCCGGCGCGTCGGGTGCCGCGTCGTGAGGTGGGCTTGCGTTTAGAGGGCGGCACGGGGATTTGAGCTAAGATATGCGCGCAGGCCATCGCGACAACAGGCACGTGCTGGCGCTCTAGGTCCTCGGCGCTGTCCGGGGTCAGCCGAATTTTACCGTAAATGGAACCGCTGCGTTCGCTCCCGCCCCAGACGTGAGACAGCTCGCGCTTGATTTCGCCTTGCCGCCCGCGCCGACCCTCGACAATTTCGTCCCGGGGCGGAACGCGGAGTTGGTGGTGAACCTCCGACGGCTTGCCACGGGCGACCCTCAGGAGCGCATTTTCTATCTCTGGGGCGAGCGTGGCAGCGGCCGCACGCACCTTCTCAGGGCGACGGTTTCCGAGGCGCGTCGCGCGGGGGCCAGCGCCGCCTATGTCGCATGCGGGCTGAAGAAGGATCTGGGGGACGGGCTCGACCGCATGGATTGCGTGGCATTGGACGATGTGGACCAGCTCGACGCGGAAGCGCAGGAGGCCATCTTTCATCTCTACAACGCGCTGCGCGAGCGCGGCGGAGCGCTGCTTGCCAGCGGCGCCGCGCCACCGGTTCAGTTGACCCTACGCGACGATCTGGTGACGCGTCTCGGCTGGGGGTTGGTCTACCGGGTGCACGGGCTGATCGATTCGGAGAAAGTGCGCGCGCTCATCGATCACGCCGCCGCCTGCGGTTTCCCGCTATTGCCCGAGGTCGGGGACTACCTGCTCGGGCACGTGCGCCGCGATATGCCGTCGCTGCTTGCAGTGGTCGACGCGTTGGACCGCTACTCGCGGGAGACGAAGCGCCCGGTTACGGTGGCGCTGGTGCGCGAGCTGGTCCGCGCGGCGGGCGCGCAGGCTGCGGGATCCGCGATAGAGGGCGGCCGGCTTGAGTAACCAACTGGCCCTGTTCGACCTGGACAACACGCTGCTCAGTGGCGACAGCGATTTCGAGTGGGCGCAGTTCCTGATCGAGAAAGGCGTGCTGGACCGAGAGTTGTACGAAGCGCGTAATCAGGAATTCTATGAGCAATACAAGGCTGGCACGCTCGATATTCACGCCTTTCTGGATTTTCAGTTAAAGCCGCTTTCGCGCCATCCGCGCACCGAGCTCGATGCCTGGCATCGCGAGTTCATGGAACGCAGGATCCGGCCGATCATTCGTCAGAGGGCGCGCGCGCTTCTCCAGGGCCACAGCGGCGAGCTGCGCGCCGTGATCACGGCGACCAACAGTTTCGTGACCGCGCCCATCGCGCGCGAGCTTGGAATAGAGATCCTGATCGCTACCGAGCCCGAGCAGGTGCATGGCGAGTTCACCGGTGCCGTGCGCGGGATCCCGTGCTTTCGCGAAGGCAAGGTCACGCGGCTCGAAGCGTGGCTGGCGTCCCGGGGCACCTCTCTGGAGGCGTTCGATGCGTCATGGTTTTACAGCGATTCATTGAACGACCTGCCCCTGCTCGAGCGGGTCACGCATCCGGTCGCCGTCGATCCGGACGATACGCTCCGCGCGCACGCTGAGAGCCGCGGCTGGCCCATAATCAGCCTCGACTGAGGCCGAAGTGATGAGTGATAAGTGATGAGGGAAAACCGCGCATTGTGACATCGCCCGACAATTCATCATTCATCACCCATCATTCATCGTTGCATCTTCCATGTCCCGCCCGGTAGCGCTTGCCGCAGCGTTGATTGCAGCCTCCTTGGCGAGCCTTCTCATTGCGCTCGTCTCGGGGCCATTCCCGATCTCGGCGCGCGTGGTGCTCGACAGCCTGCTGTTTCCCATGCCGGGAGTGGTGCACGACATCATCTGGCAATTGCGGGCGCCGCGCGCTCTGGCGGCATTCGCCTGCGGCGGGCTGCTCGCGCTCGCGGGCGCCCTGTTACAGGCATTGCTGAGAAACGCGCTGGCAGATCCCTACGTGCTGGGGGTCTCGAGCGGCGCGGCGGTGGGTGCCCTGTTTGCGCTCGCCGCCGGTGCGGGAGCCACGCTCATTCACATGGGGGCCCTGGCCGGCGCTGCAAGCGCAATCGTGATCGTGTTCGGCCTGAGTTTCCGCACTGGCGAGTGGGACGTATACCGCCTGCTGCTCACCGGCGTCGTGCTCGCTGCGGGCCTCTCGGCGCTCGTGAGCCTGACGTTGATAACAGCGCCCCAAGTGCAAGTGAAGGGAATGCTCTTTTGGCTGATGGGGGACCTGTCCTATGCGGACGGCCCGCTGGCTTCGTGGATTGTGCTCATCGCCGGCGCGGCGCTGGCCACCAGCGGCGCGCGCGGGCTCGACCTGCTTTCGCTTGGTGAAACCAAAGCCCGCTCGCTCGGGCTGCCGGTCAAGGCATTGCAGGTCGCGGTGTTCGGCGTGGCCGCCGCCTCGACAGTCGCAGCCGTGATGCTCGCCGGCAGCGTCGGTTTCGTCGGCCTGATGGTTCCGCATGCCGTGCGCTTGATGGGCGTGGCGGCCTATCGCTGGTTGCTTCCGCTCTCCGTCCTGCTGGGCGGCGTCTTTCTCACGGCGGCCGATACCGTGGCGCGGACGGTGCTCGCGCCGCAACAGCTTCCCGTCGGCGTGCTCACGGCGATCATTGGGGTGCCTCTGATGCTCTGGCTGCTCGGCAGAAAACGTCTACCGACATGACGGGCGCGCGTGAGACGGCCGTGGAGGGGGGGTCCCTTGCTAAAGTGTGACGGGCTTACGCTCGCGGTGCCGGGTCGCGTGCTCGCGCGTGAGGTCCGGTTCGAGGCCAACCGCGGCGAAACCTGGGCTGTGCTGGGCGCAAACGGCAGTGGCAAGACGACGCTGATGCACGCGCTCGCGGGACTGGCGCCGGCGATGCGTGCCGAGATTGCCCTGGACGGAAAGCCGCTCGGCGGGCGAGGAGCGCGCGAACGCGCGGCGCTGTCCGGGATCCTGCTGCAACAGGAGGACGCGGCATTTTGGGGCGAAGTGCTCGAGTACGTGTTGCTCGGCCGCTTCGCGCACGCGCGCACGGTATTCGGCTGGAGCCGCGAGGACGAGGACGCATCGCGCGCGGCGCTGGCCGCGGTCGGGCTGGATGGCTTCGAGCGACGCAGCTACCGAACGCTCTCCGGGGGCGAGCGTCAACGCGCGCGGATCGCCCAGCTGCTCGCCCAGGACCCGCAGTTGTTTCTGCTCGACGAGCCGCTCCAGCATCTCGACCTGCGTCATCAGGTGGCCGTGCTGCGCTTATTCGGCTCGCTGGCGCGCAAGCGCGGCAAGGCCGTGATCATGGTGCTCCACGATGCGCTCTGGCCGGCGCAGGCTTGCAGCCACGCGCTGCTGCTCTACGGGAATGGCGTTATGGAGTCCGGCGCGGCAAGCGCCATGCTCACGCGGGACCGGCTCGAGCGTCTTTACGGCTGCCCTCTGCGCGAGATCGCGGTAGAAGGCACGTCGTTCTTCGCTCCCGTATAATGGCTGCCGCCACAAATCCGGGTGGTGGCGCCGTTCGGGCAGCCGCGGGGTTTGTCGGAAAATAACAGATGATTACGCGATTCCTCGGCCGCGTCTTTTCAGGGCAGTTGTTCAAGCCGCCACAGCCGAAGATCATTCCGTTCGGCCGCCACGGGATCGCCCGTGATTCGATCAGTGCGTGCGCTCTGCGCGTAACGCAAACGTTGCAGCACCACGAATTCTCGGCATTCGTCGTGGGCGGCGCGGTGCGTGATTTGTTGCTGGGGGGCAGGCCCAAGGACTACGACGTGGCGACTGATGCCACACCGGAAGAGGTGCGCGCGCTCTTTCGCCGCTCCCGCGTCATCGGGCGCCGTTTCCGCATCGTGCACGTCATGTGCGGCCCCGAAATCGTGGAGGTATCGACGTTTCGCGGCGCGAATCCAGCGGACGAAAGCGATGGGCGGGTAGCCGACGAGCACGGCCGCATACTGCGAGATAATGTGTTCGGCACGCAGGAGCAGGATGCCACCCGCCGCGACTTCAGCATCAACGCTCTGTTCTACGATCCGGCCACCCAAGAGATCTGGGATTACCACGATGGTGTCGCCGACCTGAGGCGGCGGCGCCTGCGAATGATCGGCGAGCCCGAGGCACGCTATCGCGAGGATCCGGTGCGGATGCTGCGCGCTGCGCGACTGGCGGCCAGCACGGGTCTCGAAATCGATCCGCGCGCGCGCAAGCCCATACGCCGGCTCGCCCCGCTGCTCGCCAACGTTCCGGCGGCCCGTCTCATGGACGAGCTGTTAAAGCTCCTGTTGTCGGGCCATGCGGCGGACGGCATCGCGCATTTGCGCCGGGAAGGACTGCAGCATGGCGTGCTGCCGCTGCTGGATCGCGTCATGTCGGAGCGCGCGGGGGAGCGCCTGGTCGCGGCCGCGCTCAAGGCGACGGACCAGCGTGTGCTGGCGGGCAAGCCGGTGTCGCCGGGATTTCTGTTCGCCTCGCTGCTGTGGCGCGAAGTGCTCGCGGCCTGGAAGCGCTTCGAGGAGAAGGGCGAGCCTGCCGTGCCGGCCCTGTATAGCGCGATGGATCACGTCCTCAAGCGGCAGGCGGAGAAGCTCCCGATCCATAATCGCTTCACCGCGGACATGAAGGAAATCTGGGCAATGCAGCCGCGCTTTCTGCATCGCTCCGGAAAACGGCCGTACCGCCTGCTCCAGCATCCGCGCTTCAGGGCCGGCTACGACTTCCTGCTGCTGCGGTGCGAGAGCGGTGAAGTCGAATCTGCGATTGGCGAGTGGTGGGAGCGCTTTCAGAACGCCGGGGAAGCGGCACGGTCCCAGATGCTCGTGCAAGGCGCGGAACCCGGCCGACGCCGGCGACGCCGCAGAAGACCCAGAGGCAGGAATGACGAACGCGGGAAAAGCGAAAAGCCCGCTTCTACCCGTGGCACGAATTCGTAGCTGGCGGATGCCTTGACACCATTGAGCGAAAACCATTCACCCATCACCGCCTTTATCGCGCTCGGCAGCAATCTGGAAGATCCGGTCGCGCAGGTGCGCGCCGGCTTGGGCGCGCTGGCCGCCCTGCCGCAGACCCGGCTGATCGCCGCATCGTCACTCTACCGGAATCCGCCCGCGGGTTACCGGGACCAGCCTGACTTCGTGAACGCGGTGGCCCAGATCGAAACGCGTCTTGCGCCACGCGCGCTGCTGGACGCGTTGCTGGCGATAGAACGTGCGCATGGGCGTTTGCGCGATTTTCCCAACGCGCCGCGCACGCTTGATCTGGACATCTTGATCTACGGCGAGCAGGCGGTTTGCGAGAATGGACTGACGATTCCGCACCCGCGCATGCTCGAGCGCGCGTTCGTGCTCGTGCCCCTCGCCGAGATCGCGCCGGCAGCAGTGGTCCCGGGCGCGGGGACCGCGGCGCGACTTGCCGCGAAGGTGGATGCCACGGGCATGGTGAAGCTCTCCGGCGAGCGCGTGACATGACGCGCCTGCCCGACAAGTATCGTTACATCGTTGTCGAGGGACCTATCGGCGCGGGCAAAACAAGCCTGGCGCGGGTAATGGCCGAACGCAGCGGCAGTTCGCTGCTGCTCGAGGAGCCGGACACTAATCCGTTTCTTCCCGGTTTCTATCAGGATCGCACCCGTTATGCGCTGCCCGCGCAGCTTTACTTTTTGTTCCAGCGCGCCAAACAGGTTCGCGCGCTCAACCAAAGCGATTTGTTCACGAGCGTCACTATCGCCGACTTCATGCTGGAAAAGGACCCGCTATTTGCCGGCCTGACGCTGAGCGACGATGAGTTGACGCTCTATGACCAGGTCTACGCCAGCCTCAAGCCCCGGGCCCCGGCACCGGATCTCGTGATCTATCTGCAGGCTTCCCCGGAGACGCTGGTCGAGCGCGTGCGACAGCGCGGCGTCGCGTACGAGCGCGGCATTCCCGACGAATACCTGGTGCGTCTCGCCGAGACCTATGCGCGTTTCTTTTATCAGTATGAGGCGGCGCCGGTGCTCACCGTCAACTCCGAAAACCTCAATTTTGTTGATCAGCCCGGCGATTTTGATTTATTGTTGGAGCGCATCCACGCAATGCGCGGTCCGCGCGAGTTCTTCAACCTCGGGAACTAGTATTGAACCGCCGAGACACTGAGATGCCGAGAGCGCCAGCCGCCATCGCACCGCGCGATGCGATTTAGGCAGCATTTCTCGGTATAATGCGTGCCCGCAAATCGTGCTCCGGTTCTAATCTCGTAATTCTCGGCGTCTCTGCGGTTAAAAGAGGAAGCTCATGCGAATCACGCTCAGCACGTTGCACAGGATGGCGCAGGAGGGCAATCGGATCGCGATGCTTACCTGCTATGACGCCAGCTTCGCCGGCCTGCTCGAAGCGGCGGGGGTCGAGTCCTTGTTGGTCGGTGATTCGCTCGGCAATGTGCTGCAAGGTCACGAGACAACGCTGCCGGTGACGCTGCGCGACATGGTGTATCACACGCAATGCGTCGCGCGCGGCTCCAAGCGCGCGTTCATCATCGGCGACATGCCGTTTGGCACGTTTCAGGCGGGGCCGCAGGACGCGTTTCGGAATGCCGCTGAAATCATGGCTGCCGGCGCGCATATGGTTAAGATCGAGGGCGGCGCTCCCATGCTCGAGACGACCGAGTATCTCGCCACGCGCGGTGTGCCGGTCTGCGGGCATCTCGGGCTCACGCCGCAGTCGGTCCATCAATTTGGGGGATACAAGGTCCAGGGACGCAGCGAGGGCGCGGCCGAACGTCTGCTGGAAGACGCAAAGCTGCAGGAGCGGGCGGGAGCGGGCATGATCGTTCTGGAGGCGGTTCCCGCTGCGCTGGCCCGCGAGATCACCGCCTCGGTGACGGTACCCACGATCGGTATCGGCGCGGGTGTAGACTGTCACGGACAGGTCCTCGTGCTGCACGACATGCTCGACATTTTTCCAGGACGAAAGGCAAAGTTCGTCAAGAATTACATGCGTGCCGCCGGCTCAATTCAAGGGGCTGTCGAGTTGTACGTGAAGGAAGTGAAGGCGCGAACCTTCCCGGGTCCGGAGCACTCGTTCTGAAGAACGAGCGCTCAGCGTTCAAGGTTTAAAGTTCAAGGTTCCGTGGTCGAGGTTCAAGGCGCGGAACTTTATATTCAGCGTTCATCCAGGATTGCTCGAGACTCGAAACGGCTGTCGCATGGACATCATCTATTCTGTCTCGGAACTGCGCGAGCGGTTGCGGCGCGAGCCTGACAATGTCTTTGTGCCGACGATGGGCAACCTCCACGATGGGCATATCGATCTCATCCGCGTTGCCAAGCCGCGCGGGTCGTGCACCGTCGTCAGCATTTTCGTGAACCGCCTGCAGTTCGGGCCCCGGGAGGATTATGAGCGCTATCCGCGCACGCTCGAGACCGATTGCGCGCGCCTGAAGCAGGCAGGAGTCGACGTGGTGTTTGCGCCGGATGAGCGGGAAATCTATCCCGAGCCGCAGACGTACGTCGTCGAGCCTTCGGATTTGCAGCATATTCTGGAAGGCGCACACCGCCCAGGGCACTTTCGCGGCGTGGCGACCGTGGTGCTCAAGCTTTTCAATCTTGTCATGCCGCACTCGGCGATCTTCGGCAAGAAGGATTATCAGCAGTACCTGGTCCTGCGCGACATGGTGCGCCAGCTGGCGCTGCCGATCGAAATCATCCCGGCGGACACAGTGAGAGCCCCCGACGGCCTGGCGCTGTCCTCGCGCAACGCGTATCTCTCTCCCGACGAGCGGCGCGAGGCGCCAAGGCTCTACCAGGTGCTGCGCGAATCGCAAGACGATATAGCAGGTGGCGCGCGCGACTTCCAGCGCATCGAGTTGAACGGGATGTCCAAGCTCGCGGACGAGGGCTGGAAGCCGGACTACGTGGCGGTCCGGCGACAGGCGGACTTGCAGCCACCGGAGCCGGGTGATAGCGCGCTTGTGGTGCTGGCAGCCGCGCGGCTCGGCCGCACGCGGCTCATCGACAACATCGAGGTGACGGCGCCGCACTAGCGGCAGGCCGCTGTTCCGGGTTCCAAGTTAAGAGCAGGGAACTTCGCGTTCGCGAGTCGTCCAACTTCACTCGAAACTCGAAACTCGAAACTCGAAACTCGAAACTCGAAACTCGAAACTCGAAACTCGAAACTCGAAACTCGAAACTCGAAACTTATTGGTGGTGCCGGGAGCGAGAGTCGAACTCGCACGCCTTTTGAGGGCGCGGGATTTTGAGTCCCGTGCGTCTACCAATTCCGCCATCCCGGCAGGAATGCGGGAATTATCCCGCATTCCTGTATCGCCAACAATTCAGCGAGAGGGTGAGTCGAAGCGGGTTCTCCGTCACCCATCACTCATCACCCATCACGCCTCTTATAATCGAGGCGATGCGTCTCGATGATTTTGACTACGAGCTGCCACAGGAGCTGATCGCACAGACGCCGCCCGCTGAGCGCGGTGCGGGTCGCTTGCTGCACGTCGATGGGAGGACGGGGGCATTCACGGATCGGCAGTTTCGGGACATCCTCGGGCTGGTCGGGCCCGATGACGTACTGGTGTTTAACGACACCCGCGTCATCAAGGCGCGGCTCCGGGGCCGCAAGGCGACGGGGGGGCGCGTCGAGGTCATAATCGAGCGCATTCTCGGACCCGCGGAGGTGCTTGCGCAGATCGGCTCGAACCGTCCGCCCCGCGCCGGCACTACGCTTGTGCTGGCGGATGCGCTCGCCGTTACAGTGCTCGGCCGCGATCGGGAGTTCTTTCATCTGCGCTTCGAGGACTGCTCGGATATCTTTGCCTTGCTGGAGCGCCACGGGAGCGTGCCATTACCGCTTTACATCACGCGCCCGTCCGACGCGGCCGATGCCGAGCGCTACCAGACGGTCTACTCACGATCGCCAGGTGCGGTTGCGGCCCCGACGGCCGGGCTGCATTTTGATACCGAGGTGATGCGCCTGTTGCAGGAGCGCGGCACCAGGCTGGCCTATCTTACGCTGCATGTTGGCGCCGGCACGTTCCAACCGGTGCGGTCGCAGGACCTGTCGCAGCATGTCATGCACAGCGAATGGTATGAAGTGCCGCAGGCCAGTGTCGAGGCAATCACCGCCGCCCGCGAGCGGGGTGGTCGCGTGCTCGCGATCGGCACAACAACGTTGCGGGCATTGGAGAGCGCCGCGGCAACCGGGACGCTCACCGCGGGGCTGGGCGAGACGCGGCTGTTCATCCTGCCGGGGTTCCGGTTCAGGGTCGTCGAGCGGCTGCTGACGAATTTTCACTTGCCGAGGTCGACACTGCTCATGCTGGTTTCAGCTTTCGGCGGCATGGATAATATCCGCAGGGCTTACCGCCACGCGATCGACCAACGCTACCGCTTCTACAGCTACGGCGACGCGATGCTGATCGAAAGGCAAGATCTCTAGCCGCCGATGCACGCCGATCACAGTTCAGCGGCGAATCCGCAGGGCTCGGGGAAAGCGAGCACGATCGGCAAAGCGAAGCTCTGACTAAAGCGCCGCAGAGTAACCGGGGGCGGGATGCACTACAGGAGGAACATGGCAAAAAGTGCCGCAAACAGCAACTCGCGGATGAGCGCGAGTGAGACCACACGCGCGGAATACGCGCCCCGATCGCAAGGTGTTGCCTGATGTTCGTTGGGCTTAATCTGCGTTCATCGGCGTTTATCGGCGGCTAATCCGGGTTTAACCATGCGGTTTGAGGTGCTTGCAACCGACGGCGCAGCGCGGCGCGGACGCCTCACGCTGCCCCACGGGCAGGTAGACACGCCGGCGTTCATGCCGGTGGGCACCTACGGCACGGTCAAGGCCATGAGCCCCCAGGAGTTGCGGGAAATCGGCGCGCAGATCGTGCTCGGCAATACGTTCCATCTCTGGTTGCGGCCGGGACTCGAGGTGATCGCGGGGCACGGCGGGCTGCACCGCTTCATGGGATGGGATGGGCCCATACTCACTGATTCCGGCGGCTATCAGGTCTACAGCCTCGGGCCGTTGCGCAAGATCTCCGAGGAAGGCGTGAGATTCCAGTCGCCGGTCAACGGCGACTCCTGTTTCCTCACGCCGGAGGAATCCATGCGCATTCAGCGCGTGCTCAACGCGGACGTCGTCATGGTCTTCGACGAGTGCACGCCGTACCCGGCCGACTACGAGACGGCGCGTGCGTCGATGCAACTCAGCTTGCGTTGGGCGGAGCGCTCCAGACTCGCGCACATGGGCAACGAAAACGCCCTGTTCGGCATCGTGCAGGGCGGCATGTACGAGGCGCTGCGCGACGAATCCCTGGCAGGGCTCGAGCGTATCGGACTCGATGGCTACGCGATCGGGGGCCTTTCCGTGGGAGAAACCAAGAGGGAAATGATGCGCATTCTCCGGCACACGGCGCCCGCATTGCCGGCGGCGGCCCCACGTTATCTGATGGGCGTTGGCACGCCGCAAGACATCGTGGCAGCTGTGCGCGCCGGCATTGATCTTTTCGACTGCGTTCTGCCTACGCGCAACGCGCGCAACGGGTGGGTCTACACGCGTGGCGGCGTCGTCAAGCTGAGGAACGCAGCGTATCGCCAGGATATGAGGCCGCTCGACGCGGAGTGCGGGTGCTACGCGTGCCGCCACTTCACGCGCGCCTACCTGCACCACCTGCAGCGGGTGAACGAGATTCTCGGGGCAAGGCTCAACACGCTGCACAACCTGTACTATTACCAGGAGCTGATGCGGGAGCTGCGCGGGGCGATCGAGGCCGGCCGCCTGGGGGACTTTGCCGCCGGCTATGCGCAAGCGAAGGCGGAATCGTGTTAAAGTTCAACATTTTTCGGGGCGCGACAGCGCCATTTTGAGAGACGGAGACGCGCGATATGTGGATGTTGATCAATTCGGCGTGGGCCCAGGGGTCCGGAGCAGCCGCTCCGGGCGGCGGCTTGGAAAGCATGCTGCTGATCGTGTTGATGTTCGTGGTGCTCTATTTCCTCATGATCCGTCCCCAGATGAAGCGCGCGAAAGAGCACAAGCAGCTGATCGAGGCGCTGCAAAAGGGCGATGAGGTCATTACTGCAGGCGGCGTGGTCGGGCGCATCAGCAAGGTCGGCGAGGGCTACCTCACGCTCGAAGTTGCCGAGAACGTGGAAATCCACGTCCAGCGCCCCTCGGTGCAGCTGGTGCTGCCAAAAGGCACCATCAAGGGCCTCGAGTGACTGCTCGGCCGCAAATTGCAGATCGCGAGCCGTAGATCGATGAGCTTCTGCGTGCGAGAAGGCGGTCCTGCGATTCACGATTCACGAGTCATGATTCACGGCTTCAAATGAACCGCTACCCCCCATGGAAATACGCGATCATCGCGGCAGCGATGGTGCTGGGTTTCTTTTTTACCCTGCCGAATTTTTTTGGCGAGGTGCCGGCGGTGCAGGTCTCGCCGCTGCGCGCGACGCTCAAAGCCGACACCGCCCTCATGAGCCGGGTCGAGCAGATCCTAGGAAAGGGCGGATTCAAGCCGGACGCGGTGTTTCTCGACCCGCAGAGCGTCAAGGCGCGCTTCGCTGACACTGATACCCAGATCCGCGCGAAGGACGTGCTGCAGTCCCAGCTCGGCGAGGACTACATCGTTGCGTTGAACCTGCTGTCGAACAGCCCGGATTGGCTCACTGCCATCGGGGCGCTGCCGATGTATCTGGGCCTCGACTTGCGCGGCGGGGTTCACTTCCTGCTTCAGGTGGATATGCGGGCGGCGCTTGCCAAGAAGGTCGAGTCGCTCGCCAGCGATATCCGCAGCGGGTTGCGCGAGAAGCGCATTCAGTACACTGGTATCGCTCGCACGGGCCAGACGCTGACGATCCGGTTCCGCGATGCGGCCACGCTGGAGCGGGCGATCGCCGAGCTCACCCGCACCGTCACCGATCTCGCGCTCAAAGGCGAGGAGACGGCGGACGGTTACCGGATCATTGCGACCTTGAAACCGGACGCGCAGCGCCGCACGCGGGATTTCGCCCTGCAGCAGAACATCACCACGCTGCGCAACCGCGTTAATGAGCTCGGGGTGGCCGAGCCCATCATTCAGCAGCAGGGTGCCGACCGCGTGGTGGTGCAGCTGCCCGGCGTGCAGGACACTGCCAAGGCCAAGGACATCCTTGGCCGCACCGCCACGCTCGAGGTGCGCATGGTGGCGGAAGAACACTCCGACCCTGCAACGCTGCAGGCTGCCGTGGCCGGCCAGGTGCCGTTTGGCGACGAGCTCTACTACGAGCGCGGCGGGGTTCCGATCCTCGTCAGAAAACAGGTCGTCCTCACCGGCGATCGAATCAACGACGCTCAACCCGGGTTCGATCAGCAGACCAACGAACCGGCGGTGCACATTACTCTCGATGGCGTGGGTGCACGCATCTTTCAGCAAGTCACCCGGGAAAACGTGGGCAAGCGCATGGCCATTCTGCTCTTTGAAAAGGGCAAGGGAGAGGTTGTCACGGCGCCGGTGATCCGCTCTGAAATTGGCGGTGGGCGGGTGCAGATCAGCGGCCGGATGAACACGCAGGAGGCGCGAGACATCGCGCTGCTTCTGCGGGCGGGCGCGCTGGCTGCGCCGATGGAGATCATCGAGGAGCGCACTGTGGGTCCCTCGCTCGGCGCTGAGAATATCCGCGTCGGCTTCCGTTCCACTTGGTACGGGTTCGGTGTGCTGACCGTGTTCATGATCGCCTACTACATGCTGTTCGGCGTTTTCTCGGTTATTGCGCTGGCGTCCAACGTGCTCTTCCTCGTCGCGCTGCTTTCTTTGCTCCAGGCTACGCTAACGCTGCCTGGAATGGCGGGTATCGCGCTTACGCTTGGCATGGCGATCGATGCCAACGTGCTGATCAACGAGCGCATACGTGAGGAGCTGCGTGCCGGCAACACGCCACAGGCCGCCATCCACTCGGGCTACGACCGCGCCTGGGGCACGATTCTGGATTCGAACATCACGACGCTGATCGCGGGGCTCGCCCTGTTCGCGTTCGGCAGCGGGCCGGTCAAGGGTTTCGCGGTGGTGCTGTGTCTCGGGATCCTTACCTCGATCTTCAGCGCCGTGGTGGTGTCCCGCGGCATGGTGAATCTCTATTACGGCAGCCGTCGCCGACTCGAGGGTGTCTCGATCGGCCAGGTGTGGAAGCCGGCGGCCCAGGGGAAATAGGAGAGCGCCATGGAATGGTTCCGGATCTCGCGCGACATCCCGTTCATGCGCCATGCGCGGATCTTCAACATAATTTCGATCATCACATTCGCCGTTGCCGTGGGCTCGCTCTCGATACGAGGACTCAATCTCGGCGTTGATTTCACGGGCGGCACGGTGATGGAAGTGGCCTACGCCGACGCCGCTGACCTCGGCAAGATCCGCGAATCTGCTGCCCGGCTGGGATTCAGCGACGCATCGGTGCAGAATTTCGGGACCTCGCGCGACGTCCTGATCCGGCTGCCGGTGAAGCCAGGGGTTACGAGCGCCCAGCTCTCCGAGCGCGTTATGGACGAGCTGAGGAAAGACGACCCCAAGGTCGAGATGCGCCGCGTCGAATTCGTCGGGCCGCAGGTGGGCAAGGAGTTGTTCGAGAACGGGGCGCTCGCGCTGCTCTTCGTGTCGATCGGGATCGTGCTCTACCTGTGGCTGCGCTTCGAATGGAAGTTCGGGGTTGCCGCCATCGTCGCCAATCTTCACGACGTGATTATCATCGTCGGCATATTTTCACTTTTTCAGTGGGAGTTCTCGCTGCCGGTCCTCGCCGCGGTGCTGGCGATCCTCGGCTACTCGGTCAACGAGTCGGTGGTCGTGTTCGACCGCGTGCGCGAGACTTTCCGAAATCGCAGGATGCGCAGTCTTGCAGTTCCGCAGGTCATCGACCACGCGATCACGCGCACGATGTCGCGCACCATCATCACGCATGGATCGACGCAGATCATGGTGTGCTCAATGCTGGTCTTCGGAGGAGAGGCGCTGTTCTACTTTGCGCTGGCGCTCACGATCGGCATTCTCTTCGGTATTTACTCCTCGGTGCTGGTCGCAAGCCCGATCGTCATGTACCTCGGGGTGTCACGCGAAGATCTTGCCAAACCCGAGCCTGTGAGAAAAGCCGACGAGACCGGAGCGGTTGTCTAGTGTGCTGTCCCGCACGCGACCAGCGAAAGTCCTCGCGATAATCGGCGGCGCGCCTAAGCGAGGAGCAGGGGCCCCTGGTCTTGGGGATGCGACCGAGCAGGCGCGTGTGAGTCCCGCGTTCAATGGCGCTCTGATGTCCCGCTCCGGGGGCGCATCCAAGCACACACCGCTTGGAACCTGCTCCGACCTGCGCGGGACGCTTTGTCGAACATCTCCGCCAGGTGTCCAGCCCGGCTCTGGTTTGCTCCGCGACTGGCGCCGATTTCGCGGGACTTTCAACGCAGACGGCGTAAAGAACGCAGCAAACTCACTCGGCGTTTGCTTCCGACTTGTGCGCGGTGTTTACGGGACAGCACGCTAGCACGGACCGCTCGTGGAGCTCTTCGCCACTCTCGTCGATATCGTCCTGCATCTTGACCAGCATCTTCAGTGGCTGGTGTCAAACTACGGGTCGTGGATTTACGCGATCCTGTTCCTGATCATTTTCTGCGAGACCGGGCTCGTACTGACTCCCTTTCTCCCCGGTGACTCGCTGCTCTTCGTCGCGGGGACCGTTGCCGCAGCCGGGGAGATGTACGTCCATGGGCTTTTTGCGGCGCTGGCGGCCGCGTCGTTCCTCGGTGACAACACGAATTACTGGATCGGCCGTTTTGTCGGACCGCGCGTGTTCAGGCGGGAGAAGTCGCTTCTTTTCAATCCCGAGCACCTGGTTCGCACCCAGCGGTTTTACGATCGATACGGGGCGAAGACCGTCTTCCTCGCGCGCTTCGTGCCTATCGTCCGCACCTTCGCCCCGTTCGTGGCGGGTATTGGCCGGATGCACTATCCGCGGTTCGTTTTCTACAGCTTCTCGGGAAGCGTCGTCTGGGTGGGCTCGCTGACCTATGCCGGTTTTTATTTCGGCAACGTCCCGCTGGTGAAGCAGAATCTTTCTATCGTCATCGTCATTATCATCCTCCTCTCAATCAGCCCGGGTCTCGTCGAGTACCTGCGCCACCGCGCGCGAGCGCGGTGAGTCAGGCGGCCTGGCCTAAGGCCTGCTCGACGCCGAGCAGCAACTCCTCGAAGTCCTCAAGGGAGTTGAAGCGCGGAGCGGCTGCGAGATGAGGTGTCACGATCGCGTTATCAAAGGCCAGCAAGGGATCGTCCGGCCGACCCGGGGCATCGTAGTGCGGGTCGAGCCCGAAGCCGCCAAGCCGGCCTGCACGCATGGTCTCGAGCAGCGCAGTCCGGTCGACAAGCTGGGGGCGCGAGACGTTGACCAGGATCGCGCCAGGCTTGATCCGGGCCAGCTCGCGCGCACCGATGATGCCGCGCGTCGCATCCGTGGCTGGAAGATGGATGGACACGAAATCGCTCGTGGATAGCAGTTCGTCCAGCCCGATAAAGGTCGCCCCGTAGCGCGCCTCTTCATCGGGCGCGAGCGCGCGCCGCTGCGTATAGGCGAGGCGCATGCCGAATGCCGCTGCGCGCAGGGCGAGCTCCCGTCCGATTTCACCCAGCCCGAAAATACCGAGCTGCTTTCCGTACAAGGTGCGGGTTCCCGTCACCCGTGCCCAGTTGGCGTTCGCCGTGTGCGCGCGGTCATACTGCGTTGGCGAAAAGCCTGCAGCGCGCAGCTGCTCGATGCCAACCAGGCCGTTGGTCTGCGGGATTTTTCGCGCCAGCGCGAGCATCATCGCGAGCGCGTGTTCGGCACAGGCGATGTTGGCGCGCCTGCGCAAGGTCAGCACGTGCACCCCCGCGGCTCGGCACGCGTCCCGATCGACGTTCGAGAGCACTGTGCCGTATTTCTGGACAACACGCAGTGAGCCTCCCGCTGCGCCAATCGCGCGCGAATCGATCGGGAGAGACTCCACGACGATGATGCGCGCGCCGCGCGCCGCGGCGCGCAGCGCGCCCTCGTCGGATACAAGGCGGACCATGGCCGGATAAAGCCGCGGGAGCCGTTCGCGCAGGCGGTCGCACCAGGCGGGAAAATCGGGCACCTCATGAGCGAAAAAGTGCGCAAACGCCGCGCGACGCGCCTGGGGCGTGGCTGGATCGAGCACGACCTGGATCAGCCGCGGGAACGGGTCGTCTTCGACGACGATAACCGGGGGTGGCGCCGCCATCAGGAGCTCGGGGTGAATTCAAGCGCGCCTGCCGGGAAGACCGCGAGGCATGCTGAGGATGGCAAACCGGGATGATCTGAGGTGCCAGGACGCCACGAACGCCAGTCATTCCCGCAAACGAACGCTTTAATGTTCTCGGTGAATGGCCGGCCGGCCGGCAGCAACGTTGCCGCAAAGCGCTTCGCTGCGATCGTGTGACGGGCCGTCATCTGTTTCCTCGAGTCGAATGCAGGGCTTGATGCACCATGCTCGCCATCGCTGCAGCCGCATCCGTGCCGTCTCGCTTCAATCCCTCAATGACGCCCTCGCGGTCTCTGGGCGGTCGGTTCTGACTCACCTTCCACTTACCGACGAGTTGCGAGACCGGGATTTCAAGGCCGACAATCGCCGCAATCATTTTTTCAATATAGTCGACGGGGGCGTCCGTCACTTTCCAGGGGGCAGGCCGTTCTGCCTCATGCCGGTTCGTCAGTCCTTCAACGTGCGCTCGCAACCACGCTGGGTCCTCGATGACGCGGATGTGTCCCCTTGCGTGGACGACCGCGTAGTTCCAGGTCGGCACCACTTTCGCGGTTTCTTTCTTGCTCGGGTACCAGGAAGGCGAGACAAAGGTCTGCGGCCCCTGAAATATCACGAGTGCCTGAACATCGCGCGCGAAGTCGTGCCACAGCGGATTTGCGCGCGCGATATGGGCGTGCAGCGTGCCATAAGGCGGCGGATCCGCTTGTAACAGGAAAGGGACGTGGTTCGCCTCAAGGCCGCTCGCAGCCAGCGTCACCAACGCCCCAAACGGATGCGCGCGAACCAGCTGGTGAAGCACTTCTACATCTGTTTCTTCGAAATGCCTTGGGAGGTACATTTTTCGTCTCCGTATTGCCGGATGGAGGAGGCTGGTCTCTGATCGCTCACGCTTGAATTGATCCGCTTCCGCGGCCTTGCGCGGAGGTCTGATGCAATGACGGATTGAGCCGCTATGCGGGGCTTTCGCAACGCGTTGGGGTTCGCGATCAATACATGGCGCTTGCAAGGCGCCGACGGTACTCGTCGACCAGTTCGTTATCCGGCCCGAGCAGGGAGAACACCTCGAGCATGGTCTTACGGCCGGCGTCGTCCTTGAATCCCCGGTCGCGTTTTACGATCTCGAGCAACTCGTCCAGCGCGTCGCGGTGCCGCTTGCCCGCGACATAAAGGCTGGCGAGCTGCAGCCTCGCGTCCAGATCGCCGGGGTCGCGCGTGATGCGTGATTGCAGCGAAGGCATGTCGCCCGCCTGCGCGGCGCCCTCGGCGAGATCGAGGCGGGCGCGGAGCGCCGTCACCCGCTCGTCCATCTGCGTGAGACCGCTCAGCGAATCCAGCGATTCGCGCGCGGCCGAGAACTGTCCAAGATCGAGGTAAATCCCGGCCCGGTCGATCCGGACTGCCTCATTCGCGGGGTCGCTTTTCGCCGCTTGATCGAGCAGTTCGAGGGCCCTGGCGGCATCGCGTTTCGTTGAGTAGATCTCCGCTGACTGCAACCGGAGCTCATCCGATGCGGATGGCAGCACCCGCTCAATGAATTCACGCACCATCGGCTCCGGAAGTGCGCCGGCAAACTCGTCTACCAACTCCCCGTTGACGACTGCTTTGACGCTGGGAATGCCGCGCACGCCGAACTGCGCCGCGAGCCCCGGGCTGTCGTCTGAATTCACTTTGGCAAGCGTAAAGCGCCCGGCGTACTCCGCGGCAAGCCGCTCCAAAACCGGGCCGAGCGCACGGCACGGAGCGCACCATGGCGCCCAGAAGTCGACGATGACGGGGGCCTGCTTCGAGCCCTCGAACACGACTTGCTGGAAATTCGATTCATTGACCTCAACGACGTGGGAATCCATGGCCCTGATCCAGGATAAACCGAAAAGGTGTCAAGAGCACCGAGAACACCATGTCAACAATTCAACCGCCGAATCCGCCAAGACAGGGAGCGTGTGAGCCGCGGCGAGGCCGGGCGTTCAATGCCGTCTCGCAAGCCGGCTCTTCAGCCAACCACTTGAGGTTTCTGTTCCGGGAATCCCCTGGCGCTTTTGGCGTCTTGGCGGTTTCAAAGCTTTTTAGCGAGCTCGGCCGCCTTGCCGATGTAGGTCGCAGGCGTAAGCGCAAGGAGTCTCGTCTTTTCCGCTTCGGGAAGATCGAGATCCCTGACGAAGGCATGCAGCGCCTCGCGTGTAATGCCATCCCGCCCCCGCGTGAGGTCCTTGAGCTTTTCGTAGGCCCCCACCAGCGCGTAGCGGCGCATCACCGTTTGCACGGGTTCGGCCAGCACTTCCCACCGATCCCTCAGATCGGCATTCATGCGCGCGCGGTCGGCCTCGAGCTTGTCGAGGCCGCGCAGGCACGCGTCGTATCCGAGCAGAGCATGGCCGAGCGCGACACCCACGTTGCGTAACACGGTCGAATCGGTGAGATCACGCTGCCACCGCGAGACCGGGAGTTTCTCGCTCAGGTGACGCAACAGTGCGTTGGCCAGGCCGAGATTGCCTTCGGAATTCTCGAAATCGATCGGATTCACCTTGTGCGGCATCGTGGACGAGCCAACCTCGTCCGCCTTGACCTTTTGCCGGAAGTAGCCGAGCGATATGTAACCCCAGATGTCGCGGTCGAGGTCGATCAGCACGGTATTGACGCGCGCAACGGCGTCGAAAAGTTCGGCCAGCGCGTCGTGCGGCTCGATCTGGATCGTGTAGGGATTGAACTCCAGGCCCAGCTTTTCCACGAAATCTCGTGCGAGGCCAGGCCAGTCCACGTCGGGATAGGCGGCGACATGGGCGTTATAGTTGCCCACGGCGCCGTTCATCTTGCCAGTGAGGCGCGCCGTTGCGATGGTTTCCCGCGCGCGGACCAGGCGGTACGCCACATTGGCCAATTCCTTGCCAAGCGTGGTCGGCGACGCCGGCTGGCCGTGGGTGCGTGCAAGCATCGGAACGTCGGCGAACTCGTGGGCGAGGGCACCCAATTTTTCCATTATCCGGTCGAGGGCCGGCAGCAGAACTGCCTCGCGCGCGCGCTTTAACATCAGCGCGTAGGCCAGGTTGTTGATGTCCTCGGACGTGCACGCGAAATGGATGAACTCGGCGGCCTTCATCACTTCCCGGTTCGCGCCGAGTTTGTCTCGCAGGAAGTACTCGATTGCTTTTACGTCGTGGTTGATCTTCGCTTCGATCGTCTTGACAGCCTCGCCGTCGGACTGCGAGAAGCGTGCTACAAGATCATCCAGCTGGGCGTGCGTGGCCGGGGCAAATGCAGGCACCTCGGCGATTTTGGGCTCCGTGGACAGCGCCTTGAGCCAGGCCAGTTCGACCAGCACGCGATAGCGGATCAGCCCCAGCTCGCTGAAGATGTCGCGCAGGGCAGCGAGTTTGTTGTGATAGCGCCCGTCGAGAGGCGATAATGCGGTGAGAGGGGTCAGCGCCATGGCGACTCAATATGAACGCACAGCGCTATTTTATCAAACGTGAGTTGCCCCGGCTCCGGTTACGAAGGAAATTTCATGACAAGCGCATCGCAGGCCCTGGCCGAATTCGCGGTCGGCCTGAGCTATGAACGTATTCCGCCCGAGGTCATTGAACGTGCCAAGGATTGCCTTATCGATACCGTGGGTGCTTGCGTGTTCGGGGCCGAGTTGCCCTGGAGCAAGACCGTGATCGGCTATGCCGAGCGCAATAGCGCGCCCGGGCAATGCAGCGTTTTGGGCACAGGCATCAAGCTGCGGGCGCCGTTTGCGTGCCTGGCGAACGGCGCGACGGCGCACGCATACGAGCTCGATTGCCTCTGCGAGCCGAGCGTCGGCATCCATCCCAGCGCCGCGCTGGCGGTGCCCGGCCTGGCGGTGGGCCAGGGGCGAAAGAGGGCTGGCGCGGATGTCCTGGCCGCCGTGGTGGCGGGCTACGAGGTGCTCTACCGCATCGGGGATGCGGCCCGCCATTCCATCGAGAAGCTCGGGTTTCACTCACCCGGCATCGTCGGCGTGTTCGGAACAGCAGTCGTGGTCGGCAGGCTGTTCGGGCTGAACGCGCAGCAAATGGCAAATGCGTTCGGCATCGCCGGCTCGCTCAGCTCAGGGCTGATGGAGTTCTCGCGTACGGGGGGAATGGTGAAGCGACTGCATCTGGGGCGTTCAGCCGAGGGCGGCTTTCTGGCCGCGGTGCTCGCTCGTGATGGCTACACGGGACCGGCGGGCGTGTTCGAGGGCAAATTCGGAGTCCTCAACACCTTCTGCCGGGACGCGGATCCCGCGCGCCTGACGCGAGACCTGGGGTCGGACTGGCATGTGCTGAAGACCAAGATCAAGCGCTACGCGTGCCACTCGACGGCTCAGATTCCAGTGACGGTTGCGCTCCAATTGAAGAAGACCCACGGAATATCGGGCGATGACGTCGCCGGCATGACCATTGCAGCCAACGAGAAAACGGTTAACCAGCATGCCATCAACGAGCCGAAAGATCTCACGATGGCGCAATACAGCGCGCCGTTCTGCACGTCGCTGGCGCTCTATCTCGACCCGACCGACCCGCGGGTGTTTTCCGAGGAGAGCCTCAACCATCCCGGGATTCGCGCGCTCGCGAAGAGTGCGCGCGTCGAACTGCACAAGACGGGGTCAGGCTTTTACACGCCAGCGTGCCGGGTGACGCTCAGGCTCAAGAATGGCAAGGAAGTCTCGGCAGAGGGCGATGATTTCAAGGGAACCCCTACGATGCCGCTCACGCGACCGGAGCTCCTCGAGAAATTCCTGAAGCTCACGGCACATCATGAACGGTCGCGCGCCGAGCGGCTGTTCGGTCAGCTCGCAGCGGCGGACAAGCTTGCGGATATGAGCGCGCTGGATTTTGCCATTTGACGGGTGGACGCGTCGCGCGGACCTGACCGGCTTTTCAATATTTCAACCGCCGAGCTGCCGAGAAAGACCAGATTCACGAATCACGGTACTGCGTGAAACGCCAGAACGCCAAGACCACCGAAGTAGGCCGATCCAATATCGATGCTCGAGCGACACAACGAGCGAGCGAAAGCGCGCTCAGGTCATGCGCCCCCGAGGGCTTGATCAGCGACGTGGGTGTATTCTTCCTTCTCCCTGTCGAAAAACAGAGGCACTGAGAGGGGGGCGCATTGGATTTCGTCGCGTTTATTTGGGTTCATCGGCGCTTCCATTTGAGCCTGAACCATGGTCTTGGCGCTCTCGGCGCCGCAATGGTTGATTGTTGCGGTAGCTGACATGGGGTCCCGCACACTCAGGGACTGGGCGCTGCTGGGGATCCTGGTCGTGCTGTGGGGCTCGAACTTCATGTTCGTCAAGCTCGGCGTTGCAACGGTGCCGCCCGCGACGCTTGCAGCCGGGCGCCTCCTTGTCGGCGCGGTGATGCTGGTCGCGGTGATCCGCGCACTCGGGTACCGCTTCCCGCCGCCTGGCCCGATCTGGGTTCCCTACACAATACTGGCGGTGGTGGGCAACAGCATGCCGTTCTGGCTCATCAGCTGGGGCCAGCAGACGATCGACAGCTCCCTCGCCGGCATACTCATGGCCATCATGCCGCTCGCGACGCTCGTCATGGCGCACGTATGGGTTACCGGCGAGCGCCTGACGCGCAACCGCGCGCTGGGGTTCGTGCTGGGTTTTGTTGGAATCGTCGTTTTGATAGGCCCGGCGGCGCTTGCCGGACTCGGCGGATCGGCGGCCCGGGTCCTGGCCCAGCTGGCGGTGCTGGGCGGAGCGCTCTGCTATGCAAGCCAAAGCGTACTGGTGCGTATCACCTTGAAGGACGATGTGATGGTGGCATCGGCTGCGATCGTGGCGATTGCCGCTGCGATCAGCCTGCCGATAGCGTTTGTCGTCGACCAGCCCTGGAACCTATCTCCCAGCGCGACATCGGTCTGGGCCGTGATCTGGATGGGCATCGGCCCGACCGGGATCGCCACTCTGGCGTTTATCAAGCTTATCGGCTCGGCGGGCCCGACGTTCATGTCCCTCGTAAACTACGGCGTCCCGGTAGTTGCCGTTTTTCTGGGTGTGGTGATGCTCGGGGAAGCGCCAAACGCCAACGCTTACACCGGATTGCTGCTTATTCTGACCGGCATCGCGGTGAGCCAGCTGCGTCGCCGTTGACCGCGACGGAACCTGCTTGCGCTAGCGGCGCGGCGCGCCCAGACCGATGGACGGAAAAATCGGCGGGAAATCGAGCCCCAGATCGGGGTCGATCAGGAAATCGGGCTCGAACAGCAGCACATAGGTGCCGCCTCGCACGTCATCGGTTTCGAGCTTGTGGCGGTCCGCCCAGATTTTGCGGCCGTCGAGATGCCGCAACGTCCGTACCCCGAAATTCATCACGACGATAGGATTCTCGCGGGCGCGGTTGATGCCTTTCTGCCAAGCGCGCAGCCGCAATTGCAGGGCCGCCGCGCGGTCACGCATTACGACGTCCTCGGATTCGTAGAGCCGGGCCAGGTTGATGAATGCGGGCGCGAAATCGGCTTCAGCGCTTTTCGCGTACCAATTCATTGCCGCGAGCAGGCTGCGGTTGATGCCGAGACCCCGCTCGTGCATGACGCCGAGATTGAACTGGGCGACGACAACGCCTTGCTCGGCGGCTGCCCGAAACCAGCGCAATGCCTGAAGCTCATCCCTTCGACCGAGGTTGTCGGCGGGACCCGGCAGCCGCGTGAGTGGCGCGGCCTCGAAGCCTCGCCAGGATGGCGGACCGCCGGTCAGATAACCGCAGGCGAGGTTGAGTTGGGCGAGGGGGTGTCCCCGTTCGGCCGCTGCCTGGAGCCACGAGAGCCCCTCCGCGAAACCGATCTCACGCTCGCGGCCGAAAAAGTGCAGCGCTCCGAGGTCGGACTGCGCCTGGGGCAGCCGCATTCCGGCGGCGGCACGCAACCAGCGCACGCCCTCGCGCTCGTCGCGCTCCGCGCCGATTCCCACCAGCAGCATCAGGCCCAGGTTGTACTGCGCGTGCGCGTTGCCCTGATCAGCGGCCCTCTTGAACCACTGCGCGGCCTCGGTGTCGCTCTGCCCGATGCCAAGTCCGGCAGCGTAAAACAGGCCGAGGGCAAGCTGCGATCCGGCATGGCCCGCGCGCGCGTCTTCCGCGAACTGGCGCACAGCCTCGCTGAAATCGCCCCGTCGCCCGGCAGCTTTGCCGTCCTCGTAGCCAGCGTGGCAAACAAGGGGCGCGAAAAGCAGCAGACCTGCGAGGATGGCGAAGCGTAACGACCCCCTATCCATTGCGCTAGAACGCTCGCTTTTCCATTTGTTTCTTGACTATAGCGTAAGCACGCCCTGGCGGCGTGGACATTGGCTTGAAATCGGCGTTGTGATGCCCCAAGTACCAGGGAAGTGAAGCGTTATGTGACAAATTTGGTGGCGTTGACCGTGAGGAATTTGACGTCGGGCCCCAATTCCAATCTTCTGCGCGACCACGCGGTGCTGAGTAACTTGACCGGGGCGGATGCCCGTTGATCATATGAACATCATTTACAGCAGCGACAACTACTATGTGGTGGAGTATCCCGCCCAGCATGGCTTCGAGCTGGTGGACAGGCGCGTCCAGCGCGGGACTTTTCTCCAGGGCGACGTCGCAGAGCGTTTTGCTCAGGCCATGCAGGAAGCGGTCGCGAGCGAGGCCTCCGTCGAGCGCGTTGACGCGTTTTGCTTGACCTTCCCCTCGTCTACCACTGACGCCCGCACAAGCGGTGCCTCGCCGGGGAAATTGTGAGCGGTAAACGCTCGAGCGCCCTGTCGGCTGCCCGGGCTAATTTTCCTGTTCGCTGAGGCCGATCCCGGTTGCGGTCTCGATCCGCGCCGCCATTTGCTCCATCGCGGCGCGGCCCGGCAGACTTTCCGCGATCACGAGATCGGCCTGACCCTGCCTGCGGCTGCGCGCGATCAGCTGATAGCGCGGCTCGGCGCTGAACTTGCTTTGAATCTGGGCCGCGATTAGTGGTGCCATCGCGGCAATGTCGGTGCGGGAAAGCGCGCGTCGAGCCAGCGTCAAGCCGAACAGTCGGCGTACTGTCACAATGCGATCGGGTCCTGCTGTGACGGTCAGCGAGTTGGCGAGCAGGTAGACCGCCAGCGCGAGAAACACGACACCGAAGGCCAGAACCGGGAGCGCGAAGCCTCCCACCAGGACCATCGCTACCCATCCCTGCGCGTCCGGTCCGTCCGCGAGTCCAAGGCCGGCCGCGGCGGCGATGGGCAGTGCAATACTCACGGCGCCGAAGGCGCCGTAACCAGCGGCGGCCCCTCGATTGCGGAACGGCGGGAAATGGAACTCGAGACCTTCGGGCCCCTCGCTCACGCGGACAATGCGCCGCGGAAGCGGTGCATGCGAGGTGGGGCTCGGTGTAGGGTGGTTCAACAAGCTGTTCCGGGGTTCCAATAGTCGGCGACTCATGATGCCGGCGCCCTCATCCCGGCAGGGGGATCACTAAGCAATGGCGATGCGCCGAGCTGAAGAAGCGCGTCAATATGCGATAGGTGTCGAGATCGAACACGGGCTGCGTGTCACGCGCCGAGAGCTCTTGCAGGTCTGTCTCCGAGCGCGCGGTGCCCAGGTAACACCACCGGTCGAGCACGATCAGAGGATCGGCTGGGTTGCCGGACTCGCGTATGCCGACACGCCCGGTAAATGGCCACGGGCGCATCTTGAGCCGCGAGAGCGCCTGTCCGAGCCGCAAGCCGTGAACGGCGGGGCTTTCCTTTCCGACGCAGGCGCCGCGGCAGCGCCGGATTTGATGACCAAAGCACGGCCCGCGGCCCTTCTCGAGACCGAGGAGAATGAGGCACAGCCCGTGCTCGCTCGCGAGCGCGCGCAGTGCTTCCAACGCCGCGCGGCGCGATCGGAACAGACCGTGAAGCTCGGCAAACCGGGAGCAATCGAGATCGCGGGCGCTCAGCAGCTGCGGGGGCGCGTCGGGCGTCTGCGCCTGCCATTGCCAGGCGCAAAGTTCGTTGGTGCGGCGCAGCCGGCGGTTATGGACCGGCGCAAGCTGCTTGACGAGCCTTGCTTCCTCTATCAAGGCGCCGAGCTCGCCGCTCGTCTCGATCCAGTCAACGCGCCGTACCTGCTGCACGATTTTCATGTCGCGGCCGTCGCGGTAGTCGCTGGAAAAATGCGACATGACGCGCGCGCGCAGGTTCACGCTCTTTCCAACGTAGAGAACGACGTCGTTCTCGCCGTAGAAAAGGTAGACGCCGGGCCCTTCCGGAACGTCTTCCAGCGCGCCTTCGGGAAGGCCTGCGGGGACCGTCGGGGCCTTGACCAGACGGTTTACGGCCGCCGCGATGACGTCGGGCTCAAATTCGTGCTGCCAGCGGTTTGCGAGGAGCCACAGAGCCCGCGCATCGCCGAGCGCGCGGTGCCGCTGCTCGCACGCGATGCCGTGCCGCGCTGTCAGGGCGTCGAGGTTGTGGCGTGCCTCGTGCGGATACAGTTTGCGCGAGAGCTTCACCGTGCACAGCACCCGGCTCGCGTAGTTCAGACCCGCGCGCCGGAACTCGTTGCGCAGAAAACCGTAATCAAAGCGGGCATTGTGCGCGACCAGAATCCGGCCCTCGAGCCGCCGGTGGAGCTCGCGCGCAATCTCGCCGAAGCTCGGGGCGAGCGCGACCATTTCATTGGTAATGCCGGTAAGGGACTGTATTGCGGGCGGGATGCTTACGCCCGGATTCAGGAGCGTAGACCACTCGGCCGCGACCCGTCCGCTCTCAACCTCAACGAGGCCGACCTCGGTGATGCGATCGTAAGCAGGATGGGCGCCTGTGGTCTCGACGTCCAGGAAGACGAGGGGCTGATCAAGCACTACCAGACTCGTGACCCGTGACCCATGACCTGTGACCAGGAGAGGCCGTGAAGGTAGAGCGCGTTCAACCAGTTACTGGTCACCGGTCACCGCTCACTATCGTTGGTAGCCGATGGCGCGCGAAATGTTATGGGCGGTTTGCTGCACCTGGGCGGCCCATGCCCGGTCGAGGCGGTCGGATGGTGCCGAGACCGAAAGCCCGGCCACGAGCCGATTGTCGTCGTTATAGATTCCGGCCCCGATGCACGACACGCCTTTCTCGGCCTCCTCGTTGTCGAACGCGTAGCCGTTGCGTCGAACCCGGTCGAGCTCCTTTGAGAGCTGCTCGGCATCCGTCAGGGTGTTTTCCGTATAGCGCGGGAGGCCAGTGCGCCGCGCATAGTCCAGCCATTGCTCGGGGCCGTCCTCGGCGAGGAAGACCTTGCCCACGGCGGTAATGTGAAGGGGTGCGCGCGCACCGATGATCTGAACCACACGCATCATTGAACTGCTACCCGCGGTGCGCTCAACGTAGACGACCTCGTCATCGCGGCGCACCGAGAGGTTGATTGTCTCGCCCAGTGCCTGATGCAGCACCTGCATATGGGGCAGGGCTTCCTGCCGTACGCTGATGCGCGATTTGACCAGGCTGCCCAACTCGAGAAGGCGGATCCCGAGGCGGTAGGTCCCGGGCTCGATGCGATCGACGAGGCGGTTATCGACCATCACGGAGAGGATGCGGTGCGCGGTAGAGGGGTGAAGTTCCGTTTCGGTGGCGAGCTGCTTGAGGTTGACCGGCGCCGTGTGCCGGGCGAGGGCCTTGAGCAGGCTCATCATGCGCTCGATAACCTGTATGGAGGATTTGGCTTCGGTCTGTGCCACGGCACGGCTGTCCATCGCAAACTTTGGGGGGCGATTTTATATGATGAAATGCGCCGGAACAACTAAATACCCCGCCGTTACAGAAAGATGGGGGCTTAACACGACCGTCGCCAGTAATGCTTTGTTTTTGCTATACTATGCCGCTCAGAAATTTCCGTGGTGTCCAATGAGCAAGTCAGCTGCCCGTAATCGCAATGGCCGTCATGCGGCCGCACTGCAAGAACAGTCCCAAGACACAAAGAACTACATGACGCCACAGGGGTATGCCCGGCTGAGGGCCGAGCTCACTCGCCTGCTCGATGTCGAGCGGCCGGAACTGGTGAAAGTGATTTCCTGGGCAGCGTCGAACGGCGACCGGTCGGAGAACGGCGACTATATCTATGGCAAGAAGCGGCTTCGCGAGCTCGATCGCCGCATCCATTACCTCACGAAGCGCCTCGACAATGCCTCGGTGGTCAACCCGGCGCGGCGCGGCGACAGCGACCAGATCTTCTTTGGCGCGACGGTCACGTATGCCTATGTCCACGGCGGCGGCGAAGAGCGGACGATCACCATCGTCGGCATGGACGAGGTCGATACCAAACGCGGTCACGTCAGCTGGCAATCGCCCATTGCCAGGGTCCTGCTGAAGCGGCGTTCCGGCGACGTGGTGACACTCGCCACTCCGTCGGGCGAGGCTGAAATCGAAATCATTACCGTGCGTTACGCGAGCGAGGCGTAGACTGCCGCCTCCGGGGGCCCCGTTGCTGTGCGGGGGGCACCCCGATAAGATTGACCGTGGGCGCCAGGCCGTTCGGCGCCTGCGCCAGACCCACACTGCCTGACTTTCCTACTGTGACAGTCTCGTTTTTCGCAGCCACGCTTTCTTCCTGGCGCGCCGCACATGTGGCGGTACCTGACTTGCGCGCAGACGCGCTGCCGCTCGACGCAGTCGTAAAGCTGAGTATCAAAACCGTGCCCGAGGCCCGGACTGCGGAGAACCTGGGCGCCGAGCGCGAAGGCAGCGGGGTCGTGATCGATGACAGGGGCCTCATCCTGACCATCGGTTATCTGATCCTGGAGGCGGAATCGATCCTTGTTGTCACGGGAGACGGTCGCGTATTTCCGGCGGGCGTGGTGGGTTACGACCACGGTTCCGGGTTCGGTCTCCTGCGCGCGGCCCTGGATTGCCGCCCGGTCGAGTTCGGTAACTCCGGCGACCTGGCGGAGCTGTCCACGGTCCTCGTCGCTGCGCACGGCGCTGCCGGCGGGGCCTCGCGCGCTTGCGTTGTCGCGAGGCGCCGTTTCACCGGATGGTGGGAGTACATGATCGAGGACGGCATCTTTACAGCGCCGCCCCGCTTCGAGCACAGTGGGGCGGCACTGCTGGACGCCGATGGGCGGCTCGTCGGCATCGGATCGCTTTGGGTAAGCGACACGCTGGAAATCGGCGCCGCCTTTCCCGGCAACATGTTTGTCCCGATTGATCTGCTCAAGCCGGTGCTTGACGATCTGCTGACGACGGGTCGGCGGCGTGAGGCGCCGAGACCCTGGCTGGGCGTGTATTCCGAGGAGATCGAAGGCCACGTGGTGGTCACGCGCGTGCTGCCCGGTTCGCCCGCGGCCCAGGCGGGCCTGTCCCGCGGAGATATCATTCTCGGGATCGCGGGCCAGGCCATCGGTCATCAGAGCGATTTCTACCGGCGGCTGTGGGCGAGCGGGGAGGCTGGAACCGCGGTGGTGCTTCATGTTCTGCAGAAGAAGATGGTGCGGCAGCTGGTCGTGCGCTCTGCGGACCGGATGGAGTTCCTTCGTCCCTGGCGCGCCTGAAGGCCGTGATTCGTGAATCGTGCGTGGTAAATCGATTGAACCGCTAATGCGATTGCGTTATCCCTCGTCTTGCGCGGTCGCCGCGTTGCTCATGCTACGCATCGACGCTTTTGGAAGGGAGCGGGCGCGCGGCCTTTTTCTGCGATAATCGCTGGCGCGGAGACTTGTCCGCCTAGCACCCAACGCCCGTTAGCCGCCATCTTTTGCCAGTCACGCTTTTTCCACAGATGCGCGTCGGTCTTTTCGTTACCTGTCTCATTGACCTCATGCGGCCACGCATCGGTTTCGCCGCGTTGAGGCTGCTGGAGGCGGCGGGTTGCGAAGTGGTCGTTCCCGCGACGCAGACTTGTTGCGGGCAGCCGGGCTACAACGCAGGCGCGCGCGGGGCGGCTCAGGCGCTCGCGCGCAAGGTGCTCGATGAGTTCGATGCATTCGAGTATGTCGTCGTGCCTTCCGGCTCGTGCGCCGGCATGATCCGGACCCATTACCCCGAGTTGCTTGCGGACCAGCCCGCAGAACTTGCGCGCGTGCAACGGCTGGCAAGCCGCACTTACGAGCTCACCGACTTTCTGCTGAATGTCGTCAAGCTCGAGAAAGTGCCAGGGGCGTACAATGGGACGGTTACGTACCATGACTCGTGCTCCGGCCTGCGCGAGCTCGACATCAAGGCGCAACCACGAGCGCTGCTCGCCAAGGTGGCCGGGTTAAAGTTGAAGGAAATGAACGAAGCGGAAACCTGCTGCGGCTTCGGCGGCACGTTCGCGCTCAAGTTTGGCGAAATCTCGGCGCATATCGCGGAGCGCAAATGTGGAAACATCTCGGCCAGTGGTGCCGATGCGGTGGTGCTGGGCGATCTGGGCTGCATGCTTAATATCGAAGGCCGGCTGCGGCGCCGTGGCGACATGAGCACGAAGGTGCTCCACGTTGCCGAAGTCCTCGCCGGGGTTGAGGAGAGACCGCATATAAACGCAAATACGCGCGGTTAAGAACGCACTCATTCAGGCTGTTCGTGAGCTCGGATGAAGTTCGGACTTGAAAGAAAAAACAGCGCGGAAACACGGCGCGTTACGATTTCCACTCACGATTCCAGATTCATGGTTCAAGCGTTATGAAAATATTGGTGATGGGCTCCGGCGGTGTGGGGGGCTTCTATGGCGGGCGCCTCGCGCACGCCGGTTTCGATGTCACCTTCGTCGCGCGCGGGGCGCATCTCGAAGCCATGCGCGAGCGTGGGCTCGTCATCGAGAACGAGGTGCAGGGCGACATCCGGTTGCCGCGAGTGAAGGTGACCGATGATCCCGCCACGGTTGGCCCGGTCGACGTAGTGTTGATTGCCGTCAAGCTGTGGGATACGGAGACGGCCGCGCGTGCCGTGAAAGCCAGCGTTGGCCCCAATACCGCCGTGCTTTCCCTCCAGAACGGCGTCATCAAAGACGACATTCTGCGCACCGAGCTGGGCGACGCCGCCGTTATCGGTGGCGTGGGTTATGTCGCGACGCGTATTTCGCGACCTGGCGTGATATTGCAGACCGGAGCGCTACAGCGGGCGTTGATCGGAGAGTACGACGGGCGCCGCACGCCTCGTGTCGAGGCGTTGCTCGAGGCCTTGGTTCGGGCCGGGATCCAGGCCGAGATCGTGCCCGACATTCGGCGCACGCTGTGGGAAAAATATACCTTCCTTGTGGGGCTGTCGGCGACCACTACGACGATACGCATGCCAATCGGCCCGATTCGCTCGAATTTGCAGACACGAGCATTTCTGCTCGAGATCATGAAGGAAACGGTTGCGGTGGGCCGCGCACTGGGCGTGGCGCTCCCCGAGAACTATGCCGAGGACCGCCTGCGTTTTGCCGACAGCGTTCCGGCCGACATGACGTCCTCGATGCACCACGATCTCGAGCGGGGCAGCCGTCTCGAGGTCGAGTGGCTCTCCGGCGGCGTCGTGCAGCTCGGCGTCAAGTCGGGTGTGCCAACGCCCACCAACCGGGCGGTGTGGGACATTTTGGTTCTGCACGCGCAGGGCCGCCGCGAACACTAACAGCCGTGAATCGGAAATCAGGAATCCTTCGAACGTAGCATCACGTGAAAATACGCGAAGATTCAAGATCAGGGTGCCTCTGATTCCATGTGGTTCCGGGCGTTTTCGTGATGAAGCATTTCTATCTATGCGTCTCCGTGCGCTTTCCTGGCTGGAGTGCTGTTGAGGCGGCGTGCAGTCATCGGCGGTTCCAGTGCTTTCAGCATGTCTCCTAGCGTGAACGGGCCACGACTTACGGTCCGTGACGTCCGGGCGGTCGGGGTTCTGGTCCCCATGACTTACGTGCTCGGCACCAGCGCCGCCGCGGTGCGCTCGGCGCCGCTGTTGCTGGTGGATCTCGAGACCGAGGAGGGTGTCACCGGGCGGTCGTATCTCTTTTGCTACTTGCCGGCTGCGGCCCCTGCGATCACGAGCCTCCTCGCGGAAGTGCTGAGCGTTGTCAAGGGCGATCGGCTGGCGCCGGCCGAGCTGTGGGCCAAGCTCTACAAGCGCTTCACGCTGATTGGGGTGCAGGGCATCGTGCGCATGGCGATGGCGGCGTTCGATATCGCGTGCTGGGACGCGCTTGCAATCGCCGCAGGCCAGCCGCTCGCGGCCTACCTGGGCGCAGAGCCGCGGCCGGTGCGGGCGTACAACAGCTGCGGGCTGGGACTGATGGCGCCGGAAGCGGTCGCGGATGAGGCGGAGAAGCTGCTGGCAGGCGGATTTCGCGCGGTCAAGCTGCGCCTGGGCTACCCCTCTCTGGAGGCCGACCTTGCGGCGCTGCGGGCGGTGCGCCGAAGAATCCCGGAAGATGTCGAGATCATGGTCGATTTCAACCAGGCGCTGTCGGTCGACGAAGCCGTGAAACGCGGGCGCGCGCTCGACGCGGAAGGCGGCATCTGCTGGATCGAGGAGCCGATTCGCCACGACGACTATGCGGGGTGCGCCGCGCTTGCGCGCGAGCTTACGACGCCGGTTCAGATCGGCGAGAATTTTTCGCTCCCGTTCGGGATGGAGCAGGCGCTGGCGGCCGGGGCGTGCGACTACGTAATGCCCGACCTCGAGCGCATTGGCGGCGTCACTGGCTGGCTGCGCGCGGCCCAGCTTGCCTCCGCCCGCGGCATGCAAATGTCCTCGCACCTGTTCCCGGAGGTCAGCGCGCACCTTCTCGCGGCGACCCCGACCCGGCACTGGCTCGAGTATGTGGATTGGGCCAACGTGCTGCTGCAGGAGCCGTTGCGGATCGCAGACGGTCTGGCTGTCCCCTCTGCGCGCCCCGGCAATGGGCTCGCCTGGAACGACGACGCGGTGCGTCGCTTCCGGCTCTAAGGCGCTCGAACAGCCAGCAAGACCAGGCGAGAGATGAAGGATCCGTTGGTGCTGCGCGGAGTGTTGGCGATGGTGGCGGGTGCCGGCCTCCTGACTCTCAATGATGCCGTGTCCAAGCATCTGACGCAGCATTACCCGATTGGCCAGGTGATCTGCCTGCGGCAGCTGGCCGCTCTCATGTTCATAGTGCCGTACGCGGTGAGCGTGACCGGGCTGGGCGCTTTGAAAGTTGTCAACCGGGGCGGGCAGTTCCTGCGGGGGCTGCTCTTTGTCGCCGGTAGTGGCCTCATCGTGTGGAGCTTGAGCCTTCTCCCGCTCTCGCTCGTGACCGTTGTGCTCTTCTCGAGCCCGATTTTTGTTGCGCTGTTGTCGGCGCCGCTGCTCGGTGAGCGGGTGGACGCGCGCCAATGGCTGGCGATCGGGGGTGGTTTCGTGGGGGTGATGCTGATCGTGCGGCCTGGCGGAGGCGAATTTGTGTGGGCGGCGCTGCTCCCCGTTCTTGCCGCCTTTACCAACGGTTTCCGCGATGCGTTCACACGGCGCCTGTCGCGAACCGAGAGTTCGATCTCGGTGCTGTTCTGGTCCGGTTTCATCGTTATGGCGGCGGGACTTCTGACCAGTGCGTTTGGCTGGCAGCGCGTCGATGCGGCGGGGGCGGCGTGGTTCCTCGCCGCGGGGCTCTTCAACGCGTGCGCGCACTTCATGGTCATCGAAGCGTTGCGTCTGGGTCGCGCGGCGATCATCGCGCCGTTCCGGTATTCCGGTCTGCTCTGGGCGATGCTGGTCGGGTTCCTGGTTTGGGACGAAACGCCGGATGCCTGGGTGCTGGCCGGCGCGGCAGTTGTGGTCGCCAGCGGCATCTACATGATCCGGCTCGTGGCGCCGAGGGCTTGAGCCGGCACCGCGCTATAATCGGGCGCTCGGATCTACTGCCCCCAAGTTTTCCAGATACGGCCATGCAAGTTGCCTCCATGCATTTCAAGTCCCGGGCTCGCGAGAAGCTCGTGAACCGCAACCTGCAGAACGCGCTGAACAAGTTGCAGGGCAACTTCGTGCGCGGTCGCGCCCAGCGCGTCGCCGAGATGGACAACTTTGAAGCCATTCGCGATGCGGCAAGCGCGATCCGTGATCGCGTGCTCGATCGCCTGGATGTCTATCTCGAGGAGTTCGAGCGCAACGCAACGGCGCGCGGCGCGGAGGTGCACTGGGCCGAGACCCACGAGGATGTCAACCGGATCGTGTGCGAGCTCGCGCGGCGCCATGGCGTGCGCAAGGCGGTCAAGTCCAAGTCAATGGTCACCGAAGAGTGCGCGCTGAACGACGCGCTCGAGGCGGCGGGCATAGAGGTGTTGGAGACGGACCTCGGCGAGTACATCCTGCAGCTTGCGAAGGAGCCGCCCTCGCATATCGTGGCGCCTGTCGTGCACAAGACGCGCGATGAGGTCTCCGACCTGTTCGAGGAGAAGCACGGCACGCCACGCAAGACCGACATCGCGGAACTCACGCGCGAGGCGCGCGAGCGGCTGCGCGGGCATTTCATCAGCGCGGACATGGGCATCTCCGGCGCCAACTTTGCGATCGCCGAGACGGGCTCGACGCTGATCGTCACCAACGAGGGCAACGGCCGCATGGTGACGACGCTTCCGCGCGTGCACGTTGCGATCACGGGAATCGAGAAGATCCTGCCTACGCTCGAGGACGTTGCAACGTTGATGCGGCTGCTGCCGTCGCACGGTACCGGGCAGTCGATCTCGAACTACATCTCGGTGACGACCGGCGTGAAAGGCGAGCGCGAGCATGACGGCCCGGAGCACTTCCACGTCATTCTGTTCGACGGAGGCCGCACAAGCCTTGTCGGGACCGAGTTGCAGCCGATGCTGCGCTGTATACGCTGCGGCGCCTGCATGAATCACTGCCCGGTGTACCAGAGCGTCGGCGGGCACGCGTATGGTTGGGTCTACCCGGGCCCAATGGGCTCGGTGCTGACGCCGGCCTACGTCGGGCTCGAGAAGGCGCTCGATCTGCCGAATGCCGCAACGATGTGCAACCAGTGCGGCGTTGTCTGCCCCGTGAAGATCCCGCTCCCTGATCTCATGCGAAAGCTGCGCGAGCAGCAGTTCGCTCGCAAGCTGAAGCCCTGGACTGAGCGGGCCGCGTTCGGCGCCTGGTGCTGGACGGCTCAGCGGCCGGCGATCTATGCGGCTGCGGCAGCGATCGGTGCGCGGCTGCTTGCCCTGATGGGCGGCCGCGACCGTCTCATCCATAGTATTCCACTTGCTGGCGGCTGGACCGCCAGCCGTGACATGCCGGCGCCCCAAGGCGTCACCTTCCGAGAGTTGTACAGGAGACAACGATGAGCAAGCCAGTCGAAGCGCGCGGTGCGGGTACCGTCGAGTTGTGGATTGAAGGCAAGCGCAAGGGCGCCACGGCCACTCGTTACGGCGACGTCACCAATCCCGCGACCGGTGCGGTCACGCGCCGAGTGCCGTTTTGCAATGCAGCCGACATCGATGCCGCAGTAAAGGCTGCCGCAAAAGCGTTTCCTGAATGGCGCGACACACCGCCGCTGCGACGCGCGCGTGTCATGCAGAAGTTTCTCCAGCTGTTGCAGGCGAACCAGCAGGAGCTCGCGCGCCTCGTCACCGAGGAGCACGGCAAGACGCTGCCGGATGCGATGGGTTCCGTGCAGCGCGGCCTCGAGGTGGTGGAGTTTGCCTGTGGCATTCCGCATCTCCTCAAAGGCGAGCATTCGGAGAACGTCGGCACTGGCGTCGATTGCCACACGGTGCGCCAGGGTGTCGGCGTGTGCGCGGGTATCACGCCCTTCAACTTCCCGGTGATGGTGCCGCTCTGGATGTTTCCAGTGGCGATCGCCTGCGGCAACACGTTCGTGCTCAAGCCCTCCGAGAAGGTGCCGTCGGCCTCGATGCGGATGGCGGAACTGTTCAAGGAAGCCGGGCTACCCGACGGCGTTTTGAACGTTGTACACGGCGACAAGGAGGCGGTGGACGCGATTCTCAACCATCCCGGCATCCACGCGGTCAGTTTCGTCGGCTCGACCCCGATCGCGAAGTACATCTATGAAACCTGCGCGAAGAACGGCAAGCGCGTGCAGGCGCTCGGCGGCGCCAAGAACCACGCGGTGGTGCTGCCGGACGCAGACCTCGAGTTCGCGGCGGACGCGCTGATCGGCGCGGCCTACGGCTCTGCGGGAGAACGCTGCATGGCGATCTCGGCGGTGGTCGCGGTCGGCGCGGCGGCGGATCCGCTGGTGTCGCTGCTCAAGAAAAAGGCCGAGGCGATCATGGTTGGCCCGGGCGACAAGGAGGGCGTCGAAATGGGGCCGCTCGTCACCCGCCAGCATCGGGACAAGGTCGCAGGCTATGTCGATCAGGGCGTAAAAGAGGGCGCGAAACTCGTGCTGGACGGCCGTGGCTTGAAGGTACCCGGACACGACGGCGGCTTCTTCTTAGGCACGACACTTTTCGACGGCGTCAAGGCTGACATGAAGATCTACCAGGACGAAATCTTCGGCCCGGTGCTCGTTGTGCTGCGAAGCGAGACGCTGGAGGACGCGATCGCGCTCGTCAATCGCAATCCCTACGCCAACGGCACGGCGATTTTCACGGAATCAGGTGGCGCCGCGCGACGCTTCGAGAACGAGATCCAGGTGGGTATGGTGGGCGTCAATGTGCCGATTCCGGTCCCGGTCGCGTTCTATTCCTTCGGCGGCTGGAAGAACTCGCTCTTTGGCGACCTCCATGTACATGGCATGGAGGGCGTGAAGTTTTATACGCGCACCAAGGTGATCACGACCCGCTGGCCGCACCAGGATACGCCCGCGCCGGGGCTGAATATGCCCACGTTAGGCTGATGACCGAACCGCAAAGACGCAAAGACGCAGAGCGTGCGCAAAGTAAATCTTAAAAATGATCTTCGCGTCCTTCGCGCATCCTTTGCGGTCCTTGCATTGATGCGTTACGGCTCGACATGAACGCACGTGAAAACATTCTGGCGCGGATTCGCGCGCGTCAGGCAAAAAGCGCGCTGACCGATGCGGGCGAGCGCGAAGCGGTGCGCGCCCACATTGCGGCGCACCCGCAGAACCCGCGCCCCGCCGCCACCTGGGATCCTGTCGTTCGTTTTCGCGAGGAAGCGCTGAAACTCGCGAGCACGGTCGACGAGGTGGAAGCGCTGGATGCCGCGCCGGCAGCAATCTCGCGCTACCTGGACGCGCAGCGCCTGTCGCGAGAGGCGGTATGCTGGGAAGCCTTTGCCACGCTTGACTGGCGCGCGGCGGGAATCGTGATCGCGGTGCGCGCAGCGCACGAGAGCGATCTCGTGGGCGTCACCGGCACATTCTGCGCCATCGCCGAGACCGGAACCTTGATGATGCTGTCGGGCCCGCAAACCCCAAGCGCTGTCAGCCTGCTGCCGGAGACTCATATCGCCATCATCGACGCGTCGCGCATCGTACGCGGCATGGAAGAGGCGTGGGAGCTCGTGCGGTCCGAGCGGCGAGTGCTGCCGCGAGCGGTGAATTTCATCTCCGGTCCGTCGCGAACCGCCGACATCGAACAGACCGTGACGCTGGGCGCGCACGGACCGTACCGGGTGCACATCGTGATTGTTAAGAATGGCTTGTGAACGCCCCGTTTCACTCGGGATGCGATGTCGCATGCTGTATAATCGGGCAACTGCGTCGCGATTCGAATAGATCCGGGTGTTATAACGCCCTGGATATAATGGTTTTTTCTGTGCTGAAATGCACGGGAAATTGCCTAGGGCGCGCGCTCGGTAGGACATAAGACCTAAAATCTCAACAATGTCGCGTGCGGTCGCGGGCCATGCACGGGACGCTCTCCGTAAGACCGTGTGGAACCGTGAGCGCGAAAAGGCCGTCGCGCTCACTCGTTGCCATTGAGTCAGTCTGCCGCCGCAACCAGGACGTCGAAAGATGACACGTCTTTACATGTTTCTCGGTCGCCATTTCTAACCAGACACTAACGACGGGATAGAGCAAAAGATGAGGGTGCTGACGCCGAGCGTCGATCTCGATCAGTTCTACGCGACGCTTTCGAACTCGAGCGAGCGGGTGCTGATGCTCGACTACGATGGGACGCTGGCGCCGTTCAAGATCCGCCCAGAGCAGGCTGTGCCATATCCCGGTGTTGTCGATTTGCTGGACGCAGTGATGCAACAGGCCGATACGCGCGTCGTGATCGTGAGCGGCCGGCGCGCGTCCGAGGTTGCCGCGCTGCTGTCATTGCGGCGATCCCCCGAGATCTGGGGCGCGCACGGCTGGGAGCGCATGTCTGCCGATGGCGTGGTTGGCGTGCAGGAACCCGCGGAGGAGGTGCGGCGGGCGCTCTCATTGGCTGAAGCTGCTGCCGAGGAATTCCGCCGTGCGGGGGCGCGAATCGAGTGCAAGCCAGCGAGCGTTGCGCTGCACTGGCGGGGGCTGCCGGCGATCAAGATCGCCCGGTTGAGAGAGCAGGTGAAGTCCGCTTGGGAACCCTTCGCTGCGGACGACGCGCTCGAGCTGATCGCGTTCGATGGCGGCCTGGAACTGCGCGCGCGCGGCACCAACAAGGAGCACGCCGTGAGGACCGTGCTTTCGGAAAGCGGGGCTGCGTGTGTCGCGGCCTATTTTGGCGACGATATTACGGATGAGGACGCGTTCCGAGCAATCAAGGGCCACGGCCTTGGCGTGCTCGTGCGCTCGGAGCTGCGGGAGACGCTCGCTGATCTTTGGCTCAGGCCGCCTCGGGAGCTGATTGCTTTCCTGCAGCATTGGCTTCGCCCGGGGAACAAGTTGACTCGTCGCGCGGGTGCGTAAGCGCCAGGGGAGGCTCGCATGGAGATGCGCCAATCGATGCCGGCAGGAAATTTTTCGGACGGGTTGACGGAGGATTAAGGAGATGCCAGCGAAACCCAAATCGACTTCGCAACGGGCGGGGCCACCGCGAGCTGCAGGCGGCGAGCGGCGAAGGGCAGGCTCCATCCTGACCGAACACGATATCTACCTCTTCAAGGAGGGAAGCCACGTCCGTCTGTACGAAAAGCTGGGTGCGCATCCCGCCGAAATCGATGACAAGTCCGCGACGCGCTTCGCCGTGTGGGCGCCGGGCGCGGCATCGGTCGCAGTCATTGGTGATTTCAACGGCTGGGATCCGGGACGCAATCCGCTGCAAGTGCGCCAGGACGGCTCCGGAATCTGGGAAGGGGTCGTCCCCGGCGTGGCGCAAGGCGCCTACTACAAATACCGTATCCGCTCTCACGCACACGGGCACGAGGCGGACAAAGGGGATCCTTTCGCGTTCTACTGGCAGCTTCCGCCGGCCACGGCCTCTCGTGTCTGGAACCTCGAGTACGAGTGGGGGGATCACGAGTGGATGACGCGGCGGGCTGCGGCGGCGGCGCGCAATGCACCGATGTCGATCTACGAGGTGCACATCGGTTCCTGGCGCCGCGTTCCGGAGGAGGACAACCGCCCCCTCACTTACCGCGAGCTTGCCGAGCCGCTTGCCGCGTACGTGCGGCACATGGGATTCACGCACGTCGAGTTGATGCCGGTCATGGAACACCCGTTCTACGGCTCGTGGGGCTACCAGACAACGGGCTATTTCGCGCCGACCGCGCGCTACGGCACGCCGCAGGATTTCATGTATCTGGTCGATTACCTGCACGGCCAGGGCATCGGCGTGATACTGGACTGGGTGCCGTCGCATTTTCCGAACGACGGTTTCGCGCTCGTTTATTTCGACGGCACGCATCTGTTCGAGCACGCGGACCCGCGTCAGGGCTATCATCCCGAATGGAACAGCTGCATCTTCAACTACGGGCGTCACGAGGTGCGTGCTTTCCTCGAGAGCAGCGCGCTGTTCTGGCTCGACAAGTATCACATTGACGGACTGCGCGTTGACGCGGTGGCGTCCATGCTCTATCTCGACTATGCCCGCAAGGAGGGTGAGTGGATACCCAACGAGTACGGGGGTCGTGAGAACCTGGCAGCGATGAGCTTTCTGCGCCACATGAACGAAGCGGTTTATCGTGATTTTCCCGACGTCCAGACGATCGCGGAGGAATCCACCGCGTGGCCGATGGTCTCGCGCCCGGTCTCGGGAGGCGGCCTGGGTTTCGGCTACAAGTGGAACATGGGCTGGATGCACGACACGCTCAAGTACCTCTCGCGCGACCCGATCTACCGCACGCACCACCACGACCAGCTCACGTTCAGCATCTGGTACGCCTTCGACGAGAATTTCGTGCTGGCGCTGTCGCACGACGAGGTGGTTCACGGAAAGGGATCGCTCATCGGCAAGATGCCGGGCGATGAATGGCAGCAGTTCGCCAACCTGCGGCTGCTCTTCGGCTACATGTGGGCGCATCCGGGCAAGAAGCTGCTCTTCATGGGCGGCGAATTCGGCCAGCGGCGCGAGTGGCAGCACGAGGAGAGCCTAGAGTGGCACGTACTGGGCTATCCGCTGCACGAGGGCGTGCGTGAATGGGTAGCCGATCTTAATCGCTGCTACCGCGCAGAGTCCGCGCTGGCCGATTTCGATTGCGAGCGCGGAGGTTTCGAGTGGATCGAGGCCAATGACCGCGACAACAGCGTGCTGAGCTTCATTCGCCGCAACGCCCGCGGCGACGAGGTGGTGCTGGTCGTGCTCAACTACACGCCAATCGTGCGGTCCGGCTACGTGCTGGGCGTGCCGCGAGGCGGCCGCTGGCAGGAGATCCTGAACAGCGACGCGGAGCGTTATGGCGGCTCGGGCGTGGGCAACCTGGGCGGTGTCGAGGCGCAGCCGCATGCGGCGCATGACCGGGACTGGTCGCTGCGGCTAACGCTGCCGCCGCTGAGCGCGCTATTCTTCAAGAGCACTGGCCGCCCCTGAAGGGCTTTTTCCTTACGGAGGAAACAAGGATGTCGAAAAAGGACGTTCCAGGCGAGGGACGCTGCCGAGCCGTCATCGAGGGGATCTACCCGGCGGTTGACGGCGGGCGGTTTCCTGCAAAGCGGGCTGCCGGCGACCGCCTGGTGGTGGAAGCGGACGTGTTTGGCGACGGCCACGACACGTTGCGCTGCATGCTACGTTATCGCAGGGAAGAAGCGGCGGCCTGGACCGAGGCCGAGATGCGGTTCGAGGACAACGACCGTTGGCGCGGCGAATTTGAAGTGGGAGCGCCGGGGCGTTGCCGTTATACCGTAACCGCCTGGGTCGACGTTTTTCTAACGTGGCGCAAAGACTTTGCGAAGCGCGTCGAGCCGTCTGACGTGGCGCTCGCACTGCAGAGCGGTGCGGAGCTCGTCGCGCAAGCCGCCGCGCGGGCGAAGGGCGCCGATGCACGGACGCTGTCGGGCATTGCGGACAAGCTGAAAGGCGCGGGCAAGCTCGAGGCTCGCCAGGAGCTCGCCCTTGGCGATGAATTGCTGACGCTGATGAATCGCTATCCCGACCGTAGCTTCGCCGATACGTATTCGCCCGAGTTGCGATTGACGGTCGATCCGCGGCGCGCGCGTTGCAGCGCGTGGTACGAGATGTTCCCGCGTTCGACAGCGGATGCGCCGGGGCGCCACGGCACCTTCCGCGACTGCGAGATGCGGCTCCCGTACGTGGCCGAGCTCGGCTTCGATGTGCTCTATCTGCCGCCGATTCATCCGATCGGGCGCGTGAACCGCAAGGGCCGGAACAATGCGCTCAAGGCGACGCCCGACGATCCCGGCAGCCCGTGGGCGATCGGCTCGCACGAGGGCGGGCACAAGGCGGTCAATCCCGCGCTGGGCACGCTCGATGATTTTCGGCGCCTGGTGTCGGCGGCGCGCGAGCTCGGCATCGAAGTCGCGCTCGACATCGCTTTCCAGTGCGCGCCGGACCACCCCTACGTGCAGCAGCATCCGCAGTGGTTCCGCTGGCGCCCGGACGGAACGGTGCAGTACGCCGAGAACCCGCCCAAGAAATACGAGGACATCTATCCGTTCAATTTCGAATGCGACGACTGGCCGGCACTATGGCAGGAGCTGAAGAGCGTGTTCACGTTCTGGGTGGAGCACGGGGTCACGATCTTCCGGGTCGACAATCCGCATACCAAGCCGTTCGCCTTCTGGGAATGGCTTATCGCGGAGATCCAGCGCGATCATCCGGAGGCGATGTTCCTGTCAGAGGCGTTCACGCGGCCCAAGGTGATGCATCGGTTGGCGAAGATCGGTTTCACGCAGTCGTACACCTACTTTCCATGGCGCAACACGAAGCTGGAGCTGAGCGATTATTTCAGCGAGCTCGCGAGCCACGCATCGCGCGAGTACTTCCGGCCCAATCACTGGCCCAACACGCCCGACATTCTGACCGCCTATCTCCAGCACGGCGGCCGTCCGGCCTTCATGACGCGGCTGGTGCTGGCGGCCACGCTTGGCGCGAACTACGGCATTTACGGGCCGGCGTTCGAGCATTGCGAGAACGTGCCGCGCGAGCCGGGCAGCGAGGAGTACCGCAACTCCGAGAAGTACGAGGTGCGGTTCTGGGATCTGGCGAAGCCCGACAGCCTGCGCACGCTCGTCGCCGCGGTGAACCGCGCGCGGCGGGAGAACCCTGCATTGCAGCAGGAATGGAACATCCAGTTCATACCGGTCGACAATGACGAGCTCATCTGTTACACGAAGTACACGAATGACCGCTCGAATGTCGTCATTATGGTCGTCAATCTCGACCCGCATCACCGGCAGTCGGGCTGGCTCGAGGTGCCGCTCGACCAGCTGGGCATCGATCGTGAACGCTCCTACGAGGTCGAGGACCTGCTCAGCGGAACGAGCTATCTGTGGCAGGGCGCGCGCAACTACGTGGAACTCAACCCGCAGGCCTGTCCGGCGCACGTCTTTAAGGTGATAAAGCGCCTGCGCTCCGAGCGTGATTTCGAGAACTTCGCCTGAGCTCCGCGATGGCTGAACCGATTCGCAACCGCAAGACCGAGCTGGAAGACGATCCGCTCTGGCACAAGGACGCGGTCATCTACCAGGTGCACGTTCGCGCCTTCAATGACAGCAACCGGGACGGGATTGGCGACTTCCGCGGGCTTACCGAGAAGCTAGAGTACGTGCGGGACCTGGGTGCGACCGCTATCTGGCTGCTGCCGTTCTATCCTTCTCCGCTGAAGGACGACGGCTACGATATTTCCGACTACCACAACATTCACCCCGACTACGGCACCCGCGCCGACTTCCGGCAGTTCATGCGGGAAGCACACAGCCTCGGGCTGCGTGTGCTCACCGAACTGGTAATCAACCACACCTCGGACCAGAATCCCTGGTTCCAGGCCGCGCGGCGGGCGCCCGCGGATTCGAGCAAGCGCAATTTCTATGTCTGGAGCGAGACGGACCAGAAATGGCCGGAGACGCGCATCATCTTCACCGATACCGAGAGTTCCAATTGGGCCTGGGATCCGGTCGCCAAGTCCTACTACTGGCACCGCTTCTTCTCGCACCAGCCGGATCTGAACTTCGACAACCCGCACGTGGTGAAGGCGGTGCTGCGCGTAATGCGGTACTGGTTCGACATGGGGGTCGACGGAATGCGGTTGGACGCGATTCCGTATCTCATCGAACGCGACGGCACGAACAACGAGAACCTTCCGGAAACGCACCGGCTCTTGAAGCGCATCCGCGCCGAGCTCGATAGCCGCTACCGCAACCGCGTGTTCCTCGCTGAAGCCAATCAATGGCCGGAGGACGTGTCCGAATACTTCGGCCAGGGCGACGAGTGCCACATGGCCTATCATTTCCCGCTGATGCCGCGCATCTACATGGCCATCGCGCAGGAGGACCGCCATCCCGTCGTGGAAATCATGCGCCAGACGCCCGATATTCCCGAGAGCTGCCAGTGGGCGATCTTTCTAAGGAACCACGACGAGCTGACGCTCGAGATGGTGACGCACAAGGAGCGCGACTACATGTACCAGATGTACGCGGCCGACCCTCGGGCGCGTATCAATCTCGGCATTCGCCGCCGGCTCGCACCGCTGATGCAGAACGACTCCGACTGCATCAAGCTCATGAACAGCCTGCTCTTGTCGATGCCCGGTTCCCCGATCATCTACTACGGTGACGAGATCGGCATGGGCGACAACATCTATCTGGGCGACCGCAATGCGGTGCGCACACCTATGCAGTGGAGCCCCGACCGCAACGCAGGTTTCTCGCGCGCCGACCCGCAACGGCTCTTCCTGCCGCCCATCATGGACTCGATCTACGGCTACGAAGCCGTCAACGTGGAGTCGCAGCTGCGCGATCCGTCCTCTCTCCTGCACTGGATGCGGCGGATCCTGGCGGTGCGCAAGACGAGCCGGGCGTTCGGGCGCGGCAGGATCACATTCCTGAGGCCGGGCAACCGCAAGGTGCTCGCGTACCTGCGGGAATACGGTGAGGAGGCGATCCTGTGCGTGGCCAACGTGTCGCGATCGGCGCAGCCGGTCGAGTTGGACCTCGCGCGCTACCGCGGCCGCGTGCCGGTCGAGCTGCTGGGCCGAAATCCGTTCCCGCCGATCGGCGAGCTTCCGTACCTGCTCACGCTGCCCGCGCACGGTTTCTTCTGGTTCCGGCTGGCTGCGGACGTCGAAGTACCGAAGTGGCACGAGGAGCGCCTCGCGCGCGAGGATCTGCCAGTGCTGGTCCTTTTCGATGGCTGGACGAGCTTGTTCCGCGACCGCGTCGTGCCGTGGCGCATCCGGATGGCCGAGAAGATCCGCGCGCAGTTCGAGCAGGAAGTGCTGCCGCGTTATCTGGAAACTCAGCGCTGGTACGCAGCGAAGGGCGAGACCATCAAGCGGGCCAAGCTGACCGACTACGCGCAGTGGAGCATCGGGCGCCAGAGCTGGCTGTTGCCCCTCGTCGAAACGGAGGGCGGCACCGAGGCCGCGACCTATTTCGTGCCGCTCGCCCTCGCGTGGGAATCGACCGAAGAGGAGCGAATGCGCGCGCTGGCGCCGGCTACCATGGCGAAGGTTCGCCAGCAGGCCAACGTGGGCGCCATGGCCGATGCGCTCGCCGACGAAGCGTTCTGTCGCGCTGTCGTGCAGGCCATCGAAAAGTGCGTCGAGGTGCCAACGGCAAATGGAAAACTCCGCTTCAGCCCGACCGAAGCGTTTACGGGGCTGGCCGGCGAATCGCTGGCCGAGCTGCCTGTGGGCCGGCCGCAAGCGCAGAGCAGCAATACCGTGGTGACCCTCGGTGATCGCCTGTTCCTCAAAGGTTATCGCCGCATCCGCGCGGGTGTGAATCCGGAGCTCGAAATCGGCCGCTACCTGACCGAGGTCGCGGGCTTCGCAAACTGCGCGCCGGTCGCCGGCGCGCTCGAGTATCTAGGAAACGACGGCACGCCGATGACGCTTGCGCTGCTGCAAGGCTACGTTACCAACCAGGGCGACGGCTGGAACTATACGGTGGCGTATCTGGAGCGTTTTTTCGACAGCCACCGCGCGGCCGTGGACTCGGTAGCGGAGGATGTGCACGGCGCCTATCTTTCACTCATGCGCACGCTTGGTCAGCGCACGGCGGAACTGCATCTGGCGTTCGCGCTGAAGTCCGGCAAGCCGGCTTTCGAGCCGGAGCCCGTCACGCCGGACGATCTTATGGGGTTCAAACGCTCGGTGCACGAAGAGGCGCTTACGACGCTCAAGTTACTGGAGCGACAGATGGGCCAGCTCGTGCTGACCTCTCGTCAGCAGGCACAGGCGCTCCTCGACGGACAGAAGCAGCTGCTGGCCCGCATTGACGGCTGCGCCATGCCGACCGGGCATACCCTGAAGACCCGCTACCACGGTGATTACCACCTCGGGCAGGTCCTGCTCACGAGCAATGATTTTCTCATCACCGATTTCGAGGGCGAGCCGGCGCGGCCGCTTGCCGAGCGCACGAAAAAATATTCGCCGTTGCGCGATGTCGCTGGCATGCTGCGCTCGTTCAACTATGCGCGCTGGACCGCGCTGCGGAAGGTGATGCAGGCGCCGGAGGACGGCGCGCGCTTATCGCCCCTTGCCGCAACATGGGAACCGCAGGTACGTGCAGCGTTTCTCGGGGCCTACGACGAGGCGACGCGGGGCAGCGAACTGTACGCGTCGTTCGAGGAAATGCGGGGGCTGCTGCAGCTCTTCGAGCTGGAGAAGGCGCTTTATGAACTGCGCTACGAGATCAACAACCGTCCTGGCTGGGCGCGCATTCCGCTGGAAGGCATCCTCGCGCTGGCCGGTTTGTCTCAAACCGGTTGACGGGCGCGGGGCTACGCAACGCATAGGAGGAGGTACACATGGATAAGGTCGATATGCTCCTGGAGCCGGTCCGGATAGTGCTTAGCCAGATCGGCGCATTTTTGCCGCGTCTTGCGCTGGCGCTGGCGGTGCTCGTGGCGGGCTGGCTGCTCGCCAAGGTCATCAGATTTGCGGTCGTGAAAGCGATGCGCGCGGTGAACTTCAATGTGCTGACCGAGCACGCCGGGATTGACGGCTTCCTGCGGCAAGGCGGGATCGAAAGCGATACCACCGACATATTCGGTACGCTCATCTACTGGCTCGTGATTTTCGCGACGCTGGTGATCGCGTTCAATGGCCTCGGGCTTACCTACATCACCGATCTTTTCGGCCAGGTTGTCCTGTTCGTGCCGAAGGTGATCGTGGCGCTGCTGATCCTCGCGTTCGGCGCGTACTTTGCGCGCTTTATTTACAATACCGTCGTCGCCTACTGCAGCAACGTTGGAATCCAGGATGCCGAGTTGCTCGGCAAGCTCTCCCAGTACGCGATCGTCGTGTTCGTCGTGCTGATCGCGCTCGATCAGATGAACGTTGGCGGCGATATCATTCGCCAAAGTTTCCTTGTCATCCTGGCTGGGGTGGTGTTCGCGCTCGCGCTGGCATTCGGAATCGGCGGGCAGCGGTGGGCCGCCGGGTTGCTCGAGCGCTGGTTGCCGCGGCAGGACAAAAAAGACGAATGACGCCGTTTCGCCTACAAGGGGCGGCAGCGCCGTTTGCGGCTGCGAATTCGCGCGATGAAAGGAAATTCCCGTGAGCGTGCCTATTTCGGCCATCTGGCCCGGCAAACCCTATCCGCGTGGTGCGACGTGGGACGGCGAGGGCGTCAACTTCGCGCTGTTCTCCGAGAATGCGGAGAAGGTGGAGTTATGCATCTTCGACGAGAAGGGCCGGCGCGAGGTGCAGCGAATACGGTTTCCCGAGAAAACCGACGAGGTTTGGCACTGCTACCTGCCAGAAGCACGACCGGGAATGCTCTACGGCTACCGCGTGCACGGGCCGTACGAACCTGAGCGCGGACACCGCTTCAATCCCAACAAGCTGTTGCTCGATCCGTACGCGAAGGCATTGACCGGGTCGATCAACTGGAGCGACGCCAATTTCGGCTATCGCATCGGTCACGACCGGGCGGACCTTTCGTTCGACCGGCGTGATTCCGCGGCAGGCATGCCCAAGTGCCGGGTGATCGACCCGGCCTTCACGTGGGGCGATGACCGGCGGCCGAACGTCGCGTGGCACGATACCGTGATTTACGAGCTGCATGTGAAAGGGTTCACCATCCAGCATCCGGCCATTCCGCCGCAGCTGCGGGGCACCTACGCCGGGCTTGCCGCCGGACCCGCGATCGAATACCTCCGGCGTCTGGGCGTCACCACTGTGGAGTTGATGCCGGTGCACGCGTTCATCGACGATCGGCATCTGGCCGAGAAGGGCCTTCGCAACTATTGGGGCTACAACTCCATCGGTTTTTTCGCGCCCGACAACCGTTATGGCGGTGACCGGGTGGTCTCGGAGTTCAAGACCATGGTCAAGTCCCTCCACTCGGCGGGCATCGAGGTGATTCTGGATGTGGTCTACAACCACACCGGCGAGGGCGACCATTGCGGGCCGACGCTCTGTTTCCGCGGCGTGGACAACGCATCCTACTACCGGCTCAAACCGGACGAGCCGCGCTACTACATGGACTACACCGGCTGCGGCAACACGCTCAACATGGTGCACCCGCGGGTGCTGCAGCTTCTCATGGATTCGCTGCGCTACTGGGTGACCGAGATGCACGTAGACGGATTCCGTTTCGATCTGGCCTCGGCGCTGGCGCGCGAGCTGCACGAGGTGGACCGGCTTGGCGCGTTCTTCGACATCGTGCGCCAGGATCCCGTGCTCTCGCAGGTGAAGCTCATTGCAGAGCCGTGGGACCTTGGCGAGGGCGGCTACCAGGTCGGCAACTTTCCCGGCGGCTGGACCGAGTGGAACGACAAGTACCGCGACACCATGCGCGCCTACTGGAAGGGCGACGGCGGCGTCATTGGCGAGTTCGCGCAGCGGCTCACGGGGTCGAGCGACCTCTACGAGCAGAGCGGGCGCCGGCCGCACGCAAGCATCAACTTCATCACGGCGCACGATGGCTTCACACTGCACGACGTCGTGAGCTACGACCATAAGCACAACGAAGCAAATCTCGAGGACAACCGCGACGGGCACGATCACAACCTGTCTTGGAACTCGGGGGCTGAGGGCGAGACGGACGACGCGCAGGTGAACGCGCTGCGAGCGCAGCGCAAGCGCAACTTCCTCGCGACGCTCCTGCTCTCCCAGGGCGTGCCCATGATCACCGCCGGGGACGAGATCGGCCGCACGCAGCTTGGCAACAACAATGCCTACTGCCAGGACAGCGAAATCTCCTGGGTGGACTGGAATATCACGCACGACAAGCGCCAACTTCTCGAATTCGCTCGGCGGATGATCCGGCTGCGGCGCGAGCATCCCGTGTTCCGGCGGCGCCATTTTTTCCAGGGCCGCCCGATCCGCGGCTCGGGGATCAAGGACATCATGTGGCTCAAGCCCGATGGGGTAGAGATGAGCGAGGAAGAGTGGCAGCATGACCACGCCCGGTGCCTCGGGGTCGTGCTGAGTGGAGAGGGCATGACCGAGAGCGATGAGCGCGGGCGTTCCGTGAGCGACAGCACCTTTCTCCTGCTCTTCAACGCCCATCACGAGGAGCTGGCCTTTCAGCTGCCAAGCCGCGAGGCCGGGATACGCTGGCTCGTGGTGATGGATACCACGCACGAGGAGGGGCTGGCGCGCAACGGCGCCTTCGACGCGGGCGGCAACTATCCCCTCAAGGGCCGCTCACTGGCGCTGCTGCAGCAGCAAAACACATGAAAAGAATTCACCGGATGCCCTTCGGCGCGGAGCCGGCCGAAGGTAGCCGCACGCGCTTCCGACTGTGGGCACCCACCGCGCAATCAGTCGAGCTGGTGCTTGGCGGCGATGGCGCGCCTTTGCCCATGCCGGCCATTGGCGATGGCTGGCGCGAGATCGTGGTCGAGGCGCCCGCCGGGACGCGCTATCGCTACCGCATTGACGGTGCGCTGGAAGTGCCCGATCCCGCGTCGCGGTCCAATCCCGATGACGTGCACGGTCCGAGCGAAGTGGTAGCCCCCGAAATGTTCGAGTGGCCCGATGACGGCTGGCGCGGGCGGCCGTGGGAGCAGGCGGTGGTTTACGAATTGCACGTCGGCACGTTTTCACCGGAAGGGACGTTCGCGGGAGCGGAAGCCCGGCTTGATTACCTGGTCGAGCTCGGTGTCACCGCGCTTGAGCTGATGCCGGTCGCTGATTTTCCAGGGAAACGCAATTGGGGCTATGACGGCGTGCTGCCATTTGCGCCAGACGCGGCCTACGGCCGTCCCGAGGATCTCAAGCGGCTCGTGGCGGCGGCGCATGCGCGCGGGCTGATGGTGTTGCTCGACGTTGTGTACAACCACTTCGGCCCCGATGGCAACTATCTGCACGTCTACGCCAAGCGTTTTTTCACCGAGCGTCACCACACGCCATGGGGCGCCGCCATCAATTTCGATGATGTGGATAGCCGGCATGTGCGCGACTTCTTCATCCATAACGCGCTCTACTGGCTCGAGGAATTCCACCTGGACGGTCTGCGGCTGGATGCGGTGCATGCGATCGTTGACGACTCGACGCCTGACATCCTGATGGAGCTGGCCGAGCGCGTGCGCAGCGGTCCCGGCGCTGAGCGCGAGGTGCATCTCGTGCTCGAAAATGACAAGAACCATTCACGCTATTTGGTGCGGTCCGAATCGGGCCGGCCCCGATGGCACACGGCGCAATGGAATGACGATATTCATCACGCATTCCACGTGCTGCTGACGGGCGAGGCCGATGGCTACTATTCCGATTACGCCGAGCGACCGGCCTGGTATCTGGGCCGCTGCCTCGCAGAGGGTTTTGCGCAGCAGGGTGAGGCATCGGCCTACCGCGAGCGCGCCGCGCGCGGCGAGCCGAGCGCGCAGCTGACGCCAGCGGCATTCGTGTCGTTCATCCAGACGCATGACCAGGTGGGCAATCGCGCCTTTGGCGAGCGCCTGTCAATGCTGGCGCAGGAGGCTCCGCTGCGCGCCGCAACCGTCGCGTGGCTGCTGGCGCCATCTCCGCCGATGCTGTTCATGGGGGAGGAATTCGGCGCCGTCACGCCGTTTCTGTTCTTCTGCGATTTTGGTCCCGAACTGGCGGCGGCAGTGACGGCCGGACGCCGCCGCGAGTTTGCACGGTTTGCCCGGTTCAGCGATCCGGCGGCGCAGGCCGCGATCCCCGATCCGAATGCCCCTGACACCTTTGCGCGCAGCCGGCTCGACTGGAGCTGTATCGACGCCGCGCCGCACGCGGGCTGGCTGGCGCTCTATCGTGATTTGCTTGGGATGCGCCGTGAGCACATCGTGCCGCGCCTCGCCGGTATGGGCGGCCACGCCGGCCGCTTTGGCGTGCTTGGTGCCGGCGCACTCGGTGTCACGTGGCGACTGGGGGATGGCACCCGTCTTTCGCTCTACCTCAACCTGTCTTCATCCCCAGTCTCAATTTCTCCGCCATCGGCCGCTGCCTTGCTTCACTGTGAACCACGAGAAGTAGGTGCGGCGCTTGCGGCCGGCCGGCTGCCCGCCTTCGCGGCTGCGTACTATCTGGCGGCAGGAGGCAGGTGAGATGAGCGACGCCGGCAACGATCTGCAACGCCTTTGCGATCATGTCGGTATCGCGGCGGAATTCAAGGACATCTGGGGCCACACACACAGCGCGTCCGACGCGACGCGATTCGCGTTGCTCGAGGCGATGGGTGTGATCGCGGACGAGTCCGGCGTGGCGGCGGCTCTCGCGGAACGCGAGCGGTGGGACTGGCAGCGCGGGCTTCCCGCCGTCGCGGTTTTCCGGGAGGACGCGCAGGCTTATCGCTGGGAGATCTGCTTCGACGAGGGGGCCGCAACCAGGGCGGTGCGTTGGATGCTCGCGCTGGAGACGGGCGAGACGCGCAGCGGCGAGGTTCGAGCCTCGGAGCTCCAGAGAATCGGCTACCACGAGATCGGTGGCGTGCGCTACACCAAGGCGGCATTCGAATGGCGCGAGCGCCTTCCCGCCGGCTATCACCGCTTTTCCCTCGAGGGGCTGCACGCCGGCGCGCCCGTCGCCATGACGCTGATTATCACGCCCGCGCGCTGTTTCCTTCCACCAGGGCTCGAGGAAGGTGGGCGCGTCTGGGGCCCTGCCCTCCAGCTCTACGCGGTCCGGAGCGGCCATAACTGGGGTATCGGGGACTTCACCGATCTGAAGAACGCGCTCGAGATATCGGCGCGCGCGGGCGCCGGCATCGTGGGTCTGAATCCTCTGCACGCGCTTTTTCCACATAATCCGGGCCACATCAGTCCTTACAGCCCGTCGAGCCGCCTGTACCTCAATCCCCTTTATCTCGACGTGGAGGCTATCCCGGAGTTTGCGGAGTGCGAGGCGGTGCGAAACCTCATCGCGGAGCCCCAATCGCAGGCGCGGCTGCGCGCATTGCGCAGCGCGGAGCTCGTCGACTACCCGGGGCTGGCTGAGGCAAAGCTTGGCGCGCTGCGCGTCCTCTACCATCACTTCCGCGAAAAGCACCAGCTGGCAGGCACGCCGCGGGGCGCCGCATTCGCGCGCTACCTTTCCGAGGGCGACGAGCCTTTGCTGCGCTTCGCGCTCTACCACGCATTACAGGAGCGCTTCCATGCTGAAGACGCGGACGTGTGGGGCTGGCCGGTCTGGCCCGAGCCGTACCGCGATCCTGCCGCGCCGGCGGTGCATGAGTTCCTAGATGCCAACCGCGAGCGCGTCGAGTTCTACGCGTGGCTGCAGTGGCTCGCCGAGGAGCAGCTCGCTGCGTGCGGCCAGCGCTCGCTGGAGCTGGGGCTGACGGTGGGCCTCTACCAGGACTTGGCCGTGTCGGTCGACCGCGCAGGTGCTGAAGCGTGGGCGTGGCAGGACCTCTACGCCGAGTCGGTCAGCGTCGGCTCGCCGCCCGACGAGTTCAACCTCCACGGCCAGAACTGGGGCCTGCCGCCGATCATTCCGGAGCGGCTGACTGAATCGGCCTACGCGCCGTTCATCGCGACACTGCGCGCCAACATGAAGCACTCCGGCGCGTTGCGCGTCGACCACGTGATGGGGCTCATGCGCCTCTACTGGGTGCCGCCGGGCGCATCGCCGCGTGACGGAGCCTATGTCCGTTATCCCCTCGCGGACCTTCTCGGCATTCTTGCGCTGGAGAGCCACCGCAACCGCTGCATGGTGATCGGGGAGGACCTGGGCACACTGCCGGAAGGCCTTGCGGACCACCTGAAGGCCGCGGGCGTACTTTCATACCGGCTGCTGCTCTTCGAAAAAGAGGCGGATGGCAGCTTCAAGGCGCCGGCCGCCTATCCCGACCAGGCGCTCGCGGCGGCGAGTACGCACGACCTTCCCACACTGAAGAGTTTCTGGTTGGGACACGATCTCGATCTTCGCGCGCATTTGAATCTCTATCCGTCGGACGAGTTGCGGACGCAGCAAGCCGTAGAGCGGGCCCAGGATCGCACGCGGCTTCTGGTCGCCCTGGAGCGCGAGAAGCTCCTGCCGGCGGGAATGACGATACACCCGGTGTCGGCGCCCGAGATGACGCCGGAACTCGCGCTTGCGATCCACGTCTACATCGCGCGCAGCCGTGCCCAGCTGATGATGGTCCAGATGGAGGATGTGTTTGGCCAGCTCGAGCAGGTGAACCTGCCGGCGACGACCGATCAGTACCCCAACTGGCAGCGCAAACTTCCCCTCAATCTCGAGGATTGGGAGGCCGATGCCCACGTGAAGGCGCTCGCCGAGGCCCTGCGGCAGGAGCGCGGCACGGGCGCCCGGGCGCAGGAGAAGCCGAGCGCTGCTCCTGCAGCCGCGCCGGTCATCCCGCGCGCAACCTACCGCTTGCAGCTGAACCGCGATTTCAGATTTTCAGATGCGACGGCGCTCGTGCCGTACCTCGCGGCCCTGGGCGTGTCGCATGTCTACTGCTCGCCCTACCTCAAGGCGCGGCCGGGAAGCCTTCACGGATACGACATCATTGATCACGGCATGCTCAATCCGGAGATCGGCTCGGAGGGGGATTTCGAGCATTTCGTCGCGGCACTGAGGGCGCACGGCATGGGCCAGGTAATGGACCTGGTCCCGAACCACATGGGCGTGATGGGGGCCGACAACGGATACTGGCTCGATGTTTTGGAGAACGGTCCCGCGTCCGTGCACGCGGACGTGTTCGACATCGACTGGAATCCGGCGAAGGAGGGCATCGAGAACAAGGTCGTGGTTCCTGCGCTCGGTGGGCCGTATGGCGCCGTGCTCGAGCGCGGCGAGTTGAAGCTCGTCTTCGATGCCGAGCACGGGGAATTCAGCGTGTGGTATTTCGGTCACCGCTTTCCCATCAACCCCCGTCAGTACCCGCGCATTCTGGGGCGGGCGCCGGAGCGCCTCGACGCGCGTCTCGGCGCTGAACATCCCGACGTGCACGAATTCAAGAGCCTCGTCACGGCGTTCCAGAATCTGCCGCCCCGCACCGAGACTCAGCCGGAGAAGCGCGCAGAGCGCCGGCGCGACAAGGAGGTGCACAAGCGGCATCTCGCCGGACTTGCGGCGCGCTCGCCTGACATTGCATGGTTCGTCGGCGAGGCCGTGAAGGAACTCAATGGCACGCCGGGTGAGCCGCTCTCCTTCACGGAGCTGCATGCGCTGCTGGACGCGGAGGCCTACCGGCTTGCGTATTGGCGCGTGGCATCGAGCGAGATCAATTACCGGCGATTCTTCGATATCAACGATCTCGCCGCGCTGCGTATGGAGAACCCGGAAGTCTTCGAGTTCACCCACCGGCTGGCGCTGCGTCTGCTCGACGAGGGCAAGATCGATGGATTGCGGATCGATCATCCCGACGGCCTGTTCGATCCGCTCCAGTACTTTCGACGGCTTCAGTACCGCCGCGCGCAAGTGCCGGCGGTGCAGAGCGATGCGGCTGCGCCTTTCCGCTCGACGTACGTCGTTGTCGAGAAGATTCTCGAGGCAGAAGAGCGGCTACCAGCGGAGTGGCCCGTGCATGGCACGACGGGTTACGACTTCTTGAATATCCTGAACGGGCTGTTCCTCGATTCGGCAGCGGGGGCGCGGCTCGAGCGTTTCTATCGAGCATTCACCCACGAGCCGCTGCCGGCAGAGGAGATGCTCTATCGCTCGAAGCGGATCATCATGCGCACCGCGCTCGCTGGCGAGCTCAACGTGCTGGCGAACGCGCTTGCCCGCATTGCGGAAGCCGACCATCACACCCGCGATTTCACGCTCCACAATCTTCGCAACGCGCTGTTCGAGATCGTCGCCTGCTTTCCCGTTTATCGGACTTATCTCGCTCCCGGTCGCGTGAGCGACGACGACCGTCACCACGTGGACACGGCGGTCGACGCCGCGAAGCGCCACAGCGCCGCAGTCGATGTGAGCGTGTTCGATTTTGTGCGCGAGGTGATGCTTACCTCGATTGCGGATGGCAAGAGCGACGCATTCCGGGAGCGGGTCGTCACGTTTGCGATGAAATTGCAGCAGTACACAGCGCCCGTCATGGCGAAGGGCGTGGAGGACACGGCGTTCTACATTTACAACCGGCTGATCTCGCTGAACGAGGTGGGGGGCGATCCGCGGCGGTTCGGGGTCACCTTGACGACCTTTCATCGAACCAACCGGGAGCGGCAGAAGAACTGGCCTCATGCGATGCTGGCCACGTCCACGCACGACAACAAGCGCTCGGAGGACGTCCGTGCGCGACTGAATGTGCTCTCCGAGATTCCGGAGGAATGGCGTGCGAATGTCATGCGGTGGAACCGCGCCAACCGCGCGAAGAAAGGCAGGGCGGGAGCGGAGCGGGTCCCGAGTGCGAACGAAGAGTACTTCCTCTATCAAACCCTGCTCGGCGCATGGCCGCTCGAGGGGCTGGATGAGGCCGGCCTCGTCGCGTTTAGAGAGCGCATACGGCAGACGATGCGAAAGGCGGTCCGCGAGGCGAAGGAGCATACCTCGTGGATGAACCCGAACGCAGCCTACGAGGAAGCGATGCTTGCCTTCGTCGACGCACTTCTCGTGCAAGGTTCCGGCAACGCTTTTCTCGATGAATTTCTGCCTTTCCAGCGGAAGGTCGCTCGGATCGGCCTCATGAACAGCGTCTCGCAGGTCGTTTTGAAACTGACCGTTCCGGGCGTGCCGGACATTTACCAGGGCAACGAAATGTGGGATTTCAGCCTGGTCGACCCCGACAACCGCCGGACCGTGGATTACGCGCGCCGGACCGCCTGCCTGGCCGAGATGCAGCGCGCGGCCGAACAGGGCATCGCGACGCTGCGTCCCTACGCCGCTGAGCTGCTCGACGCAATGAGCGATGGCCGCCTCAAGCTCTTTGTCAGCTGGCGCCTGTTGCAGTTGCGCGCAAAGCTTGCAACCCTGTTTTGCGAGGGCGATTACACGCCGTTGCGCGCGCGCGGCCCGTGCGCCAGCCAGGTGTGCAGTTTCGGGCGGCAGCACGGCGACGCGCGGCTCGTGGTCATCGCTCCTCGTTGGTTTGCGCGCCTCGCGCCGTCCGGTTTCGCTCCGGTGGGCGACGCGGTCTGGCATGACACGATGGTCGATGCGCCCGCCGGCGACTGGTTAAACGTGTTCACGGGAGAGAGTGTTTCCGTGGCGCAAAGCGGGGGCGCGCTGCCGCTCGACAAGGTGCTCTCGACGCTGCCGTGGGCTGTTTTGGCGCCGGCGACGATGATGACCAGGCTTTAGCGGCAGGCGCGTGTGCCATGAGCAAAGCTTGGGGACGTGTCGTGAGGAGGTTTGGCTGTCGTCGCGGTCGAATGGGATAATGTTGGCAGACGGCATTGGTTCCAGCTCTGGTGCTTGACGCCGCGTCAATCAGGGCGATTTCGAAATATCATCGGTGCACTACGCGGCTCTCCAGGCTAAAAGCCTTCAGGTGTTCGTGAGCCCGGGAGCTGATGAGCTTAAGTTTCTCAAGACATTGTCGCTGGTGCGGTGGAAGCGCCTGCAACAGCAGTGATATGAAAGCTGGCATATGAAATATTTGGAGAAAATACTTGAATCACAGGAGGCCACGGCCCTGCTGATCGCGACAGCGATCTTCATCGCCGTGCTGGCCGCGGTGCTCATCGCGCGCTACGTGGGAACAAGGCTGTTCGCATCCCTCTCGCGCAGGACCGGCATCTTGTGGGCCGATGGCGTGGCGGAGATGCTGCGGGCGACGAGTCTCGTCGTTTTCATTCCAATCGCCGCCCAGGCCGCGTCGCTCTCGCTTTCTATCCCGGCCGGCGCCAGGCGGTTTGCCATCCATTTGGCGATCGCGGCATTGCTGCTGCAGGTGGCGCTTTGGGGCAATCGCGCGATCAGCTTCTGGCTCAAACGCAAGGTCGTAATTGCGCGCGAGGCCGACCCGGATGGCGCTACGGCCTTGAGCCTGATTGGATTCGCGGCGCGGGTGGTGCTGTGGACCTTTCTTTTCCTGCTCGCGCTCGACCAGCTCGGGTTCAACATCACTGCGCTGCTAGCTGGCCTGGGCGTCGGTGGTATCGCGGTCGCCCTTGCGACGCAAAATATCCTGAGCGATCTGTTCGCGTCGCTGTCCATCGTTCTCGACAAGCCGTTCGTTGTGGGCGACTTCATCGTGATCGACAACCTGCGCGGAAACGTGGAACGCGTGGGCATCAAGACGACGCGTATCCGCAGCCTCGATGGCGAATTGCTGGTGTTTTCCAACGCCGATCTCCTCAAGAGCCGTATCCAGAACTACCAGCGCATGAAGGAAAGGCGCGTGCTGTTCAATGTCGGGGTGGTATACCAGACGCCGTGCGAGAAGGTCGAAGGCATCACACAATGGCTGCGCGAGGCGGTAGAGGCGCAGGAGGGCACCCGCTTCGACCGGGCACATTTCAAGGATTACGGCGACTCCGCGCTGGTGTTCGAGGTGGTCTACTACGTGCTCACGCGCGACTACAACACCTACATGGACGTGCAGCAGGCGATCAACCTGGCGATCTTCGCGCGCTTCGCGCGGGAGGGCGTCGACTTTGCCTACCCGACGCGAACGCTGTATCTCGCGGGGGGCGCGGTGGCGCAGGCTGCAACTTGAGGCCGATACCGGGGAGGGCAGTATGACCAAGCAGCACGAGCGGTTGATTGTCGTTTCGAACCGGTTGCCCTTTTCCTTTCGGCGCGATGACTCTGGGAAATGGCGGGCCGAGGCAAGCGGCGGCGGGCTCGTGACAGCGCTGCTGCCGGTACTGCGGCACCGGGGCGGCATCTGGATCGGTTGGCCGGGCACCAGCGAGGATGTGCCGGATATCAGCCCGGAGCTTCCCGTCGCAGGCGAGGACACCGGGTTTACCCTGCAGGCAGTCAGTCTCACTGCAGAGGAAGTTCGCAATTTCTACGAGGGCTTCTCTAACGAAGTCATCTGGCCGCTGTTCCATGACATGCAGCTCCTCTGCAACTTCGATCCCGCCTACTGGCGCACCTACCGCGAGGTGAACCGGAAGTTCGCGCGCGCGGCGCACAAGGCGAGCAGGGCTGGCGATTTCATCTGGGTGCACGATTACCATCTGATGAACGTCGCGCTCGAGCTGCGGCGTCTCGGCACGAAGGCGCGCATCGGGTTTTTTCTGCACATCCCGTTTCCGCCGCCGGATATCTACCTGAAGTTGCCGTGGCGCATGGCGCTGATCGACGCGCTGCTGCAGTTCGACCTCGTGGGTTTCCAGACGGCGCACGATCGCCGTAATTTCCTGCAGTGCGTGCGAGCGCTGGTGAAGGACGCGGAGATCGACGGGCGGGGCCAGATCGTGCAGGCAAGCGTGGGCGGGCGGGAAGTGCGCATCGGCAATTTTCCGATCAGCATCGACTACAACGCATTCATGCGGCAGGCCGCGAGCCCCGAGGTCGCAGCGCGCGCTAAGGAGCTGCACCGCATGCTTCCCAACCGTAACGTCATTCTCGGCATCGACCGGCTCGACTACACCAAGGGAATTCCATTGCGGCTGCAGGCATTTCAGGATCTGTTGACACGCTATCCCGACCTTCGGGAGCGTGTCTCGCTCATTCAGGTGGTCGTCCCGAGCCGTGAAGATATCGCGCAATACCGCGATCTGAAGACGGAGATCGAGCAACTTGTTGGCCGGATCAACGGCACTTTCGTTCAACCCGGCGGATGGGTGCCGGTGTGGTACGTTTACCGCAGCCTGTCGCGGGTTGATCTGATCGCCTATTATCGGGCCGCCGACATCGGGCTCATCACGCCGCTCAAGGACGGTATGAATCTCGTCGCCAAGGAGTACTGCGCCTGCAGCATCGAGGAAGACTGCACGCTAATTCTCTCGGAATTTGCGGGGGCAGCCATGCAGCTTGGACGCAGTGCCCTGCTGGTGAATCCCTACGACATCGAGGGCGTCGCCGATGCCATTCACCGCGCCTTCCACATGGACAAGGCGGAGCGGCAGGCCAGAATGCGCCGGATGCGCCGTTCGATCCGGGAATACGACGTGTTCTGGTGGGTCGACTCGTTCCTCCGTGCCGCGATCACCAAGGATCTGCGGGCGTTTCCGTTGCCCGAGAACCACGTCGCCGACGAAAGTGCGGACCACGCCCTTCTTTTCTGACTTGCTCGCGTTCCCCCGAAGGCAACGGGCTGCATGTCGCCGGGGCGCGGACGTTCGAATAAAATAGTCGACAGGGCGCGAGTCCCGGTCGGCTCGCGAGCCCGCCTTAAACTGGCAGCGCTGGAGGAAGAACGGATCGACAACGAGGCCGCCAGTCATGCCCAGCTTCCTGCCGCAATACCCTTTAGAGCCGAATCCGCTCCTGTTGTTCGGCTTCCTGCTGCTTGCCGGAGTCATCGGTGGCGAAGTGGTCCAGCGCGTGCTCGCGGTGCCGCGAATCGTGGGCTATGTCGTGATCGGGCTGCTGCTCGGCGCGGGCGGACTCAACGTTCTCGACGCGCGTCTCACGCGGGAGGCATGGATCTTTGTCGAATTGGCGCTCGGGTTGCTTCTCTTCGAGCTCGGCCGTCGGCTCGACTTCACCTGGTTGAAGCGCGATGCCTGGCTCGCGGCGACGGGCGTGCTCGAGAGTGCGCTGACGTTCTGGCTCCTCTTCTTCGTCCTGACGCTGTTCGACGTGAGCCCGCTCTATGCAGCTGTGGCGAGCGCCATCGGTATCGCGACTTCGCCGGCGGTCGTGATGGTGGTGGCGCAGGAATTGAGGGCAGAGGGGCAGGTGACCGAGCGCGCGCTCAACCTGACCGCCATGAACAGCGTGATCTCCTTCGTCGTGGTGACGATGTTGCTGGCAGGAGTCCACCATGAATACCGCGCGGATTGGGGGACGGTGGTGCTTCACCCGCTATACTTGCTGCTTGGCTCGGCGCTTCTTGGCCTCCTCGCGAGCGTTCTGGTGGTCGGATTTGCCCGTTGGCTCGGGAAAAGCGGGCGCGAGCATTTCGTAATGACGCTTTCCATGATCGTGGTGACCATCGGCGCTGCGCGCCTGTTCGAGCTGTCCGTGGTGCTCGCCCTGCTTTCCTTTGGTGTGCTCTCCAGAAACCTCGACCGTCGCCACGACCTGATGCCGTTCGATCCCGGCCGCCTCGGGCAGATGTTCGTCGTCGTCCTGTTTGTGGTCAGCGGGGCGAGCCTGAGAGTGGAGGACCTGGTCGCCGGCGGCACGCTCGCAGTGGTCTTCGTGCTGACGCGCTTCGTGGCCAAGTCGCTGGGGGTAATGAGCTTCACGCGCTTCAGCGGGGTGCGACCGGGCACGGCCGGTATGCTGTGTCTCGCGTTGACGCCCATGTCAGCGCTGGCGATATCGATGGTGCGCGGCACTACCGAGCTCTACCCCGAATTCGGCACGAAGCTCGGGGCGATCGTGCTCTCGGCGGTGCTGATACTGGAGCTGCTCGGCCCAATCGCCGTAGACTTTGCCTTGCGCCGAGCTGGCGAGGCGGTTGCGGGACAGAAGCCCTCGGTGTGAGCGACTCGAGACGGCGGCCGCGGCGCGCAATTGACCAGGACAAGACAACAGTCCTTGAGATGACACAATGAGCTCCTCCGAGCTGGAATTCAGTTCTTCCGCCGGCGCCACCATGGGCGTCGAGCTCGAGCTGCAGCTGCTCAACTCGCGAGACTACAATCTCGCGCGCGATGCAGCCGATCTGCTCGGCTTGCTCGGAAAGACGGGGCATCCGGGCGCGGTCAAGCCTGAGATCACCGAGAGCATGGTGGAGCTCAACTCCTCCGTCCATACGTCGCACGAATCCCTGGTGCGGGAACTGCAGGTGCTTCGCGACGCGGTGGCCGATGCGGCAGAGCAGCTGAACCTGCGCATCTCGGGAGGCGGATCGCATGCCTTTCATGACTGGAGTGATCGCCGCATCTTCCCGACCGAGCGCTTCCAGCAGCTGCTCAAGGTATACGGTTACCTCGCCAAGCAGTTCACGATTTTCGGCCAGCACGTGCATGTCGGCTGTCCCGATGGTGACGCCGCGATCTACCTCACGCACATGTTCTCGCGCTACGTGCCGCATTTCATCGCGCTTTCTGCGTCCTCGCCGTTTCAGCAGGGGTCCGACACGTCTTATCAGTCCTCGCGTTTGAACACCGTGAGCGCTTTTCCTCTCTCGGGGCAGATTCCGTTTGTGCAGACATGGCGTGAGTTCACCGATTATTTCGAGCGCATGCGCAGCCTCGGCATTGTGGAGAGCATGAAGGATTTTTACTGGGACATCCGGCCCAAGCCGGAATATGGCACGGTGGAGGTCCGCGTGTTCGACACCCCGCTCACGGTCGAGCGTGCCGCGCTTCTCGGCGCCTACGTGCAGACGCTCGCGCGCTACATGCTCACCGAGCGTCCGCGCACGCCGTCGCGGGACGTCTACGAGTTCTACCGGTATAACCGCTTCCAGGCGTGCCGCTACGGGCTGGAGGGCAGCCTCATCGACGCCTACACTGAGAGGCGTCTGAGCCTGCAGGAAGATATCCTTGCGACGTTGCAGATCATCGCGCCGCACGCTACAGCGATCGGCGCCGAGGCCGCGCTCCAGGAGCTTGCCGCGGGCGTCGAGGAAGGGTACAGCGACGCTGGCTGGCTGCGGCAGGTCTATGGCGAACGCAAGTCGTTCAACGACGTTGCCCGCCTGCAAAGCGAGCTGTGGATGGGGAGAACGAAAGTCCATGCGTAGCCGGCGCATCCGGCGAGTTCGTGCAGTCTGAAACATGACGAGTCCGCTGAAAATTGGTTTGTCGCCGCGTTTTCTTCACCGGGTACCGCGCGAGTTGGGATTCAAGGGCAAGACCCTGCAATATCTAGAGCAGTCGGTTGCGCATTGGCTGATGACGTTCGATGCGCTGGTGTTCATGCTGCCCTCGATCGAGGGCGGGGGCCTGCTGCGGCGCGGCAACATTCGCCCCGAAGATTACGTCTCCGAGCTTGACGGGCTCGTTCTGCAGGGCGGCGCGGACGTGAGCCCGCTGACCTATGGTGAGACGCCGCTCAGGACCGAGTGGACTGGAGACCGCGTGCGCGATCTCTACGAGATTGATCTGCTTCAGGAATTCATCTCGTGCGGCAAGCCGGTGCTCGGCATCTGCCGCGGCCTTCAGTTGATCAACGTGGCGCTCGGCGGGACGCTCTACCAGGACATTACGCTGCAGCATGGCGGCGCCTATGAGCATCACGATCCGGACGCTTTCGACCAGCATTTTCACGAGATCGCGTTCGTCCCGGGATCCGGACTCGCCCGGCTCTATCCGGCCGCCGAGGCGACCCGAGTGAACAGCATCCACCATCAGGCTGTCAAAGTGCTTGGTAGCGATCTCAAGGTGGAGGCGCTGTCGGTGCCGGACAAAATGGTCGAGGCGGTGCGCTGGCAGGGCGCAAGCTACGTGGTGGGCGTTCAATGGCACCCGGAATTCCACGATCCCGGCGATCCTCGACTCCTGGACGGATCTCCGCTATTGAAGGAATTCCTGGCCGAGGCGAGGCGGGTCAAGAAGGCCGCTGTCGAAACGGCTAGGGCGTGACGTGAGAATGGGGAGGAAGAGCTGTTGATTTCACACAATGTTTGGCGCTGGGTGCGCGGTATCCTGGTGGCGTTCTGTGCTCTGTGGCCGGCGCTTTCATGCAGCGCGGCTGCGCGGCCCGTGATGTTGTTGACCCTCGAGGGTGCCGTGAGCCCGGCGACGGCGGACTACGCGGTGCGCGGCATCCGCCAGGCAGCCGGCAAGGGCGCGGTGCTCGTCATCCTGCAGGTCGACACGCCGGGCGGGCTCGACACCTCGATGCGCAGCGTGATCAAGGAGATCCTCGCCTCTCCGGTCCCTGTGGCGGTATTCGTCGGGCCGAGCGGTGCGCGCGCTGCCAGCGCGGGAACGTACATCTTGTATGCAAGCCACGTAGCCGCGATGGCGCCGGGAACGAATCTCGGCGCGGCGACGCCGGTGCCGATCGGGATCGGCCAGCCGGGCAAGCAGCCGACTGGAAAGGAAAAGGATGACGCCAAGAAGGACAAGGCGAAAGGGGACGAGGCGCCTGAAAGCACGATGTCGCGCAAGCAGGTGCATGATGCGGCGGCCTACATGCGCAGTCTTGCACAGCTGCGCGGGCGCAATGCGGAGTGGGGCGAGCGCGCGGTGCGGGAAGCGGTGAGCCTTTCCGCGGAGGACGCGTTGAAGATGCGCGTGATCGACCTTCTGGCACGGGACGTGAAGGACCTCCTCGTACAGCTCGACGGGCGCAAGGTTACGGTGCAGGGCGTCGAGCGGGCGCTCGAGACGAAGGACGTCCAGGTGCTCGAGCTGGAGCCGGACTGGCGCAGCCGGTTGCTGGCGGTGATCGCGAATCCCAGCGTGGCGCTGATCCTCATGATGCTTGGCGTCTACGGGCTCATATTCGAGATGATGAATCCCGGCTTCGTCCTGCCGGGTGTCATCGGCGGGATTTGCCTGCTGCTCGCGCTCTACGCGTTCCAGTTGCTGCCGATCAATTACGCGGGGCTGGGGCTTATCCTGCTGGGGATGGCATTTATCGTGGCGGAGGCCTTCGTGCCGAGCTTTGGTGCACTCGGCATCGGCGGTGTGATCGCGCTTGCGATCGGGGCGGTCATCCTGATCGATCCGGCGGCAGGGGCCGAGTACACCGTCCCGCTGCCGCTGGTGGCCGCGGTGTCGGCTCTCGGCGGGGGGGTCGTGTTCTTCACGGTCCTGTTCGCTTTGAAGGCGCGCAATCGGCCGGTCGTGAGTGGCCAGGAGCAGATGATCGGCAGCCTCGGTGAGGTGCTCGAAGATCTGGAAACGGAAGGATGGGCGCGGGTCGAGAGTGAGCGCTGGCGGATCGTAAGCACGCGCCCGCTCCGTCGCGGCCAGAAGGTCAGGGTAACGGGCGTCACGGGCCTCACGCTACGCGTCGAGGCGGAAGCGGACGATAACAGCGGGAGGCAAGCATGATCTGGGATCTGGGCATTACCGGTTTTGTAGCACTGGCGATCGTCATTCTGGCGGTCTCGTCGCTGCGCATCCTGCGCGAATATGAGCGCGGCGTGATCTTTCTGCTTGGGCGGTTCTGGAAGGTAAAGGGCCCCGGGCTCATCATTGTGATACCGGGCATCCAGCAGATGGTGCGCGTCGACCTGCGCACGATTGTCATGGACGTTCCAAGCCAGGACGTGATCTCGCGCGACAACGTATCTGTGAAAGTGAATGCGGTGATCTATTTCCGGGTCCTCGACCCGCAGCGGGCGATCATTCAGGTGATGAACTTTCTCGAGGCGACGAGCCAGCTCGCGCAGACGACCCTGCGCGCGGTGCTGGGCAAGCACGAGCTCGACGACATGCTGGCCGAGCGCGAGAAGCTGAATGCGGACATCCAGCAGGTGCTGGATACGCAGACGGATGCCTGGGGTATCAAGGTTTCGAACGTCGAGATCAAGCATGTCGATATCGACGAGTCGATGGTGCGGGCGATCGCGCAGCAAGCCGAGGCGGAGCGCGCGCGGCGCGCCAAGGTCATCCATGCCGAGGGCGAGTTTCAGGCGGCGCAGAAGCTGCTGCAGGCGGCGCAGTTGCTCGCGGAACAGCCCCAGGCCATGCAGTTGCGTTACCTGCAGACGCTCGGCAGCATTGCCGGCGACAAGAGCTCGACCATTGTTTTCCCGGTTCCGATGGATCTTCTCTCGTCGTTCGTGAATCTGCCCGGCGGACGGCGCAGCGACTGACGCGCGGGTCGCTGCGTTGAAGGGCCGCGCCCAGGCGCGGCCCTTACTTCCACATCGGGGCCGTGTTCTGCAGCCACGAACCCAGCCCTTCGAAAAGCATCTCCACCGCGATGGTGCCGATCAGCAGCGCAGACAAGCGGCCGACGATCTCCATGTAGCGGTCGATTATTCGCGCATTCCGCTCCTTCACGTAATCATGTGCAATCTTGATGGCGGTCACCAGCGCGGCGGTCAGAGCCAGCGTGAGGAAAATGACCACTATGGCATTCGCCACCGGGAGACGGGCGCCGATGACGACGCTTGCGCTCACGGTGCCCGGTCCAATCATGAAGGGCATGGCGATTGATCCGGCAATGTGCTCCGGCTGACCGCGAATAGTGCGCATCGCATCTGCGCCCGAGAACACGAAGCGCACGCCGATCAGCAGGAAGACGATACCCCCGAACACCTGAAATGACGCGAACCGGACCTGAAGATACTGGCTGAAGATCGCGTCTCCGCCCACGGCAAATCCTACGAAGACAATGGCGCTGATCAGCGCGCCGCGGGTGAGCACGCTCAGGAACACTTTCGTCCCGAGGTCGGTGATGAGATCGATCAGATAGATGCTCATCAGGAAGGGGTTGAGCAGGGCGAAAAGAAGCAGGAAGGAGGCCAGGTGGGAGTCGAGGGTCATGGGGCGAAGGTCTTCAAGACGAGGAAAGGCGCTGTGATCGTTGTTAATTATACAATTGATTTATTGGGGTTTTATGGTTTGACACCACTGCCCTGATTCGTTACAATACGCATCGTTTGAGTTGAAATGATTTGAGCAGATAGTTATTATTTATCCAAGGGTTCTGAGGTTTCCGAGGAGGAAAAAAACGAGTGAGATCCTCAACCACGGCCGGTTCGAAGTTGGCTGCAGCCCCCGGAGGCGATAGGGGTAGCAGCGGGCTCGCGCCGGAGGCGGCGGCCCCGACGACAGGCTCGCCCCCCGTGGCTGACGGCGCGGCCGCACAGGCGCGCTACGACTTGCGGATACTTCGCTCACTGCGTCGGATCATTCACAGCGTCGACCTGTATTCCAAGCAGCTCGCCGCCACGAACCAGATCACGGCGCCGCAGTTGATCTGCCTGCTGCACGTGGTAAACAACGGGCCGGTTTCGGCCACCACGATCGGACGTGAAGTTCACCTGAGCCCGAGCACCGTGGTCGGCATTCTCGACCGCCTGGAAGAAAAGGGCCTGGTGGAACGACAGCGCTCGCGCGAGGACCGGCGCATTGTGCGCGTCACTGCTACGCGCGAGGGCGTCGAGCTCTCTCGAAAGGCGCCATCGCCGTTGCAGCAGACGCTGGCTAATACGCTCAACGAGTTGCCGGAGCTCGAGCAGGCGACGATTGCGCTTTCGCTGGAAAGAATCGTGAGTTTAATGGAAGCACCCGAGGTTGACGCCGCGCCGATACTGGCGACGGGCCCGCTAAATTCCGCCGCGCAATAAGGCCGGCAGAAAGAGTTCCGAAGTATCGAAACGGTAGTCGATTGAAGTCGGCGGACTGTGTGGGGTCCAACGAGATGCGACAAGCGAGCAAGCCATACGAAGCAACCGTGCCTGACGCATTACATGGCGTCGGCCTCGGTGCGCCGCGTGTGTGCGACGGCGCTGCGATCCACCGTCTGGTGGCCGCTTGCAAGCCGCTCGATCTCAACTCCCTCTACGCCTACCTGCTGCTTTGCGAGCACTTCGCCGAGACCTGCGTGCGCGCCGAGCGGGCAGGACGAACGGTCGGTTTCATTTCTGCCTACCGTCCGCCACGGACGGGCGATATCGTGTTCGTGTGGCAGGTTGCCGTCGCGGAAGAGATGCGCGGGCAGGGGCTTGCGGGGGCCATGCTGCGGGAGCTGCTGGCGCGCCCCGCGCTGCGTGGATGCCGCTATCTCGAGACGACCGTGTCGCCGTCCAATGAGCCATCGCGCCGGGTATTTCATGGGCTCGCGCGTGCACTCCGGGCGCCGGTGGCCGAGCGCGTGTTATTTGCCGAGTCGGATTTTGGCGACGAGCAGCACGAGCGCGAAACATTGATTCGTATCGGCCCGTTCGCGGGCGCATAACTATTACGACTATTCCACGAGGAGAGCCATATGACTAATCTCAAGATCTTCGACCGTCTCGAATCCGAGGTGCGGGGCTACATCCGTTCCTTTCCCACGCTGTTCGCGAAGTCGCGCGGAGCGATGCTGATGGACGTGGAAGGCCGCGGCTACATCGATTTCTTCAGCGGCGCCGGGACGCTCAACTATGGGCATAACAATCCGGTGCTCAAGCAGTGTCTGCTCGAATATATCGAGGCGGATGGCGTGGTCCACGGTCTCGACATGGCCACCGTTGCCAAGAAGGAGTTCCTCGAGACTTTCGAGCGCGTGATCCTGCGGCCCCGCAACATGGAATACAAGATCCAGTTCCCCGGCCCGACGGGCACCAATGCGGTGGAAGCTGCACTGAAGCTCGCGCGCCAGGTGAAGGGCCGCACCAACATCATCTCGTTCACGAACGGATTTCACGGAGTGACCGGCGCGTCGCTGGCCGCGACCGGAAATTCCAAGTTTCGTGATGCCGCCGGCACGCCGCTTGCCAATACCACCTTCATGCCGTACGACGGCTACCTCGGTGAAGGGGTCAACACGATCGAATACCTGGAACGCGTCATCGCGGACCAGAGCAGCGGCGTGGACATCCCGGCCGCGGTCATCGTCGAAACCATCCAGGGAGAGGGCGGTGTCAACGTCGCGAGCTTCCGCTGGTTGAAGGGCCTCGAGCAGGTGTGCCGCCGCCACGACATGCTGCTCATCATCGACGACATTCAGGTGGGGTGCGGACGGACCGGGAGCTTCTTCAGCTTCGAGGGCGCGGGGATATCACCTGACATCATTACGCTTTCGAAATCCCTCAGCGGCTACGGCCTGCCGATGTCGGTCGTCTTGATGAAGCCGGAGCACGACATCTGGTCGCCCGGGGCGCATAACGGCACGTTCCGCGGCAACAATCTGGCCTTCGTCACCGCCAAGGAGGCGCTCGTCCATTACTGGACAACACGGGATTTCGAGGACACGCTGCGCCGTAAAGGAAACATCATGAGCGCGTGGCTCGAGCACATTGCACGCGGCTATCCGCGGGGCGGCTTCAGCGTGCGCGGGCGCGGCATGATCCAGGGCCTCGTCGCCGAAGATCCCGAGATCGCCAGCAAGATCACGGCGCGCGCGTTCGAGGACGGTCTCGTTGTCGAGACATCGGGCTCGCAGGACCAGGTGATCAAGCTGCTGCCCCCGCTCACCATCGAGGAGCAGACCCTGCGCCGCGGCCTCGATATTCTGGAGCGCGCGACGGCCGGCGTGCTGGGCGTGCCGCAGGCCGTGGATACGATCCGCTTCATCAATTTCGGAGGAGCGCGATGATCTTGCGCAGCCTGGACGAGGTCAAGGGCACCTCGCGCGACGTCGAAACGCCGAACTGGGTGAGCCGGCGCCTGCTGCTGCGAAGCGACGGCATGGGTTTCTCACTGCACGAGACCACGGTTTATCCGGGCACGGAAACCTACATCTGGTACGCGAACCACCTCGAGGCCGTCTATTGCGTCGAGGGTGAGGGCGAGGTGGAAACGATCCCTGACAAGAAGATCTATCCAATTCGCCCCGGCGTGGTCTATGCGCTGGATCAGAACGACAAGCATTACCTCCGCGCTCGCACGAAGATGCGCCTGGTATGCGTTTTCAACCCGCCCCTGACGGGACGCGAAGTGCACGACGAGAATGGCGTGTATCCGCTGGTCACGGACGAGGCGGCTGCGGCAAGGGCGAGCTGAAGCAACGGCCTGCCGACACAACCAGGAGAAGAGCCAATGGTGCTGGTTACCGACACCTATCAATCTCGGGTAGACAACGAGACCACTATCCTGATGCGTCAGGATCCGATTATCTATTCGGACCCGCGTGCCGAGGTGCCGCACGGTCTCGCCCACCATCAGCTGAAGAACTATCAGAAAAACGGATTCATCCTCCTCAAGGGGCTTTTCAGCGAGCAGGAGGCGGGGCTCTTCCTGAGGGAGGCGCGCAAGATGACCGCGGATCCGAAAATCCGCAGACGCGAAGAAGCCGTTGCCGAGCCCGGCAGCGACGCGGGGCGCTCGGTGTTCATGGTGCACCGGCTGAGCGAGCTCTACCGGCAGCTGGTCTCCGACGTCCGCGTCGCCAACATCGCGCGCCAGATACTCGGCAGCGAGGTCTACATTCACCAGTCACGAGTCAATTTGAAAGCGGGTTTCTCCGGCAAGGAATTTCACTGGCATTCGGATTTCGAAACCTGGCACGTCGAGGATGGGATGCCGCGGATGCGCGCGCTGAGTTGTGTCATTTTCTTGACGGAGAACAACGAGTTCAACGGTCCGCTGATGCTCATGCCCGGGTCGCACATGCACTACATTTCGTGCGCGGGGGAGACGCTGCAGGATCATTACCAACAGTCGCTGAGGAAGCAGCGGCACGGCATCGCAGACCCGGCGGCGCTGTCATTCCTCGCCGAACGGGGCGGCATCCAGTCGATGAAAGGGCCGGCCGGCTCAGTGGTGTTCTTCGACTGCAACACCATGCATGGGTCGAACAGCAACATCTCCCCCTATCCGCGTGCCAATCTCTTCTTCGTCTACAACAGTGTAGAGAACACGCTGGAGAGTCCACGCGGAGGCCTCAAGCCGAGGCCCGAATTCATGGCAACGCGGCAGGACTTCTCGCCCATGGTTCCGCTCGAGCCCGCTTATGGCGGGAGGAAATGACGGAGCCGCAGTCTTAACGCCGGCATGAGCCTGCGCACAAGGGAGCTCGTTTGGCGCACGATGGTGGGCGCTGCGCTGCTGGCAGCGGCGCTGCTCGCGCCAGGATGTTCCGAGCGCAACGACGCTCCCGCAGGGCAAACGCTGAGCACGCTCAAGCGCGCGCAGCAGAGCGGATCGATTCGTGTGGGCTACGCGAATGAGGCGCCGTACGCCTACCTTGAAAGTGCATCACGCAAGTTGACCGGCGAGGCGCCCGAGATCGCGCGGGCGGTGCTTGCCGAGATGGGCATCGGCGAGGTCGAAGGCGTTCTCACCGAGTTTGGCTCCCTCATACCGGGTCTCAAGGCCGGCCGGTTCGATATCATTGCGGCCGGCATGTACATCCTGCCGGAACGGTGCAAGGAGATCGTCTTTTCCAACCCGACCTATTCGGTTGGCGAGGCGTTCATCGTGGCGAGCGGCAATCCGCTGGGTTTGAATGGCTACGAGAGCGCTGCGCGCCATGCTGAGGCGCGACTCGGCGTTGTTGCCGGAACCGTCGAGCGCGAATATGCCCGCCAAACAGGCATTCCCGAGGCGCGCGTGGTGGTCTTTCCCGATGCGCCGAGCGCGCTCGATGGCGTCATCGCCGGGCGCGTGGACGCCTACGCGGCAACCAGCCTGACCGTTAACAACCTGCTCGCGCGCGCCCAATCGTCACGGGTCGAGCGGGCGGCGCCCTTCTTCGAGCCCATCATCGCGGGGAAGCCCGCGCGCGGCTATGGTGCGTTCGGATTCCGCAAGGCCGACGAGGATCTCGTTGCAGCCTTCAACTCGGCACTTGCGCGGTTCATCGGTACTCCACGCCATCTCGAGCTGGTGAAGCCATTCGGTTTCACAAATGCGGAATTGCCGGGCCCTGCCACGGCAACAGAGCTGTGCCGCGGCTGAGCTTGCCGTCTTCTTGATCCAAGAGCCCGCTCCCGCGCCATGAACGACATGCTCCTGCCTTTGTTGCGCGGGCTGGTCGTCACGATCGAGCTTACCCTTGCCGCGGTCGCGCTGGCGGTCGTTATCGCGCTGGCAGCAGGCCTTGCGCGCATGTCGCCACGTCGCGCACTTGCCTGGGTGGCGGCGGTTTACATCGAAGTGTTCCGCGGCACCTCGGCCCTGGTGCAGCTCTTCTGGTTCTATTTCGTGCTGCCGTTTTTCGGGATCGAGCTCTCGGCTTTTGCGGCAGGCACGCTGGTGCTGGCGCTCAACACCGGCGCCTACGGCGCCGAGGTCGTGCGAGGCGCCGTGCTGGCGGTACCGCGCGGCCAGCTCGATGCTTCGGCAGCGCTGAATATGGGCCGCCTCCAGACGCTCTGGCGCATCGTTTTGCCACAGGCATTTCCCGCAATGCTGCCGCCGGCCGGGAATCTTGCAATCGAGCTTCTCAAGAATAGCGCCTTGGTATCGCTGATCACGATTACGGAGCTTACCTTCGCCGCGCAGCTGGTGCGGGCCGAGAGCCTGCGCAGCGCGGAGATATTCGGTCTTGTGCTGGTGCTTTATTTTGCCGTCGCGCTGTGTGTTACGGCGGGCATGCGTTTGCTAGAGCGCCGCGCCTCGCGCGGCCTGGAGCGCGGAGGCGCTTAGAGCCCGTAACACAATGAACCACACGCTGCGCTGTCACGATTTTGGCGAGGTACTTGTCATGTTCCAGTGGGATGATCGAGGTCGATTTTCGTGGCGTTGCTGTGGGTGAACCCTGGCCAAAATCGTGCCAGCCCACAAGGGGTTGCGGCCAGAATCGCCACTGGCTTTGTCGCTCGGCTTGCCAATACGGGAAGTATTGGCTGCGCCTCGCTTCGCGCCATTGACGATTCTGGCTGCAACGCACGCGCGTTTCATTATGTTACGGGCTCTTAGATGATCTTCGACTGGGGCTATGTCTGGGAGGTCGCGCCGCGCCTGGCCGAGGGGCTCGTCGTGACGATTCAAGCGACGCTGGTCGGCATGGCGGTAGCGCTGACACTCGGACTCGTGCTGGCGCTCGCTCGCCGCTCGCGCCATCGCCTGGTCTCCTGGCCGACGGGTGTGCTGGTGGAATTCGTGCGCAGCACCCCCTTGCTCGTGCAGATCTACTTTCTCTTCTACGTCCTGCCTGATGCCGGCCTGCGGCTCTCGCCGCTTGCGACCGGTGTGATCGCGCTTGGGCTGCACTATGCTGCGTATTGCTCGGAGGTCTACCGCGCCGGCCTCGAATCGGTGCCCAAGGGGCAGTGGGAGGCGGCTGTGGCCCTCAACTTGACCCGCTGGCGCACGATGAAGGACATCATCATTCCGCAGGCCATTCCACCCGTTGTGCCGGCGCTAGGCAATTATCTCGTCGCGATGTTCAAGGACACGCCGCTGCTTTCTGCGATTACAGTGCTCGAGGTGCTGCAAACCGCAAAGCTGATCGGCTCCGAGACGTTCCGCTACGTCGAGCCACTGACATTGGTAGGCGTGCTGTTCCTCGTCCTGAGCCTGCTATCGGCTGCGCTTATTCGCTGGGTGGAAGGTCGTCTGCGCATGGAGAGCTAGTGTGCTGTCCCGCAAACAACCTGCGAAAGTCTCCGCG
>LJTT01000057.1 GCA_001303585.1 Betaproteobacteria bacterium SG8_41
TCGTCGCGCCAGGTGCCGATCACGGCAAAGTCCGCGCGCTGGATCGAGTTCATGCAATCGTTCGGGCAGCCCGAAACCTTGAACTTGAACTTGTAGGGCAGCGCCGGGCGGTGCATGTCGTCGATGAAGTTGTTGACCAGCGTGCGGTGGATCCGGATCTCATTGGTGCAAGACTGCTCGCAGCGCGCCGCGCCGACGCAGGACATGGCGGTGCGCACGCAGGGACCCGCCCCGCCGAGGTCGAAGCCGTACTCGTTGATGTCATCGAAGAAATGCTGCGTGTTCTCGGTCGTGGCCCCGATGAACATGATGTTGCCGGTCTGGCCGTGAAACGCGATCAGCCCGGAACCCCACTTGCTCCAGGAGCCGGAGAGCTGGCGCAGCAGCTTGGTGGTGTAGTGGTTGCCCGCCGGCGGCTGCACGCGCAGCGTATGGAATTCCTTGGACTCCGGGAACATGGCCGCGACTTCGGAAAATCGCGGAATGATGCCTCCGCCGTAGCCGAAGACCGACACGGTTCCGCCCTTCCAGTAGCCGAGGCGCGTTTTGTAAGAGTGCTCGAGCTGGCCGAGCAGGTCGACCATCATGTTGTTCTCGTGCGCCAGGCGCTTGAGACCGGTGACGAAGCTCGGCCACGGACCGCTTTCGAGCTGATCGAGCAGCGGCGTGGAATGAAACGCCTTGGTAGACTTCTTTTGCTTGGGCAGGTGGGTGCTGTGCCGTTCCGGGTTCTTGGGCGGCTTCTGCGCTTGGGTCATGGACACGCCTCCGGAGGGTGCGAGAATACGCGATCCGGAAGTGTAACGAGCGGCCGTTCGGCGCCGGCAGAGGTCATTGGAGATAGCGCCTGAGGGCGAGCCTCTCCCTTTGGAGATAGAAGAAGGGCCCGCGATCGGAAACTTCAGTCCAGATTCAACTGCTTACGTTAGCGGCCCGCGACGCCCCCCCGCGGTTGGGCGACAGTTCTACTCGCCGCGACTCTGCGCTACGTTCTGCAACTACCTAACTGTCATATCACGCCTCTTTGAACGCCCCCTTGCCCGCCATCAGCGAGCAGTACTTTGAGCCCGGCCGCACGCAGGCCTACGCGCGCTGGCGCGAGCGCAAGCTTGCGCACTATCCGCGCCGTGCCGAGGACCTGATCGTCGAGGTGCGCGATCCACGCCAGCTGAGCGAAGCCGAGGTCGGGGAGATCCAACGCCTCTGCCGCACAGCGAACATGGCTGTCTACGCCGGGCCGCCTGTCGGCCCCGCCGACAAGGAGATCGTGCGCCGCTTGGGCGCGCGCCTGGGTCTCGCGTGCCTGCATGCCAACCCGCTCGCGGATGAGGACGGCATCAGCTCGCTCGAGACGACGCCGGAAAAGTCGGCGGCGGGCTTCATTCCCTACTCAAACCGGCGGCTGTTGTGGCATACCGACGGCTATTACAACGCCCCGGACGAGCACATCCGCGCATTCATCCTGCACTGCGTGCGGCCTGGCGCCACAGGCGGCGAGAACCGCGTGCTCGATCCGGAAATCGCCTACATTCTGCTGCACGACGCCGACCCCGAGTATGTGAGGGCGCTCTCGGCATCCGATGCCATGACGATTCCCGCGCATGCCGCGGACGGCGTGGAGCTGCGCCCGGCGCAGACCGGCCCGGTATTTTCGGTCCACGACGGCGCGCTTCACATGCGCTACACCGCGCGCACGCGCAGCATCGAATGGCGGCCCGACGAAACGACACGCGCTGCAGTGCGGTTTCTCAACGGCATTCTGGATTCCGATTCGCCGTACGTGTTCGCGTTGCGGCTCGCCGGCGGCCAGGGTCTGGTCTGCAACAACGTGCTGCACAATCGCAGCGCCTTCGCGGACGATCCCGCGCCCGGCCAGGGACGGCTCGTCTATCGCGCCCGCTATCTTGATCGCATCGCGGTGCGCGCCGCGTCCTGCCGCCAACGTGCTGACGAAAAAAAGCCTGGTAGCGAATGAAGTACATTCCGCTCAAGTTCATCAAGGAAGATCCCGCCGTCGGCAACGCCGACAGCAGTGAGGATGCCAAGGAACCGACCGGGATATTGAAGCGCCTGGTCTCCGACCTGCGCGGCCAGCTTGCTGAGCTCTCCCCCGGCGCCGGCACGCTGAGGCGCGCGGACCTGCTGCTGCAACTCGGACGCGCGCTCGTGCGGCTCGAGAATCGTCCTGAAGCCTGGGCCGCCGCGCGCGAGGCGTTTGATCTCTACCTCGCCGAGCGGGCCTGGGAAGGCGCGGCGCAGGCCTGCGACATTTTGTTCCTCTGCGACCAGCAGCAGTCGCTTGCCGCGCTCGGCCAGGGGGTCTGGCTCGCTGTCACCTACCCGGTCGATCCGGAGCTCTCAGTCGCGCTGCTGCAGCATGTGGTCGATGAGACGCCGCCGGATGCCGATGGCGCTGCGGTGGCCGCGATCACCGCATACTACGTGGTCGATCTGCGCGCCCGGGAACCCCAGCGTGAGCACCTGCTTGTCTACACGAGCCAGCTGCTGGCGACCGTCGCACGCCGGCACAGCGGCGTTGAGAACCAGGAAGCATTCAACCGCTGGATCGAGGATATGGAGTTGAACGAGCCGGCACTGTTCCTGCCGCGGCTGCGCAACATCGTCGATGTGCTGGTGCAGGATGACTGGTGGTTCGACCGCGAGGCGCTGCAGGCCGTCCTGCCCGTGGAGTGAACACAGTGATCTCGCAGGAAGAAAGCCCGGCGGCTCCGTCTGCTGAGGACGTTGTGGACGTGGTGTTCGCCATTACCTGCCGCAGCCTGCCGGTCGATCACGCCTACGCGCTCTCGCGAGCCATTCAGGCTGTGCTGCCCTGGTTTGCCGACGAGCCGCAGGCCGGGTTGCACACCGTGCACGGCGCGGCCTCGGGCGCGGGCTGGCAGCGTCCCGAGGGCGAGGACGCACGGCTGCAGCTCTCCCGGCGCACGAAGCTCGTGCTAAGGCTCCCCGGACATCGCATGGCGGATGCGGCCGCGCTCACCGGCCGCACGCTCGACGTCGCGGGCTCGCCGATGCGCGTCGGGCCGCTGTCCGCGCGACCGCTCCTGCGCATCGCGTCGCTGTTCTCGCGCAGCGTGCTTTTAGAGGACGTGGCCGACGAATCGGCGTTCATCGCCGCCGCGACCGAGGCACTGCGCGCGCTCGGCGTAGCGGCCTCGACGCTGCTCTGCGGGCGCGAGGTGACGCTCGCCACGCCGGACGGCAGCTACCGCACGCGCAGCCTGATGCTGACTGTCGCGACGCCCGCGCAGTCGTTGCTGCTGCAGCGCCGGGGGCTGGGCGAGGCGCGCAAGCTCGGCTGCGGCGTGTTCATTCCCCACAAGGCCATCGGCGATCTGAGCGCGAGTCCAGACTAGGTCATCACGCGTCAAGGCCCGCTCATGCCAACCGTAACCGCCAAAGCCCCGCCTGATCCGGGACAATCGGGCGTACTAATGCCCTTCCGGCGCGCCCTGCCACAGCATTTCGTAGCCGAGCTCCTTGCTGTCGGAACACATCTTCGCCAGCGCCTCGAACTTGTTGGTGAAGATCGTATCAGCGTGCGATTTCTCGTGTTCTTCGAACGAGCGCCAGTAGGTGACGATGGCGTAATGCTCGTCCGCGCTGCGCGATGCGCTGAGCGAGCCCTGGTCGGAAACGAAACCGGAGAACCTAAACACCTGGCCGGCGATGAATCCGCCTTTATCGCCTCCGTAGGTTTCCTTGACGACATTGCACATCTCGCCCACGGCCAGCTCCACTTCCTCGAACTTGACACCTGGCTTGAGCGTCACGGTATTAAACAGCATCTTTGCGCCGAATGGCAGGGTAATGGCGTCGAACATGGAATGTTCTCCAGGACAAGACAGCGAATTCCGTATCAATGAAGATGATTCTGCCCTGTTTTCGACAAGGACGACAACATCACGACCACAATTGGGGGAACCATGACGTACGAGGTGAAAGGCAAGGTGCTCGAGGCGACGGAAAACGGCTTTCTTGTGTCGCTGGATGAGTGGGACAGGGACGTCGCGGAGGCGATCGCGGCCGCAGAGGGCCTCACCCTCACCCAGGACCATTGGGACGTGATCGAGTACCTGCGGGACGCCTACTTCAACCATAACGGCGAGCAGCCGAACAACCGCGCGATCCTCAAGGCGATGCAGGAAAAATGGGCGGGCCGCAAGGTCGACAACAAGACCTTGTTCGATCTCTATCCGGGCAACCCGTCCAAGCAGGCGGGCAAGATCGCCGGTCTGCCGGAAAGCCTGCGCAAGGGCGGATACTGAGAGAGGGGGCGAGCGCGTACGGTTCGGGGGTCCGCCCTCGCTCGCCAAGATGTGCCAAGACCAGCAGACTGCATCACGTTTTCCTCACGGTCCGATATTGCGGCACTGCGCAAACGCGGTCTCAAGGCGCGGCGCCTGGAGAACGGCTCCCTGGAGTGGCGCGCGGCGGGGCTGCCGTTCCAGCGCTGACCGCCCATCAATCGTAGTGCTTGCGCTGCGTGCGCCGCCTGCCGACCCGCTGCACCACGCCGCCGAGGATGGTGTAGGGCGGCGCGAGCTCGAAGCCGCCGTACTTCGGATTCAGGGGCTTGAGGAACCGGCGCTCGCCATCGAAGACGAGCTGGCGGAAGAAGACATCGCCCGCGAACTCCACCACCACGAAGGCGCCGTCGCGCGGCGCGTAGGCCGGGTCGACGATGACGACGCAGCCGTCGGCGAACTCGGGCTCCATGCTGTCGCCCAGTACCCGAAGGGCGTAGGGTTCGAGCGAGCTGCAGCCGTCCCGGGGCATCATGCGTTCGTCCGCCTCGGCGTCAGGAGCGATCCGCGCCCGGGCGTTTCCTGTGGAGCCGGATGACCGGGTCCTGCTGCCGCGGCTCGTCCGCAAAGCGCGGCCGTTTGCGCGACGGCCCGCCGGCAGCATGTGCGAGATCACGCTCTCGCGCGCTGATCAGCACCAGGCACTGCCGCAAGTCCTCGATGGTGCGGTCCGACAGCGGGTGACGCATGCCGCGTGGCGTCGCAGTGTCCCTGATGACGCCGGCCAGCGTCAGCTTCACCGCCCGCAGGATCCGTTCTTCCGTGGAGAGTTCGGAATCGCTCACTGCGCGCACCTCAAAGTTCCCGTCATATTCGAATCCGGTGTTCGTCGTCTCGTTGAGCCGGCCGTCGACCCTTAAATGTATGCGGTATGAGGCTCATGCAAAGCAGATCCATGTGGTGGCGATGTACTTGACGCCCTTTTGCAGTGTGACACCGCGATGAACGTGGGTCCAGAACGGCGGGAATAGAATGAGCGTGCCCTGCTCCGGCCGGATCGAGACCTCCTGCAGCGGAAACTCGGTCTCGCCGCCGGGCCCGGGCACGTCGTTTAGGTACCAGATGGCGACCAACTGGCGCGCGCTGAACGGCCCCGGCCCGGAATCCACGTGCCAATGGTAATACTCTCCCGGCAGCGTGCGCTGCAGGTTGTAACCGAGGTCCTTGAATGAGTTGGCGGCAAAAAAAGGGAACTCGCCGGCGAACTCGTTGAATGTCGACCGCAGTTGCTGCGACAGGGTCCGGTCGATGTCGCGCCAGTCCTCCCGTCCGCTGATGCACAGGTCGGTCGAGCGCTTCACCTCCGGTGCCGCCTGCCCGGCCTGGCCGATACGCCCGGGTACCTGCTGATTGGCGCGGGCTTCGAAACGCCGGATCGCTTCGAGGCACACGTCGGCCGGCAGCGCCGACTTCACCTCGTAAATGAAGCTGAAGGGCTTGACTTCGACGATACGCCCGCCGGAAAACGCCATCGCCTACCAGTCCGTCCGGCTAAGGTGCCGCACAGGCTCGTAATAGCAAACCCGCCTGCGAACCTCGAATGACGCCATGATAACGACCCCTGTTAGCTTCCAGGATAAGAGCCAGCAGACCAAAAATGAGGTCTTCGCCGCCTTTTTCCTCCGTTTTCATGCGGGCGGTTTTGCCTAAGGGTTTTGTCGGGGCCAAAGACGACAGACTCCTAGGCATAGAGCAGGTGGGTGTTCTGCATCTCCCCGGAGGTGTCAATGTCCACCCCAATCGCGCCAGGCATGCGCAGCGCAATATACCCCGCCATCAGCATGGCGGTCGCCTGATTGTTCTGCATGATGCCGGTCAACAGCTTGTCCGCGACGATCTGGCAGCGCTGCATCGGGTCGGGCCGCTCGACGAACTGGCGGCTCATCTGCCAGCCCCGGTCCATGTCGCGGTCCAGCCTGGCATGGAACTCGGCGGCCTCCCGCAGCAGCTCCTCCGGCACCTCGACCTCATAGACTTGCTCGCCGATGACAACCTTGAAACGCATGCCTTTTCTCGATTCGCTCCGGCGCACACGGCGCCGGTTTCAGCAAGCGTAGCGCGCCGGAAAGACCGGAACAAGCCCGGCCGAACTTGGAGATTTGAATTTGCGTCCCGGTTTCCTTAACATGCGGCACGTTAGTGCGACAGGAGCAGCGCCATGAGCAGCGACTACTACGAAGCCATCGACCGCATGCAGAAGAGCGGCGTCGACCCCGAGTACATCAACGGCTGGGCCTGCGGCTATTTGCACAACCCCAAGCGCGAGGAGCAGCGAATCAACGAAGCCTACGAAGCCGGCTACGCGCAGGGCCTGGAACGCGATATCAGCGGCTTCGAGGCCTGGATCAGGAAGTAGCCGGGGGCGCGCCGGGGCCCTTCTCGGCCAGCGCGCGCCATCTCGCGGCCTCGCCGTCGTCACGCTCGACGCCTATGCCTTTCTCGTACATCATCGCGAGCGTCGACTGCGATCCGGCCAGACCCTGATCGGCGGCCAGCCTGAACCACCGCGCGGCCTCGGCGGGGTCCGCCTTGGTGCATTCGCCCTGAAAGTACATGAAGCCGAGCCCGTGCTGCGCGAGGGCGTAGCCCTGCTCGGCCGCGGCACGCATCCACCGGACCGCGCTCGCGCAGTTTTTCACCACCCCCAGGCCCACCTGGGCCATGACTGCGACGCGATATTGCGCCCTGGGATCGCCCTGTTCCGCCAGCGGCTGCAGCAGCTGCATCGCTCTGGCGAACTGCTTCGCCTCGAAGGCGGCGATTCCGCTCGCCAGCTCCATATCCGGTCCTGACATGTCTCTCTCCCGGGCGTATTATCCCTCGAAAAACGCGCATTGATCGGCATCCATGGCAATTATCAGCAGCCGCCCGTCGGTGGCGCTCGTCAAGACCCGCTGGCGCAAGAAGGGCGCACCGCGCTCGCTTGCCGATTGCGCGGGCGTGATCGGAACGAACATCTGGAAGATCTCACTCGAAATCTTCCGGCACATGGAGAAAGAAGAATTCCGCTTCGGCTCGGATCGGCTGGTGACCGAGGTGATGACCGAGTTCATCGCTTTTCTGGTCCAGCTCATCGACCGCGCGGTCTACAACCGGCTGAGCGACGCCGACCGCGCCATCCTCATCGGTGAGACGGTCCGCCACCTGGCGGCGACCATGGAGAACAATCAGCTGGACCTGCTCGGGCCCGGGGAATATCGAAAGCCGTTCATCGATCTGCTCAACGCCCGCTTCGAGGAGTACGCCGGCTTCGAGTACCGCGGGGGGGAGCCCGGCTTTTCGTGCTTGCGCTTTCTTGCCGCCAAGGTATCCGACGCCATGGCTGGCAGCGGCAACAAATGGGTGATCGAGCAGATCATGGACATCGAAGCGCCGGAAATGGTGCGCCTCATCAGGAAACTGGTCGATCAAACGGTGCCTGCGGCGCCGTCCTAGCGGACGGCGCCCGCGCCAGGGCGCACCGCAGCGTCCTGCAGAAGCGCCGCCATGGCGGTGTCACGGCCGGCCGGGTCGAGCGCGAGCAGCGCCCGGGCCGTCGCCAGCCAGCGCTCCCGGCCCTCGTACGCCACGCGCCATAGCTGGTCCGGCGTGCCGACGCGCAGAAACTGCTCGTATGCCTCCAGCGCCTGGGGGAAAAGCCGGCGGCGGAGCCCATCGAAGGTGGCGAAATAGAAATGGAGCGCGGCCGGGCTGTCGCGCCGCAGCAGCTCCGGGAGCGTCGAGAGGCAGTCGGCGAGAAGATCGCGCACCGCCCGTGCGATCGGCTCGTCGCGGGTCCGCGCGATCGCGACTACCATGTCATCCCACTGATCGCCGAGCAGTTCACCGGCCAGCGCTTCGCCGAGCTCGTGCAGGATCATGGTTTCCGACTCGGTGTCGGCCAGGCGTTGCAGAGCGGCTTCGGTATCGGTGATGAAATCATAGCTCGCCAGCGCGCGCGCCATGGCGCCGTCCTGCTTGCGCCATCGCCATTCCTCTATCTTCTCCCACAGGTAGCGGCGTACCGATTCCAGGCGGAGAAATATGGTGCGCCCCTGCAGCATCGCCGGCGGCGCGGCCAATTCGCGCGCGTATTCGCAGGATGAAACCACGATCGTGAAGCCGCCCCGCTCCTCGATGCGCAGCAGCCGACCGAGGAAGAAAACCGGTTTCTGGAAGATCCCGTAACCGGCGCTGTACACGTAGCCCCGCGGCAACAATTCGCGGCTCACGGCGTCGGTTTCGAACGGATCCAGCGCGCCGCGCGCGAGCGGCAGCGGCGTAAAATCCTCCGCCTCGATTCCGTTCCAATGCTGCTCGCGGCTCTCCAACCAGTTACCCAGCTCGTCCCGAGGCAGGACGTGCCCAAACGGCAGTTCATTCTCCCACCGATAGTACTCGCGCATCTTGAGCAGGAAGGTGCAAAGGCCGTATTCGCCGGCGTGGCGCGCATCGGAGATGTCGCAATTACGCTGCACCGCGTCCGCGAGCTGGGGAAAATTGCGCATTGCCGCACCCGAAAGTTATACTGAGTTTAGCATCGCGCGCTGCGACCGATGAAATGGCTCGAGCAACGTATCCGAAACCGCACGTCACGCTGGACATGAAGGGCGCGGCCTGCCCCGGGCCGATGCTGGGCGCGCGCAGGGTTCTCGACGAAATGCTCGCAGGCGAAGTGATGTTGCTGATTTCCGATTGCCCGGCAACGAAGGACGACCTGTTTTCCTGGCCTCATTACGCCGACGTCGAGATCCTGAAAACGAGGAAGATGGCGCGCGGTAGTACTGGATACTACATTCGCAAGGGCAAGGTCGGGCGTGTCCCTCCCCACGCAGTGCTCGACATTCGTGGCGCCACATGCCCCGGACCCATCGTGGAAGCGAGGAAGCTTCTCAACGGCATGCGCAAAGGCGAAGTCCTGGAGCTGATCAGCAACTGTCCCGGCATCAGGGCGGACGTCCGAAGCTGGGTGAAAGCGACTGGCCTCGAACTGATCGATTCCCGGGAACGCACGCCTGGCGAACACCAGTTCTATATCCGCAAGCGCTGACGCAAGTGTCGCCGTCTCATGGAGGCTAGACCATGACCAGTCTGATCGATGCGATCACCGGCGCCGATAGCGGTGCCGGCAAGGATCCCCGTTTCCCTCATGCGCCGGAGGGCTGGACGCCGGCCGTTGCGTTGGAGATGGCGCTCAAGGAGAGCCTGGAACTTGGCGCAGACCACTGGGAGGTCCTGTGCGCCCTGCACGAGTACTTCGCCAGGCACGAGGCGATCGCCGTCAGCCTGCGTGAGCTGCATGACGCGCTCGACGAAAAATTCCATCGTCAGGGCGGTATCAAGTACCTGTATCGCCTGTTTCCCGGCGGGCCGGTGGCGCAGGGGTGCCGCATCGCAGGGCTCAAAGCCCCGGCGGGCGCCGTCGACAGAAGCTTCGGCAGCGTCGCTTAGCGAGGCACCATTGCCGTGAAAGCGTCGTCGGCAGCCGATGCTACTTCTTCTTCATGAAAAAGATGAAGTCGGTGTCGGCCGTCTCCGACGACAGCAGCGTATTGCCAGTCTGTTTGGAAAATGCCTGGAAGTCCTTGACGGAACCCGGGTCCGTCGCCAGGATCTTGAGCACCTGCCCTGAAGCCATGTCCGTCAAGGCCTTTTTGGCTCGCAGGATCGGCAATGGGCAGTTGAGTCCGCGCGCGTCGAGTTCTTTGTCGAATTGCATTTCCCCCTCACCTGAAAGATAAGATCCGGCCAAATGGGTTAACGATAGACCGCCAATTTACGACCATTTGCCCTCGCGCCGCAACCGGCGCGCTCGGAATCGATACCCGCAGGGGGTTCATGACGGGGATGGCGCGATGATAGTCAGCGTGGCGGGCATCCCGGAGGGACAAGGCCGACTCTCGCGACGGCTCGACTCGTGGCGCGAAGGCCCGCAACGATCGCTCAGAAGATGCTGATGTTCCGGTCGGCGAGCAGCTGAGATAACCGCACGTTCGCCATGGCCAGCCGATCCACGAGCAGCTCGAGAAACGCGCCGTGGAAATGGTGGCGGCAAAGCTCGGAGGCCTTGGTCAAGGTTTCCGCGCGAATCTCGACGATCGTGATCCCGGAGAGCGCCACCACGCTCGCTGAGCGGTGGAAACGCTGCTTGCCAAGGTAGGCCATCTCGCCAAAGCACTCGCCGGCCTTCAGCACGTTCAGCAGACGGTTCTGCTTGACGACCTTCACCTCGCCATTGACGAGAATGAAAAACGAAGAGCCGATGTCGCCTTCGTGAATGAGCACCGCGTCGCGCTGGTGCTTGTGCCAGCGCGAAAGCCTCAATACTTCCCACAGTTCGACGTCGCTGAAATGCTGGAAGAAGTCGAGCTTGCGCAGCATGTCGAACTTTTCCGCCTCAGCAAAATCCCTGTCCTCCACCTCCTCGCCCCCCATTGCCGAGACCAGGTCCGCAGCGAAGTCTTCCCAGCTCTGATAGCGGTTCTCGGTGTTCTTGCTCAACGCGCGCATGACAATCGCGTCGACGTTGCCGGGAATACCGGGACGCTGCCGGCTCGGTGGCGCCGGATCGGTGTTGATGATCTGGTAGATCATGCTGTAATTGTTGGTGCCCTGGAACGGCAGGCGTCCCGTCAGGAGCTGATACATGACGACACCGAGCGAGAATATGTCCGTCTGGTGCGTGAGCGGCTGCTCCTTGACCTGCTCCGGCGACATGTAGGCCGGCGAGCCCACGCCCGAGACCTGCGTCGTCTGCGATGCGAGCGTCAGCGCCGCACCGAAGTCCGAGATCTTGATGTCCGCCTCGCCCGCCAGCAGGATGTTGGCGGGCTTGATATCGCGGTGGATGACGCCCTGTTTGCTGGCGTAGTCAAGCGCGCGCGCGCACTTGTAGGCAATTTCCAGGATCTTGTTGACCGGGAGCAGCTGGTCGTGCCGAGCATATTGCTCGAGCGTCGTGCCATCGACGTACTCCATGACGATGTAGCTGGCATCATCGTCGGCGACGGCGTCGTAGATGGCCGCGATGTGAGGGTGCGAGAGCTTGCCCGCGAGCGAAGCCTCCGTCACGAAAAGTTTCCGATAGCGTTTCCCATGGTCCTGGTCGACAAGGGTTTCGGGAAAGAGGAGCTTGATCGCGACTTGGCGATTCTGGAATGGATCGTAAGCTTGGTACACCGCGCTCGTGGCGCCCTTACCGATTTCCTTGATGACTTCGTACTTGCCGATCTTCTGCATCGGAGGCGGCATGCGAGCGAAGCTGTCAGCACGGGAAATATCCATGTAAAAAGAATACCATAACGCAATGATTTTGCGCGGAACTTGAAATACGCGGGCGTGATCTGGATCACAGCCACACGCGCGGCGGCTCTCCGACCGCGCCTCGGCGCGTCATTAATCCACGCATTTGCGCCGAGTGGCTGCGGCGCGGGTTGGTCGCTACCATGGGAGCCATGACCGCGAGCCCGCCACGCGCCCAGGGGCAGGAGCCGGGCGACGATGCGCGGCCGCCCCAGCCCGTCTCGCTCGGCGTGGCCTTCTGGTATTGGCTCAAGCTCGGCTTTATCAGCTTCGGCGGGCCTGCCGGACAGATCGCGATCATGCATCAGGACCTCGTCGAGCGGCGGCGCTGGATCTCGGACCGGCGTTTCCTGCACGCGCTCAACTACTGCATGGTGTTGCCCGGACCGGAAGCGCAGCAGCTCGCAACCTACATCGGCTGGCTCATGCACAGGACGCGGGGCGGCCTCATCGCCGGCACGCTGTTCGTGCTGCCGTCGTTGTTCATCCTGATTACGTTATCGTGGATCTACATGGCCTTCGGCACCGCGCCAGCGGTCGCTGGGGTTCTTTATGGCGTCAAACCCGCGGTCACGGCCGTGGTCGTGTTCGCCGCCTGGCGCATCGGCGCGCGCGCGCTCAAGAACGGCGCCCTGTTGGCAATAGCCGCAGTTGCGTTCCTCGCAATTTTTGCCTTGGGCGCGCCGTTTCCGCTGATCATCATCACGGCCGGCGTCATCGGTTACATCGGTGGCCGCATCGCGCCGAACAAGTTCGCGGCCGGAGGTGCCCACGACGCCGTAGCCCGGCGCTACGGGGCTTCGTTGATCGATGACGACACGCCGACACCGCCTCATGCGCGCTTCGCCTGGCAGCGTCTCGCGCGCATCTGCGCGACCGGCGTATTGCTGTGGGGAGCCGCGATCGCGTTCCTGATTGCGCGTTTCGGTTTCGACGGGACTCTGGCGCAGATGGCGTGGTTTTTCACCAAAGCGGCCCTGCTCACATTCGGGGGTGCCTACGCCGTGCTCCCCTATGTCTACCAGGGCGGTGTCGAGCATTACGGGTGGCTTACGGCGACCCAGATGATCGATGGGCTCGCATTGGGCGAAACGACACCGGGACCGTTGATCATGGTGGTCGCCTTCGTCGGCTTCGTGGGCGGATGGAACACCCAGCTACTTGGCGCGGACAGTTTAATGCTGGCGGGATGCCTCGCCGCCGCAGTGGTTACATGCTTCACGTTCCTGCCGAGTTTTCTTTTTATTTTTGCGGGCGCGCCGCTGATCGAAACCACCCACGGCAATCTGAAGTTCACCGCACCGCTCACCGGCATCACCGCCGCGGTGGTAGGCGTCATTGTCAATCTTGCGGTGTTCTTTGCGTGGAAGGTGCTTTGGCCGCGCGCGTCGGATGCCGCGCCGTTCAGCGGTGCATTCGAATGGCCGGTGCTCATCCTCGGCGTTGCCGCCGCGGTCGCCCTCTTTCGCTACCGGGTGGGGATCGTGCCGGTCATCGCCAGCTGCGGCGCCCTGGGACTGATCTACACTACGATTGCCGGGATCCCTCACCCTTGAGCGCTAGTGGCGCGCGGGAAGCTGCACGACTCCCGAATCACCGTTTATTCTCCTGGCGTTGCTGATCGCGTTGCGTCCGACGCAGCTCCCGCAACCGCGCCTCGGCGCTCGATTTTTGGTAGAAGTCGCCATCGCCGCTCTTCAGGCCGATTTGGAGCTGCTCGACCGCTGCGCCGATATCACCCATGCGGGCGTAGGCCTCGGCCTGCGCGTAATGCTGAGCGAGACGCTGTTCGAGCGCAGCATGGGCGCGGGCTTTCAGCAGATACAGGCGGTAATCGCCGCTGATCAGCTTCAGCCGTTCGTCGATAAGGGTGAGTGCAGCCGGCGCCTGTCGCGCCTCAATAAGCGCATCCGCGTAATCGTAGACGAGCGCGCGATACGTGGGATAGGTTTTTAGCGCCTCACGATAGCAGGCCAGCGCGGCGGAAGCCTCGCCCGCCTGACGCATCACCCCGCAGGCAAGCGTTTCCACGATTGCGTTGGCCGGCACCAGCTTGCGCAAGGCCGCCACCTCTTTCCGTGCCGCGGGGTAATTCTTGGTGCGGGCGAGGCTGAGGGCCAGTCCGTAACGCCCTGCTGCCTCACTGAGGAACTTGCGCTCGGTGAGGCTCTCCGTGAAAAACGCCACCGCGTCTTGCGGCGATTCGAGTTGCGCCTTGAGCTTGGCGCGTACCAGCTGAAATTCCAGGCTGTCCGGCACCTGCCGGTAGGGAAGCGCCGCAACGCGGCCCTGGATGTCCGCAATGCGCTCGTACTCGAGCGGGTGGGTCCGCAAGTAGGAAGGCGCGCCGGCCCCATAAATGCGCGTGGCGCGCTGCAGCCGCTCGAAGAACACAGCCATGCCCCGCGGGTCAAATTCCGCCTGCTCCAGGATCTGCAGGCCGATGCGATCGGCTTCGCGCTCGTTCGCGCGCGTGAAATTCAGCTGGCTCTGCACAATCCCGGCCTGGCCGAACATGACCGCAGCCTGTCCGGCCTGCGAATCCACGCGCGCCAGAAGAATCGCCGCCGCCAGCACCGCAAGGTTGGCAAGCGTGCTCTGCTCCTGCTGCGCGAGCATGCGTGCGATGTGGCGTTGCGTGACGTGCGCCACCTCGTGCGCCACCACGCCGGCCATCTCGGACTCGCTTTGGGCAGCGAGTATCAGCCCCGTGTTGACCCCGATGAATCCGCCGGGAAGCGCGAAAGCGTTGATCTGAGGGTCGCGAATCAGAAAGAACTCGAAATCCTGACGCGCGCCCGGAGCAAGGGACGCAATGCGATTGCCGACGGCGTTGATATAGTCAGTCGCTTCCGCGTCATCGAAGTAGCTCGGATCGGCGCGGATTTCACGCATGATGCTTTCGCCGAGCTGGCGCTCCTGCGCTGGCGAAAAGCCCGCCTGCGAGACTTCGCCAAGCTCGGGAAGACCGCTGGCGGACGCTGCGCCCGTTGCAAACAGCAGGGCCGCCAGAAACCCATGTAATCTCATGATGCTATGATAATTCTGCCGGGCAGGAGTTCCTAACTTGTTTGCATTCGGCCCCGAGGTGAAACCGCCATGAACAAGCTCACCCACTTTGATGCGCGCGGGCAGGCGCACATGGTCGACGTGGCCGCAAAGGGCGAGACGGCGCGGACCGCCCGCGCCGGGGGGCGCATTCGCATGCAGCCCGCCACGCTGAGGAAAATCGCGCGCGGGAGCTCCAAGAAGGGCGATGTCCTGGGAGTGGCGCGCATCGCCGCCATTCAGGCGGCCAAACGCGCGAGCGAGCTGATCCCGCTTTGCCATCCCTTGACCCTCACGAACATCAGCGTTGAATTTGAGCTGAATCGAAAGGCTTCCGCGGTGGATTGCGAAGTCGTTGTGGCCACCATCGGGCGGACCGGGGTCGAGATGGAGGCGCTGACCGCCGTTGCGGCGGCCCTGCTCACGGTCTACGATATGTGCAAGGCCATCGATCGCGGCATGCGCCTGCAGGATATCCGTCTCCTTGAGAAAAAGGGCGGAAAATCAGGCCACTGGAA
>LJTT01000134.1 GCA_001303585.1 Betaproteobacteria bacterium SG8_41
GGGAAGACGAGGACGCCCTTCGCGCGCTTGGACAGCGAGCGCGCCGCGGGAGCGCTGCCATAAAGGCGATTGAGCGCGGTGCGCGCATCCTGCTCCAGCTCACGCGCGCCGGCTGCGAGCGCTGCGTCGGGCTGCACGCCAATCGCGGTAAAGGTGGCAAGCGCGATCATCAGCGCAAAGTTTCGAGCGATCCTCATACGATTCATGGCTGGCTCCTTCAAAGACTGTAAAGATGCATCGCATGCCTGGGCCACATCGCGCAGCCCGGCGTAAATTTTCCAAACCCTGCGCGCGCAACCATCGAATGCTGGTTCAACTGCTGCAGCCGCCCCGAGTCGACACCTGCAAGCAAATGATGATATGGTATTTTTTCCTTCGCCGAACAAATCCATACCATTACGGCGTCGAGGCATCCGCACAGGAGGAAACATGAATTATATCAACGCACCGCGCGCCCTACTGTACCTTGCGGCAAGTTTGTCTTGCATCGCGGCAGGCGCGGCGTTTGCGCAGAGCTATCCCGCCAAGCCGGTGCGCATCGTCGTGCCCTTCTCCGCCGGCGGACCCAACGATATTCTGGCCCGTGCCGTGGGCATCAAACTCGGCCAGCGGCTGCGCCAACAGGTGATCGTGGACAATCGCCCGGGCGGCGGCACAATCATCGGCACCGACATTGCCGCCCGGGCGCCGGCCGATGGCTACACGCTGCTCATGGCCTCGACAAGCCACGCAGTGAACCCGACATTGAAGAAGAAACTGCCTTACGACACGATAAAGGATCTTGACCGTGTCATTCTCATGGCAAAAGCGCCCAACCTCGTGGTCGTGCATCCTTCGCTTCCGGTGAATTCGGTGCGCCAACTGGTCGCTCTGGCAAAGTCGCGGCCCGGCGAGATTACCTTCGGCTCCGGCGGGGTTGGCACCTCAACGCATCTGGCGGGGGCGCTGTTCGCCTCGATGGCGAAGGTCAAGATGATCCATGTTCCCTTCAAGGGCGGCGCGCCCGCGACCGTGGCGCTTATCAGCGGTGAAATCACCTGGATGTTCGGCACTTTCCCCACGACCATACCCCACGTGCGCGCTAAACGCGTGCGGATCGTCGGCGCTGGCGGCACGAAGCGCTCGCCGGTGCTGCCCGATGTGCCGACAGTGGCCGAGACGCTGCCGGGTTTCGAGTCCGTCGGCTGGTGGGGCGTGATGGCGCCTGCTGGAACGCCGCGTCCGATCATCAACCGCGTCAACGCCGAGATCAACGGGGCCTTGCGCGACCTGCGTCAGCAGTTGCTGAGGGACGGCACCGAACCCATTGGCGGCAGCGCTGCCGATTTCCAGGCGTTTTTCGATGCGGAAGTCGTCAAATGGGCCGGGATCATCAAGGATTTGGGCATCAAACCCAACTGATGACGCTTGACGGACGGGGCGTGACAGACATGGCGGACTGACAGAGCGCGAATGTGAAGAACCTGCGCCGCAAATGAATCGTTCGCGCGGGTCACCAAATACGATCTATCAGTCACGCTCCGTCGCTCGCGTTTTCGGTCAAGCGACGTCAGAAATCGTACCCAAGCCCCAGCAACACCTGAAGATCCGTCTTGTCACGGATGGGCCCGGGGTCGCCCTCGTAGTCGAAATTGATCTGGGCGTTGGCGCTGAGGCTGGATCCCAAGGGGATGCGCACACCGGTCCTGCTCCTCAACGAAATGTTCTCGCTGTCCTGCAAGCTTGCGAATCCCTTCTGGTCGTGAAACAGTTCGAAGCGGTCGGCCCAGAACCACTGCGAATAATCGACCCCCCAGCCGAACGCTGGAAAGGATTCGCTGACGCCGTCCTTGCGGTCGACCGCAACTAATTCAAGGCCCCCAAGAACACGGAGGTGCGACTTGCGGGTTTCGAAAATGTTGAAGCCCAGACCGGCGCCCAAGGTGCCGCGCAGGCGAATATCCTTGAACTCATCGTTCTCCAGGGACGAGCGCACGTACGCGAATCGCTCGTCATCGATGACGTAATTGTAGCGTCCGCCCATATAATAGTTCTGCGCCGTCGTCGCGCCGGATTCTTCCTTTTGCTCCGCCCGGACGTCGAGACCGTAGCTGTAGGCCTTTGCCCGCGCCCTGAAATCGGCCTCCCCGTAGAGCCGAGCGTCGTCGGTGTTGCCACTGGAGGCGCTGGCGAGGAGACTGACTCTTCCCGAGTACGTTACCCCGGTGCCGGCAACGTGAGGCGGCGGGTTGATGTGATCCATTTCCGTCAGGCGCACTCCGCGCGCACCCTCCTCCGAAACGAGCTCAAGACCGCCCGACTCCGTACGCTGCAGCCGTCCCTTTTCCAGCTTGCCGTCGGCCGACATGACCGTAACGGGCGCATCGGTCGCAATGGACACGACGTCCTTCCAGCGGATCTCGAGCTTTCCGGCGTACTCGGTCTCGAAGGTCAGCGTGTCGTCCGTCTTCGAGACGACCTTGCCCGTCAGCCGGTCGCCGTTGGCGAGCACGACTTGATCGGCGTACGCCGCGGGCACCAAAAATACAATCATCGAAAATACTAAAGCCTGCCAGCGGCAGCCTGTCATGGTCCTTCCTCCTGTCTTTTTATAACCGACGCAAGGACAGAACGCGCGCCGGCGCGTCCCGACTCTTCCAATCCAATCTCGCAGATCCGACCACTGTCAGCCTGGCGCTTCAGCGCTGAAGCATTCGGATCGCATCTCCGACGTCCCTGCTCACCAAGGCGAGCGCGCGGCCATGCGCGGCGATCAGCGCATCGTAGCTGCCATCCGTGACGGCCTCACGCGCAAGGGTATGCCCCGTTCGGTCCCGGCCGTCGCGCGAGCGCACCGTCCACAACGCTTCGACCGTCGCGGCCTCGCCAGGCCGCGACTCGAAACGCTGCATGTCGATCAGAACGCGGTAGTCCGGATCACCAATCGTGACATCTGAAAAAATCCCCGCGCGTGAGGTGCCGAGTTGCCGGCCGAGATGCATGGCGACGGCGCGGGAGATTCCTGTCTTGAGCGGCTCTGCCCAGCGGTGAAACTCCTCGATTTGAACTCGATTGCCGGCGGCACTGATCACGAGTTGAGGGCGATCGACAGCCTCCGGCAGCGTGACCGGCCCGACGATGACGCTGATCGCCGGCATCTGCGCGCTTGCTCCGCCCGCCTCCGTGGCAAGCGTGTAGAAGGCGGGCTCGGGCGTGGTTCCGCAACCCGCAGCAAGCCCTGCTGCTCCGATCAGCGCGATCAGCACGACGCGCACTGGACTCATTGCTGGACCTCCTTGCCCCTGATCAGCGACTCGGGATGCCGTTCGAGGTAGTCGGCCAGCGCGCGCAGCGCGGCCGCCGCGCGGCCGATCTCACGCAACGCCTGACGCGCCTCCACCGCAAGCGCCGCGTCAGGCGCGACGGTGCGATCGATCGATGACAGTGTCTTCTCGGCAGCCGATAACGTGCGGCGCGCATCCTCCAGGGTTGCCTTGAGCTCCGGCGCAACCTGAGTATCCAGGCGCTCAACCAGCTGATCGACGCCTTTCAATGTCTTGTCGAGAGATTGCAGGGCCGTGCGCAGGTCGTTGGCAATCTCCTCGTACGGCAGCTTGTCGAGTTTCGCGGCGATGCGGGTCAGCATCGATTGCAGTTCCTCGAAGCCGCCCGCCAGCGTCGGCACTTCAGGGATGGGCTTGTCCCAGTCGACCTCGGCCTTTGGCGCATCGGGGAAAAACGCATCGGGGAAAAAATCGAGGGCAATGTACTTCTGGCCGGTCAGCAAATTGCCGGTTCGCAGCTGGCCGCGGAAACCACGCGCGACCCATCGGTCGAGCGCTCGTCGCGACTCCTCCGGCGCTGGGGCAGCGCGCTTCTCGCGCAGCCGGAACAACATCCGATCGGGGAAATAGCGGATTTCCACCGGGATATCGAGGCGCTCGGATTCCGGTTGGTAATCGACGCTGATGCCCACGACCTCGCCCACGATAATGCCACGGAAATCCACCGGCGCGCCTATCTGCAGCCCCCGCACTGATTCGCGGAACAGCAGCACATAGTGATTGACTCGCGCGTCTTCCTTCGTGAAGGCATCGACCCGGTTTGCCGACAGCTTGAACGCGGAAAGAGCCGGCGCAGGACTTCCCGCCGGCGCATTCGGCGGCGCGCCGAACGCAATGCCCCCCAACAGGATCGAGGCCACCGATTGTGTTTCGACCCGAATGCCGGATGCGTCGAGGGCCACATCGATTCCGCTCGCATGCCAGAAGCGTGTCTCGGTGGTTACAAAACGATCGTAGGGCGCATGCACGAAAAACGTGATGCGGACGCCGCCCCCTTCCCGGTCAAGCTCATAAGCGGTGACTTCGCCCACCTGCAGGCGCCGGAAGTACACCGGCGTTCCATAACCCACGGACCCCAAATCGTCGGCGCGCAGGATGAACTCCCGTCCCGGCAAGCCCGCGGTCAGGATCGGTGGCACCTCGAGCCCGACGAACTGCTCGCGCGGCTCCTCCGATTTCCCGACATCGGCGCCGATGTAGGCACCCGACAACAAGGTGCCCAATCCCGAGACTCCGCCCCCGGAGATGCGCGGCCGCACGACCCAGAAACGCGAATCCGCAACAAGGAAATCCTCGGCGCTCTTCGCAAACTCGGCGGTGACGATCACACCCGTGTGATCGGGTGAGAGCTTAATGTCCTTCACCACCCCGATCTCGACATCCTTGAACCTGATCTTGGTCTTGCCAACTTCGAGCCCTTCTGCGGTGCGGAAGGTGATGGTCGCCGTCGGACCCTGAGCCAGAATCGTCTTCACCGCGAGCCAGCCGCCCACGAGCACCGCGACGAGCGGCACGATCCAGACGAGCGGCAGCCTGCGGCGCGGCCTCGACTCGGCGCGCGCCTCCGGGATATCCGTCAACTCGGCTTCCGGCACGCCTTCAGCCACTCGCGCGCCCCTGTCTGACTTCAATACCGCTCGAATCCCAGAGCAAGCGCGGATCGAAAGTCATCGCCGCGAACATCGTGATTACCACGACCGCACCGAACGCAATGGCGCCCGGGCCGGCCGAGATCGCGGCAAGCGCGGAAAAATCAACGAGCGTTGCCAGGAGGGCGACGACGAAGATATCGAGCATCGACCATTTGCCGATGAACTCGACCATCCTGTAGAGTTTGGCGCACTGCAGCGGATCCCAGCTGACGTGACGCTGAGCCAGCAGCGTGAGAAATGACAGCGCCAGCAGCTTGGCAAGCGGCACGAACACGCTGGCCGTGAATATGATGATTGCAAGATCGTAGGAACCCGTATTCCAGAAATAGGCGACGCCGCTCATGATGGTATCGCTTTGAACTCCGAAGAGCGAGCGGGTGACGGTGATCGGCAGGACATTCGCCGGAACGTAGAGGATGAGGGCAGCGATGATGAGCGCCCAGGTGCGCCCGATGCTGTTCGGCTTGCGAATATGCATCGCCGCATCGCAACGCGGACAGCGGCTTTCCGGCGCCTGGAGCGGGAGCCGGCTGACCAACCCGCACGCGTGGCACCCACAGAGCCCCTGACTCGCTGCGGTCAGCGTAAAGGCCGTCATCGCGCCGCCCCCGCCGTTGCCGTGTCGAGCAAACTTCTCTCTCGAATCGCCTCGACGCGGTCCCAGACTTCGTGTTCGTCGTAGGAGGCAGCAGCAGCCACCGCTGCAAACATCAGCCCGAAGAATGCCCACAGGCCCAGGCCCGGCACGACACTCGCCAGGTGCGACAGTTTGACCAGCGACACGAAGATGCCGAGCATGAACACCTCGAACATCTGCCACGTGCGCAGCGCGTGCACCAGTCGAAACAGGGTCGCAAAGCCCGCAGCTACGCGGCCCGAGCGCAGCGGCGCGATAAGGTACAAGAGCCCGCCAAGCTCGAGCGCTGGCGCGACGATGAGCGTTGCGAGGACGAGCGCGGCGACCGCCGTCATGCCCTGGCCGTGCAGGGCTTGCGCCGCGGCAAACAGCGTCGCATGCGTCTCCTGGCCCTGGACTTCGAGGCTGACCACCGGAAACGCATTCGCCACGACGAGCAGGACGGCCGCGGAAAGGGTCCAGGCGAAAGTGTCGTCCAGGCCGCCCTTGGGCCGTCGGTAGAGCACCGCGCCACAGCGCACGCAGCGCGCCCGGCGCCCCGGCTCGAGCCGGACCTGACGTTGCAGCGCATCGCACTCGTGGCACGCGATCAGACGTGGACGGGACATCGGCGCAATTACACGCGAAAGAGGCGGGTTTGGGCAACCCTTTGAATTTCGCGTGGTCATCGAAATAGACTTCGGACCCAAACGAAACGAGTCATGACCAGCGCAGGGAGGCCGGCGCATTTCTTTTCAATCCTGTTTCTCTTTTTTTTCGGTTGGCGACCGTAGGCCCTGTTTCGTGTTTAATGAAACAGCCCGCTCTCCGGAAGGCACTCTTTCTGCAGGCATTTGTCCTACCCACAGCGGGCCGCGCCTGCCTATAATGTTTTTTCGAGTGACGCTCGGAAATGAGACCGATCCGCGGTCATTTAGGGGCGCGGAGCGCAGCGGGACGGCCACGTAATGTTCAATATTATTAGAAGGTTAAGTTGTGCTCGGCGCCGGCCCCGTGGCGCTGGCACCGGGCGCCGGCCTGAGATGCCTGATTTTTGTCACCGATGGGAGCGCCTGCGGATTGCATTGTGGCGCGTTGGCGCGGCCGCGCTTTGTTTTGCGATGCTGGCGGCCCCCGCACAAGCCGACCCTCGAAGCGAGTTGGCTAAGGCGCGTCATGATCTCGCCATCAGCGAGCAAGTACTGGCGCGTGTATCCGAGCGAGCCGACGCCGCGCGCTCGGACCCGGCCACCGCGCCGCAGGAGCGACGGCGTCTCGATAAATACCTCGCGCGCGTGCGCGACCTGGTAGAACTGAACCGCGAGCGCGTCCGATCTTTGGAGCAAGCGATCGAAGTGCTGCCCGCGGGTTTGCCTGCGGGCGGAAAAGGAGGCCGCGGTGCCCCAGCGGCCGCCACGCATGCCGAAGAAGTCGCTGCACTGGATGCGAAGCTGAGCGGCTCGCTTGCGGAATTTGATCAACTCCTGCTCGAGGAAGCGCGCAAGGCACGTGCGCGGGCGCCGACGAGAGCATCCGCCGGCGGATATGGGGCGGAATCGAACGGCGGAGCCGCGGGCACGAGAGCGCAGAAGTCGGGCGGTGACGAAACGAGCGCGACCGGCGTGAGCGCCTCGCACGAGGGCAGCGCAGATCCCCGGCCATCGGGTAAGGGGCCGGGTTCGCCGGGCGGCCGAATCGAAGGCACGGATCCCGGTGCGGCAGGTCCCACGGCCGCAAGGCCGCCGGATGTGGGGGACGGCAGCGACGATGACATCGTGGCGCGCCAGATTCGCAGGGCGGCCGAGACCGAGGCCGATCCCGAGCTGAGGGAGAAGCTTTGGGACGAGTACCGCAAGTACAAAGCAGGCACGAAAGGATGAGCGCGGCGCGGCCATTGCTGGGGTTGCTCGTGGCGCTGCTCGGGCCGCTCGGGCTCTACGGCTGCGCGACCGGGCCTGCCAGGCAAAGCGTGTCGCCCACCGAAGCAATCCGCGCCAACGCGGTCCCGCCGGAGGCGAGCCTGCTCGACGTCGGCATTCAGGTCCTCAAGACCGTGGAGCTCGACGCCGAAACGGCAAAAGAAGAAGGCACCCATCCGAAGATCCTGGAAGCCGAGGCCCGATACATCCCCTTCCACCTCAAAAAGACTTTGCAGGAAACAGGCCAGTGGGGCGCCGTGCGCGTCCTGCCGGCACGGGCGGAAGAAGTGGACGTCAGCGTCTCGGGCACGCTGCTCGAATCGAACGGCGAGACGCTGAGGGTCGCAATCAAGGTCATCGATGCCACGGGGCGGCTCTGGTTCCACAACGAGTACGAGGCGGAGGTCACCGAGAAGAGCTATGAGGCGCTCGACAAAAAGGACAGCGATCCGTACCAGGATCTTTATAACCGGGTGGCGAACGACATGCTTGCCTATCGCAGGCAGTTGAGCTCGAAAGAGCTGACCGCGATCCGTCAGCTCGCGTTCCTCAAATTCGCGGGCAGCGTGGCGCCTCACGCCTTCGGCGATTACCTGGCCAAGGACGGCGAGGGATTTTTCCAGGTCAGAAAATTGCCGGCCGACAACGATCCCATGTTCGAGCGCGTGAACCGGATTCGCGCCCGCGAGTACATGTTCATCGACACCGT
>LJTT01000058.1 GCA_001303585.1 Betaproteobacteria bacterium SG8_41
TCCTGGGGCAGTCCGAGGCGCAGCGCCAGGTTCGCGGTCAGGCTGTTGGCGTTGAGTTCTGTCTCACCGACGAATGTCGTTCCCCCTGACGTAACGAAGCGGGGAGCAGCATCTTCACGACGGGCGTAGGTGATGCCAGGCTCGACTTCCAGGATACCGGACGGCAGCAGCAGTGCTCCTGCCCGTGTCAACGAGCGCTCGAGCGCTCGCTCCGCTGCTCCCTCTTCGACAACGACGGTTCCCGGGGCGCGTTTGGATTTCCGTGCAAGGTCTGTTTCGTTGCGCGGCGCCACATCCTGTTCCGAGGCCTCAGCGGTTCCGGTTACGGGCCGCTGCACACCGATCCGCCGTTCCAGCGCGTCGACTCGCTCCAGAAGCTCGGTGATGACCTTGTCCCGTTCCTGCAGATTGCGCTCGAGTTGCTGGACTCGCGCGTCCTGTGCGTGAGCGCCCGCCGTGCAGACCACCAGAACGAACGCGGTGAGGATGTGCTGTAAATGCGTCGGCATTACTGTCTCGCTTTTCGAACGCATGCGGTGATCATCGCGGCACAACGAATTCCAATGCCCGTGCCGACAATCGCCCGGGCGGCGCCAGCTTTCCCGATTTCGTCACGACGAAGCCGACGCGACCTATGTCCTGGTAGTCGATCCATCCATCGACGAACTTGGCGATCGACATCGTGACGTTGCCGAAGGCCGGATCGGCGAGCAGCACGCTCTTCGAGGTGGCGCCCCGGCACAATAATCGGTGCTCGCTCGAGGAGATCGGGGAAGGCGAGTTGCCCGAGCCCGATGCCCTCGTATCCAAGGGCGTCGACGAACCGCTTCAAGTCGAGGAGGGAGAACCCCTGTCGCAGCCGCACAAGCTCGGGATTTGCGAGGTACTCCTTGCGATTGATCAGGCCGAGCGCAACCGAGCGCTCAGTGACCGGAAGCCCGTGCTGATAACGAAGTATGGTTGCGAGGGCAGCCGCAGCACAGCTCAGCTCCCACTGCTGGCGAACCACATTCCGATACCGCCGCTCTATCAACGACTGGACGGGTGGTGCTGCTTCGTCGGCCAGCGTAACCTCGCTACCCAGGGCACTGACTGGCCCGGGCACCAACGAGAGTGCGATAACGGTAACGGCGATTACTGTGCGCATTTTGGCCATTGAAACGAATGAGGGAGCCGCGGGTGCCCCCGAAGAACGGCGCACCCGCGGGGGCCAGTCATGCAAGAGTCGGCGAGGTCCTTACTCGTGTGCCGTGTAGCTACCGGCAGCAACCCCAGATCGCCGTGTAGTTCGTGTCACCCGGTTGCGAGAACGGCCCGCCGGGATGACCTGCGCCGTCGCCATTCGTGGCGTGCACAGGAACCGTGACATCCGGGCCACCGATGGTGTAGAAGCCTTCGATACCGAGCGCCCCGCTCTTGGGGCTATGCAACACGTTTTCCGTCGTGATGACCGGGCATACGAACCCGTCCACTCTCTCGACGCCAGCCGCGGCAACCGAATCCATCTGAGCCGCACTGAGCGAGATGGGTCCCGCGTGGGCCAATGCAGCCGACATCAAGGCGATTCCGGCGAGCAGGGGGAGACTTACTCTGGCATTCATCAAGGTTTTCATGGTGTTTCCTCCGTTGGGCAGTTGCTCTTGCCCGCCCACAGCCTGGTGACCAACCGTTGTGTCACGACTGCGGGCAGGCGGCACCATGATTAAAGAAAAAGGTTGCGATTCTGTTGCGGGAGAATTGTGTTTCTGTAACGGCGATAACGATTGAAAAAACGGGGTCAGATCGGTCTGACCCCGCTCTTCGCGATTTGCGCCAGGGGCAATTCCAGCTCGCAACGCTCCCTCGTTTCATCAGGCCCGGGGGCGGCGCGATCCTGCGCCGGCTTAACACCAATGCATCCAGTGGCGCGATTCTTTCGTAATAACCTTGTGCCGATAGTGGAAAACGCACTGACAACCGGATCCTATCCCACGAGGGAGCATGGCTCGACGCGTCTTAGTCATTGAAGATAATCGCGATCTTGCTGATTTGGTTGCGCTGCATCTAGGGGACCTTGGATGCGATGTGAACCTGGCATCCGACGGGATAACGGGGTTCGAGCAGGCGCAGGCGGGCCATTTCGACGCGATCATTCTCGATCTCATGCTGCCAGGCATGCCGGGCCTCGAGATCTGCCAGCGACTGCGGGCTCAAGAGAGCTACGTGCCGATCCTCATGCTGACCGCGAAATCGGCTGAAGTCGACCGCGTGGTCGGTCTCGAAATCGGCGCCGACGACTACATCACGAAGCCCTTCAGCATGCCCGAGCTCGTGGCGCGGGTGAAAGCTGTTTTTCGCCGGATTGAGGGGTTGTGCAAACCCGGGCATCAGCCTTCGAAGGCGATTTCCGCCGGCGACCTGGCCATCGACGTCGGCAAGCACGCGGTAACCGTTGCGGGCGAGCCCGTCGATCTGACTGCCAAGGAATTCGCGCTGTTGGCGCACTTCGCGATGAATCCCGGACAGGTCTATACGCGCGCGCAGCTCCTGGACCGGGTCTGGGGCTATAGCCATGCCAACTATGAGCACACGGTCAACTCGCACATCACCCGGCTGCGCTCGAAAATCGAGCGGGAACCGACCCGGCCGCAGTACGTCCTGACCGTGTGGGGCGTGGGCTACAAATTCAACGATCAGTTCCGGCAGTAGACCTGTGCGCGGGACGCTCGCCAACAAGTTGATTGCGGCACTGGTGGTGCTGCTGGGCGTCACCAGTATGGTCTACGCGGGGCTGACAGTTATTGCCACCCGCTTTCACATCCAGGAAATCAACCAGAGCCTCAACCGATCGCTTGCCAACAATATCGTTGAATCGCAGCAGTTGATGCGGGGAGGCGAGGCTGATCCCGCCGCGCTGCACCAGGTCTTCGAGAGCTTGATGAAGGTCAACCCCGCGATCGAGGTCTATCTCCTCGATCCGGGCGGAGAAATACTCGCGTACTCGGCGCCGCCGAACAAAGTGAAGCGCGCGCGAGTGTCAATCGACTCAGTCGAGGCGTTCCTGGCCGGGGACGAAAGTTTTCCGATCCGCGGCGACGATCCGCGGCATCTCGAGGGGCGCAAGGTTTTCTCGGCAGCGCCCATCCTCGATGACGGCCGCCTTCAGGGTTACCTCTACGTGGTGCTGGGCGGTGAAACCTACGACACCATTTCCGGGATGTTCGAGCGCAGCTACATTCTGCGTCTCACGCTTGGCGGCGTCGCTGTAAGCCTGCTGCTGATCGGCACAGCAGGCGCGCTGTATTTTCACCGGCTCACACGACGCCTGCGGCGACTGGCCATGTTGATGAATGAACTGAGGAGCAATGGTTTCCAACGACCGGTAGGCGTGCCAGAACAATGGTTTCACACCTCCGGCGATGAAATCGACCGCCTCGGGCGCATGTTCGATGAAATGGCGCAGCGTATCGTCGACCAGATCAAGCAGCTGCAAAACGCGGACAGCTCGCGACGCGAGCTTTTCGCCAACATTTCACATGACCTGCGCACTCCGCTCGCCTCCCTTCACGGCGCTATCCAGACCCTGTTGATGAAAGAGGCGGAACTCCCGGAAACGGAAAAGCGCCGATATTTGCAACTCGCGCTCAATCACAGCGAACACCTGGGGCGCCTCACCAGAGATTTGTTCGAGCTTGCGACACTCGAGAGCGCCGACCGCAAGCTCCATTTTGAATCGTTCTCCATTGCTGAAATTGCGCACGATGTTGCCCAGAAATTCCGCCCCGAGGCAGACCGCCGCAAGCTGACGATCGAGTGCGACGTTCCGCAGGATACCCCCTACATCGCGGCGGACATCGGCTTGATCGAGCGCGTCTTTGAGAACCTTATCGAAAACGCCATCCGCTACACCCCCGAGGGCGGGACCATCCGGCTTTCGGTCATTCCGGGTCAAGAATCCGTCTCGGCACAGGTTGCCGATACCGGGCGGGGAATCTCAGCCGCGGACCTGCCCAGGATCTTTGATCGCAGGTATCGGACCGAGAAGGACCGAAAGGACAGGCCGGCGGGCACCGGCCTGGGTCTTGCCATTGCCAAGAAGATATTGCAGCTGCACGGCGGCTCGATGGAAGTCGAGAGCGTCGTCGGCGTCGGCACGACCTTCCGCTTCAATCTTCCTGCAGAGAGCGAAAGGACACAGCTGGGCGAGGTGTAGATGGGGTCAGCGTAGGGTTTTTCGCTTCGTGAGCGCTGAAGGAAGGTCTGGATGAACAGCGAAACCTCCTCCATGAAGCGCCGAGCCCGCCTTGTATTTTTCTGGTGTTCCCCGGCACCGCTGATTTCCGTCAGGGGCCGACTTTACTAACTTCAGCGCGGCGCTGAGAATGGGCAGGGGTCGCGTCGCCTGCCATCGCGAACAGCGGTTGCGGTTTGCTGATGAGGTAGCCTTGCGCGTAGTCAATGCCGAGATCGCGCAGTGATTGAAGGACCCCGGGGTCATCGACGTATTCCGCAACGGTACGCAGGCCCATGGTGTGCGCGATTTGATTGATGGCGCTCACCATGCTCAGGCTGACCGGGTCGGTGTTGATTTCCTTTACGAAGCTGCTGTCGATCTTGAGGTAGTCCACGGGCAGGTTCTTGAGGTAACCGAACGAGCTCATGCCCAGGCCAAAATGATCCAGTGCGAACCTGAAGCCCGCATCTCGCAATGCGCGAATGAAAGCGGCGGCATGGGGGAGCTGGTTGACCGCGACCGACTCGGTAATTTCGAAGCAAACCACCTGCGGCGGCAGACCGTGCTGTTTGGCTTGTGCAATCACGAAATCCGCAAATGTCTCGTCGCTCAGGGATGTGCCTGAAAGATCGATCCCGAAGATGGCTGACGGTCCAAACTTGCCGGAAAGTTCACGATAGGCCTGAAACACGTGCGACACCATCCATCGGTCCACCGCGGGCATAAGGCCATAGCGCTCCGCGGCTGGAACAAACGAAGCGGGGGGGACGATGTCTCGCTTGCCATCAACGAGGCGCAGCAGCAGTTCGACGTACGTGCCGGGCTTGGTGCCTTCCGAGAGCGCCAGGTACGACTGGCCGTAGATGCGAAAGCTGTCTTGCTCCAGTGCCCGCATCAGACGCGAGACCCAGTTCATCTGTTCATTGCGCGCGCTCAGTTCCGCGCCGCTGTAGCGAAAAATGTGAATGCGATTGCGACCCGCTTCCTTGGCGCTGTAGCACGCTGCATCCGCGATGCCCACGATGTCGCGGGCGTTACCGGAGGACTGCGTGATAGCGGCGATGCCCATGCTGGCGCCGACAGTAAAGACTTTGTCTGCCCAAACAAACCGGAAGGTTCGGATCTGCTCGAGGAGCTGATGTGCGATCTCCTGCGCTTTGCCCAACGAGCAGTCCTCAAAAAGCACCGCGAATTCGTCCCCGCCAAGGCGTGCCAAGGTGTCCGCAGCGCGTACCTTTGACTTCAGAAGCAGCGCGATCTGTTTCAGCAGCTCATCCCCGGCAATATGGCCGCAGGTATCGTTTACCACCTTGAACTGATCCAGATCGATATAGCATAACGCGTGATTCTTCGCGTCCGCCTGCGCGCTGTGTACGGCCTCTTCGAGGCGGAGGTCGAACTCTTTGCGGTTGACGAGCCCCGTAAGCGCGTCATGGCTCGCCTGCCAGGAAAGGCGCTCCGTATGCTGTCGCGCAGCGCTGACATCGCGGAACACCAGCACGCCTCCCTGCAGAGCCCCCTCTGTCCCGTAAATGGGTGCCGCGTTGTCCTCGATCGCGATGCTGCTGCCGTCGCGCCTGACGAGCACCGTATGATTGGCAGCGGGCACGATGTGGTGCTCGCTCAGTGCCTGAGGCAGCTGGTATTCCACGATATTTCCGGTCAGCGCATTCTTGAGAACGTATACCTCGGCGAGCGGCTTCCCGCGGGCCTCCGTCTCCCTCCAGCCGGTAAGATTCTCGGCCACGGGGTTGAGCATCTCGATATGCCCCCGTGCATCGGTCGTTATCACCGCATCGCCTATGGAGTCGAGAGTCACGACCGCGCGTTCTTTTTCGCGCACGAGCGCATCAGTGGCGCGATTCAGTGCGCGCAGCGGCAATGCCCGGAGCGTAACGAATACCAGGACAGCCAGGCCGATGGAGAACAAAGCGACGATGAGCGTATTCTGCGCGACATCGACGAGCGAATGCCGGATCTCCAACATGCCCACGACTTCGCCGGCGTCGTATATCGGAGCCGTGTGGATATGGAACGGCCAGCGCACGTCAGGTCCGCTTTGGGCGATCAGGGTGCCGTCCTGATAAAAGACGCGTGCGGCTTCGTCCCGCAGCCGGATCGGCCGACGTGCAAGTATTTCCTCCAGGCGGTGTTCCTGGAAGCGCCACAGCTTCGGGGTCGCGTGTACCAGGCTCGACATGTTGGCCGCTTTGACATCGGCCTTAATCTGGAGAGACGCGTCGACGCTGCTGTAGACTACCGCAAAGTAACCGGCGGGCATTACCACCGCGATCGTGGCGGAAATCACGATTGCAAGTATCGTGACGATATGGTGCGGAGATGTCCTACCGCGGGGCATGAGCGGTGGGCCCGAAAGGTGGCACGACGTGCCCGGTCTGGCCGAGGATGTCCTGTCCGGCTTTCGATTGCACGAAAGCGATGAACCTCCGTGCGGCTTGCGGCGTCTTCGAGGTCGTGACGATGAAGAGCGACTTGTAGTAGGGATAGCGGCCGGCTGCCAGGGCACGTGCGCTGGGCTCGACGTCATTGATGCGCAGCGCTTTTAATTTTCTTTTCTCGGCCAGAATCTGTCCCAGGGTGGATGGGCCGAACGAGCCGGGATGTTTTTCGAGCACCATGGCGCATTCCTGGTCAGTCACTGCGAAGAACAAACCGGGACGCTCGCGCGCTTTGGCCAACGCCGCTCTGACCTCTGCTGAAATGTTTCTGATGAGAGCGCTGTCGGAATCTCTCTCGGGCCTCATCACCAACCAGATTCGGGTGCCATCAGGCCAGTTCCGGATTTTTCCGCTGTAGATTCCGGCAAGGTCGGTGATATTGATTCCGGTGACCTTGGTCGCAGCCGCGGTTGCGAAGACAAAAGGGGTGCGAGCGTACTCGAGCGCCATCGCACCCTGGGATCGCTCCGCGTCTTGTAACGCGCGGGAACTGACCGCGATTTCGATCGCACCAGCCAGCAGGGCTTTGATGCCTCCGCCGCTGCCCAGGCTCGGCAACACGGAAAGTTTGGCCCCCCGGTCGAACTTTTCGTAGGCGTCTGCCAGCAAGCGCATGGTCCCCAGCGCGCCGCCCGTCCCGCCTAGCCTGATGTCATCGGCGGCGCTGGCGACTGAAGCCCAGGCGAGCGCGCTCGAGCATACGAGCGTAAAGGTGAATTGGCGCACCGCCGCGACGGCGTTAGCGTTCAGCACCGTGTTTCCCTCACTCCACCTCGGTCACAAAACGAATGTTTTAATTATTAGACCGAATACAGGCCATGCTATCAAAAAACCTTAAGGACGTTGTGGAATAAGTTCCGGTTTTTTTATCGGGTGGGTATCTGTCAATGTCGGTAACCGGATATAGGGAGCCAGTGTGACTTTTGGAAGATAAGGCAATAGGGCACAGACCACGGTTTTTGGAGTCGTTCGTCTATTGCCGTCAAGCGTAGCGCGCTGAAGGGCAAACAATCAGAACGCGACGCGTTTACCGACCCGACGCCTCGCCACGCGCACCTGGGAGCTGCTGGCCACCTGATGCACCTCGTCCGGCGAGGCAATAACCGCAGCGCCTGCTTCTATACGGATGAAGAATGCGCGCGGGATGCGCCATGACAAGCGCCTTTGCCGCGGTCCTTCGATGGAGGATCACGCGGTTTTCGCCCGCCCACCGTAGAACATCGCGTACACCACCGGGATCAGCACCAGCGTCACCAGGGTCGAAGCCGTCAGGCCTCCGATCACTGCCCGCGCCAACGGCGCCTGGGCGTCCGCGCCCTCTCCGATGCCCAGCGCGAGCGGCAGCAGCGCAAGAATGGTCGTCAGGGTGGTCATCAGGATTGGCCTCAGACGCCTGCGGCCGGCTTCCGCCACCGCGTCGCGCGCGTTGGATCCCGCGCGCCTCAACTGCCCCGCCTGATCCACCAGCAGGATGGCGTTATTGACGACGATGCCGCCCAACATGATGCAGCCGATGAAGGACTGCAAATTGAGCGTGGTGCCGGTCAGAAACAGGATGAGCAGTACGCCCACTGCCGCGAGCGGCACCGACCCCATGACCACAACAGGATCGCGTAGCGACTCGTATTGGGAAGCAAGCACCATGTAGACCAGGATCAGAGCCAGAGCGAGGGCGATCAACAGCTCGCGGAACGCCTTTTGCTGTTCTTCGAAGTTGCCGGCGATCCGAAGGTCATATCCGGTTGGCCGCGCGATCTGGTCCAGCCGTGCCTGGACATCGCGCGCGACCGAGCCCAGATCGCGCCCGGCCACGTTGGCCCGTATGGACACCAGGCGCTGCTGGTCCTTGCGGTCGATCAGTATGGGGCCGCGGTCCCGCGCAACCTGGACCAGATTGCGCAAAGCAACCTGCTCGCCGGACTCCGTGTTGAGCGTGAGGTCGAGGACTTCGTCAAGCGAGCGCCTCTCGGCATCCTCGAGCTGAAGGAGTATCCGGTACGAGTTGCCCCGGACCCGGTACTCGCCTGCCTCGGAGCCCGCCATGGCGGTCTCTATCACGCCGGTCACGTCACGCACGCTCAGTCCCAGATTGGCGACCTTCTCGCGGTCGACGCGGATACCGAGCTCCGGGATGCCTGCCTTGCGGCTGATGTCGACGTCGGTTATCCCGGCGACGCCGGTAATGGACTCGACGATGCGCCGGGAGAGCGCGTCGAGCGTGTCGAGGTCGAAACCGCGGACCTCCACAACCACCCCTTCCTCGCTGGCGAGCAGCCGTTCGAGCAGGAACTGCCCCTGCGGTGCACGCGTGCGGACCTTCATCCCGGCGATCTTTCCGTCAAGTCGCCGGCGCAAATCGCTGGCGATCCTGGAATTGGAGCGCTTGCGCTGCGCCGCCGGCACCAATGAAAGGCGAATTTGCCCCTGTGAGGCGCCGCCGGCGCGACGGCTCGATGTGACGACGGTGACCACCGACGAGACGGTTTCGGGAACTGCGTCGTAGACGATTTTCTCCACCTTGCGCGTCTGCTCGTCGACCAGCTCCAGGCGCGTGCCTGGCTCCATATCGCCGGTGACGCGCACCTCTCCCTCATCGCTCGGCGGCAGGAACTCGGTACCGATCATCGGCGCGAGCAGCAGGCTGCTTCCGAAGAGGGCGATCGCCGCCCACAACACGGCCGAGCGGTGGCGCAGCGACCAGCGAAGAAGATCGCGGTAGCCATTCTCGAGCCGGCGAAGCCAGCCCTCCGTCCGCCGCAGCAACCGTTGCTTCCAGCGCGCAGATTCAGTCGGGCGCTCGTGCGGCTGGGCGAGAAGCTTCGAGGCCAGCATGGGCACCAGGGTGAGGGACACCAGCAGCGAACAGAACAGGGAGAACATGATCACATAGGCGAGCTCCTTGAACAGCACGCCGGTGACGTCTCGCAGGAAAATCAAGGGCAGGAAGATCACCAGCGTCGTCACGGTGCTGGCGATGATCGCTCCACCGACCTCGCGCGTGCCTTGCACGGCGGCCACCCGCGGTGTTTCGCGATCCTCTTGATGGCGCCGGAAGACGTTTTCCATGACGACGACCGAGCTGTCGACCATCATGCCCACGCCGAGCGCGAGACCGCCCAGAGTCATCAGATTGAGCGTAAATCCGCCAAAATAGAGCAGGGCAAAGGTCGCGATGACCGAAATCGGGATAGCCAGCGAGATCACCAGGGTGGTACGCAGGTTGCGCAGGAAGAAGAGCAGCACCAGGACGGCCAGCAGGCTCCCGTAGAGCACCGATTGCGCGACGTTCCTGATCGAGCGCTCGATGAAATTACCCTGGTTGATGACAGGAATGATTCTGAGTTGGGGAAAAGCCCGGTTGACGGCGTCGATCTCGGCGAGCACCCGTTTCGCGACTTCCACGGTGTTGTCCCCGGATTGCTTGCGTATGGCCACCCGCAGGCCGCGTTCACCATTGACGCGAATGATCCGTTCGAGCTTGCGATACGTATCCTTGACCTTGGCGATCTGGCCGATCTTCACCACGGCCCGTTCGCGCTGGGCGATCACGGTATCGCGGATCTGGTCGATATTCGTGAATTCGGCAGGGGCGCGCAGCGTCACCTGGTATTGACCTTGCTCGATTTTCCCCGCGGGCATGTCGAGATTCGCATCGCGGATCGCGCGCAACACCTGGTCGAGTGGCAGTCCCAGCGCCCGGAGACGGTCGGGATCGAGCTCGATGCGCACCTCGCGGTGGAAGCCGCCCCATGGATCGACCTGGGCCACGCCGGGAATGCGGGCGAACCGATTTCGAATCTGGTCCTCGATGAGTTCCGTCAGCTCTACCGGATCGAGACTGCTGGAGATGCCCATGAGCACCACCGGGAAACTGTCGACGTCGAACTTGACGACGCGAGGCCCGGTGATATTGTCCGGCAGCTCGCTCAGCTCGTTCTGGAGGGTTGCCTGGACATCGACCGCCGCGGCATCGATGTCGGTGCCCCAGGTGAAGCTCACGCGCACGCTGCTATTGCCCTCCGATGACTCAGAGACGATCTCCTTGACGCCCGGCACGGTTGCCACGATCTCTTCGACGATCTGGGTGACCAGGCGCTCCATCACCACCGGGCTGGCCCCCTGATATCCCGTGCGAACGGTCAGCGTGGGCAGCTCGATGCTCGGCAACAGGTCGATCTGGAGCCGTGTCAGGGAGACGAGCCCGAGAATGACGACGACCAGCGTCGTCATGACCATGAGAACCGGTCGCCTGACGCTTATTTCGGTCAGACTCATCGGCGCTTGCGCGGCGCGCCCGAGGCCGCCGCGGCCTCGTCGGCGATGGTGATCGCCGATTTGTCCTTCAACAGATGCTGGCCCAGAACCACGACTTTGCCCGAGACGCCTTCACCGCTTACCTGGACGCGTCCGGCATCGCGAATCCCTGTCTTCACTTTGCGCCACGTGACGGAGCGCCCATCGGCGTTGACGACAAAAACGCCGCTCTCGCCGTTGCGCAGGGTGAGCGCTTGTTCCGGGACATAGGTTGCGTCCTCGACCCGGTTCAGCACGACTGTGGCGCGGATGAACATGCCGGGCTTGAGCAGCAGCTCCCTGTTCGCGACCGTGAGCTCGACCCGCGCCTGCCGGGTGGCCTCCCGGAAAATCGGGGCGATGCGCTCGATTCGCCCTTCGAACCGCTTGCCGGGAAAGGCATCGGTGCTCAAGACGGCGGGCTGGTGCGTGCTCAGAAGCGCGTAGTCCCGCTCTGTAACGAAGACGACGGCGGTGACAGGGTCGATCTCGACAATGCGCAGCAGCGGCGCGTTGGCGGCCACGGTCTCGCCTTCGTCGACGTAGCGTTCCGCCACGATGCGTCGCTCGGTGGCATCACCCCAGCCTGCTGTCACCTTCGTATATCCCAGGCGGATGTTCGCGCTCCTCAGCGCCGACTGAGCCCGGTTCACAAGCGCTTTGGTCACTTCGAGCTGAGATTTCTTGTCCAGGTGGTTCGCGCGGGCGGCATCGAACTGTGATTCCGAAGCGATGCCCCGTTCCCTGAGCCTCCTCGTCCGCTCCAGCTCTCGCGTCGCAATATCCAGCGCGCTCTTCGCGCCGGCCACGTTGGCCTCTGCCACTTCCAGATTCGCGCGGGCTTGCGCCACGGCTTGCACATACTCGTCGTTGTCGAGTTCCGCCACCACCTGGCCTCTCTCGACCGTGTCGGCGAGATTGACGTAGATGCGCTCGACGCGCCCGCCCACTTTCGGCGCGACGACGAACTGCGCCCGGGCCTCGAGCGCGCCGCTGAAAGTCCGCTCGAGCTTCATTGGCCCGCGCTGCACCGGGGCGACCTCTACAGGCACCGCTCTCACCGTCCGCTTGCCGCGGACCGGGGTCCGATCCTGCTGGTCGAGCTGTTCAAACAGGAACCAGCCGACCGCCCCGGTGATCAAGAGCGCAACGGCCAGTGAAATGGTGAACTTGCCGCTAACCCGACTCATGGTGCACCTGCCTCTGAAGCACGAGGAACGCCGCCGACCTTCGAGGCCGGGGGCGCCCCACAATTGCCAATGAAGGAACCCATGCAAAAAAGAATGTGGACTGAAGCATTCAGCCGCTTTTGGGCCTGGTTGCCGCGGAAACTCGGGCAGCTGATGTGAGACTCGCACGAGCGGAAGGGTTCCGCAAGTCCGCGGTCAATCGTCGGCCGCATGCCGCTCGCCGCCCCGTTTTGATTGCGCGGGGCACGCGGATATAATCGACACTGTTCCGGAAGCGTGACCAGTGACCAGCGCAAATTCGGCAGGCTGGCCGATCTTATTCTCTTCGCTTCTGGTTTCGGCCTTCCGCTTTTCAGCCGTAATCATTTGCAGCCAATGTTCTTGATCCCATTCATGGGTTTTTGCGCTGATTGGATACGGGTCACTGGTCACTGGTCACCGGTCACGGCATGAAAAAGGTCACCATAATTGGAGCGGGGATCGTGGGCATCGCCACCGCGTGTTACCTGCGCCGCGATGGCCACGAGGTGACGGTCGTCACCGCCGACCCTGTCGGAGAATACTGCTCGTTCGGCAACGCCGGCATGCTGAATAGCGCCGGATGCGTGCCGCAGGCGGTTCCCGGAATACTCGCCAAGGTGCCGGCCTACTTGACCGACCCGCTGGGGCCGCTGACTGTTCGCTGGTCTCATCTGCCCAGAGCGATGCCGTGGTTGCTGCGGTTCCTCGCCAGCGCTACCCGGAAGCGGGTCGCGCGCGGCGCCGACGCGCTGTCCGCGCTCATCAAGCCTACCGTGGAATGCTACGAAGACCTCGCGCGTTACGCCGGGTGCGCGGATCTCATCCGACGCAGCGGCTACCTGGTGGCTTACGAGAGCGAGCACAACTACCGGAAGGACGCCTTCGTCTGGCAGCTGCGCCGCGAGCGGGGCGTCGAGACAGCGCTGCTCGATCCTGCGGGCATTCGCGCGTTGATGCCGCAGCTCGCGCCGAACTACGCGTGCGCAGTCCACGTGCTCAACCAGGGCTTTGTGACGAATCCGGAGCGGCTCACCAAATCGCTCGCCGCGCAGTTCGAGCGCGACGGCGGCAGGATCGTTCAGCGCAAGGTGCTCGCCATCGAGGTAGGCGAGGGCAGTGCCCGGGCACTGCAGACCGATGCGGGCGGCATGCCCGTGGACAATCTCGTGATTTGCGCGGGCGTGCATTCCGGCGAAATCACGGCGTTGCTGGGCGAGCCGGTGCCAATCGAGGCCGAGCGTGGCTATCATGTCACCTACACAGACCCGGCACTGGAATTGCCGATGCCCGTGCACGTGTCCGATGCCAAGGTCTTCGTGACGCCGATGGAGATGGGCGTGCGCGTCGCGGGGCAGGCGGAATTCGCGGGCATCTACGCGCCGCCAAACTACCAGCGCGCGGACGTCCTCGAGACGCACATGCGCCGGATGTTCCCGCAGGTTCACGCGGCGGACAAGACGCGCTGGATGGGAAGAAGGCCCTCGATGCCCGATTCGCTGCCGGTGCTGGGGCATTCAATAAAGAATGCGAACGTCTATTACGGGTTCGGCCACGGGCACCTCGGCCTGTGCGGCGGCGCGCCGACGGGGCGCATTCTCGCCGATCTCGTCGGCGGCCGGCGGCCCGAGATTGACCTCAATCCCTTTCGCGTCGACCGCTTCTAAGGCGTGAGTCGCTAAAGCTTTACCGCGGAGGGCGCCAAGGTCGCGGAGGAAGTGAAAAGCTTCACCGCGGAGGCCGCTAAGGCCGCTGAGGAAACGAAAAGCTTCACCGCGGAGGGCGCTAAGGTTGCAAAGGAACAGACAAGCTCTACCGCAAAGGACGCCAAGGACGCGGAGGATTACAAAATTGAGTTGATACGCACAGCCTGTGTCTTGCCCAACCATTAAGTTTCGTATATGCCACTCTTAGCGATATCTTCGTGACCTTAGATTTGTGATAAGTAGTTCTTAGCGTCCTTGGCGATAAGGCTGTTATTTTCCTTGGCGCCCTCTGCGTCTTTGCGGTGAGGCTTTTATTCTTGCTTGGCGTCCTTCGGGTGCTTGGCGGTGAGGCTTTGCGGTCCGAGCCAAAAGACTCACGCTTTTGTCCGGGAAAGTCGGACCGTTTTTCCCGCCTTCGCCGACTTGAGAATCGCTTCGAGCACGGCGACGCCGTGCGCTTCGTCGCCGCCCGCAACTGCGAGGGGGCGGCGCTCGGACGCGGCGCGCGCAAAGTTTTCCAGCTCGGCCCGCTCGGTGCTGAGAGGCTCAAAACGCATGATCTGGGGCTTGTGATGAACGTGGAGGTTCTGGGGGTCGACGAAGCAGGCCTTCAACTCCCAGGTCGTGAGGTGCTCGACATCTCCCACCTCGGCCCAGCCCTTTGAGCCGAACACCTGCAGGCGCCAGGTCTCGGCGGTCGCGATGATGGTCGAGAGGTAGGCGCTGGCGCCGCCGTGAAACTGAAAGAGCATCGACGTCGTGTCGTCGAGTCCGTGATCGAGCACCCGGCGGAAACTTTGCGCGTGCACGGAGGCGACGGGTCCCGCGAGATAGAGGAAGGCGTCCACCACGTGCACGCCGCGGCCGGTCATGCCACCGGCGGGACCTTCTTCGCGCGCCTGGCGCCAGTGGTCCTTGCCGAAACGGTAGACGCTCGGGCCGCAAAAGTTGCCTTCCAGATGCAAGAGCTTGCCGAGGCGGCCGTCCTCGAGCATGCGCCGGATTTCCTGCAATGCCGGCTGAAAGCGCCAGTTGAACCCCACGCCGAAAGTAACGCCGGCCTTAGCGCATGCCCGGATCGCTGAGTTGGCGCTCTTCGTGGTCAGGGCAAATGGCTTCTCGCAGAAGACATGCTTGCCAGCCTTGGCCGCAGCGACGATCTGCTCGGCGTGACGCGTGTGCGGCGTGGCGAGAACAACGGCGTCGATGCCGGGATCGGCGAGGACCTTCTCGTATGAGTCATGAAGGGCAATGCCCTGTTGTGCCGCGTAGTCTTTCGCCTTGTCGAGCGTGCGCGTTGCCCCGGCAACGAAGCGGATGACCTCGCTCTTGCCCTGGACGCTGTTGACAAGGTTCTGGCCCCAGCGGCCCATTCCCACGATCGCGGCTTTAATCATTTCCCTTCCTAAATGGTGACGGGTGACCGGTTACCAGTGGCTCGTGAAACGTAAAACGTGAAACGTAAAACATATTGAGCCGCAGATAAACGCAGATAAACGCAGATTTCTCAATATCGGAAACAGGAATGCGTTATCAACGCCTGCCATTCTCCACTACGTCGCTTTCCATTCTTTGAATGCGCTTACTGGGGCATTACCTTCTGTGGCCGGTGACCAGGAAACCAAAAGCCTAAAAGTAGAAGGGTTCTTATGTAAGTTACATCCGCGTTAATCTGCGTTTATCTGCGGCTAATTCCCCACACGACTGACGACTTACGACTCACGCCGCTTCAGAAACCGCTGCAGACCATGGAGACATGACGTCGGATGCTCCCCGGTCGCAGGGTCTCGCAGCACCGCGCTCGGGCAGGCGAAGTTGGTCGGATAGACGACGAATTCCGTCTGCTGTGTAGGGAAGGAATCGGCGAGCGCTTTCTGGACCTCAGCGGGCAGGGCGGGATCGACCCCCACCAGCTCTACGCCGCTCGCGTCGATACGGGGCTGATGGAACGCATCTTCCAGACTCAGTCCGTGATCGATCAGGAAGGAGCTGATCTGAAGTACTGCGGGCAT
>LJTT01000012.1 GCA_001303585.1 Betaproteobacteria bacterium SG8_41
GCCTCGAAAGCCGACTCGTCGTCACCCCACAGAACGCCTTGGACCGCGGACAGCTTAACCGGCGTCTCGAAGGTCGCTGCGGAGTCCAGGCTTACCGTGATGTACTCGCCCAGGTCCTCTGGGTCAGCGACGTTGGTCTGCGTGCCCCAGGCCAGATAGATCACTTCGCGATTCTGACAGAAGGCCGGATCGGTCGGGCAGAGCGTGCCATTGGTCTTGGGCGTGCCGAACATGCGCGGCTCACGCGCGTTGATGCCCTTGTCGGCAATGTTGGTCACGTTCTGGGGATTGTCCCAGCTGCCGGTGTCGACATTGAACTTGCGGATCCAGAAGTTGTAGTTGTCCGCCTGCGCCGCGAGCTGGACAAGATCCGAGGTATAGTTGTAGCCGATCCACAGGTCCCGGCCGCGTAGCACGCCGCGGTGCGCCAGCGCGTTCTCGACAGCGTTCAGTTCCGTATCATCGGTGAGATTAGCCGTCGTCGCGACCGGCGTCTGGCTGCTCACGTTTTCGGCGCGTTCGCTCGTCAACGTGGTTGCCGTTGCGTAGTCCGAGGTCTCGCAGGCCGCGGCATCGACAGCAGGCACCAGGTCGGCCGGCTGCAGCCCTCCCATGCCGCGCCGGACCACGATGTCGGACGGCCCGCCCATGGTGAACAGGCCTTCCTTCCACAAAATCACGATCTGGATGCCGTCCGCGCCGGCGTCGGTTGGGCTCTGCGTCAACAAACGAACGCGGCGGCCATTCTTGGCCGGATCGCTGAGGATGCAACCCGCCTTCGCTTCCGCCGTTGCCGGCGGTGCATTGAACGGGAACGCATGGTAGCGGATGAATTTCCCCGAGTGTTTGATGGCCGCTTCCTTGGTCTCCTCGTAGGCGATGATCGTTGTCGTGCCCACCATGTCGATATTCGGACGCGACGCGCCGGCCTGGCCGGTTTCAAGCGCGCTCGGATCAACCAGCGCGCCCGCGCCATCGTAAACGTAGGTCGCCGCTCCATGGACGCCGGATGCCCCGGGGACGCCATAGAGACCGGTCCAGTTGTCGGTCAACCGCACCGCGGGCTGCAGCACGAAATCGTCGGCCGGCGTGCCCGGTACTGAGAGGTCCACGGTGGCGTAGGCGTACCAGATATCGGTGCCGCCTCCCGTTTTGGCCCCCGATGCCCCATCGCCGGGGCCGTCCCCTTCGCCCAGTTGCAGGCCCTGCGGATCTTCCTGCCAGGTAATGCCGATTTGACCCTTGTTGTAGTTGGCCGAAGCGGCGTCGGTGTTGATGCTGCCTCGGCTAAAGTCCATGATGGCGTCGCGCATGCCCGTGTTGAGCTGGAGTGGCGTGCTCCAGCTGGCGCCCTTGTTCGTGGAATAAGACGTCCACACGCAGGAGAACGGGATGACGCGATTGTCCCGCTCAACATACAGGACGGCGCGCTGCACGGAGGGCTGGATACCTGCTGTGGCGAGATCTCCATCGGGACAGTACTTGCTGACCCAGGTCAGCACCATCATCGGACCGCTGGTCTTGATGTTGGCCTTGTCGATGTCGCCCGGGTAGGGAGAAGGATCGCCCAGTGTGCCGCGCCAGTCGAAAATACCCGTGCTGAACTTGTCCGCCGACTGCGAGACGTTGACCGCAGCTGACCAATCGCCTATCTGGTTACAGGTCTTGGTGACGCTCGGCTTGCAGGTCTTGACGAAAATGTCACGCGCCGGGCGCTCTTCTGCGGCCTTGACGTCATACACCCAGCCCACACCTTCGGGCGAATCGCCGTAAACCACGACCAGCGTGCCGTCGCCCAGGCGCTGTATCTTGGGTTTGTCACCGGATATGCCGTCGCTCAGCGCGAATGGCGTCTGAACGGCGATCGGGTCTGACGGCAGAGGAGGGCTGTCAGGCCCATCGGGAGGGCTGACCTCCCCATCGTCACCACCAGGGGGAGAGCTGTCGGTCGTATCGAGAGCGCTAACGCCCACCTCGCCACCACCACCGCAACCGGCGACGAATAGAAGAGCAGTGATCCAGAAAGCGTAAAGCAGGTGTTTCATGGCCACCTCCTCGTCCGCCGGAAAGACGCTACCCGACCCGTGGTCGTGCGAGCAGTTTGCGGAGGACGTTCCGGGCCATTTTTCGCGCGCTGTTAGGCGCCGTTACTTCGTCACAAATTCGTAGGTTCTGACCCCAATCGCAGAAGAAGCCCCCGTTTCCGCAGCAAAATCGTTGGGGATACGCCCTTCGCCTTGGTGAGTCGGCTGACCAGCGCATCCCCACTTCACAGCGTCCGGACCGGCTCTGCACTGCTACTTCGCTGGCAGGTGCCCGGCACCGCCTGAAGGAGTGCGAGACCCCTGCAGGCTGGTGGTTGCCCCCTGGATCGTGATATCGATATAGACCTCATTCTCGTTTACCAGCGTTCCGTTGGCGGCCGCGATGATGTTTGTGTTGTCTCCATGCATCGATTGTGGATCCAGTGAGAAGGTGAGCCTCCACTGGCCTTCCTTCGGAATGCCGCCAGGCATGACCTCGTCCTTCAGCATCCAGACAAATCCGTAGGTCAGGTTGCCGCCCACATTGATTTCGGCGCCCAGGAAGCCAGGTCCGTCGCCTTCCCAGAGCCCTCCATCGAATGCGGTGTAACCCGCCGGGTTGCCGTCTGCATCCAGTTTCTCGATCTTCAGGTGGGCATTCGCCGCGAAGACGAACGCGGTCAGGTTGTCGTATTCGGTGCCGTCAGTCCCGTAAATCTCGTTTCTCATGGTCCCGTAGAGGGATTGCATGTTGTAGGACTTCACAGCCGCCGTCAGCGGCTTGGTGAGCACCATCTCGATCCTGACTACTGAACCCCCCGTCAATCTCTGGCTGATCAGGTTGTCGCCCCACTTGGCAGTGACTTCCTGCAAAGTGCCCGCGCCTTTTTCCCACCATCCCTGCCACGTGTTGGCCGTCTGTTGCTCGTAATAGGCCACGCCGCCCAGGTCATAGGCCGTGCCTGGATCGAAATACGGCAGCTGGGTCACGGGAACCGGCAAGCTCAACAATGCAGCTGCCTCCCCGCTGGACGGACGCAGTCCGGTGTTGAAGTCGATCGCGGCCAAGTCAGTCGTCCGCGTTCCGGTGATGGGTGCGCCACCCAGGCCGATATCGTCGGCGAAGATCATCGCCGCCGCGAAGTTGTTTCCGAAGCCGGTGTCACCGGTGCCGCCCGGAGGGCCGGATTGCAGATACAAAGATACTTCTGCAGTAGGCGTTTGCCCGCCGGCATTCTTGGCGCTGACAACCCAGTAGATGTCAACTCTTGGCGTCAGGCCGGCATTGTCTATGAACTCATAACTCGCCTGTCCGGCGACCACCGGTATCGAGATGAGGTGGTTACCTGGCAAGAATGCCTCCCCTGCCGTCAAGCTGCGGTAGATCTCAAAAGTCTCCGTCGGCCCCCCCGACGTCGGTAGTGACCAATTCAAAGTCGCTGAAAGGATGACCTCCTCTCCCTCAGTTTTCGCCACCGTGAAATTGGTCGGTACTCCGGGTGCTTCAACCGTCGGGTCAAGCGGTTTGTACATCACTTCTGCCGCAGCCGTTTCTCCGGCGGCGTTCTTCGCACTGACAACCCAGTAGTTTTCAACCGGCTCCAGCGCGTTGTGTACAAACTCATAGATTGCCTGGCCCGCAACCACATCTATTGTTTGGATGTGGTTATCCGGGAATGTTTGCCCTGCTGTGGTGCTGTGGTAGAGCTCGTAGGTGGCTGGCGCGCCCCCTGTAGTCGGCGGTGACCAGCTCAGCGTCGCCGAATAATCAACGTTCGGCGTTGCTGCTACCGCAAAACCTGTCGGCACGCCGGGTGCTTCAACAGTAGCCGGCAGTGGAGCCGGTGCCGTGCCGTCGTCTGCAACGGGAGTCGAGCCACCCCCGCCACAGCCCGCAAATAAAAAGGCTATAAACGCGAGGATTACAACAGGGGTAAACCATGAACCGATCTGTTGCCATCCATATTTGCTGATTAGAGTCGGTCTCATCTCACGTCTCCTTCCGAAATCTGCTTTCCAGCGAGACCGCCGACGCCCCGATTAGCTGCTGGCCTTTGTGGTGTTAGTTACGCCCCTACGCTCGGTGGCGCCTGTCACAAGCGGCCCACCTGTTCGATGTTCTTTTCTCCGCTGCTTGAAATATTCCTCACAAATTAACTGGGATGATCTGAGCAGCGAGTTAATCAACCTCACGGCCCCTGGACATCACCGTTCATGAGTTAGCGTTCATGCTCCATCGAATCACCCCGCTCCAATTTCCAGAAAATCCACGATCCGGGTTGTCTTCTCTGGTCCATGACTTCGCCCGATCGGCTCTGCCTTTGACTAGCGGCCGCGCCCGCCCGGGCCCATGCCACCTCCCGGGCCCATGCCCCGGCCCATTCCCTTCTGAGGTGGCTCATCGGGGATAGCACCGCCGCGTTCATGCGCTCGTTCTTTCATGCGCTCGTGATGCTCGGCCCGAATTCTTTCCCGTTCCTGCTCGCTCGTCGCCTTGCGCATCCGCTCCTGATATTCGTTGCGCTCCCGGGGGCTCATCATTTCCCACCCATAGACGGAGCGCTGCCGAGCCTCGGTTTGAGCTTGCTCAGTGCGCTGCATCCGCTCGGGTTCCATGCTTTGGGATCGACCCTGCGCGCCCGCACCTGCAGTTCCAACTGCAAGGGCTAGCGCTGCGGCCACCGGAAGAAAACAATTCATCGCCAGCCTCATTAACAAGAAAGTAATCAAAGAGCTAAGCAGCAGCATTAAATGGAGCTACTTTTGTATTGAAAAATAATACTCTTCGCAGTCGAAGGCGTATTGATGAAAGTCAATAAGCACACGGATTTTTTTCGTTCCGACGGGCAGCGTGAAAGGGGTCGCCCGGCGTCTACGCTCGCGGCGCGCCCGGACTGCACGAACCGGTAACGCGCGCCTCCGTGAGGAGGGGAGGAGGAGACTACGAGACTAGGAGGCTAAGACTAGGAAACCAGTAGGTCAGGAAACCAGGAGACAGCGCGTAACAAAATGAAGCGGCTGTGGATGGCTCCCGCCACTTCGTCGCCTCGCGCCACAACGCCCGGTTAGCTGCACAGAGGCAGCTGGTTTCGTCGGCTCGAATGTGCGCGTGCACATTCTTCGAAACCCCGATTCGCCCTCGCGCAAGAGGGGAATTCATTTTGTTAACTACCCTACGCAGGTTTGTCGATGGCGCGCTTGCAGCGCACTCGACCGATCACACGCAGTGACTGAGTCACCTCGTCACTGATTCTGGCCGGAGGAAGGCAGCCAGACCCGAACGACGCGCGCTTGCGTCGGGGAGTCGGCGGGCGCAATGGCGCTCGGCTCCCGCGAGGTTTCCGTATCGGGCTTGAGTCCCGGCGATTTGGGTTCGGCGCCATCGAAGAGACCAGGTCCAAAGCTGAAGGGCCCATCGAAGGGGTCGGCAAACGGCGGTATGCCGAGGCGGCTGTTCGAGGCGCCCGGTTTGGATTGCGGCTCGGGGACCTCGTCTTCGCGCGGCGGCCTGCCGTCGTACACCAGATTGCGGCGGCGCTGGAGATAGGCGTCACGCACGAACTCGTAGGGATCGAGTGCGGCGGCTTCCAGGACTCTCGAAGCAGCCAACAAATCGGCGCGTATACCGACGTAACGCAGGATTACGATGTTCCTGCGGGTGCTGTAGGGCCGTACGTAGGTGATGGGCCATACATACGCATCGCCAAACCAGCCAACCGTATCCCGAATATTGCTCGGACCGAGGAAAGGCAGCACGAGGTAAGGCCCGTCGCCGAAGCCCCAGACCCCAAGCGTTTGCCCGAAATCTTCATTGTTCTTGGTAAGGCCGGCATCAGCCGCGACATCCATGAAACCCAGAACCCCAGCCGTGGAGTTGATGACGATCCGGCCGAGGTCATTCTCCGCATCCTCGAATTTTCCCTGCAGCAGGTCATTGGCCAGGACGATCACATCATTGATGTTGGAGAAGAAGTTCCTGAGTCCGGTTCGGACAAAGGCAGGAATCATCCGGCCCTGGTAGAGCTCCGCGGCCGGCTTGACCAGCAGATGATCGACGCCATCATTGAAATGATAAATGGCGCGGTTCACGGGCTCGAGCGGGTCACGCGGATTGCCATTGGTCGCGCAACCGCCGGCGAAAAGGGCGAGCGCGAGCAGTACCGTCATCGTGCGCAATTGAACCCGGGGCAGCATCGGTGTCATCGACCGTACCGAACTTATTGTTAGGACGGCGGATTATAGCAAGTCATGGATGGTGCAAAAAGCGGCTTAGTTCCGGCTTTAGACGCCAGGACAAACAGGGCGCACTGCTAGCTGTATGGCATGGTGCGCGAGCGCTGCTATACTGTCTTTTCCCAGGTTTTTTCCACATGCGTGGTGGTGACGCCGCCCGCTTCTTTTTTCGATACGAGGATTCCCATGCTGCAAAAAGTGAAACCTGCTTTTCAATTGAAGGACATGAGCTTGTTTCGGCAGCAATGCTATATCGATGGCGCTTGGGTGGATGCCGACAACAAGGCCACTATCGCGGTGCACAATCCTGCTGATGGCGCGCAGATTGGCACTGTTCCGAACATGGGTCAGGCCGAGACGCGGCGCGCCATCGAAGCTGCCAATGCCGCGTGGCCGGCATGGCGCGCGAAGACCGCCAAGGAGCGTGCGGCCATCCTTCGCAAGTGGTTCGAGCTCATGATGGCGAACGTGGAAGACCTGGCCGTGCTGATGACGGTGGAGCAGGGCAAGCCGCTCACCGAGTCGCGCGGAGAGATCGCCTACGGCGCCTCGTTCATCGAGTGGTTCGCGGAAGAAGCCAAGCGCGTCTACGGTGACACGATTCCCGCGCAATCACCGGATCGCCGCATCGTCGTGATCAAGGAGCCGGTCGGCGTGTGTGCCGCGGTGACACCGTGGAACTTTCCCAACGCAATGATCACGCGCAAGGCGGGGCCGGCGCTGGCTGCGGGCTGCACGATGGTGATCAAGCCGGCGAGCATGACGCCGTATTCCGCGCTCGCGCTATGCGAGCTCGCCGAGCGGGCCGGCATACCCAAGGGAGTGGTGTCTGTCATCACTGGCGCTTCTGGCCCCATCGGCAAGGAGCTCACGAGCAATCCGCTGGTGCGCAAGTTCACCTTCACCGGCTCGACCGAGGTCGGCAAGCAGCTGATGCAGCAATGCGCGACGACGGTGAAGAAAGTTTCACTCGAGCTGGGCGGCAACGCGCCCTTCATCGTGTTCGACGACGCCGATCTTGACGCCGCCGCAGAGGGCGCGCTGGCTTCGAAGTACCGCAACTCGGGGCAGACCTGCGTTTGCGCCAACCGCGTGTTCGTGCAAGAGGCTGTCTACGATAAGTTTGCGAAGAAGCTTGCCGAAAAGGTCGCGGCGATGAAGGTCGGCAGCGGGCTTGAGACCGGCGTCGTCCAGGGGCCGCTCATCGACATGAAGGCCGTCGAGAAGGTGGAAGAGCATATCGCGGACGCGCTCGCTAAGGGCGCGCGCGTGGTTGTCGGCGGCAAGCGCCACGAGAAGGGCGGCCAGTTCTTCCAGCCCACGGTGCTTGCGGACGTTACTACCTCGATGAAGATCACGCACGAAGAGACTTTCGGCCCGGTGGCGCCGCTCTACCGTTTCAAGACGGAAGAGGAACTCATCAAGCTCGCCAACGACACTGAGTACGGCCTCGCGGCCTATTTTTACAGCCGCGATATCGGCCGCATCTGGCGGGTAGCGGAAGGAATCGAATCAGGCATCGTCGGCATCAACATCGGCATCATCTCAACCGAGGTAGCGCCGTTCGGCGGCATGAAGGAGTCCGGCATCGGGCGCGAGGGCTCGAAGTACGGCATCGACGAGTTTCTCGAGGTCAAATATCTTTGCATGGGCGGCATCGACAAATAGCCTGTTCCCGCTCCATAAAAAAACGCCACCGCTTGCGGTGGCGTTTTTTTATGGCGGAAAAGCGTGAAGAATAGTGAATGGACTGTACCGTCGCCGGTCATCCATCACTCATCACCCATCACGCTTCACTTCCGGAAGCGAGAGAGCCAGTACTCCATCTGCTTGCCCGCGGCCTCGCGCCCGCCGAGCCCGAAGGACAACGCGACAGCCACCGCGATTGCGCCGAAGGTCAGCGCAAACGCGAGGTTCACGATATCGTCGGCGATTCCCATTGCGCGCAGGCCCATTGCGATGACGAGGCCGATGATGGCGAGCCGCGCGAGTCGCGCCAGTCCCTGCGCATGCTCGCCGGTGCCGCGCGAAATCACCCCGTGGACGAGGCTCGCGAGCCAGAAGCCCACGATCAGGATCACCGCGCCGAGCAGGACATCGCCGCCAAACCGGATGAACGTCGAGACCACGACGCCGACCTGCCTGAATTCGAGCTGGTTGGCGGCTTCTACCGTCGCGAAGAGCATGGCGAAGAACATGATGACGATGCCGACCAGGCCGGACGGCTGGAGCTCACCGCTCAAGACTTTCTCGAGGCCGAGCTTGGCCGGCAGCGTGTCGAAACCCATGCCGTTGAGCAGGCGGCTCACGAGCGCCGAGGCGAACTTTGCGACGTAGTAGGTCACGACGAGGATCAGCGCGGCAGCGACGAGGTGCGGCACGGCGTTGAGGATCTGGCCGAGCATCTCGGTGGCCGGGCGCGAGATCGCCTCGATCTGCAGCGCGTCGAGCGCGGCAATGAGTGTCGGGATGAAGATGAAGATGAACACCAGGGTGCCCGCGACCCGCGAGACGTAGACGGACTGGTCGAGCCCGGCGCTATGGCCGGCCTTGTCCGCGCCCGCGGCGGCAAGCAGATTGGTCACGAGCCCGCGCATGACCTTTGCGACGATCCAGCCGACGAAACCGATCACGAGCGCCGCAAAGATGTTGGGCAGCAGCGCAAGCACCTTGTTGATCATGCCTTGCACTGGCGCGAGAAGGCCTTGGAGGTCGTAGGCCCCCAATATCGCGGGAATAAAGAGCAGGATCACGAGCCAGAACAGGACATTGCCCAGGTTCTTGCTCATCGGTTCCATTCCCGCCTGCGCCGCAAGTTTCTCGTCCCAGTCGGTCTTCGCGAAGACCTTTCCGGCGAGTCCCCGCAACAGCATCGCTACGAGCCAGGCGAGCAGCAGGAGGAGCGTGCCAGCGAGGAGTCGCGGCAGATAGGCGAAAATCTGGGTCACCAGCGCCTGGAACGGGTTCGAGATGAGCTCGAGGTCGAGGACATTGAACATCCCGATCAGGGTCACCAGCATGATCAGCCAGAACACGCCGATGGCGATGCCCGACTGCACGTCGATGGGCTGCCCCGTGGTCTCCTTGATGCGCTGGTTGACGGAAAGCAGCGCGAGCAGGCGCCGCACACCCGCGCGCACGGCGACCGCGATGATCCAACCGACCACGAGGATGCCGATCGCGCCGAGGATATGGGGCAGCTGGGTGCCCAGCGTGCTTTCGAAAGCGGTGAAAAGTGCGGAGAAATCCATTACGCCTCCTTATTTATAGATTTATTCGAATCGCGCAGACCAACCGCGCGCCGAGTGCGGGCGCTTCGCAACAAGCGTACAGGATAGCAGCATATCCCGCTGATCGATCGCCGCGCAGCTCCTCAACGCATTAACTTGCTGGAAACGCGTCGTTTTTTATGGATCGGGCGCTGTTAGTGCTTGATGCCGAGCGGTAACGACGCGCGCGTCGGCTCTTCTTCGTGAAACGTAAAACGTAAAACGTAAATCGTGCCGCTTTCCCGCGCGCTCAACTCCACCTCGGAGAAAATCAAGCCAGTTGGGCGGCGACACGTTCGGCAAAGGCGCGCGTCCCGAGGGGGCCTCCAAGATCGCGCGTTCGCGCCGCGGGGTCCTGCAGCGAGCGGTCAACGGCGGCCTCGATGGCCTGCGCTGCGCGCGCGTAAGCATTGTTGCGGTGGCGCGTCGCCATCCAGTCGAGCAGCATCGCAGCGGACAAAATAAGTGAGGTCGGATTGGCCTTGTCCTGTCCTGCGATGTCCGGCGCGCTGCCGTGCTGCGCCTGGGCGCAGCAGCGCTCGTCGCCCGCCATGACCGATCCGGCAAGGCCAAGGCTGCCGGAGATCTCCGATGCCTCATCCGACAGGATGTCGCCGAACATGTTGCCGGTGACGATGCAATCGAACTGGGTCGGATCCCTCACCAGGAGCGCGGCCATGGCGTCGACGATTTTTTCGTCGAGTTCGATATCCGGATAGTCCTTGGCGACCCTGCGCACTTCGCGGAGGAACAAACCGTCGGAGATTTGCAGCACATTGGCTTTGTGCACGGCGGTCACTTTCTTGCGGCGCCGGCGAGCCCATTCAAATGCGACGCGCGAGATGCGCTCGCATTGGCGCGCCGTCACCTTGCGGATCGCGATCGCCATGTCCTCGGTCGGCATGAACTCGCCGCGGCCCATGAACATGTTGCGATCGCCGTAGAAGCCTTCGGTGCATTCGCGGAAGATTACGAGGTCGACGGGCTTGCCGGTCAAACCCACGCCCATGCGCGATTTGGCGGGGCGGATATTGGCGAAGAGGTCGAGCTTCACGCGCAGCTCGCCTGACGGATTGATGCCGCCTTGCTCGCGCGGTGGATATTGAAGGTGGTCGACGGGTCCAAGAATGATCCCGGGCGCGCTGCGTGCGGCCTCCATCACGGCGTCCGGCAGAGTAGAGCCGCTCTGCTCGAGTGCGGACAGGCCAATCTCCTCGCGCTGCCATTCGAGACCCAACTTGAACTTGTCGTTGGCGCGATCGAGGACGGCGAGCGTCGCGACGGTGATCTCCGGGCCGATGCCGTCGCCGGGAAGAACGAGTATTTTCACAGTGCATCCTTTTCAGGTTTTCAGCGATTGGGCTGGACGCGCGGAGTCGCGATCGCCCGCACTTGACACTCCTTGGCGCGCCCTTATCATTCGCAGGCAAACGGGAAGCGCGCGCACAGCGCAAGGGTAGCGCTCCGAATCACAACGAACAATGGGGCGGACCCTGCCTCGGGGAGTCACCATGGCGAGCGACAGGACCGTGGCCCAGGTGGTCGCCGACTGCCTGGCGCGCCACGGTGTCGATCGGGCTGCGGCAATTCACGTATCGGACGGAGAACGCCGGCGGCGCCATGGCCGACGGCTTTGCCCGTATTTCCGGCAAAGCTGCGGTGGTAACGGCGCAAAACGGGCCGGCGGCGACTCTGCTGGTGCCGCCTCTCGCAGAAGCGCTCAAGTCGTCTGTGCCGCTCGTCGCCATTGTCCAGGAGGTGGACCGTCCCACGGCTGACCGCAATGCATTCCAGGAGCTCGACCACGTCGCGTTGTTTCAAGGCTGCACGAAGTGGGTGCGCCGGGTCACCGAAGCGGGGCGCATCGAAGACTACGTGGACATGGCCTTTGCTGCTGCAACGGGTGGCCGCCCGGGTCCCGCCGTGCTGCTGTTGCCGGCGGACCTCCTGAAGGAACCGGCCACGGGTTTCGGCCGGCGTCGGGCCTGCCTCGGCCATTTTCCTCTCGACCGGGTGAGCGCCGATCCCGCGCAGATCGAGGCTGCAGCCGAGCTCATCGCGACGGCGCAAAACCCCATCGTGATGGCGGGCGGCGGTGTGCATCTCTCGGGTGCAGCGGCCGAGCTCGCGGCGCTCCAGGAGCAGGCGCACTTGCCGGTCATGACCACCGTCATGGGAAAGGGCGCGGTGAGCGAGGAGCATCCGCTGTCGCTCGGGGTGGGCGGCAACACGCTCGGCCGGCTCTCGCCCGGGCGCTATCTGAAGTCGCTGGTCGATAAAGCCGACGTGGTGCTGCTGGTCGGGACCCGCACGGCCCAGAACGGCACGGATTCCTGGACACTGTTTCCGCCGCGAGCGCGCTTCATCCATCTCGACATCGACCATTCCGAGGTCGGACGCAATTACGAAGGCTTGCGCCTGGTGGGAGACGCCAAGCTGACGCTGGCGGCGCTTGCGCAGCGCCTGCGCGGACGGCGCAAGCCGGCGGCGGCGGTGGCGGGGCAAATCGCAGCGGCACGCGAGCGTCACGCGAAAGAGATCGCGTCTCTGCTGCGCTCGGATGCGGTTCCGATTCGGCCCGAGCGGCTCATGGCCGACCTGCAACAGGTTCTCACTCCGGATGCCATTGTCGTGGCCGACGCGAGCTATTCGACCGTATGGGTCGCGTCCTATCTGCGCGCGCTCGTTCCTGGAATGCGTTTCCTGACCCCGCGCGGCATGGCCGGTCTCGGCTGGGGGCTGCCGATGGCGCTGGGGGCCCGGGTGGCACGGCCGGAGAGCCCGGTGTTATGCGTGGCCGGTGACGGCGCCTTTGCGCACGTGTGGTCCGAAATGGAAACGGCGCGCCGCACGCGGACACCGGTGGTCGTAACGGTGCTGAACAATGGCGTGCTCGCGTACCAGAAAGATGCGGAGGACGTGAAATTCGGCCGTCACACCGGCGGCTGCGTGTTTGCGCCGGTCGATCACGCGCAGATCGCGCGAGCCTGCGGTTGCCGCGGAATCCGGATCGAGCGGCCGGGCGACTATCTCGACGCCGTGCGCGCCGCGCTTGCGGTTCCAGAGACAACCATCATAGACGTAATGACCGATCCCGAAGCGTATCCGCCGATCACGCTCTTCGATGATTCGCTGGAGAAGGTGCGCCGGACGAGGTCTTAGAGCCCCTGACCCGGTTCCCGTTTTTCGCAATGGCTGCTCGGGGCGCTCTTACACCATAACCGGCGGCCTTAATCGCTTGCACGTTTTTATTTTTCCGTTCACCTACGGGGACTGCACATGACGAAATTGGACGATTACGCGCAGAAGTTCGAGACCATCCGCTTCCGGCGGGAGGAGGGCATCCTGGAGATGACGCTGCACACGAACGGCGGCTCGCAGCGTTTCGGCCCGGTGCCGCACGCGGAAATGGAGCAGGCGTTTTTGGACGTGAGCCGGGATCCTGATAACCAGGTCATCATCCTCACCGGCACTGGCGAGGAGTTCTCCGGGCCAGCTGTAGCCTCATCGGTCGGCCGGGCGGTGCCCAAGCTGACGCCCGAGCAGTGGATGAAGCTCGGCAGCGAAGCCAAGCGCTTCACGATGAACATGCTGGCGATCGAGGTGCCGATGATCGCGGCGGTCAACGGGCCGGCGCTGCGCCACCCCGAAGTCCCGCTCATGTGCGACATAGTCCTCGCTGCCGAGCAGGCGGCGTTCCAGGATTCGGCGCATTTCCGTGGCGGCATGGTGCCGGGCGACGGCGTTCACGTCGTATTTCCGATGCTGATGGGGCTTAACCGCGCCCGTTATTTCCTGCTGACGGCGCAGCTGCTGTCGGCGAAAGAGGCGCTTGGGTTCGGTCTCGTGAACGAGGTGCTGCCGCGCGAGCAGCTCATGTCCCGTGCCTGGGAGCTGGCGCGCCAGATTCTCCAGCAGCCGGTGATCAACCGGCGCTACACTCGTGTCATCTTGAACGAGTATCTGCGCCGCCCGATGAATGATCTGCTTGGCTACGGGCTGGCGCTCGAGGGACTGGGGATCGTTCAGTAAGCTGCCCGCGGAACGGAGCTGCTTTTTTTTATGGCTAACAGAGACCGCTGATCTCTCGGTCGGCGGCGCAAGAGCATCGGGAGGCATAAGCATGGCAAAAATCGCCTGGATCGGCGTGGGCGCTATGGGCGGCGCCATCATTCTGCGGTTGCTCGCCGCGGGGCATGCGGTTACGGCGTACAACCGCAGTGTGGAAAAAACGCGCCGCGCGCGGGAGGCAGGCGCAGTCATCGCGGACAGTCCGCGCGAGGCGGCGCAGGGCGCGGAAGTCGTTTTTTCTTCGGTTACCAACGATGAGGCGTCCCGCGCGGTCTGGACCGGGTCCGACGGCGTGCTGGCCGCGGCTCTGCCTCCATCGACGATCGTCGTCGAGTGCTCTACCCTGTCTCACGACTGGGTGATGGAGCTTGCCGCTCTGGCATCGAAGAAGGGCGTGCGCTATGTTGACTGTCCCGTAGCCGGCCGCCCTCACGATGCGGAGGCCGGCAAGCTGCGCGTGTTCGCGGGCGCAACGCCGGCCGATCTGGAAGCGGTGCGGCCGCTGCTGGAAGCATTCAGCACGAAGATCTTTCATTTCGGCGGCGTTGGCGCCGGCACCGCCTTCAAGCTGATCTACAACCTTCTCGGCGTGATTCAGGTAGCATCGGTAGGAGAAGCCATGGCGCAGTGCGAGGCGGCTGGCATCGATTTGCACGCTGCCGCGGAAGGTTTCGCTACTGGATATACTGGAAGCCGCCATGTCACGCTGCACTCGGCCACGATGGCGGATGGCAAGAAGGGCCAGGCGGTCGCCTTCTCGGGGCGCGGACGCCTGAAAGATGCGCAGTACGGCGTGCGCCTGGCCGAGAAGATGGGGCGCCAGTCGCTCGTCGGCAACGCGGCCGTGGCGGTCTTCAGCCAGATGGTCGACGTTGGGATGGGAGACGCCAACGACAGTGAATTGATCGATGCCTTGCGCGCGGTCGCCGCGAAGGCGCGCAAATCATGACCCAGGTCGTCGCTCACGGGCTTTTTATATAACAACACGAGTAGAACTTCATCATGTACGAAGGATTCGAACGATTCGAAGTGCAGACGAGCGATCCGGAAGTCCGGATCGTGGGGCGCCGTGGCGGTAAGGGCCCCGGTCTGCTGTTGGTCCACGGCAACCCCCTGACACACGTCACCTGGCACAAGATCGCGCCGCGGCTCGCCGAGCACTATACGGTGGTTGCCACGGACCTGCGCGGCTACGGCGACAGCTCAAAGCCTCGCGGCAGGCCCGACCACAGCAACTATACTTTTCAGCGCATGGGCCTGGACCAGGTCGAGGTCATGGAGCATTTCGGCTTCAAGGAGTTTTTCCTGGTCGGGCACGATCGCGGCGCGCGCACGGCGTTTCGCATGGCGCTCAACCATCCCGACCGGGTGCGCAAGTTCGCCAGCATCGACATCGTGCCGACGCATCACGTGTGGACGGCCTTTCCGCGCGGCTGGGCGCTGCATTCCTATCACTGGATGTTCATGGCGCAGCCGTACGATTTTCCGGAGCGGCTGCTCTCCTCGAATCTCGAGTACTACATGAAGAAAAAGCTCGAGAAGCACATGCACGGGCAAGGCGGGCTCGAGCCCGAAGCGGTGGCCGAGTACATCCGCTGCTGCACGCCGGAGCAGATCCACGGCGTGTGCGAGGACTATCGGGCGGCCGCGACGATCGATTTCGAGATGGACACAAAGGACTTCGAGGCGGGAAACAGGATCCGCTGCCCGGTCCTCGTGCTGTGGGGCGCGAAATCCCACGTCGAGCAGCACTTCAAGCCCCGTGAAGTCTGGCCGCAGTACGCCGCGAACATCGCGGGCTTCGAGGCGCTGCCTGCCGGGCACTACCCGCAGGAGCAGGCGCCGGAGGAGACCTATCGGGCACTTTCGGATTTTCTGAGGGCTTGAGCCTCTCTATTCTCCAAATGGTGATGAGTACTGGTGATGGATGCTGGTGATGAAAACCGAGTGTTGGCAAGACGAGTTGGAGCCCCTTATCACCATTTTTCATCACCATTTGTCATCACCAGTATTCATCACCATCACAGTGTATGGACGTACTGATAGAGCCCCGCGACCTGGAGAGCCTGGCGCGTCAGGATGAGGTCCTGATTATCGATGCGCGCAAGGCCCAGGAATATGCCCAAGGGCACATTCCGGGCGCGGTGAACTTCAGCACGTACGACATTTTCGCGCTTGATACGCGCGCGGCCGGCCTTGCAGAATTTGCGCAGGACATGGCGCGACGCTACGCCGCCGCCGGCGTTTCAAAATTCCGCCCCATCGTCATATACGAAGAAGAGACCGGCATGCGCGCGGCGCGTGACGTCTGGATCCTGCAGTATGTCGGCCACCCGCGCGTGCAAATGCTCCACGGCGGCCTGACGGCGTGGCGCGCAGCGGGGTGCCAGTTAAGCCAGGAGCGGGCGGGGGACTGGACCGTCGCCTTGAGGGTCCGCGAGCGCGCGGAGCTCGTCATTGGCTGCGACGAGATCGCGGCGCGTCTTGGCCAGCCGGGGCTGACGTTGCTCGATGTGCGGAACGCGAACGAGCACGCAGGTTCGGATAACACGGCCTGTTGCGCGCGGCGCGGCTGTATTCCGGGATCCGTATGGATCGAATGGACCGAGTTTCTCGAGGGTGGCAGATACAAATCGCGTGATGCGATCCGGGCGCTGCTCGCGCAGCGCGGCGTGGATCCGGACTCAGAGCTCGTCCCGTACTGTCATCGCGGCGCGCGTTCGGCGAACACCTACTATGCACTGCTCAGTGCCGGGCTGCCGAAGGTGCGAAACTACATCGGGTCGTGGCACGAGTGGTCAGCGCGCGGCGACCTGCCGATCGAGAAACCGTGACGCGTGACCCGAATAAATCAGTAACAAATTTAACCGCAGATAAACGCGGATGAACGCAGATATGGCTCAAAAATCCTCCTGCTTTACTGGTCACGGGTCACTGGTCACGCTTCTCAGCTGAGGCCGTAGAGCTTCTTGCCGGCAACCGGCATCTTCGCCGTCAGGATGTCGCCCGTGAGCGCCTCGGTGATGTAGATCGTCTTGAAGTCCGGGCCGCCGAACGCGACATTGTCGAGGTGGTGATGGTGCGAGCCCTCGGCATGGACGAGATGCGTTGGCAGCATGTTGGCGTCGAAGCGCCAGATGCCCACGCCCAGCTGGCAGACGAGCAATCCATTCTCCCCGTCCATCTCGATGCCGTCCGGGCCCGCGACGCCGCCCGATAGCTGGATCGCCACGCCGGTCTTGGACACGTTGCCATCGGCCATGATCGGCAGCCGCCACACCTGCTGCGATCGTGTCACTCCGACGTAGCAATGTTTCTCGGTTGTGGACAGCGTGATGCCGTTCGGACTCGGAACGTTGCTCGCGAGACGATCGAGTGTGCCATCCGGCCGCAGCCGGAAGACGCGTCCCGTGGGATCGACAATGCCGGTCTGGCCCTGATCCGTGAAATAGAGATCGCCGTTCGAGGCGAAGTGGAGATCGTTGAGGCCCTTGAAGCCCTCGCTGAAGGCGGTTTCGAGGATGGGCTCGAGCTTGCCGGTCTTGGGATCGAGGACCAGGAGCCCCTTCTTGTAATCGGCGATGAACGCGCGGCCATCCTTGTGGAACTTCAGGCCGTTCGGCCAGCCGTCGTACTGGACGACGAGCTCCCACTCCTTCTTTGGCGAAACCCGGAATACGCGGCCAAAGGGAATGTCCACACACCACAGGTTGCCCTCCCGGTCGAAAGACGGGGCCTCGAGAAAGCACTCAACCTCCGCGCCCTGGCGGTTCGGGTCGGACCAGGCGCTGCGGCTCTTGTTGCGGAACTTTTTTGGAATGGAGGTATAGACCTCCGCCTTGATCAGTTCGAGTTGCTTGAAGGGATTGAACATGTTCGGGACCGTGATTGATGAGTGGTGAGTGGAAAAACAGTCAAAAACCTGTCGTGAAACGCGTTCTGCTTCTCTCGGCGGCCATGACTGCGGTGACCAGTGACCGGTCACCCGTGGCCGCCAAATTGACCCAACATGTACGCAGTTGGGGCAGTCTGAATTCTGATCTGTGCTTATCTGCGGTTGAGTTTTCCGTTTCGCGTTTTACGGTTCACGATTCACGGACTTTCGGGCGGTGGCGAGCTTTGCCGCGAGCCGTAACGCGTACTCGAGCCCGCCCGGATCGGCCTTGCCCTGGCCGACGATATCAAATGCCGTGCCGTGGGCCGGCGTGGCGAAGACGGTATCCATACCCGCCGTGACCGTGACGCCTTTGCTGAACCCCAGCAGCTTTGTCGCGATCTGGCCCTGATCGTGGTACATCATCACGACGCCGTCGAACTCGCCGCGCTTGGCCCGCAAGAAGAGTGTGTCGGCGGGGACGGGGCCGGTCACGCCGACACCCGCAGAACGTAGTTTCTCGACCGCCGGACGAATAATGCGAATCTCCTCGTCACCGAAGAGCCCGTTCTCTCCGCCGTGGGGATTCAGCGCCGCGACGGCGATGCGCGGAGCGGAATGGCCCATCGCGCGCAAGGTGCGGTGGGCGAGCTGAACCACGTCATCAATACGCTGCGGCGTGATCAAGTCGAGCGCTTTTCTCAGCGCGACATGCGACGTGACCCGAAACGTGGCGAATTCGGGAATCACGTTCATTTCGCCGAATACTCCGGTATGGCCGGTGAGCTCTGCAAACATCCGGTGCTCGTCGGGAAAATTCCACCCGCCCCGGTGCAGCGCCATCTTGTTGAGCGGCGCAAAGCATATGCCGTCGATTTTGCGCGACAGCGCAAGATCGATCATGAGCTTGAGCGTCTCGCCGGTCAGGCGGCCTGACTCCGCCGAAACTTCGCCGCGCCCGATGCGCGACGGGTCGATATTTCCCAGATCCACCACGGGCAGCGTTTCTGCCGGCCAGCGCACTTCGTCCACGCCGGAATACGTCTGATAGCCCAGCTTGACGCCGGCATCGCGCATGCCCAGCTCGAGCACGCGCGCGTCTCCGATCACGATGACGCGCGCAAACTCGGCGGGCTTTCCGGAGGCCAGCAGCTTGGCCGAGACCTCGGGCCCGATGCCGGTCATATCCCCGAGCATCAGGCCTATCAGGGGCTTGTTCATAGTACGTGAGTGGTGAGAGGCGCTCGCAAGTCGTATCTAGCCGCCGATAAACTCTCTAAGATCCGTGAATCGTAAATCGTGAATCGGAAAACCCGTTTAAGGCCAAGAATTAGCCGCCGATAGACGCCGATGAACGCCGATTTACTTAAACAAAAACCGTTCTGCCTTCTGCCTTCTGCCTTCTGATTTTGGGCGCCGCCGCCGGTGAACGCCGATAAACGCAGATGAATCCGAACCAAAAAATTAAAAGAACGAAAATCGGAAAACCAACTACGAACAGATTACGCGCCCTTCCATTAGCAGCAAAATAGTTTTTTCGCTGATTTGTGTTCTCTGCTAATAAGAATCTGCGTTTATCCGCGTTTATCTGCGGCTAATGAGGTCTTGTCGTTGATCTACGATCGGGCCGGAGTCCGGCTAGCGGCGCTTGCGCGTCTTCTTCTTTGCGACGCGACGCGAACCGCCGACGGCAAGAAGGCGGGTGAGCTCGCGCACGTTCTTCAGCTTCTCGAGATCAAACACCATTTCCACGATCTTCTCTGCGCTCGCTTTCGGAAGCTTTCCCCAGGCTGCGCATTCGCGGAATTTGTCCGCCAGTTCCTGGTCGCTCATCGGGTTGGCCGGGCTGCCCTTGCCGAAATCGGCCCGTCCGCTCAAGGTCCGGCCGTCGGTCAGCTCGATGTCGATGAGGGTCGTCATTTTTTCATAACCTGCGGCTTCAGCAATCGGATTCACGCCGAAGTCAACTTTTTCGATCATGGCCTGCACATCGCGGCGGTTGACCGTCTTGTCCGTGAATTCAGCGAGCCCGGCCTTTCGCTCCAGCAGCAGGATGGCCATGCAGAATTCCATGCTGAACTTGGCCTGCAGCTCGTTCTTCGGCCGGTGGTGGATGAGCGCATTGGGCATGTGCCGGTTGGTGCCGACCTTGACCCTGGCTACCTGCGCAGGGCGGATGTCGTACTGCCGGATGAGATCCAGCATGAGGCCCATGCCTGGGTGCGTCAGGGATCCGCTCGGGTGCGGCTTGATCGAGACCCCGGGGAAAGCAAACGACCAGGGATGACCGAGCTTGCCCTCGATTGCGGCCGGATCGTAGCCCCCGCCAGCCGCCTTGAAGAATCCGCGCCCGGCTTCAAGCACGATCGGGGTGGCGGTCCACCCGAGTCGCGCGAAATCCACGGCCACGATCCCGCTCTCGCAGGAGCGCCCGGGGTGGAAAGGCTTGGTCATTGTGCCGAAGTTCTCGCGCAGGCCAGCCGCCTGGCTTGCCGCGATGCCGAGCGCGCGGCGCGTCTCCTCATGGTTGAGGCGCAACATCCGCGCCGCGCCGGCGGCCGCAGCGATCGTGCCAATCGTTGCGGTCGAATGGAACCCATGGTCGTAGTGCCGCGGATTGATTGCCTCGGAGACCTTGGTTTCGACCTCGACGGCGAGCTGATAGGCCGTCAGCATATCGAGGCCGGAACGGCCGTCGCGCTCAGCCAGCGCGAGCACCGGGGGCAACGCGGGCGCAGTAGGATGCGTGAGCAGGCCATACACGCGATCCTTCGCGACCGCCAGCTGCGTGTCGTCGTAGTCGTCGGCGTGGATCGCGATGCCGTTGGCAAAGGCTGCAAAGCGCGGCGGCAACTTGAGCGCCGTTCCGATGACCGTGCAGCCGCGGTCGGTCGCGCAGCCAAGGGTGCGCAAATACTGGCGCACGATGTGACCGGATTCGGCCGCGTTGCCGGCGAGCGCCAGGCCGAGGCCGTCCAGGATCGAGCGCTTGCCGAGGCGCATAACGTCCTTCGGGATGTCGCCCGCCCGTGTGGTCGTTAAGAATTGTGCAACGTAGCCGGTGAGGGATTCATTTTGGGTTGAAGACATACCGTAGCTTCCTGCGGGAAAGGGGTGCTGGATACCACATCTGATACCACATCTCGCGCTGCGTTGCCAGCGCGACGCGCGGTGGTTGACCGGATGAAATACCAGCGGGTAACCTCGCGCTTCCCTGCCTGTGCCGCCAACCGGCTCGCGATTATGAACATCTCTGGAATAGAAGCGCTTCCGGCCTCATGGCGAGTGGCGGCCCGCATCCTGGTCGGCCTTCTCGAGAAGATAGCGGTATGACCGACCTGCAGCGCGCAACATTAGACCAGTTCGATGTGGACGGCACGGCTTACTGTTATCACAGCCTGCCGAAGCTTGCCGCGCAAGCGGAAATGCCAGGGTTCGATACGCTGCCGTTTTCGTTGCGCATCCTTGCTGAAAATCTCCTGCGGCATGCCGGCGAGCCCGATGTCGCGCCGGGCATGCTGGAGGCGATCGCCCGCGGGGAGCGCGGTTTTGAAATTCCGTTCCGGCCCGCCCGCGTCCTGCTGCAGGATGGGCTGGGCGTTCCCGCCATGGTGGACCTCGCCGCCCTGCGTGACGCCATCGCCGCTGCAGGCGGCGATCCGCTGACCGTGAATCCGCGGATTCCGGTCGATTTCGTGATCGACCATTCGCTCGTCGCTGATGTGGCGGGTGCCCCGGATGCGGCACGGCGCAATATCGAGATCGAGTACGCCCGCAATCGCGAGCGCTTTGCGTTCCTGGCCTGGTGCCAGGGCGCGTTCCGCAATGTCCGGGTCGTGCCGCCGGACAGCGGCATCGTGCATCAGTTGAATGTCGAGCGGTTCGCTCGCGTCGTGTGGAGCGCGCCTGCTGACGGGGGCTGCATGGCGTACCCCGATACCGTGATTTGCAACGACAGTCATACGCCGATGGTGAACGGTATCGGTGTGGTGGGGTGGGGCGTCGGCGGCATCGAGGCGGAGGCCGCGATGCTTGGGCATCCGCTGCCGCTGCGCGTGCCGGAAGTGGTCGGCGTGCGCGTCTCCGGCGCGTTGCCGCTCGGCGCAACTGCCACCGATCTCGTCTTGACCATCACGGAGTTGCTGCGCCGCCACGGCGTCGTCGGCAAGTTTGTCGAGTTCTTCGGGCCGGGGCTCGACGCCTTTCCGGTCGCGGACCGCGTGACCGTTTCCAACATGGCACCGGAGTACGGCGCCACCTGCGTATTCTTTCCTCTCGATGAGAAGTGCCTCGACTATCTGGCGCTGACAGGCCGCGACGCCGAGACGGTCGCGCTCGCCCGTGCCTATACGCAGCGGCAAGGCCTGTGGCGCGATGGCGCAACGCCGGCGCTGCGCTTCGACGTGGTGGTTGACCTCGACCTCGCGCGCGTCGAGCGCTGCATCGCGGGCCCGCGTCGTCCTCAGGATCGCGTTCCCCTGGAGCAGGCGGCTGCGCGGTTCAAGGATGCGGTATCGTCGCTTGCGCGCGACGGGCGCGCGGAGCCGACGAGGCGCGCCCCGGTCGAGGGGCGCGACTACAAGCTGGGCGATGGCGACGTGGTGATCGCGGCCATCACGAGCTGCACCAACACCTCGAATCCGGCGAACATGATTGCGGCGGGGTTGCTCGCGCGCAATGCCGTCTCACGTGGGCTTGCGTCCAAGCCCTGGGTGAAAACATCCCTTGCGCCGGGCTCGAAAGTGGTCATGGCCTATCTCGAACGCGCGGGTCTGGTTGCTCCTCTCGAGAAGCTGGGCTTTCACCTGGTCGGGTTCGGCTGCACGACGTGCAATGGCAACTCAGGGCCGCTCGCGCCGGAGATCGAGGGAGCGGTGACACGCGGCGAGCTGGTCTCCGTCGCGGTGCTCTCCGGAAACCGGAATTTCGAGGGCAGGGTGCATCCGCTGGCGCAGGCTGCTTATCTCGCCTCGCCGCCGCTCGTCGTGGCTTATGCGATTGCCGGCACGATGTCGCGCGATCTCTCGACGGAGCCGCTCGGCAGCGGCGCCGGCGGCGAACCGGTCCACCTGAAGGACGTGTGGCCGGACCCGGAGGAAGTTGCGAAAACGCTGGCTGCGTGCGTGAGCGCCGACCTCTATCGCAGCAGCTACGAAGGGCTGTTCGAAGGCGCGCCGGAGTGGCGGGCGCTGCGCGGCGATGCGCCGCCGCTGTTTCCCTGGCAGTCCGACAGCACGTTCCTGCGGCGCCCGCCTTTCTTCGATGGCGTCGGTGCGCAGCCCGCCCCGATGCGTGACCTCAAGGGGATGCGCGTGCTCGCGATGCTCGGCGACATGGTGACGACGGACCATATGTCGCCGTCAGGCGCGATTCCCCTCGACAGTCCGACGGGGCGTTATCTCACCGAACGCGGCCTGAGGCCCGCCGATTTTCAAAGCTATGTCAGCCGCCGTGGCAATCACGAGGTCGGTGTGCGCTCGACGTTCGGGTCGGCGCGGCTTAAGAACAAGCTGGTAGCGGGGCAGCAGGGCGCCTTCACGCGGTTGCAGCCGGAGGGCAAGGTGCTCCCGATTTACGACGCGGCCGAGGTTTATCGCGCCCGCGGCGTCCCGCTTATCGTGATCGCCGGCCGCGACTACGGTGCCGGCTCGTCTCGCGACTGGGCCGCGAAAGGGCCCGCGCTGCTCGGCGTGCGCGCCGTGCTTGCGCAGAGCTTCGAGCGCATTCACCGCTCCAATCTCGTGGGCATGGGCGTGCTGCCTCTGGAGTTTCGCGAGGGAGACAGCGCGGAGCGCCTTGGTATCGATGGCACCGAGACCTTCGACCTCGTCGGGCTCGGGCAGGGGCTCGAGCCGCTGCAGGACATGGAGTTGATGGCTCACCGCGCGAGCGGCGCGGCGCAACGCATTCCCGTGAGGGTGCGCATCGATACCCCGCGCGAGCTGGAGTATTTCCAGCATGGCGGCATTCTGCCTTACGTGTTGCGCGACGCGCTCGCCGCCGGCCGCCGCCGCCGGGGCTGATACAATTGGCGGCCCGGCGCTGCGGCGCGCCGCGTATCCAAGAGGAGATCAATGGGTTCGACTATCGCCGAAAAGATTCTCGGCCATCACGCCGGCGGCAAGACGGTAGGAGCGGGCGATGTCGTCGTCGCGGAGGTAGATTTCGCGATGCTGCACGACGCGCGTGCGGGCAACGCGCTGAAAATGGTCGAGAAGCTCGGCGCCGGCCAGCTGCCGTTTGCCTCGCGCACCGCTTTTGTTCTTGACCACTATTCTCCTCCGCCCCATCCCGAGGCCGCCAACACCCATCGCGCGATGCGTGAATTTGCCGATGCACACGGGGCGGTTTTGTACGATGTGGGCGACGGCATCTGCCACCAGGTCCTGCCCGAGGGCGGGCATTTCACCTGCGGTGACGTGGTGGTGGGCACCGACACGCACTCGACGACATACGGGGCGTTCAACGCCTTCGGTTGCGGCATCGAGGGCACCGATCTCTCGGCCGTGATGATGACCGGCAAGCTCTGGTTCCGGGTCCCCGAGACGATCAGCGTGGAGCTTAAGGGCCAGCTGCAGCCGGGGGTGTGGGCGAAAGACGTGACGCTTACGCTGCTGGGACGCCTGGGTGCCGAGGGGGCAAATTACCGCGCCATCGAATACCGTGGTAGCGCCGTCGCGGCGATGGATGTGGACGACCGCATGACGCTCGCAAATCACGCTGCAGAGCTTGGCGCGAAGGCGGCGCTTCTGGAGGCGGACGAGAAAACCTTCGCCTGGCTCAAGGCGCGCGGCGCGCGTCCACCGCGTCCGGTCGCTGCCGATGCGGACGCGCGCTACTGCGAGCGCATCGACATTGACGCATCGCGGCTCGCGCCACAGGTGGCGCGCCGGCACCGGATCGACGACGTGGTGAGCGTGACGGAAGTCGAGAAGCAGAAAATACAGTTTGCGCTTGTCGGGACCTGCACCAACGGCCGGCTGGACGACTTGCGCCAGGCCGCGGCAATTCTGAAGGGCAAGCGCATTGCCAAAGGGGTGCGGATGATCGTCACCCCCGCCTCGCGGCAGGTGTGGCTTGCGGCCGCGCGCGAGGGAATTGTCGAGGCGCTCACTGCGGCCGGGGCGTCGGTGGAGGCCGCGGGCTGCGGAACCTGCGTCAACATCACCGGTCACCTGATCACGGGCGACGACGACGTCGTGATCTCGAGCGCAAACCGCAACTTCAAGGGGCGCCTTGGCAACGCGAAATCGGATATCTGGTTGGGCTCTGCGGCGACGGTGGCGGCATCCGCGCTGACCGGCTTCATCACCGATCCGCGCGAAGTCGCCGGTGGCACTTGGCGCTCGGAAAGAGCTGCAGCGTAAAGGTCAATTAACCACGGAACCACACGGAACCACACGGACAATACCCTGTCGCAATCAACTTTTCGGTTCAGACTCTTTTCCGTGTATTTCCGTGTATTTCCGTGTGATTCCGTGGCTGAGGATAACGGGGATATGACATGAGCACTGTCATTCGCGGCCGGGCACACGTGCTCGGTGACGACATCAATACCGATTTGCATTGCTCGAGCAAATACCTGCCGGGCAAGGACAACGCCTACATCGCGCAGCACGCCTTCGAGCAGCTCGTGCCCGATTTTCCGGCCCGTTTCAAAGCGGGCGACGTCATCGTCGCCGGCAAGAACTTCGGGATCAATTCCTCGCGCGAGCAGGCGGTGCACATCATGCGAGCGATGGGCGTGGCCGCGATCGTCGCGGCGTCTTTCGGCCGGCAATTTTTCCGGAACTGCATCAACAACGGTCTGCCTGTGGTCGAATGCGACATTACGGGTATTGACCAGGGCGACGAGATCGAGGTCGATGTCGGCACTGGACGCGTCGCCGTGCCGCAACGCAAGATCGCCCGCACCGTGGCGGCATTGCCGGCCGAGGTTCAGGCGATTCTCGCCGCTGGCGGGCTGATCGCGTTTCTGCAGAAGCATCCCGACTGGACGCTGGAACGCGTGTCCAGTGACCGGTGACCAGTGACCCGTAATGTGCGTTTGAATACCGTGTCACGTTTTCCGTGTCGCGTTTCACGAAACAGGACCGAAAAATGAAGATAGAGCGAGTCGAAGTATTCGGAGTCGCCGTGCCGCTGGTCGGCGAATACAAGAACGCGTATCTCTCCAAGACTGTGCAGAAGAGCGCTGTCGTGCGAATTACGGCCACCGGAGGTGTCGTCGGGCTCGGCAACATCGATCCAACGCCGGGCTACTCAAAGGAGCAGGTCTCCGGTCATCTCGAGGTGCTGCGCTCGAAATTCGCGTCGCTGCTGATCGGCATGGATCCGACCAATATCCACGCGATTCTCGGGACGATCGAGCCGGCGGTGGAGGGTTACCTCGATTCCAAGGCGGCGATCGAGATGGCGTGCGTCGATCTCGCCGCGCGCGCGGCCGGCATGTCGGTACACACCTATCTTGGCGGCGCGGTGAAGGAGCGCCTTTTGTTCAACGCGTGGATCGGCATTCTGTCGCCGGAGGAGGCGGCCCGCGAAACGCTGGGATGGAAGCAGAAGGGCTTTCGCTCGGCCAAGATCAAGGTCGGCGGCGGCATCGAGGCCGACCGTGACCGGGTCGAGGCTGTGCGCGAGGCCGTTGGTCCCGATTTCGAGCTGCGCATCGATGCCAACGCGGGCTACGATGCCGAGACGTCGATCAGGCTGGCAAAGATGGTTGCCCCATTCCGTCTGCAGCACTTCGAGCAGCCGGTGCCCGATCACGACCTGGCGGGCATGGCGCGCGTGCGCAAAGAAGCAAACGCGGTCGGCGTGCCGATCATGGCGGACGAGTCGGTGCTCGACCACGCCAGCTTGATCCGTATTATCAAGATGGATGCGGCCGATATCGTGAAGGTCAAGGTCATGAAGCAGGGCGGTTTTCTCAATACGCGGCGCATGATCGCAACTGCCGAGGCCGCAGGCATCCGTTGCGTCGTCGGTCATGGCTTCGGGCTCGGCGTCAACACGATGGCTGAGATCATGCTGGCCGCGACGTCGGCGAACGTGGTGGATGGGCTGGAGTGCGTTGGTCCCCTCAAGACGGCGGATGACATCGTGACCCGCAAGCTCGACCTGTCTTCGGGCGGCATCGCGCTGCCCGGCGGTCCCGGATTGGGGGTGACGCTCGACGACGCCAAGCTCGACAAGTACCGCTTTGACGTCAAGGCCGCTGCTTAACGACTTGAGTGGCGAGCGGACGAACCCGTTTGTAAATCGCATATAGCCGCAGATAAACGCGGATACACGCAGATGAAAAATTCAAACCTATCCGGGAACCGTTTTTTGAGCGGTGCTGATCGGCGTTCATCGGCGTCTGAGAAACCTCGTTCTGGGTTCGCAGTTCTGGGGTTCAGGTTTGATGTTGTTTTGAATGATGTGATCTGCGTTTATCTGCGTTTATCTGCGGCTAAAATGGTTTTTGGGCACGCGCGGGAGCGGTGAGCAGTGAGCGGTAATAATCCGAGGAAAAGGCTGCGCGAGCTGCTGGCGTCGAAGCGCCTGATCGTCGCGCCGGGCATTTACGACGCGTACGGCGCGCGCCTGGTGGAGCAGGCGGGCTTCGAAGCCGTCTACATGACGGGCAACGGCGTCTCGGCCAGCCTGCTGGGGCGTCCCGACGTCGGGCTGGTGGACCTGACCCTGATCACTTCACATGCGCACCGCGTTGCGTCGGCGGTGGAGATCCCTCTCATCTGCGACGCCGATACCGGTTACGGCAATGTTGTCAATGTGCGCCGCACCGTGCAGGAGTTCGAGGGTGCGGGCGTGGCGGCGATCCATCTCGAAGACCAGGTTTCGCCAAAGCGATGCGGGCACTTGCCCGGCTCGCGCCCGGTGGTGCCGCTCGAGGAAGCGGTTGGCAAGATCGAGGCCGCCGTCGCGGCTCGCCGCGACCCGGATTTCGCGATCATCGCCCGCACTGACGCCGCCACTGGCGAGGGCATCGACGCGGCCATCCGCCGCGGCCAGGCCTATCGCAAGGCGGGTGCCGACGTCGTCTTCGTGGAATTGAACAGCAGCCCGGACATCGTCGAGATACTGAAGCGCGTCGCTGGCGAGATCGACGCGCCGTGCCTGGTCAACGTCGCTGAGTCGGGCAGGCTCGGAGAGCTTACGGCCGCCGAGCTGGGTGATATCGGCTTTCGGATCGCAATTTATCCCGGACTCGGGCGTTGCGCTGCGGGCTACGGGATACGCGAAGCGTTAAAGGTGCTCAAGCACGACGGCAGCACCGCCAACGCGCGCGACCGCATGCTGACGTTCAAGGAATACAACGAAGCGCTCAAGCTGTCGGAGGTCGAGGAGTGGGAGCAGCGCTACCTCCGGTAGCGAGTGATGAATGATGAATGGACTGAACCGTCCGTCGCTTTGCGTTGTCCATCACACATCACCGTCAATTCGCCATTCACCATTCACGATTCACCGTTCACGGGGTTGAGAATATGGAAGTCACACGCACCCTTGCCAAATTTGTCGTAGAGCACCGTTACGCGGACATTCCGGAGAAGGTGCGGCACGAGGCCGCGCGGTCTTTTCTGAATTGGGTCGGCTGCGCGGTTGGGGCGAGCCGCCACGAGACCGTGGAAAATGCTCTGGCGGCGCTTTCGGAATTCTCGGGTCCGCGCGAAGCGACCGTGCTTGGCCGCGGCGACAAAGTCGATATCATGCTGGCGGCCTTGCTGAATGGCATCACCTCGCACACCTTCGATTTCGACGATACGCACCTGAAGACTGTGATTCATCCCAGCGGTCCCGTGGCCTCGGCGATACTGGCGCTCGCCGAGCGGACGCCGGTGCGCGGCGATGAATTCCTGCACGCATTCATTCTCGGGGTGGAAGCCGAATGCCGCATCGGCAACTCCGTCTATCCGCCGCATTACGATGTGGGCTGGCACATTACCGGGACGGCTGGCGTGTTCGGGGCTGCTGCTGCCGCCGGGCGACTGCTGGGCCTGAGCGAGCAGCAGATGGTGTGGGCGCTCGGCATTGCCGCGACGCAGTCGTCCGGGCTGCGCGAGATGTTCGGCACGATGTGCAAGCCTTTTCATCCCGGCAACGCAGCCAGGAACGGCCTGCTTGCGGCGCTGCTCGCGCAACGGGATTTTACGAGCTCGTCCCAGGGCATCGAGGCCAAGCGCGGCTTCGCGAACGTGCTCTCCACCCGGTTCAAGCCCGAGGAGATTACGAAGCGACTCGGGGAGACCTGGGAGATCGCGCTCAACACCTACAAGCCATTCGCCTGCGGCATCGTCGAGCATCCCGCGATTGACGGTTGCATCCAGCTGCGCAAGAACTACAACCTGAAGGCCGAGGACATCGAGCGCGTCGATCTGAAGGTCCATCCGCTGGTGCTGGAGCTCACTGGCAAGAAGGCCCCGCAGGTCGGGCTGGAAGGCAAGTTCAGCGTGTATCACTCTTGTGCGGTGGCGATCATTCACGGCGCGGCGGGGGAGTCGCAGTACAGCGACGAAGCAGTGAGGGACCCGCGCGCGGTCGCATTGCGCGAGCGCGTGAACGCGACCGTGGAGCAGGGCCTGCACGAAGACCAGGTCCGGGTCACCGTAAAGCTCAAGAACGGCCAGACACTCGAACAATACATCGAGCACGCGGTGGGGAGCCTCGACCGGCCAATGAGCGACGGTGATCTCGAAGCGAAGTTCCATGGACTTGCCGAGGGGGTTCTGTCGCGGCTGGAGACCGAGAACCTGATTCGTCTATGCTGGGATGTCGCAAAACTCAAGGATGCGGGCGAGGTGGCGCGCGCTTCGGTGGCTGCCGCGCCCGCGGATGCCCGCAAGGCGTCCTGATTGGGCTCAGTCCCAGCGGCAATGCTGTGCAGTCCCTCAGCGTTTGCGCTTGAGGCGGCAGGCAGTGCACAATAACGCCCCGCGGCAGGGATTTTCGCCAGCGCAGTGTGGTCGGAAAAAGCGCTGGCGTGCCAATGCAGTGAAAGTCCTTCCCTCGTGCCGATTGTCCTCGCGATAAGCCGGCGGAAGATATTCCCAATAATATTCTTGGAGAAAGTCAATGAAGCTATCAGTGTTACGTGGCGCGGTGGCCAGCGCATTGTTGCTGGCTACCGGAGCGCTTTTCGCGGCCCAGGGCGACTATCCCTCGCGGCCATTGCGCATGATCGTGCCGTTTCAACCGGGCGGCGCATCCGACTTCGTGGGGCGCATTATCCAGCCCAAGCTGTCTGAAGAACTGGGCCAGAACATCGTGGTGGAAAACCGCGTCGGTGCATCCGGCTACGTCGGGGTCGAGACGGCGGCGAAGGCGACTCCTGATGGTTACACGTTCCTGCTGGGCAATATCGGGACGATGGCGATCAATGCCTCGGTGTTTCCGAAGTTCAAGGTAAAACCGTTGCAGGCATTCATCGGCGTCTCGCAGGTCGTCGACGTGCCGGGCATGGTTGTGGTGCACCCTTCGCTTCCGGTCAAGACGATCAAGGAGTTTATCGATTACGCGAAGGCGCGGCCCGGCAAGCTGAACTTCTCCGCTTCCGGCGCGGGCAGCAACTCGCGGCTGGCGATGGAGTACTTCATGCGGCAGGCCGGAATCAATGTCGTCATGGTGGCCTACAAAGGCGGCGCCGGCGGCGCCTCGCTAGGGGTGGTCCAGGGCGAAGTTCAGATGACGATTCTGACCTCGTCATCGCTGCTGCCGTTCATACGCAGCGGCAGGCTGCGGGCCATCGGGGTCATCGCGCCGAACCGTTTGAGCGCAGCGCCCGACGTGCCGACGATGAAGGAGTCGGGGTTCCCGGACCTGGTCGTTGGCTCGTGGCAGGGCATATACGTGCCGAAGGGCACGCCGCAGGCAGTGGTCAAGCGGCTGTTCCCGGCCGTGGTGAACACGATGAAGGATCCTGAAGTCGTGCGCCGTCTCGGGACGGCCAGTGCCGCGGCCATTACGAGCGCATCGCCTGCGGATTTCCGCAAGTTCTGGTTGAGCGAGCACAATCGCTGGGCGAAGGTGGTGAAGGACATCGGCGCAGTAGCGCATTAAGCCTAGCGCGCCGAGACGAAGCCGGGAGGGAGATTCCCGGCGACGATATCGGGAGAGACGTTCGGGCCGTGCAGCAGGAAGCGCACGGCCCGTTTTTGTTTCAGATCTCGGCTGCCGCGCCGCGCGCAGTGGCAGCCTGGCGCCACCGCCTCGTCGTGGCGGCGAAGGCTGGTAACGCTTAAGCGGCGCGCTGCTGGGCCTTGCCGGCCCCGGCTTTCACTTTGGCGACGAGTCCCGTCGCCTCGAGATCCGCCAGCATCTCTTTCTTGGCCTGCTCGGTCATCTCGGCGCAGGGCGCGCGCACCGGGCCGCCCACCATACCGATGCATTCCATCCAGAATTTCTGCTCGGCAATGGCCATGCGGCCGCTGCCGCCATAACCGGGAATCCATTTTGCGAGCACCGAGCGCAGCGGGTTCAAGCTGCGGCAAATCTCCGTCGCCTTGTTCATGTCCCCGCTGAGCGCGGCGCGGGCGTAATCGTTGACCGGCGTGTAGCCCGGAACCTGGAAGAGATGCGGGCAGTAATTCAACAGCCAGCGATCGCCGCACACGCTGAGGTTGTAGAGAAACGGGGCTTCATCGGCCACGCTCACTTCCACCTCCTTGCCGATGGCGTCGCGCAGCGCGGTGGTCGGCTGCGGCTTGCTCACGCCCTGCTTGAAGCCGCAAATATTCGGCAGCGTGGCGAGGCGCTTGGCGAGCTTCGTCGAGATGGGGTAGGTCTGCTCGGTGTTGAACAGCACGATGCCGATATCCACGCGCTCGCATACCAGGCGGAAATAGTCGAAGACCGCGTCGTCATTGCGCGCCGCGATGAAAGGCGTGAGGATGATGACGAAATCGATGCCTGCAGACTGCGCGTGCTGAGCGAGCTTTACCGCCTCATAAGGGTTCTGGTGGTGGCAGCCCGCGATCAGCGGTATCCGGCCCTTCGCGGTCTCGACGTTGATTTCCACGACCCGCATGCGCTCTTCATTCGTCATCGCCCAGAACTCGCCGACATTGCCGATGCAGTAATGGCCGTCGAGGTTCAGTTTGGAGATGCAGTGCTCCAGGTTCGCTGCATTGCCCGCCTCGTCGAGCCGGTCATTCGCGGTGAAAGTGGTTGGCAGCGCGGTCCATACGCCCTTCAGGACCGTCTTCGCATATTCTTTCGCGTCTTGCTTGCGGTATTTCATAGTTGCCCTCCATTGGGGCCGATGAGGTTGGGCCAGCGCCAAAAAATGACACGGCGAGCTTATCAGATCGCCCCACTGCGCTGCCAGACAAACTGCATCGGATGGCGCCGGCCGAAGCGAACATTTCCATAAGCTGGACTACGCGGAACGCGCTCCATGGCGCGTGACAGAGATGGAACATCAGGGTTATTCTTGTCGCCCCACGTAGTCCCGTAATGCTCGGGTTTGTGACGTAACACCTGCGACCAGTCCTGCCCGAGGTGGCAGCTGTCGCAGCGAGTGAGACGTCGAATCGAGGACGTCCATCATATGAACTTAAACAGACGTCCCGGTCGCGTCGGGCTGCGAGTTCTCTTTTGAGGGGGGCAACATGAAGACCAGACTATTGTTGTTTATCGCGGCGCTTCTCTCCATTTTCGCGTCAGGCGCTTGGGCACAGGGTTATCCGACCAAGCCAATCCGGCTGGTCGTCCCGTTTTCGCCCGGTGGCGGCACCGACACACAGGCTCGCGCGATCGCGCAGCGCATGTCCGAGACGCTCGGGCAGACGGTCGTGGTCGACAATCGACCGGGCGCGGGTGGCTCTATTGGCGCGGAGATAGTGGTGCGCGCCACCCCCGACGGCTATACGCTGATCATGGTCTCGGGCAGCTACGGCGCCAATGCCGCGCTGTACAAGCTGCGCTACGACCCGATCGGCGACATCCAGCCGGTTGCTCTCATTGGAACGACCGGGCTCGTGCTGTCGGTGCACCCCTCGGTGCCGGCCAGGAGCGTCAAGGAATTCATCGCGCACGCCAAGGCCAATCCCGGCAAGCTTAACTTCGGATCGGCCGGCACGGGCGGTCTCGGGCACCTCGCAGGCGAAGTTTTCAAGCTCGAGTCCAAAGTAGATTTCGTCCACGTGCCGTACAAGGGCAGCGGCCCGACCATGCGGGCTCTACTTGCCGGGGAAATTCAGCTGAGCTTCAGCAGCATGGTCCCGAGCATTCCCCATGTGAAGGCGGGGCGGCTGCGCGCCCTCGGTGTGACCACTGCTCAGCGGTCGCCCGCACTGCCGGACGTGCCGGCCATCAGCGAGACCCTGCCCGGTTACGAGGTGACGCATTGGTACGGCCTCTGGGGCCCCAGGGGCCTTCCCAAGCCCATCCTCGCGCGGTGGAACAAGGAAGTTTCGAGGGTATTGCAATTGGACGATGTGAAGCGACGACTGTCCAATGAGGGAATGGTGCCCGGCGGCGGATCTCCGGAATCATTTGCGAAGTTTCTCCGGCAGCAGGTCGAAAAATGGCGCAGGGTTGTCAAAGAGGCGAACATCAAAATTGGGTGACCGTTATCGGTGCGCCAACAACAGCCGCCGACGCCCGGCTTCGCAGCGGGCGTTTTTTTTCGAGCAATCTAATAGTGGACGAGTGATTGAGGAGTCACTGGAGGAAATATGACTCTCGCACGCCAGCTGGCACAGCGCATTACGGCGATGTCTTACGAAACCCTTCCGCCGGAGGTCGGTTACTGGTGCAGGATTGCAGTGCTCGACACGGTGGGGGTCACGTTGGCCGGTTCCCTCGAGGAGGCGCCGCGCTTGGTCGAGGATGTGCTCGACTTGCAGTCCGGCGAGGGCCCCTGTCTTGTCTTCGGCAGCGCCCGGCGTGTGCGTCCCCTCGATGCCGCGCTGGTGAACGGCACGGCAGCGCATGCCCTTGATTTTGACAACACGGCCAAGAATCTGGGCGGGCACGTGTCAGCGGTGATGGTCCCTGCGCTGATTGCTGCAGGCGAGGCGTTCGGGGCAAGCGGGCGCGAGGTGCTGCTGGCGCATGCCGCCGGTTACGAAGTAGGCGCGCGTATCGGGCGCTGCGTAAATCCCTACCACACCGAGAGGGGCTGGCATCCGACAGCGACGATCGGCGTTTTTGCAGTGGCATCCGCCTGCGCGCGGTTGCTTGGATTGACGACGGCCGAGACGGAAACTGCGCTCGTGATCGCCGCGTCCCATGCGGCGGGAATCAAAGCCAACTTCGGCACCATGACCAAGCCATTGCATGCCGGCCAGTGCGCGCGCGGCGGACTGCTCGCGGTGCTGCTCGCACGCAAGGGCTATACCGCCAACCCTGAAGCATTCGAGCACAAGCAGGGTTTTTTCAAGGTCTTCAACGGTGAGGGTAATTACGACGCGGCGCGCGCCCTCGAGGGGTGGAAGGATTGGGAGATCGCGTCCCCGGGTGCGAGCTACAAGCTCTACCCTTGCTGCTACAGCACGCACGCGGCGGTGGAGGCGGCGCTCAACCTGGTGCGCCGGCACGGCCCGTTCGACACGCGCACGGTGGCGCGCGTCGATTCATGGACGCCGGCGCGCGGGCTTGCGCACACCGACCGTCCCGATCCCGACAGCGTGCTGGCGGCCAAGTTCAGCGTGCAGTACTGCGTGGCCCGCGCGCTGATGCACGGCAAGGTCGTGCTCGAGCATTTCGAAGGCGACGCCTGGCGCGATCCGGCGGTGCGGGAGTTGCTGCCGCGCGTCCATGCGACACCTTACACCGGCAAGCCGTTTGCGGATGACGATCCGTTCGACGCGGAAGTGAAAGTGACGTTGACGGACGGGAGAACGTTCTCGGAGAAGGTGGACCGGCCGCTCGGCAGGACTTCGGATAACCCGATTCCGCCCGAGTATCTGAAGGCCAAATTTGAAAACTGTGCTTCTCGCGTCCTGGCCCCGCCAGCGGTGGCGGCGGTGTGCAGCGGCATCGAGTCATTGGAGCAAGTGGGCTCGATGCGGGAGTTCACGCGCCTGCTCGAGCCGGCCGCCGTCGTCGCGAAGCCCGTCAGGCAAGCGGTAAAAGGAGGTGTCGCCTGAGGTTTCCGTCGGCCCGGAAGCGGTCGAGTCCGGGCGGCATCAGCAATCGAGACAAGAAGGGCTTCAGAATCACGGCAGCAGCGCCTGATGCGGGGAATCGCGGAGGGCGTTTTGGTGCCGTCGTCAGAAATTCAATCGAATGAGGATGAAAGCCGTGCAACAGTTTGACGTGTTGGTCGTGGGCAAGGGAAACGCAGCGCTATGCGCGGCGTTATCGGCGCGGGATGCCGGTGTGACGGTGGCCATGCTGGAAGCAGCAACGGAGGAGGAATCCGGAGGCAACAGCCGTTTCGCCGGGGGAGTGATGCGCTTTGCGTACAGCTCGGTCGAGGATCTCAAGAAGATTACCGACATCCCGGAAGACGAGGCGAAAAACACCGATTGGGACAGCAACACAGTCGAGGAGTTTTACGATGACTTGTACCGTGTCACGAGCTACCGCACCGATCCGGACTTGAGCGAGGCACTGATTACGAAGAGCCTGGAGGGCATGATGTGGCTGCGAAGCCAGGGTGCGAGCTTCGTGCCGAACTACGGTTCGCAGTCGGCCATCGTCAATGGCAAGCGCGTGTTCTTCGGCCGGTTCCCGCTCACCGCGAACGGCGGCGGCGCGGGCCTGGTGGAAGACCTGACGAAGACCGCCGTCAAGAAAGGCATCGAGATCTTTTACGAAACGCGGGCGGTCTCTCTGATCTATGACGGCGAGCGCGTGCTGGGCGTGCGCGCGAGGCGCCAGGGCAAACCGGTCGAATACCGGGCGCGCGCGGTCGTGCTCGCCTGCGGTGGTTTCGAGTCGAATCCCGAGTGGCGCACGCGCTATCTGGGTCCCGGCTGGGAACTCGCCAAGGTCCGCGGCACGCGCCACAACATGGGCGAGGGCCTGAAGATGGCGCTTGAAATCGGCGCCTGCCCCTACGGCAACTGGTCCGGCCGCCACGCGGTGTCGTGGGAGCGCCACGCGCCGGAGTTCGGCGTGGTGGAGCGGTCGCACGATCCCTACCGGCACAGCTACCCGCTGTCCGTCATGATCAACGCGGAGGGAAAACGCTTCGTGGACGAAGGGGCGGATTTCTACAACTACACCTACGCCAAGTACGGCGCGGAAGTGCTGAGGCAGACGGGGCAATACGCCTACCAGCTATTCGACGCCAAGACGAAGCCGCTCCTGAAACAGGAGTACGGCGGCCGGAACGTGACCCGGTTTACCGCCGACACGCTGGAAGAGCTTGCCGAAAAACTTGAGGGTGTGGATCCCCAAGGGTTTCTGAAAACGATCAAGGAATACAACGCCGCCGTGCGCACGGACGTGCCGTTCAATCATGCTGTCAGGGACGGGCGCTGTACCGTGGGCATCGATCCGCCGAAGTCGAACTGGGCGAACCCGCTCGATACGCCGCCGTTCGAGGCCTATGGCGTGACCTGCGGCATCACGTTCACATTCGGCGGGCTGCGCATCAACCACGAAACCGGACAGGTGCTCGATCTGGGCTACGCGCCGATTCCCGGTCTCTACGCCGCCGGCGAGATGGTGGGAGGGATTTTCTATTTCAACTACCCCGCGGGCACGGGCCTCGTCTCAGGCCTGGTGTTCGGCAGGATCGCCGGCGACGGGGCTGCCGCCGCCGTGAAAGCGGCTCCCGCGCCCAAGAAGAAGGCCTGATGCAGGCGGGCGGGGCGGGCGATACGGTGCGCGGCGGCGTGGCGGCAATTGACACGCACGCGCACTGGTACCCGAAGGAATTCATTTCACTTCTCGATCGGGAAGCCGCCGCCAATGGCGGGCGGATGGGCCGGAACGAGAAGGGTATCCCGGTCTTTTCGCTGCCGGGAGTGCAGCCGGTCTCGGCGATGCCGCCCCTCATGGTCGAGCCCGAGCTCATTCTGGCGGAGATGGATCGGCGCGGCATCGAGACCTTCGTTCTTTCGCTGACCAATCCGATGGTCTACTGGGCACCAGCGTCGTTCGGGTTGACGCTGGCACAGACTTGGAACAACGCAAGCACCGCAGTTCATCAGGCACATCCGGAGCGGTTCATCGGCAGCATTCAGTTGCCGATGCAGGCGCCGGAGCTGGCGGCACGGGAACTCGAACGCGCGGCGAAGCTCCCGGGCCTGAGGGTCGTGTACCTGGCAACCCATATCAACGGCAAGAATCTCGATGACAAGGCGTTCTGGCCGGTGTACGAGTGTTGCGAGGCGCTTGGGCTTCCGATCTTCCTGCACCCGCTCTACCCATGCGGCGGTGAGCGCATTGCCACGCACTTCATGCGCAACCTGTGCGGCAATACGTACGAGAACGGGCTGGCAGCGGCCTCGCTGGTCTTCGGCGGGGTGCTGGACGCCTTCCCGCGGCTGGTCGTGATGCTGCCGCAGGCGGGAGGCGTCTTCCCCTGGCTCATCGGGCGTTTTGACCGCGGCGTCCAGGTCAGGAAGGAGCTCAGGCACATGCGGCAGCCGGCGAGCGCTTATCTGCGGCGCTTCTACTACGACACCGTCAGCCACCACCCGCGCATCCTGAAATTCCTGACCGAGCTGGTCGGTGTCGATCGCGTCGTGCTGGGCAGCGACTACAACCAGGACATGAGCTGCGAGCAGCCGATCGATTTCGTCGCATCGGTGCCCGGGCTGACGCAACAGGACCGGCAGCTGATTCTGGCAGGGAATGCGCGGCGCTTGCTCGGGCTCTAACGACGTGACCCGCGACCGGTCGCGTAGCTGAAGGAAAAATGAAATGCCCGTAACAGACCTGCATGCGCACTGGTTTCCGCAGCCCTGGATAGACCTGCTGCTGAAAGAAGCCGAAGCAAATGGCGCCCGAATGGGCCGCAGCGAGAGAGGGCACCCCATGATCGACATCACGGGGGTGCCGCTCAAATCGGTCTTTCGGCCCGACATGGTGGAGCCCGCCATCATCCTGAAGAGCATGAACGAGTCGAAGGTGGACGTGCGCGCGTTGTCGCTCACCAACCCGATGGTGTACTGGGCGCCCCCCGCTTTTGGACTGAAGCTCTCGCAGGCGTACAACGACGCTTGCGTGGCGCTGCACAACGCTCACCCGGACCGTTTTCTGGGAACTATCATGCTGCCGCTGCAAGCTCCGGATCTTGCCGTGCAGGAACTCGACCGCGCCGCTAAGCTGCCCGGCATGCGGGCCGTGTACATGGCGATGCACGTCGGGGGCAGGAACGTGGACGAGAAGGCGCTGTGGCCGGTCTACAGGCGCTGCGAGGAGCTGAGGCTGCCCATCTTCATGCATCCTGTAAATCCGCTCGGCATCGAGCGGATGCGCAATTTCCACATGCGCAATCTGTGCGGCAATCCGTACGAGGCGGGTATTGCGGCCGCATCGCTCATATTCGGCGGGGTACTGGACGCTTTTCCCGGGCTCGACTTCATGCTTCCGCATGCGGGAGGAACCTTCCCGTGGCTCATTGGCCGCTACGACCGTGGCGTCGCGGTAAGAAAGGAGCTCGCGCATGTGAAGCAGCCGGCCAGCGCGTACCTGCGGCGGTTCTATTACGACACGGTCAGCCACGAGCCGAGAATCATCCGTTTCCTCATCGATCTGGTTGGCGCCGACCGCGTCGTCGTGGGCAGCGACTACAATTTCGACATGGGTTACGAGCAGCCGGTCGATTTCGTCGAGCGGGTGCCGGGGCTCACCGCGCAGGAGCGGAACCTGGTATTGAGCGACAATGCCGCGCGGCTGCTCAGGCTCTAGAACCGAAAAAATATTGACCACCGATGAACGGCGACAAGAAAACGCAGCCTTGCCTCGTCCGGGTTTTCGTCTGCGTGTATCCGCGTTTATCCGCTGAATCTGGTTTCTCTTGGCGTCATGGCGGTTCAATAAACGGCTCGCTTGGAGCCTTGGCGGTCGAGAATCGTGTTTTGTTCGTGCCCAATTTTGCACAAGGAGCGTGGTAATGCTGAAGATCGGAATATTGCTCGGCGACGACATCGGTCTGGAGGTCGTTCCCGAGGCCGTCAAGGTGATGAAGGCCGCTGCGGCAAAGACCGGGTTGGAGGTCGAGTGGCAGGAGCTGGCAATCGGCAAGCGCGGTCACGAGCAGCACGGGCACACGATGCCTCAGGTCACCGTCGCGGCGCTGGAGAAAACCGACGGTTGGTTGTGCGGGCCGATCGGTCACGCCGCCTATCCGCGCAATGACCCGACCTGGATCATGCCGCCGATACGCAAGCGCTTCGAGCTTTTCGCGAGCATCAAGCCCGTGAAGTCGTATCCGAATGTCCCGTCCCTGCACAAGGACGTGGACATCGTTTTTCTGCGCGAGGTCACCGAAGGCATGCAATCCTCCGACACGGTGGTTGCGGGCGCGGGCGAGTTCCGGCCGAACGACGAGATTACGATCGCGTCCCGAGTCATCACGCGCCGTGGCTCGAGGCGCGTCGCGCTCGCGGCGTTCGAGGTCGCGCGCACGCGCAAGAGGAAAAAGGTGACAGCGGTGCACAAGGAACCGGTCTACCGCCTCGCGTGCGGAATGTTCGCGGAGGAATGCCGCAAGGCGGCGAAAGAGTTTCCCGAGGTGGTTTACGACGAGGCGCTGGTCGACGGCTTCTCCATGAAGCTCATGATGAATCCCTGGCAGTACGATGTGGTCGTCACGACCAACCAGTTTGGCGACATCCTGACTGACCAGGGCGCCGGACTCGTCGGCGGGCTTGGGCTCGCGCCCGGCCTTTGCATTGGCGAGCACCAGGCGATGGCGCAGGCCACGCACGGTTCGGCGCCGGACATTGCGGGGAAGAACATCGCCAATCCCTACGCCCTCATCCTCTCGGGGAAGATGCTGTTCGAGTGGCTCGGCAGGAAGCGCAACGAGCCCAAGGCGAGCGCGGCGGCGCAGCGCATCGATGAGGCCGTCGACAGGGTTATTGCCGAGGCAAAGCACCTCACAGGCGACCTGGGCGGGCGCGCGAGCACCAGCGAGATGGGTGACGCCATCGCCGCTGCAGTCTGACACCGGTGACCAGTGACCTGGGCCGGGCCAGTAAGGCGTTTGAATTTGGTTATGTTAGGAGAGAAAGATGGCTTTGAAGCTGGGAATCGTGGCGGGGGACGACATCGGGCCGGAGGTTGTGCCCGAGGCGGTAAAGGTGATGAAGGCGGCTGCGGCAAAGACGGGTCTGCAGCTCGAATGGCAGGAGCTGCTCACGGGAGTCCGGGGGCATGAGGTGCACGGGCACACCTGTCCACAGAGCACCGTGGATGCGCTATTCAAACTCGATGGCTGGGTCTTCGGGCCGCACGGCCACGATGCCTACCCCAAGAACGACCCGACCTGGATCAACCCGCCGCTGCGCAAGAAGTACGAGATGTACGCCAACGTGAAGCCGGTGAAGTCTTATCCAAACATCCCGTCCGTGCACAAAGACGTGGACATCGTGTTCCTGCGCGAGACGACGGAAGGCATGCAGGGGGGCGGCGTCGTGGTCGCGGGCAGCGGGGAGTTCCGTCCCAACGACGACATTTCAATCGGCATGCGCGTCATCACGCGCAAGGGTGCCAACCGGGTGGCGCGCGCCGCCTTCGAGATCGCGAATACCCGCAAGCGCAAGATCGTCACATCGGTGCACAAGGCGTCGGTGTACAAGTTGTGCTGCGGCATGTTCGCGGAGGAGTGCCGCAAGGTCGCCGAGGACTTTCCCGATGTGAGGCTGGAGGAGATCCTGGTCGACGGTTTCGCGATGAAGCTTGTGATGAACCCGCAGCGCTTCGATGTGGTGGTGACCACCAACCAGTTCGGTGACATTCTCACTGATGAAGGCGCTGGGCTCGTCGGCGGCCTCGGGCTCGCGCCGGGGCTGGTGATGGGCGAGCGCTATGCGATGGCCCAGGCGACGCACGGCTCGGCCCCCGACATCGCGGGGCAGAATATTGCGAACCCCTACGCAATGATCATGTCGGGCAAGATGCTCTTCGAGTGGCTCGGCCGGAAGCACAAGGAGCCCAAGGCCACCGCCGCGGCTCAATTGATGGATGCGGCAATGGACAAGGTGATCGCGGAGGCGAAACACCTGACCGGTGACCTGGGCGGCAAGGCAAGCACGACGGAGATGGGCGACGCCGTCGCCGCAGCGCTGTAGCTGGCGGTGTGCTAGAGCCTGACCACGGAGGACGCCAAGGCCGCGGAGGAAAAGAAGAGCTCTACCGCAAAGAACGCTAAGGTCGCAAAGGCTTACAGAATTGAGTTGAAACGTACAGTCTGTGTCGTGCCCGACCACTGACATTCCTTTATGCCACTCTTAGCGTTTCCTCTGCGACCTTAAGGTTTACACCGATAAGTATTCCTTTGCGTCCTCCGCGCACTTGGCGGTAAGGCTTTGCGTTTCACAGTAGAATCACGACTCACGAATCACTGTCTTTATTTGGCCATGAAGCTCTACCTTACCGATGCCTCCGGCAACTCGTACAAAGTGCGGGTTCTAGCGTCCATTCTCGGAGTTCCGTACGAGAAGGTTTACGTGGACTGGCCAAGCCGGGAGCACAAGTCTCCCGCGTTTCTCAAGCTCAATCCGCGCGGCCAGGTGCCCGTCATGGAGGTGGAAGGCAAGGTGTTCTGGGACTCGACGGCGCATCTCGTCTACCTGGCGCGGAAATTTGGCGGCGAGCAGTGGCTGCCCACGGACCCGCTGGGGATGGCCGAGGTGATGAACTGGATGGCGTTTGCGCAAAACGAAATCTACTTCGGGCTGCAATGGGCGCGGGGCGTGATCGTGTACGGCATACCGGGAAGCCTGGAGCTGTTCCAGGGGCACGGGCGCAAGGCGCTGGAAATCCTGGAGAGCCAATTTGGCAAGCATGAATGGCTCGCGCTCGGCCGCCCCACCGTCGCCGATATCGCGTGCTACCCGTACGTCAAGCGCGCACCCGAGGGGCGAATTCCGCTCGAGCCCTATCCCGGAGTCAACGCCTGGCTGCGTCGCTGCGAGGCGCTGCCCGGCTGGCTCAAGCTCGACTGAGCGGCAAGCGTTCGCGCGCGCGCATAATATTGGTGAGGCGTAAAACGTGGATCGAATTTTAGCCGCAGATAAACACAGATAAACACGGATGTACACCAAACCCCCGGCATTTAACCGCGGTGGGAGCACCCTGAATACTTATATCTGCGTTTATCTGCGGCCAAATAAAGCGGTTTGCGGTTTTTGAGAAAACGTATCGGCGTCCATCGGCGGCCACTAAGCGATGTTCGGGATTCGGAGATCGGAGTTCAGGGTTCTTGAATATGTAGATCTGTGTTTATCTGCGTTTATCTGCGGCTCAATTAACGGGTTTCAGGCAAAGTCGCGCATGAGCCAATGCGCCACGGCGCACAAGGCGCCGTCACCGTGCGGGACGCCGATCAGCTGAATGCCCTGCGGGAGGCTGTTCACTTCCAGCAGCGGCAGACTGAAGGCGGGCAACCCCAGCCAGGAACCGTAGACGAGGAAGGTCCGGCTGCCGGTGTATTCGAGGCCCTGGATCGCCGGACCGGAGGAGGCGAGCGTTATGTATCCGTCGGCTCCAACGGCGGTTTCCCGCACCAGTTCCATGACGCGCCGACGGTTCGCCAGCAGCCCTTCATAGTCGGAGGGCGTCATTTTGTGCGCACGCTCGATCAATCCATGGACACGCGTGCCGATGATCTTGCCGTAGCGGGCGATGTAATCTTCGTACGGCCATTTCATCTCGTAGGCGACGATGTCCAACGCGCCGTCGACACCTTCGTCAAGAACCTGCTCGAGCTTCGCGACCCGCGTGTCATTGTCGCGGCTGCGGATCTCAACGCCGGCCGCTTCCAGCGCGGAGACGGTGGCCTCGATCGCATCCTCGGTGTTGCTGTCGATCTCGGTCCAGCCGCGGGTATAGAGGCGGATGAGCCGTCGGGGCTTGCGGGCGGCGGGCAGGTCCGCTCCCGCGCCCGAGAGAAAGGGGTTGCCGGGACTGCCGATGCCGAGTGAGATGTGAGACGCTACGCGCCAGGCATCGTCGAGGGTGCCCGCCAGAATGCCGAGATGGTCGCAGGTGGCCGACAGAGGGTGAATGCCTCCCGTGTGCAGCGCACCGAGGGTCGGCTTGAAGCCCACCGCACCGCAGTAGGCAGCCGGCCGAAGGGTCGAGGCCTGGGTCTGGGTCCCGAGGCCCGCAGGAACCATGCCCGCGCCAACCGCGGCCGCCGAGCCGCTCGACGAGCCCCCGGGTGTTCGCGTGGAATCAAACGGATTCGTGGTTGGTCCCGAGTAGCCGATGGCGAACTCGGTTGTGACACTCTTGCCGACGATCACCGCACCGCCTTTCCTGAGGGCGGCAACGCATGCCGCGTCCTGGCCGGAGCGCCAGCCCTTGAACGCGGGGCTGTTCATCTGAGTTGGCAGATCGGACGTCGCAATGATGTCCTTGACTGCAATTGGAAATCCATCCACCGGGGAAAGCGGCTTGCCGGCCTTGTAGCGCCGGGTGGAGGCGTCCGCGGCCTTGCGCGCCGCAGCAATGTTCAGGGTCACGAAAGCCTTGACGGCGCCGTCGCGCGCGCTGATGACATCCAGGCAGCGCTCGAGAAACTCGCGCGGCGTGCGCTTGCCGGCGACAAAATCCGGCACGGCTGCAACAAACGAAATAGCGTTGGGATTTTTCCAGAACAGCATTGCCTACTCCCTTCGGGCTGGCACACGGTGATCAGCGCGCTATAATGCCACTACAAGCAGGTTATACGAAGACTGAGGAGCACAGGGGATGAAGCGCGGGATCGTGGCTTGTTGCGCCATTGCGATCGCGATGGCGCCTGCTGTGGCATCGGCGCAGAGCAAGAAGCGCGCCAAGAATACGATCGAGAGGCTGGCGTGCAAGCTGGGCACCGAGGACCGGCATGCCCGCATCGGCGTTGAGCTCCTCAACGGAAAAGTCAGGCAGTTCGCCTACTACAGCAAGTTGAAGCCGCGCACCTGCTCGATCAACATCGAGCGGGATGGTCCTTACAGCGCCTGGGAAGATCTTGGGCGCTTCACCCATGTGACGACTGACAACGGGCGCTTCCTCATCGAGAACCGGAAGCGCGAGGTGCATTTCATTTTCCGCGAAGTCGATCGACATTTTTACTGCGGGATGGAGCCCGGGATAATCACCGGAACGCTGACCGTCATCCGCGGCAAGCGCGAATGCCAGCTCGAGGGTGTCATGCGCGCCCACGAGACGGACGGTCTGGAAAACGGGACTGCCGTTGCCGTGCCCGGTCTCAACTAAACCCTCGCGGCTTTTTTCTTCGGAGGCAATGGCCAGCGGGCGGCGTTGAAATGCGCAAGCCCGCCCGCAGCCGCTGCATTGTTCCCCGGAAATTCCGTCACGCCATGCCCTCCGCCTGATCGCGCGCCAGCGCGGGGCAGAACCGCAAGTTAGCGGCGTTAGAGCGGGTTGCGTGAACCGCAATCGCTTGGCCGAGCGCTTGAGCGCGGGATGCGGCGCGCGCCTGCGGGGACGGCGACCCGGCGGCGAGCGGCGCCCACGACCGGGAGCCGGTTCAACTCGCGCAGTTCCAGTTACCCAAGCGCAAACCCCAAGGCTCGGCCAAGGACGCGTTTTCGCCGAGATATCCCTACCGCCCGTTGACACAGGCGCTGACGTACGAGTACGCGATCGGCACCGAGTCGGAGGCTGATTACCGGCGCAATCAGGATCTCAACAGTCGCGTCCAGGACAACTTGCTGCTTGTCATACCGCAGGTGAATGGGTTCATCATCTATCGGCCAGTCAACTGGCTGTCCACCACGCTGGAGATGATTTTGGAAAAGGAGTTCCCGGTCCAGGAGCCGGGCCAAGTGACGCTCCCCAGCGGGGAAACGCAATATGCGCCAACGCGCCAACCGTCACTGCTGGTCGACCAGGCCTTCGTCACGATCAAGGACGTGATCGCGCCGTTCGAGTTCCACGCCGGGCGCCGTAACTACGAGGACGAGCGGCACTGGCTCTACGACACCTCGCTCGACATCGGCAGCGTGGGGCTCAGGCTGGGTCACGTTCACGCTGAAGCGACAGCCGGGCGGCAGGTGGCGTGGGACCTGGATTTCCTGCGAAACGAGCCAAAGGATCGCATCAACACCTACATGTTGTATGCGGCGTACCGTGGAATCGAGGACCTGAGGCTGGCCGCCTACACTATCAAACGCAACGATCTCACGAACGCGGAAGGGCGGCCGCTGTTCATCGGGATGCGCGCCCTCGGCACGCCTGCCGATGCGTTCAACTACTGGGCCGAGCTTGCTTTTGTGCGCGGCAAGGACGAGTCTTCGCGAAGATTCTCTGCCTACGGTTTCGATGTCGGTTTTACCTATCGTTTCGCCATGCCCTCCCTGAGCCCCAGCATCACCCTGGGCTACGCGTTCGGGACCGGCGACGACAACCCGGATGACGGCAGAAACCGCGAATTTCGCCAGACCGGCTTGCAGTCGAATGAAGAGAGATTTGCCGGGGTCGCCAAGTTCAAGTACTACGGCGAGACGGTGGATCCGGAACTCAGCAACCTGAAGATTTTCACCCTGGGTGTCGGTTTCCGGCCGGCACGAAACGTCACGGTCGACCTGGTCTACCATCGTTACCGGTCGCACAAGATGGCGGAAGAGCTGCGCAACTCGAATTTGACCGCCTTGATGAACCAGGACGAGACGCGGCCGTCAAAGGATGTCGGCAGCGCGTTCGATATCGTGATCGGCTTTCGCCGGCTGTTTGGGATACGGCGACTGGGAGTTGATTTGCGGGCGGGCTGGTTTTTTCCGGGAGACGCGTTCCGGGTGGCCGAGGGCGACCCCAGCGACCCCACGTTTCGCCGCGCCGACAAGGGGGTCGGCGTTGTCGTGAAGTTGTGGTACTGATGCCGGCATCGTTGCGCAGACACACTTTTTTGCCGGGCCTGGCTGCGATGCAGTAGCGATGGGAAGCGAAGCGATCAGGCTCCGGCGGGAGGAAAGGACAGTTGTTTAACTCGACGGAGGACATCCGATGAAACGGCTCAAATTGCGCAGCATCCTCGCTTGCGGGGCGATTTTTTTTGGCACCGCGGCATGCGGGGTCGCGACGGAGTCCGGAGCGTCCTATCAGGAAGAGTTCGCGATGGCGAGCTGCAAACTGGTTACGACCGGCCGCGGCCCGTACTTCATACTGGAGCCGGGATTCCAGCTGGTGCTGGAAGATGACGAGACCAAGCTGGAAATCACCGTTCTCGACGAGACCAAGCCGGTCGCGGGTGTCGTCACGCGTGTAGTCGAGGAGCGGGAATGGAAGAACGGCAAACTGTACGAGGTGTCGCGCAATTACTTCGCGATGTGCGAGCAGACGAAAGACGTGTTCTATTTTGGCGAGGACGTGGATTTCTACAAGGACGGCAAGGTGGTCAAGCACGACGGTGCCTGGCTCGCAGGCAAGAACGGTAACAAGCCGGGCCTCATGATGCCGGGCGCGCCGAAGGTCGGGATGAAGTATTACCAGGAGATCGCGCCCGGAGTCGCAATGGACCGGGCCGAGATCGTGAGCCTCGACGAGACCTGCCCGACGCCGGCGGGAACGTTCTCGAAATGCATGAAAGTCAAGGAAGGCTCCGCGATCGAAATCTTCGCCAAGGAGTACAAATATCATGCCCCGAACATCGGGCTGGTGCGGGACGAGGACCTGAAGTTGATTCGCTACGGTTTTGTCAAAAAATAGGGGCCCCGATCGGGACGCTTCAGTGCTCTGTGTATCGCGCAACTCTCAATCGGACGGAACCGCCTTCCGCTGCTGGTCGTAGGCAACACCGTCTGCAAACAGGGCGCCAATATGGTCCTCGCTAAAACCAAGCTGCCTGAGGACAGCGGCCGTGTGCTGGCCGAGCCAGGGCGCGGGGGTACGTGAGCGCGCGAGGTCGCTGCTCGCTTTCACCGGGTTGCCCAGGAACTTCATGCGTCCAATCAGCGGATGGTCGATCTCGCGCACCATCTCGCGTGCCTTCGCGTGCTCATTGGTGAGCGCCTGGTCGTAGGTGAAGACCGGCCCGCCCGGAACCCCCGCCGCATCGAGCTTCTCGACCCAGAAGGCGGTCGGTTGCCGTGCGAATTCCTTCTCAATTTCATCCTGCAGCGCGTCGATGTTTGCAAGCCGCGAAGACGCGGGGTTGAAGCGCGGATCCTTCAGCATGCCGGGGCGGCCCAACACCTCGACGCAGAACGCGGTCCACAGTTTTTCGTTGTTAGCGCCGACGGTGACGTAAGAGTCCTGCGTGCGGTAGGCCTGATAGGGCGTGGAGCGCCGGTGGCGAGTGCCCGTTGCCTCCGGGATCTCGCCGCCGCCGAAATAAGCGCCGAACTCCCAGAATGTCCACGCCAGTCCGGCCTCGAGCAACGAGGTCTCGAGGTAGACGCCTTCGCCCGACTTCAGCCGCTTGATGTAGGCGGCCAGGATAGAGTAGAGCGCCGTGACGCCCGCGGCTATGTCATTCATTGCGATGCCCACCTTCGCCGGCCGACCGCCCGGCTCGCCCGTCATCGTCATGATGCCGCTCATGCCCTGCGCAATGATGTCGAACCCGCCCTTCTGGCTGTAGGGCCCGGTCTGGCCGAAACCGGAGATGGACGCATAGATGACGCGGGGATTGACCTGGCACACCGTCGCGTAGTCGACGCCGAGCTTCTTTGCGACGCCCGGCCGGTAGTTCTCGATCACGATGTCCGCCTCCCGCGCAAGCTTCGCGAACACTTCCTTGCCGCGCGGGTCCCTCATGTTGAGAGCGAGGCTCTTCTTGTTGCGATTGAGCACGGCGAAACAATAGCTCTCGCCATTGACCTTCGGATCGAAGTGCCGCGAGCCGTCGCCCTCCGGGAAATTCTCGATCTTCACGACATCGGCGCCCATGTCCCCCAGCATCATCGTGCAGTAGGGGCCGGCCATGATGCTGGTGAGATCGAGCACCCGGACGCCTTCGAGCGGCAAAGCCATGCAAATTTTCTCCAAAGAATCAGGGGCCCCGAAGAGCTTCGAGGCGGAACTCCAGCCGTCAGTCGGTGCGCCATTATAGCGGAGGGTCGACGCTGCCGCGGCCACCGGTTAAAGTTAACGAGTTACCGGTGCCTGTGAATGCCGGACGGCATTCGTTCAGCGAGAGAAAAGGGAGGGAGAAACCATGAAATCCTGTTTCCGAGTAGTGGCAGCCGCACTCGTTGCTGCGTTCTTGTTCCCGATCGCCACGATCGTGAACGCGGCGTATCCTGACCGGCCGGTGCGCGTGATCGTGGTGTTTCCGCCTGGGGGCTCGAACGACGTAACCGCCCGGATCGTATTCAACAAGATGCCGGACATCGTGGGGCAGCAGTTCGTCATTGAAAACCGCGGGGGGGCGGCCGGCAGCATCGGCGCCGCTGTGGTCGCGCAAAGCAGGCCGGACGGCTACACGCTGATGGTGCAATCGACCACGCATATCGCCAACGCGTTCATGTACAAAGGCAAGCTCCCGTACGACACGCTCAAAGGTTTCATCGGATTGACCCCGCTGGCGCGACAAGTGGCCATGCTCGTGGTGCACCCTTCGATGCCGGTCAAGTCCATCAAGGAGCTGGTGGCCCTGGCGAAAACAAGACCCGGCGAGATTCTTTACGGGTCTTCCGGTCTCGGCAGTTACGTGCACCTGAACATGGCGATGTTCACGTCCACGAGCGGCACAAAAATGATACACGTGCCCTACAAGGGTGGTGGCCCGTTGTCCATCGCCATGATTGCCGGAGAGGTCCAGGTGACGGCCAGCACGGTCGGCTCGATCTACCGGCATGTCAAGGCGGGGAAGATGCGCGGGCTGGGCGTGACCTCCGCCGAGCGGCTCAAGCAGTTTCCGGATGTGCCGGCGATCAGCGAAGTCTTCCCGGGCTACGAGTTCACCGCGTGGGTGGGATCATTCGTTCCGGCCGGCACGCCGCCCGAGATCGTCCAGAAACTCAACGCCGACCTGAAGAAGGCCCTTGCTGACCCCGGCGTTGCGAAGCAGCTCACGAACCTCACGCTGGACCCGATGTACATGACGACCGACCAGTTCGCCGCGCGCCTGAAATCCGATTATGTGCGCTACGAGGGGCTGATGAAGGAGATCGGCGTCATCAAATAAAGCCGCTGGCCGCAACCCGTTTCCGGTTGCAGGTCTCCGGAACGAGCAATCAGGCCACCTAACGGTGGCCTGATTGCATTTCGGGGCGTGACTCAACAGGTTTCAACTTCGTCGATCGGACAAACCATGGATCTGGGCATCAAGGGCGAGACCGCGCTCGTTGTCGGCGCGAGCGAAGGCATTGGTTACGAGAGTGCCAAGGGGCTTCTGGAAGAGGGGGTGCGGGTCCTCCTCTGCTCGCGCAATGCGAAAAAACTCGAAATCGCCGCGGCCGAGCTCAAGCGAGCAACCGGCATCGAGCCGCGCTGGCACGCTGCCGATGTCACCAAGGCAGCTGACATTGCCAGCCTGCGCAGCTGGCTCGGGCGCGAGGCCGCCCAGCTCGATATCCTCGTGAGCGCGGTAGGCGGTAGCCAGCGCGCGCTGTTCGAGGAGCTCGACGATGCGGCTTGGCTCGCCAACTATGAGTTCAATCTGCTTGGCACGGTGCGGGTGATTCGTGCGGCTCTCGATTCGCTCAAGAAGTCTCGCGCGGGCGGGCGCATCGTGATTCTGGGCGCCGCCGGCGCCCGCATGCCGTATCCCAACCAGGTCGTCTCCAACGTGCACAAGGCGGGATTAATCGCGCTGGTGAAGACGCTCGGCGCCGAATTCCAGCCCCACAATATCCGCGTAAACTCGGTCTCGCCGGGACGCACGCTGACACAGCTGTGGACCACACGCGCCGAGAAGCTCGGCCGGGAGCGGGGTGTGAGCCCGGAGGACGTCATCGACGAGTTCACCGAGGAGATACCGATGAGGCGCTTCGGGCGGCCGGAGGAGATTGCCGCGATGGTCGTGTTCCTGGCGTCTCACAAGGCGAGCTATGTTAACTGCCAGTCCATCCTCGTCGACGGCGGCATCGCCCGCGGCTTGATTTAACCGAAGACGAACGCCGATACGCGCCGATATGTTTTCACGAAAACCGAAAACCGTTTTATTTGGCCGCAGATAAACGCAGATACACGCAGATATAATCTACAGAAACCGCAAACCACTTTTATTTGCCGCCGATGAACGCCGATAGACTTGAGAATTGAACCGCCGAGACGCCGGGAGAAGCAAAATAGGATTGAACGGCGAAGAGGCCAAAAGAAGCACTTGTTTGAACGGCGGAAACGCGGAGGGTATCTAACTGCGATTCACGATTCACGATTCACGATTCACGATTCGCGATTCACGATTCACGATTCACGATTCACGATTCACGATAATTATCGAGTCGCAAATCGACACGATGCGGTATCCATGTAGAAGAGGATTTCAATGCCACTAAAGTATCCGCTGGTGCACGTCGATGACATCCGCCCCGAGAACATGAAGGAGGGTGAGGGTTGGGCCATCTCCGAGTTCCGGCTGCCCATATCCGGCAGAAACGGAAGCTCTACAACGCTTTTCCATTCCATCTTCCGCCCGGGCTCGACGCATGCCAAGCACCTCCATCGCAACTGCGACGAGATCGCCGTCTACTTGAAGGGATACGGCGCCGTCGGGCAGGGCAATGAACGCACCAATGTCCGTGCCGGCCATTGCCGCGTGATGCCGAGGGGCTCCGAACATTTTTTCTACAACGAGACCAAGGACGAAGAGGAGCTGCCGCGTGTCGGAAAATTGAGCAACGGCATCCTCGTGCACATCGATGATGTGAAGCCCTCCCGGATGAATGAGAAGGATGGCTGGAGCATTACCGACTTCCGCATTCCCATCGGCCGCCACAACGGAAGCCCGACCACGCTCTTCTGGGCCAAGTTCATGCCGGGCGCGGTCCACAAGAAGCACCGCCACGAGAACTGCGAAGAGCTCTATTACATTGTGCGAGGCCATGGTTTGGCGGGTGCGGGCCCGGACCGGGCTGAAGTGCGTGCGGGGCACGTCCACTACATCCCGAAGGGCGTCGAGCATTTTCTGTACAACCTGAGCAAGACCGAGCCGCTCGAGGCGATCGGCATCTACGTCGGCGCGGGAAGCGTCGAGGAGACCGGTTACGTCTACGCTGGAGATGTGACGGAAGCGGACATCAAGGCCCGCACCGTGTGATAACAACGATGAAGCCGCAGATAAGCGCGGCTACACGCAGATAGAAACACATGCATGCGAGCGCCCATCACTAACCGAGAAAAAATTCCGGAAAAACAGAATGAGGCCGGACGCTCGTCGGGGTAAAGTGCCAATGCCAAGAGATAAGAAGCGGCGCACGAGCTTATTCGCCACGTTTCGGATGCTTTTCTTTCAGCTGCTCAACGTGGGCGATCAGCGTATCAACCGTTTCCTTTAACAGGTCCAGCTCGTCCAGGGTCAGGTCGTTCAGCTGTTCCAGGTTGTATTCAATCGTGTCAATTATCTTCTTGTGCGGGCGCTGCATTGGCCTCATGAAATAGGTCGTGACCGTTGCCACGATCGCTCCAAAGAACAACACTGAACCGACAACGATCCATACGCCGCCAATAAGCTGGGCGACGCCGGATATGGGCGTGTCAGCAATTCCTGCGGTCGAAAATGCGGCGACCCCCCAATACAATGCGGTCCCGTATGAGTCGATCGATGCTCCTTCGACGTCGCGTTCCGCCAGATAGACACCGGCGGAAAATATCAGCCACAGCGCGACCAGCAGGATGACCATTTTCGTGAATGGCGTGTGCGCGGCGATGTCCTGGATAAATCTCCGCACCCTCGTGCGTGGCTGTCTGTTTTTCATCATTCAATCCAATTCCCTGTAAACAAAACCCGACATCCCGAAGCCAGAAGGCGGAAGGCAGAATCGGCTCCCTGTTCTATCGCGACGTGCCCCGGGATTATCTGCGGTCAAATACGCATTACGATACTGGTTTGAAGAATATTCATCGGCGTATATCGGCGGCAAAATAACGGTGTTCCTGCAAATGTGCATCCGTGTTCATCTGCGCTCATCGGCCGTTCCAGTCCTGACTAGCGCAGGCGCGCGGAGACCCCCGTGACCATCTCGTTGAGCGAGCCGAATACCGTGACGCCAGCAGCTTCGAGCGCCGCGCGCTTCGCGGCGAAGGTGCCGTGCGCGCCGTGGACAAGGGCGCCGGCATGGCCCATGGTGACGCCTTCCGGCGCGCTTCTGCCGGCGATCAGAGCGAAAACGGGCTTGTTGAATCGCCGTGCGGTGAGCGCGGCGGCGAACTCCTCTTCATCGCTGCCGCCGATCTCGCCGATGATGAGCACGCCCTTGGTCTTTTCATCGTCGGCGTAGAAGGGCACCAGATCGGCGAAGCGCGTGCCCTTGACCGGGTCGCCGCCTACACCGACCCAGACCGACGTGCCGACCCCTTTCTGCGCGAGCCGGTAGCCCGACTCGTAGGAGAGGGTGCCGGACTTTGACATCAGGCCGAGTTGGCCCGGCTTGAGTGAATCATCCGGCAGGAATCCGAGTTTTGTCTCGCCCGCCACGGCCATCCCGGGAGAGGACGCTCCAATCCAGATCGCGCCCGCTGCGCGCACCGCCTCGCGCACCTTGAGCGCATCGTGTACCGGCATTCCCTCAGTGGGCGTCACCAGGTAGCGAATGCCGGCGTCCAGTGCTTCCTCCATCGCGCCCAGCAACTGCATCGCACCCACGAAGAGGACGCTGGCCGTCGCGCCAGTCGCGAGGACCGCTTGCCGGCAAGCGGCGAATACAGGCACGTCGTCAATGTCTTTCGTTGTTCCGCTCGGCGACACGCCGCCGACGATGCGGGTCCCATAACGCTTCATGAGCGCCGCGTGCAGGCGCCCGGTGCGCCCGGTGATTCCTTGCACGATCACCGGGGTGCTTCTATCGACGCGGGGATTGATGCTCATTCAGTTTCGCTTCGCTCATAACAAATGATGAAAAATGGTGATGAATATCAGTGATGAGAAATAGTGATAGGAGCTGTTCGCATCGCCGCTTATCACCAGTAATCATCACCACTACTCATCACCATTTGTCAGCGTCGCGAGAGGTGCTTGCGTACCTCCGCCAGCGCGGCATCCAGATCAGTATGGAGGGCGATGCCCGCTGCCGATAGCGTTGCGCGCGCTGCGGGCAGGCCGTTGCCGACGAGGCGTGCAACGACCGGTACCTTGAGCGCCGGTGCCTCGGCGAGAGCGGCCACAAGCAGCCTGGAAAATTCGGCAAGGTCGGTGATGCCGGCGAAGATGTTGACCAGCACCACGCGAATGTTGCGCCCTTCGGCGATCCAGTTGAGAACCTGCACGAGGCGTGCAGTCTCTCCGCGCAAGCCGCCGGTCCGGATGTCGAGGAAGTTGTATGGCTTGAGCCCTGCCTCACGCAATTCGTCGATGAGCATCATGGAAAGACCGGCGCCCGTGGTGAGCAGGCCGATTTCCCCACTGGGATCGACGACGACATAGTCAAAACCGTGTTGAAGCTTGAGCGCCGTCTCCGGATAGGCGGCGGCGCGGCGCTCCAGGAGCGCGCGCACGATGGGCTGGCGTGCCAGCGCGTTGTCATCGGTGACGAGCTTGGCATCCCCTGCGACCCAGCTTCCGTCGGCAAGCACGAACAGGGGGTTGATTTCGAGCAGCAAAGCCTCCAGTGCCAGGAATGCGTGCACGACACGCTCTCCGGCGGCGCCGACCGCGGCCCGCAAGCTATCCGGCAGAGCGGCAGCGAGACGCCGGATACAGGCGGTCAGCTGCTCTGCATCCGCAGGCGCCGAGTCCGTGTAGAGGTCCTCGCGCGCAACCTGCTCGATGTCCATGCCCCCGTGCGCCGAAACCATCACGCGCACCTGCGCAGTGGCGGAATCGAGAAGGAGGCTCAGATAGGCCTCCTTCGCGCCGCTCACGGCCTTTTCAATGCGGACCGCGCCAACGGGATGGCCTCTGGCGGTGGAACCAATGATTGCCGCGGCGAGCGTTTGCACCTCGGAGAGGGTCGCAGCCTTGCGAATGAGTCCCGCCTTGCCGCGACTGCCGGCGGCGATCTGGCCTTTCACGATCCAGGGCGCAGCGGGAAGGACGGCGGATTTCAGGGCACTGGCATCTTCGAGGAGGATGCCGGCGGGAGAGGGAATCCCGTGCGCTGACAGAAGGCGCTTGGCGTCGTGCTCTAGCAGAAACATATTATTCAGCGTGATCTGTGACCCGTAACCGGTGACCAGAGAACTGCGAGCGTCCGGTCGTCGTCATATCACTGGTCACTGGTCACTGGTCACTGGTCACTGGTCACTGGTCACTGGTCACTGGTTACCGATCAACGCGTTTCTTGCGCTCGAGAAACGCAGTCATGAGCCGTTTAGGCTCGTCGGTCCTGCGTGCCTCGACGCACGCGTGGATGCCGGCCTGGACTGCTTTCTCGATGGAGAGACGCTCCCAGTCGCGCACCAGCGCTTTCTGCAGACGGATGGCGCGCGGCCCGCCAGCGAGAATCGAGGCGACCCATTGCTCGACTGCGACGTCGAGCATGTCCGGCTCGACGAGCTTTTCGAGAAATCCGATGCGGTGGGCTTCCAAAGCCTCGATGTGATCTCCGGTGTAGACCAGCTCGCGAGTCTTGCCCCACCCTATGAGCTGAGGAAGGAGGCAGGCTTCCATGCCGGAGGGAATGCCAAAGCGCACCTCGGGCATGCCGAATTTCGCGTGAGTCACGCCGACACGCAGATCGCAGGAGGCGGCAATTTCCATTCCTGCGCCGAAACAGTAACCATTAATGCGCGCGATAACCGGGACGGGCAGAGCGCGGATCGCGGCGCACGCGCGATGGGTCCATGTATGCTCTGTTCTGGCCCCGGCGCGATCAAGATCCTTCATTTCGGCGAGGTCAGCGCCGGCAATGAACGAGCGCATCCCGGCGCCGGTGAGGATAACAACACGCACGAGCGGGTCTCTGCCGATCTTGCGGAAGGCCGCGGCGAGCTGCCGCTTGCCGGGGATGCCAAGCACGTTTCGCCGCTCGGGGTTGTTGACCGTGACCTGGACGACCCGGCCGGTTGTGCCCCGCTCGGCAGTTTGAACGAGTAATAGAGGATCTTTACCAGTACGCATGGACGGTCATGGCGGCAGCGCCAGCAGGACAAACGACGCTGCGGCGCGGTAGCATTGGCCGGCTAATGCTAGCAGGAGCCGGTGGCGGTCCCAAGAAGCCTCGTCCAGCATGCGGTCCACCGGTGATGACGCGGGCCCAGGTGTTGGTTATAGAATCCGCCTTGTGGTTCGACCCATGATACAGGGAGTCAGAAGATGAAGCTGTATGGTTCACCGACGTCGCCCTACGCGCGCAAGACGCGGGTTCTTATCAAGGAAAAGAATCTGCCGGTCGAGTTCGTCGTCGAGGATCCCTGGCCGGACGACAGCCCGATCATCGACAAGAACCCGCTGAGCAAGATCCCGGTCCTGGAGGTGGGGCCCGGCAACTACCTGTTCGAATCGGTTTTCGTCGCGCATTACCTGGACAACATCGACGGGCGACCGCTGCAGCCGAAGGACGCCGAGGGCTACTGGCATTCGCAATGGTGGCAGGCGCTCGGCAACGGTATCATCGATTCGGTCATCGCCCGTATCCTCGAGACGCGGCGACCGCCCGAGAAGCAGTGGCCTGAAAAGATGGCGCGCGAGGAGCGGCGCGTGCAACGCGCGATCGATCTCGCGGAGCAGGTGTACCGGGGAAACCGCTTTCTGGTCGGGTACGCATTCACGATGGCCGACCTTGTCATGGGGGTTGCCCTGCAGTACGTGGACTTCCGCTACCCGCATGATTGGCGCACCTCCCATCCGAAGCTCGCGCGTTGGCACGCGAGCATCACTTCGCGCAGATCATTTGAGGAGACTCTGCCGCCCGGCTTCGTGAAGCCTGACTGATGGCGGAAATGGTGATGAATAATGGTGATGACAGAGGGTGCAGAAACGGTGGTAGTAATCTCTCGCACTAACGCTTATCACCAGTATTCATCACCATTGATCATCACCAGTTGAGGCTTCTAGGCGCGCGAAGCCCTCTCTGTAAAATGCTTCTCCAGGAAAGAGAAGAGGAGGGGATTGAATTCCCCGGGGTTTTCCGCCCAGGGGTAATGTCCCGCGCCGGACACGACGCCGAATTCGCATCCGTTGATCATATTCGCTACGCGTTTCATTCCGGCCGGATGGCCGACCTGGTCGACCTCCCCGGCCACTAGTAAGGTTGGCACGGACACGGCCTTGATCGCGCCGACCGCGTCGGCTTCGGGATAGGTCTGGACCGCCTTCACTGCTGCCTTCACCGTGTCGGGCGGCGTGCGCGACGCCCAGAGGCGGACGAGATCGACTTCGGGTCCGCTCGACGTCGGACCGAGCATCGAGTTGACGACCATCATGTTGGCCGTGACCGGGTCAGTGCCGGGTGGAGGCGGTGCCGTGCGTTTGCGAACGAACTCCTCCTGCTCTTCCTTGGTGCGGTTGGCGAAATAGCCGATCGTCGAGCAGATCACGATGCCGTGCACGAGCTCGGGCACTTTCAGCCGGATGCGTGGCGTGATCTGTCCACCCATGCTGTGTCCGAAAAAGACATTGCGCTCGCTTCCCTGCGCCTTAACCAGTTGCGCAGCGGCCTCGGCAACGACATCGAAGCTGAAGTTACTTGGCAGCGGCGACAGGCCGTATCCCGGCGCGTCCATTGCCACGACCCGGAAACCTCGCGTGACCAGCCGCTCGGTCACGTAACGCCAGTAATCTTTTGAGCCGTAGATCCCGTGCAGCAGGAATACCGTCACTTTGCCCGCGCCGGTTACCTGGTAGTCAGGCATTCTGGTTGGCATGTTTTCTTTCTCCTGTCGGGACCACCCTGCGCGATGCTTTCACGGGCCTTCGCGACTGTCATAAGAGGTGATGAATGATGGTGATGAGAGATAGTGATGAAAAATGGTGACAGTAAAACCGGCATTAGAGGTTGTCGCGGGTAATCATCACCATTAACTCTTCTTGCGGAAGATGCAATTCTTGGCGTAGTCCGATGCCTCGTTGGCGGTCCAGTCGCCCTTCGGTTTCTCATCCAGCTTCTTGCACCACGCTTCGCTGCCCACCTCGGGCGCGCAGCCCAGCAAGCCGGCGAACCCTGCGATCGCCAAAGCAAAAAACAATGTACGCTTCATCCGTGCAACCTCCGTGCTAGTGCTTTCATTTCGTGAATCGTGAAACGTGAAACGTAAATCGTAAATCGTGTCTAGATTCTCGCGGCGCCTCGGCAGTCCCAATGTTCTCAACGGAGTATGAACGGATTGGGGACCTCGGTCGCGGTCGAAATCCACACGCTCTTCACCTGCATGTAGTCCTTGATCATTTCCTGCCCGCTTTCGCGGCCAAGCCCGCTTCGCTTGTAGCCACCAAAAGGCGAGAGATAGGAGACCGCGCGGTAGGTGTTCACCCACACGGTTCCGGCCTGCAACCGCTCCGAGAGCGTGAGCGCGCGGCGCATATTCTGCGTCCAGACCCCCGCGGCGAGACCGTAGACGACGTCGTTGCCGATGGCGACAGCCTCCTCCTCGTCTTCGAAAGGGATTACCGCGAGGACGGGTCCAAAGACTTCCTCCTGGGCGATGCGCATCGAGTTCTTCACGCCGGTGAAAACCGTTGGCTCGACGAACCAGCCGCTTCCGCACTCCGGACGGCTCGCGCGCGCGCCACCCAGTACCGGTTTTGCGCCCTCGCCCTTGGCGACGTCGATGTAATCGAGGATCTTCTTGAATTGCGGCGGGTTGGTAACGGGCCCGACCTGCGTGTCGAGGCTCATCGGATCGCCCATCTTCGCTGTGCGTGCGAAGGCGACAAGCTTTTCAACAAACTCGTCGTGGATCGAGCGCTGCACGAGAAGCCGGGAGCCGGCGATGCAGGTCTGGCCGGTCGCGGCAAAGATGCCGGAAACGACACCCTTGATTGCGTTTTCCATGTGCGCGTCGTCGAACACGATGTTGGGCGACTTGCCGCCGAGCTCCATGCTCACGCGTTTGAGGCCCTTGGCGGCAGTTTGATAAATGAGCGTGCCGGTGCGGTCCGAGCCGGTGAAAGCGACCTTGGCCACGAGCGGATGTTCCACCAGCGGCATGCCGACATCGGCCCCGTAGCCGGTCACCACATTTACGACGCCCGGCGGAAAGCCCGCCTGCTCGATCAGCTTCATGAACTCGAGCGTCGAGGCCGAGGTGTACTCGGACGGTTTGAGCACGACCGTATTTCCGGCAGCGAGTGCCGGGGCGAGCTTCCAGGCGACCAGAAGCAGGGGAGAGTTCCAGGGAATGATTGCAGCCACAACCCCAAGCGGCTCATAGCGGGTGAAGTTGAACATGTCGGGCTTGTCGCTCGGGATGACGTGTCCCTCGACTTTGTCCGCGAGTCCCCCGTAGTAGTAGTACCACTGCGCCATATAGGCCGTTTGCGCGCTCATCTCCGCGTAGAGTTTCCCGTTGTCGCGCACCTCCATCTCGGCGAGGAATTTTGATTGTTCCCCAATGAGATCGGCAAGCTTGCGCAGGAGCGCCCCGCGCCGCGATGGCGTAAGCTTGGGCCATTCGCCCGAGGTAAAGGCCTTGTGAGCCGCCCTCACGGCACGATCCGCGTCCTGCCCATTGCCCTTGGGAACAAGGGCCCAGGGCTTTCCGGTGAAGGGATTGTCGCTCTCGAATGTTTCGCCGGAGGCGGCATCTACCCATTCGCCTCCGATGAACATCTTGTACTTGGCCAGGGTGCTGGTCGGGGTATCCATCTATTATCTCCGTCGCTTGAAAAGGGTGATGAGAGATGGTGATGAGAAATGGTGATGGGAAATGGTGATAAAAACCAATCGGTCCTCCATCACCAGTATTCATCACCATTAATTAACACCATTCTGCAGGCAATCGCTTAGGCGAAGGCTTTATCTCCCAAAAGTGCTTGGCGGAACCGATCCTTCAGCGCGGCGCCGTCGCGCAGCGGCAGCACCATCGGCGCGGGCTGGGTCGTGACCTTGATGGCGGCGAACACGGGCCCGGGTGCCCGGAAGAGGCGTGGAATCCACGTCTTGAGCTGCGCCGCGGTATAGACCGTGCCTGCCGTGCTGAAGCCCGACGCCTTTGCAACGCCGGCGAGCTCCACTCCGAGCCGCGTGTGCGTCAACTGCATTCCGGTCTCGCCGTAGCGCTCGTTGTCCATGACGATGACCGCAAGGTTGCGGGGTCGTTGCACGCCGATGGTCGCAAGCGACCCGAGGCCCATCAGCATTTCACCATCGCCGGTGATGACGAGGACGCGCCGTTTCGGCTGAGCGAGCGCGAGCCCGAGACCGATCATGGCGGCCCCGCCCATGCCGCCCCACAGGTAGAAGTTGAGCGGGCTGTCGTCTGCTGCGGCAATGTCCCAGCACGGCGCGCCCAGACCGGCCACCACGAGGGCGTCACCACGCACTTTGAGAATATCCGCGACGGCCTTGCGGCGGTTCAGCGTCGGCTCTCTATGTTTCATTCTTCACCCTCCGATAAATCCGATGGAAAGCCAGCGCAGCGCCCTCCCATATGACAGAAGTGATGATTAATGGTGATGAATAGTGGTAATGAGTACTGGTGATAGGTGGTAATGCAGCAAGTCGTATCAACATTTCTCACCACCAGTGATCATCACGATCTCTTGTTCAATGGTCACTTGAACTGCTTGGCGCCGATCACGCGCTGGGAAATCAGAACGGCGACGGCGCGGCAGGTGTTGAACGCGAGCCGAACCGCTGCCGCGACGGTCTCGCCGACCTCGCCTGCGTGCTCCACAGAGAGCACGGCAACGCCCATCGCTGTCAGCGCCGGGCTGGTTGCCTGCGACATGGGCACCTGCCAGGGATTGAATTCTCCCCACTCGCCACGCATCGTGATGAGCATGGGAAGAGGAACACGGCACTCCTGGACCATCCCTAACATGTTGATACAGTTGCCCGAGCCGCTTGACTGCATCAGCAGGATACTGCGCTCGCCGCCAAGCCACGCACCAACGGCCAGTGCGACGCCCTCTTCTTCGGTGGTGAGCGGAATGGCGCGCATGCGCCGGTCTGCGCGGACGAGATCGATCAGCCGCGCGTGACCCGAATCCGGGACATAGGTAACCTGCCGGATGTCCTGGTCAACCAGCACGCGATAAATGTCGTCGGGCCACGTCGTGGAAGCGCGTGACCCGTGACCCGTGACCGGTGACCGGTTGTTGCGTTTAAGTTCTGCTCGTCTCATTCTTATCTCGCCTTTCATTTTGGATTATGAGTCCATCACGGGTCACGGGTCACCGGTCACGGTTATTCCGGCTTTACGCCCGCTGCCTGCATGACCTTCGCCCACTTCGGAATCTCACTGCGGATCAGTGCCGAGAAGTCGGCAGCGGTTCCCGGCGCAGCTTCGAGCCCGCGTCGGGCCAGGCGCTTGCGCGCATCCGCGTCGTTCAATACCTGCTGCAGTTCGCGATTTAGGCGATCGAGGATCGCGGGCGGCGTCTTGCCCGGTGCAAGCAGCCCGTACCAGCCCGTGACTTCATAGCCTTTTACCCCCGATTCAATGAACGTCGGCAGTTCCGGCATCGCTGGCGAGCGCTTCTTGGTGGTTACGGCGATACCGCGAAGCTTGCCCGCCTGAACCTGCGGCTTGAGCGTCGAGACGGAGCCGAAGAAAAGGGACACGCGGCCGCCCAGCAGATCCGGCAATACGGCGCCACCGCCTTTGTAGGGGATATGCTGCATATCGAGGGCGGCCGCGACCTTGAAGAGCTCGGCGGCGAGATGCGGCGGGCTGCCGGTGCCGGTGGAGGCGTAGTTTACCTGGCCCGGCCGCGACCTCACCCAGGCGATGAACTCGCCGACCGTCTTCGCGGGGACAGAAGGATGCACCACCATCACGTACGGGCCGCTCGCAACCAGCCCGATCGGGGCGAAGTCACGCAGGCTGTCGTAAGGGAGTTTCCTTCTCAAGCTTGGGTTGACGGCGTAGCCTGCGCCCACGATGAGGATCGTGTGCCCGTCGGGATTTGCCCGCACCACGATTTCTGATCCCACCACCATGTTCGCGCCGCCCCGGTTGTCCACGACGACGGGTTGCCCAAGACGTAGCGCGAGCTTCTCGGCGATGATCCGGGCGATGGCGTCGTTGGTGCCGCCCGGCGCGAAGGGGACGACCAGCCGGACCGGCCGGGTGGGATAGCTAGCTGTGCTCTGAGCCACGGATGTGCCAGCCGCGAGCAGGGCGGCCGCGACCACCGCGATACGGACGAGAAAATTCATGGGGTTCCTCCTAATGGCGTTCCCAGACGGCGGGCCTTGCGGTCCAGCAGCGTCTTGTGCAGATCATTTTGCCCCGGCCGCGCCAACGCGCCCGTGGTGACCGCGACCGATAGTTTACGTGATTGTCAGGCCTGGACGGCAGCCCGTCGCCGCGATGCAGACCAGACTTGCAGCCCGACGGTCAGCGCCGTGAGCGCGAAGAACACCAGCGCAACACCGCTCTCGAAGAAAATGCTGTGGCTGCCTTCGCTCAGAATGAGCGCCGTTCGGTACTGTTGCTCGAGGGTCTCGCCCAGCACCAGGCCCAGCACCACGGGGGCGATAGGAATCCGGATGCGCTGGAAAAGGTAGCCGATGAGCCCCATGATGCCCATGAGATAGACGTCGAAGACCGAGTTGCGGATGGCATACGAGCCCAGAACGCACAGCACGATGATGCACACGGCCAGAAGATGCGGTGGGACCTGCAGCACGCGCACGAACAGCCGGATTCCCCATAACTGCACGATCAGGATGACGACGTAGGCGAGCACGATCGCGATGTAAAGCGCATAGATCGTTCCGAGGTGGGTGCGGAACAGCATGGGCCCGGGGTGCAGACCGTGAATCAGCAGGCCGCCGAGAATGACCGCGGTGGCCGGATCGCCGGGGATCCCGAGGCTCAGCAGCGGAATCATGGTCCCGCCCGTTACGGCGTTGTTCGCCGTTTCCGGCGCGACCACACCGGAAAGCTCGCCTTTGCCGAAGTTTTGGGGACTGCCGCTGAAACGACGCGCGTGGTCGTAGGCCAGAAATGCCGCTATGGGCCCGCCCGTGCCCGGTATTGCGCCGATGCCGGTTCCAATACCGGCGCATCGAACCATTAGCCACAGCCGATCGCGCAGGTCCTTCATGGAGGGGAACTGAGCCCGCACGTTTTCGGGCATTTTGGCCGGCGCTGCGCGCCCATGGTCGATGAACGCACTGATGACCTGCGGGACGGCGAAGAGCCCGATCATGGCGACGAGCAGGTTGACGCCTTGCTGCAACTGCACGGTGCCGAATGTAAGTCGCGCAACGCCATCCAGCTCGTCCAGCCCGACGATCATGAGCATGAGACCGATGACGCCGGCGACGAGGCCCCGCACCATCGATTCCTGAGCCAGGCCGCAGATCGTGGACAGTCCGAAGAGCACGAGGGCGAAGATCTCGGCCGGGCCGAACTTGATCGCGACTGCGGCGACGTGCTCAAGGAGCAGAATCATCACGAGGAGGCTGAACAGTCCGCCGAATGCCGAGGCCATCACCGCGGCGCCTAGGGCTTGCCCCGCCTTGCCCTGAAGCGCCATGGGGTAGCCGTCGAATACAGTGGCCGCGGCCGAAGGCGTGCCCGGAATGCCGAGCAGGATCGCCGATACCGAGCCGCCCGTCATGCCCCCGACGAAGACGCCGAGCAGCATGGCGATCGCCGGGACGGGCTGCATGCCGAAGGTGAACGGCAGCATCAGGGCGAGCGCCATGGAAAACGTGAGGCCCGGTATCGAGCCGATCACCAGCCCCACCACCGTACCGAGCGTGGTTGCCAAGACCGTGTTGAGCTGAAATGCGGCGGCGAAAGCCTGCGTGAGCGCGTCCAGTCAGGGCCTCCAGCCTAAAAAAACAACCACCGCCACGAACCCCGGGGCAGGGGCGCCTCCAGCAGCACGGCGAACAGCAGCCAGCAGCACAGCGTTGTGCCGGCGGCCAGCGCAGCCGTGAGGATCCAGGACATGCCGCGCAGGAGCACGCGCATGGTGAGCACGATCATGAGCGGCGTGGAAATCACGAAGCCCGCTCTTTCGAGCAGGAAGCCGTAGAGCATCAGCAGGCCAAAAGTGCCGGCCACGATGAACACTTCGCGGCGCATCACGGCCGGCAGCTTCTTTTCCGCGCGCGCCTCCCGGGGGGCCAGGAACGCGGACACCGTCACGATGGCGCCCAGGCCGAGCAGGACGAATCCGAGCAGGACGGGAAAGGCGCGCGGACCTGCTTCAGTCTCCGATCTCGCGCCCGGGATATAGGTGTACGCGAGCCACAGCCAGGTCACCGCCAGCAGCATCAGGCATGGGCCGAGCCAGCGGTCCAGGCGATCGAACTGCATGGCGGTGCCGTGTGGAAACTACTTTGATTTCTTCAGGCCGAGGCTCGCCATCAGCTTGGCAATCGCGACGTCGTCCTTTGCGATGAATCGATCAAACTCCGCCGCCGGCAGGAAGGCGGGCTCGAAGCCGAGGCGCTTGCAATGACCCCGGAACTCCTGGCTGTCGACTACATTCTTGATGGCCTGCTCGAGCTTCGCGATCGCTTGCTTCGGCGTGCCCTTGGGTGCTGCAACCCCGCGCCATAAAACCATATCCACGTCATATCCCTGCTCCTTCGCCGTGGGGACGTCGGGCATGACCGGGATGCGCTCGGCGCTGGTGACCGCAATCACGCGGAGTTTGCCCGCCTGGACGTGGGACTGGAACTGCGATGGCCACTGCAGGGCGGCGTCGATCCGGCCCGCGAGCAGCTCGACCGGTGCCTTGCCCTTGCCGTAGGGCACATACACGACGTCGACGCCCATTTTGTTGAACAGCGCGGCCGACGAGAGGTGCGTGAAGGATCCGCGCCCGGAAATGCCCACTTTCAGCTTCTGCTTCTTGGCGGCTGCGGCGAACTCCTTCAGTGTCTTCCAGCCCGAGTCGGTGCGGACGGCCATCGCCGGCACCTCCATACCGACCCGCGCCACGCCGTCAAACGCCGCGTAGTTGAAGTCCATGTTGCCGTTGTGGTGCGCTGTGCTGATCGAGTTGGAGTTCCACACGATGTTGTAGCCATTGGGCGGGGTCGATTTAACGTACGAATAGCCGACCGCGCCGCTGGCACCGGTGCGGCTGACCGCCGCAACTGCCACCCCCAGCTCCTTGGCCATGGCATCGGCCAGCAACTGGGCGATGGTCGCGCTCGATCCGCCGAACAACACCGTCATTTCGACCGGTTGATTCGGAAAATCGGCCGCGCGCGGAGCGCTGACCGGGGCGAGCCCGAGGGTGGCGAAAGCCGCAAGCGCTACGAGCGCCCGGCAGCGACCAAAGGCGAAAGCGAATGCTCGATTCATGTTTCCTCCTCCAGGATTATGGAACCCAATATCATCAAACCAGCGAATAGCTTCCGTTGTGTCTCTTCCGGCTGCGCTCCCGTACCCGCGAGGGCATCTGCCAGCCGGCTATTTTTTCTGGCCGAGCATTTCGGCGACCTCGACCCGCCGCCCCTCGCGCGCGGACTTGATTCCGGCAAGCAGCACGGCAAGGGAGGCGGTTGATTTCTCGCCGTCCATTTCGGGCTGCCCCTTCCCGCGGACGGCGTCCGCGAATTCCTCGAGCTCCTCGACGATGGTGTCGTTCTTCTCGCATGGCACTGCATCGACCTGCTTGGAGCCGCGCTTGAGGTGGCGCAGGCCCTGATTGAGATCATAGTACGCGGTCGCTTCCTTGCCATAGATGTTCATCAGGTAGTACTCGGAGGCCGATGCGTAACAGGCATTCAGGGTCGACAAGGCCCCATTCTCATGCTCCAGAATGAGACTCGCGATGTCGGGATTCTCGCCAGGGAGCACCAGCTGGGCGAGGGCGCCGCGGACCGCCTTGACCGGCCCGATCAGGTACTCGAGAACGTCCGTATAGTGAATTCCGATCTGCAGCATGACGCCGCCAGGCATCCCCGCCTCGGTGTAGCGCCATGAGTCCGCCTGGAACTGCCCGAGGCGGTCGCGACTGATGTTGGCCTCGGCATTTACGAGCTTGCCGAATTCGCCGTTGTCGATTTTCCCGCGGATCCAGCGGAAATGGCTCTCCTTGCGCCGCTGGTAGCCAAGGGCCAGCACGACCCCGGCCTTGCGGCAGGCGGCCGTAATCGCGCGCGCATCCGCAATGGTGGTGGCAATCGGCTTGTCGAGGAAGACGTGCTTGCCGGCTTCGGCCGCGGCACGCGTGGTTTCGAGGTGCACATTGTTGGGCGTTGTGTTGATGATCGCCTCGACGTTGCGGTCACCTAGGATTTCTTCGTACGAGCTCGCAGCCTTGCAGCCATACTTCGCGGAAAATGCCTTGCGCTTTTCCTCGGTGCGCGTATAGCACGAGATGATCTCCAGTTTTTTCGAGCGCTTGATCGCGTCAGCGAGCACGTCCGACCACCAGCCCATTCCGATGCTTGCCACTCTTAACCGTTCAGCTGCCATCTCGATGCTTCCTCCGGGAGTTCGTTCATCGTGAATCGTGAAACGTGAATCGTAAAACGTTAAACGGAATTTGAACCAGACTACGGGTCACTGGTCACGCATTATCGATCTTCCAGCCCGCGCCAATCGCTTCCACCGCCTCGCGCGCGTAGCGGTCGTCAAGGTCCCAGGTGGCGCCGGACACGCCGACGCCACCGACGCATTCGCCATCGATGATGATCGGATAGCCGCCTTCCATCGCGGTCCAGCGTTCCGGCCCGGCCGCCAGCGCGAGACCGAGGGCATGCATCGTGTCGAGCGATTGTCCCGCGGCACCCTTGGCGGTGGTGGGCCGCTTGTTCGAGGCGGCGCATATCGCCTTCGTCGTCGAGGAATGCACCGTGTGAAAGCGTCCGCCGTCCATGCGCTGGACGAGAACCGGATGGCCTCCGGCATCGACGATCGCCACGGCGATCGCATAACCGGCCGCCTCGGCCTGGCTGATTGCGGCATCCATCATCTTCTTGGCGCCGGCAAGCGTCAGGCGCTTGCTGTTGGCAACGAACGCGGACATGGTGTGCTCCTTGCGAAGGGGGATAGCGCCGGGCAGTTCGGCCTTCTTGCCCGGCATCGTATAATCATGCGTATTTTCCAGTATTGGCGGCGCAGGTCAATGAGAACCCCCGAAGGCCCGGAATCGCACGGCGACATTCGTGAAGGCGTACGAGCCCTCTGCCGCGAATTCGACAGCGCGTACTGGCAGAAGGTGGACGAGGAACGGGGCTACCCGGAGGCCTTTGTCGAGGCCCTGACCAAGGCCGGCTGGCTTTCTGCGCTGATTCCGGAAGAATACGGCGGGTCTGGCCTTTCCTTGACCGCAGCGTCGGTCATCATGGAGGAGATCAACCGCTCCGGCGGAAATTCCGGAGCCTGCCATGGCCAGATGTACAACATGGGCACCGTGCTGCGGCACGGTTCGGAAGCCCAGAAGCGCCAATATCTGCCCAGTATCGCCAGCGGTGAGCTGAGGCTCCAGTCCATGGCAGTGACCGAGCCCACGGCGGGCACGGACACCACGAAGATCAGCACGGTCGCGGTGAAGAAGGGCGATCGCTACGTGGTGAACGGCCAGAAGGTCTGGACATCGCGCGTCCAGCATTCGGAGCTCATGATTCTGCTCGCCCGCACGACGCCGCTCCCGGAAGTGCAGAAGAAGTCCGACGGCATGTCGATTTTCATCGTCGATTTGCGCGAGGCGGTGAAGCGCGGCATGACGGTCAAGCCGATCCGCAACATGGTCAATCACGAGACGAACCAGCTCTTCTTCGACAACCTCGAGGTCCCCGTCGAAAATCTCATCGGTGAAGAAGGGAAGGGATTCCGCTACATTCTCGACGGACTCAACGCGGAGCGGATCCTGATCGCGGCGGAGTGCATTGGTGATGGCTACTGGTTCATCGACCACGCGAGCCGCTACGCGAAAGAGCGTGTCGTCTTCGACCGGCCGATCGCCAAGAACCAGGGCATCCAGTTTCCGATCGCCCGGGCCTACGTGAATGTCCAGGCGGCCGACCTGATGCGCTACCAGGCGTCGTCGCTGTTCGACGCGGGAAAACCGTGCGGCGCCGAGGCGAACATGGCCAAGCTGCTGGGGGCTGATGCCTCCTGGGAGGCGGCCAACGTCTGTCTGCAGACGCACGGCGGCTACGGCTTCGCGGCGGAGTACGACGTCGAGCGCAAGTTTCGCGAGACGCGGCTCTATCAGGTTGCGCCGATCTCGACGAACCTGATCCTGTCGTACGTTGGCGAGCATGTTCTCGGCATGCCCCGCTCTTTCTAGCTCGTGAATCGTCAATCGTGAAACGTGAATCGTAGAATGTTCTGCGCCGGCACGTCTTCCGATCTTACGAATAACGATTGACGGCCGTGAGATGCTTCCTCTAGACGGAATCACGGTCGTTGCGCTGGAGCAGGCGGTGGCAGCGCCGTTTGCCACGCGACAGCTCGCCGACCTTGGCGCGCGCGTGATCAAAATCGAGCGCCCGAGCGTGGGCGATTTTGCGCGCGACTACGACGGGACCGTGAAGGGACTGTCCTCGCATTTTGTCTGGCTCAACCGCTCCAAGGAAAGCCTCACGCTTGATGTCAAGCATGCCAAGGCGCCGGAGATCCTTGGCAGGCTGATTGGCCGGGCGGATGTTTTCATCCAGAACCTGGCGCCCGGCGCCGCACGGCGGCTCGGTCTGTCGGCGGAGACCCTTCTCCCCAGTCATCCGCGCCTGATCATCTGCGATATTTCCGGCTACGGTGACTCGGGCCCCTACGCCGCCAAGAAGGCGTACGACCTGCTGGTGCAGAGTGAGGCCGGCGTGCTGTCCGTGACGGGGACGCCGGAGACCCCGAGCAAGGTCGGCATTTCGATCGCGGACATTGCCACCGGCGTCTACGCGTATTCGGGGATACTGACCGCGCTCTACCAACGCGAGAAGAGCGGCAAGGGCGGTCGCGTGGAGGTCACGATGCTCGAGGCGCTGGCCGAGTGGATGGGCTATCCGCTCTACTACACGCATTTCGGCGGAAAGGCTCCGCCCCGCAGCGGTCCGGATCACGCCACGATCGTGCCCTATGGGCGCTATCGGGCGGGTGACGGCAATTACGTGATGCTGGGTCTGCAGAACGAGCGGGAATGGGTGGCGTTCTGCGATAAGGTCCTCGAGCAACCGGACCTGACCCGCGACGAACGCTACGACAGCAACCACAAGCGCAATGCGCGGCGAGCGGAAGTGGCCGCGCTCGTCGAGAAGGCCTTTGCAGACCTGACCGCCGAGCAAGTGGTCAGCCGGCTCGATCGTGCCGGGATTGCCAACGCGCGCGTCAACACGCCCGAACAAGTCTGGGAGCATCCTCAGCTGAGGGCGCGCGAACGGTGGCGCGAAATGGGCTCGCCGGAAGGCGCGCTGCCGGTGCTGTTGCCGCCTGCCACGCATGACGGCTTCGAGGCGCACATCGGGGCGGTGCCCCGAATCGGCCAGCACACGGAGACCGTCCTGGCGGAGCTGGGCTATGCAGAGGGTGACATTGCCGGTCTGAGGAAGACCGGCGCGATCTGACAGGACAGAGGAGCAAGAAGATGCCCAATAACAAACCGGCAAAGCAGCCCGAGGCGGACCGGAAGGTGCTGCAGCGCGACACGACGCCGCACATATTCCGCCCGATCAATTTCAGATCGGTCACCGCGCGCAACCGCATCATGGTCTCGCCCATGTGCCAGTACTCCGCCGCGGATGGCGTGCCGAACGATTGGCATCTGCAGCACCTCGGTTGCCGCGCGGTCGGCGGCGCAGGGTTCGTGTTTACCGAGGTCGTGCACCTGGAGCCCCGTGGTCGCATCACGCCGAACTGCCTTGGTTTGTGGAACGACGAGCAGCGCGACGCATTCAAGCGTATCGCGCGCTTTATCAAGGAGCAGGGCGCGGTCGCCGGCATTCAGATTGGTCACGCCGGGCGCAAGGGCTCCACCGCGCAGCCATGGGAGGGCGGCAAGCCGCTCGCAGCGGACAAGGGGGGCTGGACCAACATTGCGCCTTCGCCGATCCCGTTCGCGGAGGGGCATCCGGTGCCAGCCGAAATGGACGAGAAGGCGATCACGCAGACCATCGCGATGTTCGCCGCAATCGCCCGGCGCGCCCGGGAGGCGGGGTTCGATATCATCGAGATCCACGCCGCGCATGGTTATCTCGTGCACGAGTTCCTCTCGCCGCTATCGAATCGCCGCACTGACCGCTATGGCGGGAGCTTCGACAATCGCGTTCGCTTCCTGCTCGAGGCAGTGGACGCTGTGCGCTCCGAATGGCCCGAAGAGAAACCGCTCTTCGTCAGAATTTCCTGCACGGACTGGATCGAGGGCGGCTGGGACCTGGACAGCGCCGTCAAGCTCGCGCAGCTCCTCAAGGCCGGTGGCAAGGTCGACTTGATCGATTCTTCCAGCGGTGGCCTCAGCCCGCTGCAGAAAATACCTGTTCACCCCGGCTACCAGGTGCCGTTCGCGGACGCGATCCGCAGCAAGGTGGGCATCCCGACCGGTGCCGTCGGCCTCATCCATAGTGCTGACCAGGCCGAGCAGATCCTCGCCAACGGCCAGGCCGATATCATCATCATGGCGCGCGCGATGCTGAACGATCCGTACTGGCCGATGCACGCTGCAAAGGCACTGCGCGCGAAGTTCCCATGGGCGAAGCAGTACGAACGCGGCGATATTTTTTGAGCCGCGTGACCAATGAGTAGTGAGTGGCGAAGGGGGCGGATCCTGCTGTCTTTCATTTTATCGTTCGGCAGGTATCATCGGCGGCTGCCTAGCCGTGTTCCGGGTTCAAAGTTCAGGGCCAGGTTTTTGTATAGTTTGATCTGCGTGTATCTGCGTTTATCTGCGGTAAATTTGCGATGAAGATCGTAGCAATTCACGAGACCGTCGTCCCGATCAGCTCGGCGATCCGCAACGCCTACATCGATTTCAGCAAGATGACGACGAGCGTGGTGGCGCTCGTGACCGATGTCATCCGTGGAGGCCGTCCCGTCGTAGGCTACGGTTTCAACTCGAACGGCCGCTATGCGCAAAGCGGGCTCCTGAGGGAGCGCTTCATTCCGCGCGTGATGGACGCGGACCCGGATTCCGTTATCGACGACACCGGCACGAATCTCGATCCGCACAAGTTGTGGGCGCACATGATGGCGAACGAAAAGCCGGGCGGGCATGGCGAGCGCTCGGTCGCGGTTGGCGTGCTCGACATGGCGATATGGGACGCCGTCGCCAAGATCGAAGACAAGCCCCTCTACCGACTGCTTGCCGAGCGCTACAACGGCGGCCAGGCCGATGAGCGTGTTTTTGTCTATGCGGCAGGGGGCTATTACTACCCTGGCAAGAACCTGAAAGCGCTGCAGGACGAAATGAAGCGCTACCTCGACCTGGGCTATACGGTCGTGAAGATGAAGATTGGCGGGGAGTCGCTCGCCGATGACCTTCGGCGTATCGAGGCCGTGATCGAACTCGTGGGAGAGGGCAGCCGCGTCGCGGTGGACGCCAACGGCCGCTTCGATTTGGATACGTCGATCCGGTACGCAAGGGCGCTGGCGCCGTACAGGCTGTTTTGGTACGAGGAGGCGGGCGATCCGCTCGACTTCGAGCTCCAGTCCGAGCTCGCGAGGCACTACGAAGCAGCGATGGCGACGGGCGAGAACCTTTTCTCCATGCAGGACGCGCGCAACCTCATCCGCTACGGCGGAATGCGCCGGGACCGCGACTGGCTGCAGTTCGACTGCGCGCTCTCCTACGGACTCGTCGAATATATGAGAACGCTCGCGATGCTCAAAGAGCACGGCTGGTCCGCGCGTCGCTGCATCCCGCACGGCGGGCACCAGCTCTCACTCAACATTGCTGCCGGTCTCGGCCTCGGCGGCAACGAGTCCTATCCCGGCGTATTCCAGCCCTTCGGCGGCTTCGCCGACGGCATCCCCGTCGAGAACGGATACGTGCGGATGCCTGACGTGCCGGGCGTGGGGTTCGAGGCGAAAAGCGATCTGTGGAAAGTGATGTCGCGCCTCGCGTCTTTTGAGTGACCCGACGTAGCCCTTCAAATCAGCCGCAGAGACGCCAAGACGCGGAGGTCACGCAAAGACTGCCTTGCCGGAGGAAAAGGGGTCAAATAAAAGGGGTCAGGACCCTTTTCTTGGCGGTGGAAAAGGGTCCTGACCCCTTTTTTTCGGTCACTCACGAATCACGGCTTCAAGGGGCGGCGGGCGCCGCAGCTCCAGCACTCCGTGAACTGGCCTTCGAGATTCTCGCCGCATTTCGGGCAACGCCAGTTCTGGTCGCGGAACTCGCGCGCGTGATCCCCGCGGAGGAATGACACCAGCAGGGCATCGGCGCGCTCGAATTGCGCGTCATCGGTGACCCATACCGAGCACAGGTCCACCGGCAGCTCTCCCCAACCGCCCTGCAGGTGATCGCCGCGCACCACCGCGGCAATGCCGTTCGACTCGAGAAAGCCCTTGACGACGTGCGCCTCGGGCGCGTGCCTGGCGACGTGGACCCGTTTCACGCTGAGACGCCATGACCGGTGACCCGTGACCAGTGATCGGTCGCAGCTAACCTCGCCAGTACAGCGCTTCCTTCACCGTTCACAGTCCACCAGTCTTCGTTGTGGGAAACTCCGCCTCCGGGAGCTGCGGCATGCGGCCCGACGGGACGTCACTCGCCATGAGCTTACTACCCGGCGGCAGGCGATGCACGTGTGCTAGTATTCGGCTCCGTCGTCAACTGCAAAAGAGAATCGCTAAACACGGAATCACGCGGGATTACGGTCGATAATCCGAACCAGACAATGCATGTGGCCGCGGAAACGGTTTCCGCGTTGCTTCGCGGCCATATTGTCTTCCGGGGAGCTTGGGGTCACCGGTCACCGAGATCAAAGGTTATGGGAACGCTTCGAATACTGAGCGCAGGCGCAGCGCAGGCGGTGGTGGAGCCGGTGATGGCGGTCTTCAAACGGGAAGGTTACGCCTTCAAGGCGGAGTTCAGCGCGGTCGGCGCCATGAAGGCGCGTCTGCTCGAAGGGACCCCAGCGGATCTGATCATCCTTTCGGGTGCGATGATTGATGAGTTGATTGCGGCGGGCCATGTGGTGGCGGGTTCGCGCGCGGACCTGGGCCGGGTCGGGACGGGGGTTGCGGTGCGCGCGGGAACGCCGGTGCCGGACGTGGGAAGCGTGAATGCGTTGCGCGGAAATCTGCTGGCTGCGACGAAGATCGTTTGCCCCGATCCCGCCGCGGCAACCGCCGGTAAGATCGTCATGAGCGCGCTGGAGCGCATGGGAATTGCGAACCAGGCGAAGTCGAAACTGCAGTTTTTTCCGAACGGATATGCTGCGATGAGCTGGTTGGCCGCAAGCCAGGGCGCGCTGGAGATCGGCATCACCCAGAATACCGAGATCAAGGCCAACAAAGGCGTGACATTCGTCGGCCCGCTGCCCGACGAGTTGCAGATGAAGACCACATACTCGGCAGGACTGACCGTGCGGGCCGATAATGCCGAAGGCGCCAGATTGTTCATCGCGCGGCTGACCGGAGCGGAGAACCGGGCCGCCTTGAAGGCGGCCGGCTACGAATTCGAAGACTAGGGCGTATCGCAAAAATCGGAAAGTTTCATTAGCCGCAGATAAACGCGGAAACGGAACCTGCTGAGATCACTGCCGGTCGCGTTTATCGGCCTCCATTGGCCTTCATCTGCGGCTGTATGTTCTTGGTTTTTCCGATTCACCATTGACCATTTACGTTTCACGGAGTTGTTATGAATCGCATCGTGCACCTGGCGCTGAAAGTCGAGGATCTCGAGAAGACGACGGAGTTCTACCAGAAAGTATTCGGGTTCAAGGAAGTGGAAACCCGAAAGACGAGAGACCACCTCTCGCGTCACCTGACGGACGGTGGCGGGATCGACTTCACACTGATCAAGTACGACGAAGGAACGCAGTCGGCGGAATCGAAGGCAGCGGGGGAGGGACCCTGCATACACCACTTCGCGATCGAGGTGGAGGATGTAGAGAAATACGCCAGCGAGCTGAAGCAGTACGGCTGCGAGATCATCAGTGACCCGGGCGTCATTCCCGTGAAATTCCGGGCGCCGGGCGGGACGGTAGCCGAGATCGTGCCGGTCGGACGTTACAAAAAGACTAATTCGAACAAGTAGTTAAGAAGCAGTCGGGTCTGGCCGGCCGAGCCGCGCAGGCTTCTGATACACTCAGCCGCCCTTAGCCGGGTCTGTCGCGCAACTTGCAGTAAAATCGCGCGTGACTTTCGGTTGAAGGTCTCAAGGGGAGAGGAGGAGCGGCGCCGCGCGCGTCGCGACAAACGTGGGGGTCTGGAGATCGCTTAACAAAGGCGAGCTGGTCACTGCTTTCCTGTTGATTGGATTGGGCGGTTTTATCATGATCCACGCGTGGGATTGGCCCTACCTCACCGCGGACGGTCCCGGCCCCGGATTTTTCCCCCTCTGGATCGGAATCTGCATCACCGCGCTGGCGTCTGTCCTGGTAGTGCTTCAGCTGGTGCACGCAGCAGGTCAGAGCCCTGTTGCAGCCACAAAATGGTCAGGTGCGGGCCGCGTGCTGGCGGGCTGGGCGGGGCTGATGGTCTGCATTGCGTTGCTTGAACCAGCCGGCTTCGTCGCAAGTTTTCTGCTGCTGGCTGTTTTTCTCGTGATGGTCATTTTCCGGCGCGGTTTTCTGCCCGCGCTTATCCTGGGTGCCAGCGCATCGGCGGGTTTCTGGGTCCTGTTCGTGAAACTCCTCAAGGTCCAGCTGCCGGCCGGCCCCTGGGGATTCTAGGCGAGAAGGCATGGAGATCATCGCGAACCTCATGAATGGTTTTGCGGTCGCGCTCGACCCGCTCAACCTGGTGTGGTGTTTTCTGGGTGTGTTTTTCGGCACGGTGGTGGGAATCCTGCCGGGCCTGGGGCCTTCCGCCACCGTTGCGTTGCTGCTGCCTTTGGCCGCGCAAATGAACCCCACCGGCGGCATGATCATGATGGCCGGCATCTACTACGGCGCGAAGTACGGCGGCTCCACGACGTCGATATTGCTCAATGTACCGGGCGAGTCAGCGTCGGTCGTGACCTGCATCGATGGCTTCGAGATGGCGAAAAACGGCCGGGCCGGCCCGGCGCTTGGCATTGCCGCAATCTCTTCCTTTGTCGCGGGAACGATCGGCGTCCTCCTTCTCATGCTGGTCGCGCCGCCGGTCGCGGAATTCGCGCTGCGGTTCGGCCCTCCCGAATACTTCGCGTTGATGGCGCTCGGGCTGTCAATGGTGGTTCTGCTTGCCGGCAAATCCTTGATCAAGGCCCTGATCTCGATGTTCATCGGTTTGTGGCTCGCCACGATCGGCATCGATATGTTCACGGATGGCGAGCGCTACACGTTCGACACGGTCGAACTGATGGATGGGGTGAATTTCGTTGTGGTTGCAATCGGCACTTTCGCAATCGGCGAGGTCCTTGCCAACCTGATCAGCACGTCGGGCGGGCAGATGTTCGAGGTGCCGAAAGGCGTGCGCAACCTCATGCCGAACTGGCAGGACCTCAAGGATTCGCGTTTTGCATTCGTCAACGGCTCGCTCGTCGGGTTCTTCGTGGGGGTGCTGCCCGGCGCCGGCTCGACCATCGCTTCGTTCGTCTCCTACGGGATTGAGAAGGCTGTTTCCAGACGCCCGGAAAAATTCGGAACCGGTGTGGTCGAGGGCGTCGCCGCGCCTGAGGCGGCCAACAATTCCGAAACCGGCGGCGCGCTTGTGCCGCTCCTGACCCTGGGCATCCCCGGGTCGGCCACTACGGCCATTCTGCTTGCGGCCTTGATCATGTGGGGCATGCGCCCGGGGCCGCTTCTGATCCAGGACTATCCGGAGATGTTCTGGGGGCTCGTCGCGAGCATGTATATCGGCAACGTGATGCTGCTCATCCTGAACCTGCCCCTGGTGCCGGTCTTCGCGCAAATCCTGCGGCTGCCTGCCTACGTTCTCTACCCGCTCATTCTCGGGGTGTCGATCATCGGCGTCTACAGCGTTGACCACCGGCTTTTCGACTGCTGGCTGGTCGGGGTTTTCGGGTTGCTGGGCTATTTGATGCGCAAACTGGAGTACCCGGCGGCTCCTTTGATCCTGGGGCTTGTCCTGGGCGACCTCATGGAAAATGCAGTGCGACAGTCGCTGATGATGTCGAGGGGCGACGTCTCAATTCTTTATTCAAGGCCGCTCGCAGCCGTGATGCTGGTTTTGACCGTGCTCGTGCTGGTCGGGCCGATGTTTCGACGATTTGAAATCTGGCGCCTCAAGGCCGCCGAGCAGGATGTTTAGACCGGGTTGTCCAAAGTAGAAAGGGAGATACGATGAAAACGAGACGATACGCAGCAGCGTTTAGCGCAGTGCTGGCAGGAATGTTTTTGATTGCGGCACCCGCGCAGGCATTCACGCCGGACCGCACGATTGAGTTCATGGTTCATTCCGGCCCGGGCGCCGGCAACGACGTTTTCGCGCGCGCCGTTCAGGGCCTGCTCGAGAAAACCAAGCTTGCGCCGCAAACGATCCAGGTCGTGAACAAAACTGGCGGCGGCGGCCTGGTGGCGATGTCGTATTTGAACGAGAAGAAGGCGGAAACGCATCTGCTGGCAGTGTTCACCAGTGTGTGGTTCGTCAATCCGCAGATCCGCAAGAAGGCGAAAGTGACGATGCAGGAGCTCACACCGCTTGCGCGCCTCATTCTCGAGCCTGCAGTAATGACGGTGCGCTCGGATTCGCCGTACAAGACCGCCAAGGAGTTTTTTGCGGCGGCAAAGGCCAATCCAGGCAAGCTGAAACAATCGGGCGGGTCCCTCAGCGGCCGGGATAACACCACGCGGCACCTGCTGATGAAGGCGACCGGCACGGAATGGCAGTTCATCTCGATGAAATCCGGCGGTGAGCGCGTCGCGGCCCTGCTGGGCGGTCACGTCGACATGTACATCATGGAGCCGGCCGAGGCGATCGAGCAGATTCGCGCTGGCAAGGTGCGCGTGCTGGCTACGCTGATGAACAAACGAATCCCGAGCATGCCGGATATTTCCACCTTGCGCGAGCAAGGGTACGACGTGCCCGAGATACCGCAGGCCCGGGGCTTTGTCGGCCCACCGGGAATGGCGGCGGACGTCAAGAAATACTATGTCGATCTGTTCACCAGGATGCACGGGACGCCGGAGTGGCAGGGTTTCGTAAAACAAAACCTCTACGAGGACGGCTTCCTGACCGGGCAAGGACTCGACAAGTTCGTGGACGAATACACGCAGACGATGCGCGGCATCCTGAAGGAAGCGGGCATCAAGCTGGTTCGTTGAGCAGGCAGTCGTTTCAGTGAGCGCGCCCCTGGCCGGCAAATCCGTCGCGGAGTCGCTGTCCGAGCGCGCTCTCGCGCTGCGGGCCGAGGCCATCCCGGCCTCCGTCCGGCAGCGCGTCGAAGAACTCCTCATCGATGTGGTGGGTCTGTGCGTCGCCGCGCGGCGCACAGACTACGTGCACGCCCTTGCCGCCGCCCTCGACAGGGGTGGTGCCTGCACCGCAATCGGCCACGACGGCGGGTTTCCTGCCGAAGCGGCCGCGCTCGTCAACGGCACGGCCGCCCACGGAGAAGATTTCGACGACACTTTCGAAGGCGGGCCGGTGCATTCCAGCGCGGTGGTGATTCCTGCAGTGCTGGCCGCGGCCGAGCGCTTCCAGCGCCACGGGGGAGATGCGCTGCCGGGAATCGTTGCCGGAGTGGAAGCGCTGTGCAGGCTTTCGATGGTGATTCCGAAGGCCATCCACAAGGCAGGTTTTCATCCGACAAGCGTGCTCGGTGTCATCGGTGCGGCGCTGGCGGCCTCGCGAACGCTGGGACACGACCGGCGGCAGGCGGTGGACGCGCTGGGCATCGCGGGCAGCCTCGCGAGCGGAATCATAGAGTATCTCGCCGAAGGGGCGTGGACCAAGCGCATGCACCCTGGCTGGGCGGCGCAGTCCGGCGTGCAGGCTGCGCGGCTTGCCGGGCAGGGCTTTCTCGGTCCCCGCACGGTTTTCGAGGGGACGCACGGGCTCTTCTACGCTTTCGCGCGTTCGCTCGAGGGCAATTATGCCGTGCTGACCGAGGGGTTCGGCGAGAAATGGTTGATCGATTCGATCACGTTCAAGCCGTACGCGACCGGCACGATGAACCAGCCCTATATCGATTGCGCGCTGCGTTTGCGCGCGCGCGGCGTCAGTCCGGAGGACGTGAAGGAGATTCTCTGCGAAACGGCGGAGGGCTACGTCCACCGGCTGTGGGAGCCGCTCGCCTCGAAGCATCGGCCGGCCAATGCCTATGCCGCGAAGTTCAGCACGCCGTTCAATGTCGCGGTGGCGCTGGTGACGGGGGGCGCTGGGCTGGCTGCATTCACCGAAGACACCGCGAGGGACCCGCGAATTCTCGCGCTGGCGTCAAAGGTACGCTACGCGGTCGATCCGGACAATCCCTACCCCAGGGCGTTTACGGGACATATCCGCATGACGTTGAATGACGGGCGGGTCGTCGAGGAACGCCAGGGCCATATCCGGGGAGGCGCGCAGGAGCCGCTCTCGCGCGCCGAAATCGAAACCAAGTATCTCGGCAACTGTGAATACGGCGGATGGACGAAAGGCCGCGCACAGCAATTTCTGGATGCCGTGCCGAAATTCTTCGACGGCCAGCTGGACCTCTCGTTGCTGCGCGGATAAGAACGTGCTCGCCAGGGCGCCGGGAGAATCCATTATTTAACCGCCAGGACGCCGGACCCGCCAAGAGAAGTAGAGCACGATTCACGTTTTACGTTTGACGTTTCACGACGTTCCGCTCACCGGCCACGGGCGCGTCGCGACCAAATGGCTGGCAGCGTCGCGCAATCCTTGCCGCCGAGGCCGTCACGCGAGGCCTCGTCGAAACACTCGAGGGCGCGCTCTGCAACCGGCACCCTGCAGCCGATCGCCTCGGCTTCCTCGATCATGGTGCGCAGGTCCTTGCGCACCGAGTCGATATCGAATTTGACGGGCAGGATGTCCCTGCCTTCAAGGGTCGCGGCGATGTCGCCGGCGCGGCGCTCAAAGATTTTCGGCGCACCGGAGGATTCGGCGAATAGTTCCATGAGGCGGGCCGGCTTGAGCCCCAAAGGCCTGCACAGAGCAAGCGCCTCGCCGAAGCATTGCCAGTACACGAGGGACGTGAGGTTCATGGCGAGCTTGACGGCAGCACCGGCCCCGACTGGTCCCACATGCTCGACGCGCCGGCAGAGCTGGTCGAGTACAGGCTTCGCGCGAGCGATATCTTCTGCGTTCCCGCCCGCGAGACCCAGCAGCGTGCCTTCCGTCGCGGGTCCCACCGTCCCGCCGACGGGACAATCGATAAACGCGGCGCCCTTTGCGCGCACCTCATCCGCAAGCGCTTTCTTGGTGTGGGACTGCGCCGTGCTCATCTCGATGAAAAGCCGGCCGGCGGGCTCGCCCCCAAGCAGGCCTTCCGATCCCCCATAGACAGACTCGATCGCGTCTGCGTCCGTGAGTATCGTGATAATCATGTCCGACGCGCGAGTGACAGCCGCCGGAGTGGCCGCGACGCTTGCACCTGCTTCTGCAAGAACGCTGCTTTTCTCCTGGGTACGATTCCACACGGTTACGGTGTGGCCGAATTCAAGCAATCGGCGCGCGATTGCCGCGCCCATCCGTCCCGTGCCGGCGATCCCTATCTTCAAGCGTCTCTCCCGTCGTACCCAGGATGATTGTCAAAAATGCAGAAAACCATTTTGCCGCAGATAAACACGGATGAACGCCGATCGACTTGACGAATACAAGCCGTTTTTACTCTCTTGTCTGCGTGTATCTGCGTTTATCTGCGGCTAATAAGGGGTTTCGCACTACTGCGCCGTGAGGCCGCCGTCCAGCACCAGCGCCTGGCCGGTAACGTACGACGCTTGCGGGCTCGCCAGATAACAGACCGCCGCGGCGATTTCATCGGCGGTCGCAAACCGTTTCAGCGGAACGCGGTTCAATGCCATGTCGCGGTAACCGGGCTCGGCAAGCGATCCTGCGCGGGATGCCGTGTCGACGCGCCCGGGCACGATGGCATTGAACCGTATTCCGTGTGCCGCCCACTCGACGGCGAGCACGCGCGCCATGTGGATCATCGCCCCTTTGGCGATCGAATAGGCCGCCCGCTCGGGCAGCCCGACCAGACCGTGCGTGGAAGCAATGTTGATGATGCAGCCGGGGCGCCGTGCTGCGATAAGGTGCCGACCCATCTCCTGGCTCATGAAGAAGGTGCCGGTGAGGTTGGTGCCGATTACCCGGTCCCACTCTTCCGGGGTGATGTCCACCGCAGGTTTTTTTAGAGGGATTCCCGCGTTGTTGACGAGTACGTCGACGTGTCCGAGCGCGGCTACGACTTCCTTCATCGCTCTGACAATATCCGAGTGCGAGCTTATGTCGAGAGCGATGGGGGCCGCGCGCCCGCCGGCCTGTGTTACCTGCGAAATGACGTCTGCGAGCTTCTCCGGGCGCGTCGAGGAAACGGCAACGTCATAGCCGAGCTGCGCAAGCTGTATCGCGATAGCCGCGCCGATACCCTGCGAGGCTCCCGTCACCAGCGCCGTCGGTCTTTGCGCGCTCATCTGCGTTCAGTTAAGCCTCAGCAACAATGCGTGACGACTGATGATGAATGATATCCAACCTGCCTCATACAACACGTAACGCGGAACCCGGAACCTGGAACACTGACCGTTCAGTGCTACCAGCCGCGGGGCTCTGCGCGCAGGGAAGTCAGGGCGGCGAGCTGATCGGAAAGAGCGCCCCGCTCGGCCTCGCCCAGCGGCATCAAGGGGTAGCGGGGCTCGCCGCAGTCGCGGCCCATGGCGCGCGACGCCGTTTTCAGCGCGGCGACGCCGCCTTTCTTGAGCAGCTGGCGCAGCGCGGCGAGCTCTTCCTGGGGCTTGCGCGCGGCGGCATAGTCTTCCTTGCCGCATGCCTCGTATACCCGCCGCACGAGCGCGGGTGCAATGCACGCCAGAGGGGAGAAAACCCCGGTTGTGCCGATCGCCTGTGCGGAAATCATGTACTCAGTGCCGCTGAGCAGCTGCCACTCCGGTCGCGCGCGCCGCGCGAAGTAGACAACATCGATCATGAATTGCCAGTCCAGGCTGGCGTCCACGATGCCGGAGAAATTTTTCAGCCTGTCTATCAGCTTCAGCGACAGATCGGTAGTCATCTTCGTGCCGCCCATTTCCTCGGGCGCGTTATAGATGAAGAACGGAATGCTCACAGCGGCGCCGATCTGGGCGAAATGCTCGAGCAGCATCGCAGGCGGCGGTGTCCAGTAGTACGGGGCCGTCGCAATCACGGCCGCAGCGCCGGCCTGCTGCGCGTGCCGCGCCCGCTCCGACGCAATCGCCGTTCCTGAATCGCTGACATGAGCAATGACCGGCACGCGTCCGCCTACCTTGGCGATCGCTCGGACAAGCAACTCGCGCTGCTCGGTATCAGTCAGGCTTACCGACTCGCCGGCGTGCATGGGCAGCGCCAGCGCGTCGGCGCCGTTGCGCAGGTGGAACTCGATGATCTTCTCGTAGAGCGCGTAATCGATCCGATGCTCACGCGTGAAAGGCGTGACAGGCGTGTGCACCAAACCTGGCTGGAATGTCGACATTGTTCTGGGGCCTATCTTGGTTGCGGAACTGCCTTGCTTGAGAAAACTCGTGATGAGTGCTGGTGACGAGAATTGGCGATGATTACTGGTGATGAGCGACGCTTCGCGTCGTCTTCTTGTGACCCTTCCGCGGGTGTCCCATCACGATTTCCGCGTCATCACCTCCGATCACAGCTGGCTGTTGTCACCAGCCATGGGGCTCGGTGTCGAGTATTCCCATCTCCTCGAGCTGGGTGCGGATGTATTGCTGCCGTTCCTTGGTTGCGGTTGGCAACGGCGCCCGCGTGGGGCCCACCGGGCGTCCCATCATCACCATGCCGCCTTTCAGCGAGGAAGGGTACTGGTCGCGGAACAACTGCCAGAGCCGCGAGAGCTTGTACTGCAGCTCGCGCGCTTTATCCCAGTCCTTGGCGGCGCACGCATCGAATGCCTGGTTGCACAGATTGGGGCAAATGGCACCGGCAGACGAATAGGAGCCAACGCCGCCGAGCGGCACGGAAGGCAGCAAGTACTCGACGCCAGTGACCAGCGCAAAATCGGGACGCAGCGGCAGCGCTGCCCGGGCGAGATCGATGAACTTCTCGCTGTTGAAGCTTGCTTCCTTCATTCCAATGAGATTCGGCAGCCGCTTGATGAGACGGGCGAGCAGTTCGCCGTCGAACTCGATACCGGACAGGTAGCTCGGGGAGTTGTAAGCAATGAGCGGCAGATCGACGGCCGTTCCGAGCCGAACGAAATGCTCGTAGATCGCTTCCTTCGACGGGTTCCAGAAATAGGGCGTTATGGCGATGATGGCGTCAGCCCCGATTTTCTCTGCATGACGGGCCAGCTCGAGGGAATCCTCGACGGAGAGTGCGCTCACATGAACTGACACGCCAACCCGCCCCGCGACGGTCTTGACCGCCACCTCGGCGAAGCGCTTGCGCTCCTCGATCGTGAGGTTGAGCGACTCGCCTTTGTGATGCGGCCAGGAAATTGCGGTGCCACTCGTGCGAACGTGAAAATCCAGCAGTCGCTCGAAGGCGGGCAAGTCCGGGCTGAAGTCGTCCTTGAGAGGTGTGACTGGACTCTGCATCACACCGCCGAGTTTGATTGCCATGGTGCCGCGCTCTCCCTATGTGTTAACACCGCTGACTCATACCTGCGCTCGATCCATCTTGTGGACTGATCTGTGGCAGAAACGCACGGCTGAGCCTAGAATCAGCCCGAACTTTACCACTTGCGATGGACTCCATACAGCCCCGTGGCTCGATGGGGCCGGTCGCTTTGCGCGGAGGTGTAAATGAAGCTCTACCTATTCCAGGCCTCGGGTAACGCCTACAAGGTTCGCATCCTCCTGGGTCTGCTGAATGTCCCGTACGAGCGCGTCGTGCTCGATAATCAGAAGCAGGAGCACAAGCAGCCGGCATATCTAAAGATCAATCCGCGCGGGGAGGTCCCGGCCATCGAAGATGACGGCACGGTGATTTGGGACTCGGCGGCGTGTCTTGCCTACGTGGCGCGCAAGCACGGCGGAGAGAAGTGGCTCCCCACGGACCCGGCGGGCATGGCGGCGGTCATGCAGTGGATCGCGCTGGCAGCGACCGAAATCCAGTGCGGCCTCCAGTACGGGCGCCGCACGCTCGTGCAAGGCCGTGAGACGCTTGGACCTCTTGACAAGGCGCAGGAGTTTGGCCGAAGAGCGCTGGCGGCAATGGAAGGCAGGCTCAAGAACAACCAGTGGCTTGCGCTTGACCGGCCGACGATAGCGGATGTGGCGTGCTTCCCCTATGTGAAAACGGCTCCTGAGGCGAAGATTGCGCTCGAAGAGTATCCCTCCGTAGTCGCCTGGCTCGAGCGCTGCAAGGCGCTACCGGGCTGGCCGCAGCAATAGGCACCGGCTGGAGTGCGCGAACGGGAATCGGTCACCGACCGCGGAAGCGGTGATGAGTACTGGTGATGATAGCTGGTGGTGATTATTGGTGATGTACGGACGCTTTTACGGCATTCATCACCAGCTTCCATCAACGCTTTTCATCACCATCGTTCGTCACTTCTTCCAGAATATCGGCGTTCATCGGCGCCTATTACTACGGTGACCCGTGACCCCTTTCAGTCAGGGCAGTGCTTCTTTATCGCCGGAATCAGTTTTTCCAGCGTCGAGAGCGGCTGAGGGAACGCCGTTTGGCGCCCCCTCGCGAAGCGCAGTGCCTCCACTGTTGATCCATCGCGCCTGCTCACCAGCGCGCGGCGCAGGAAGAAGATCATCTTCTTCCCCATGTAATGCTCGCGCTGGCGAGCGACTGTGCGCAATTGTGTGGCTGGCGTAAGCCGAAGGAGCACATGGGGGTCGGGGGGCGCCTTGCGGCACAGCAAGGCCTCGGCTTTGATGACCCAGTCGGTGGTTTTCGACCAGCTGTCGTTGCAGCGCTCGTCCTCGATGTCAAACACCCGATGACGGTCCGGCTTGTACTCGCGGCAGATGATCCTGATGACGGTGCCAATGACGATGTAGTCGGACGCGATGACCTTTTCACCGTTTGAAAGAGGCTGAGATGCCGGGCGCGTAGCCCCCCAGGCTCCGGATGGCCAGCCCAGTGCCCAGATCAGGCCTGCTGCACAATAAAACAGCTTTGATTTCATTCTCGTGCGGCGCGGTCGGGGTTCCCGTGGCGCGGGCGCAAAGGCGCACATCGTGAGATTCTGTGTCGAGTTACGTATACTTTGCAAATCCCGGGACAACCGTCATTTCGTTTGCCCGGGTCGCAAATGGCGGCAGGAAGATCCGGACCCGATAACGCGAAGCTCGACCGCATTGTGGCGGAGGCGCGGCGCAACCGCGAGGCGCGGGAGAAGGGCTATCGCGAACAGGCGCTCAAGCTCTATCCCTGGGTTTGCGGCCGCTGCGCGCGGGAATTCACGCGGGTGAATCTGCAACTGCTCGAAGTCCATCACCGGGATGGCAATCATGACAACAACCCATCCGACGGCAGCAACTGGGAGCTCCTCTGCACTTACTGCCACGAAGCGGAGCACCGGAAGTACCTCGATGGCGACGGGCGCGAAGCGGCCAATGGGCAGCAGGCACATGGGACCCAGCGCCCGTTCGAGGGCCTCGCGGATCTGCTCAAACAGAAACGCAACAGGACCGAAGATTCGTGACAGGTGAGTCGTGCGCGGACTTGCCAAGGAGAATGGTTCGTCCCCGTTCTTACACTCACTGCTCGCGCAACCAGTGACCAGAGAAACGCAAAACCGGGTAAACATCAGATCGAGGAGGGTACATGGCGACGTTCATCAGCCTTGCGAACTTTACGGATCAGGGAATTCGCGACGTCAAGGAGTCACCGAGGCGCTACGAAGCATTTCGAGTGATGGCTGAAAAGCTGGGCGTGACGGTCAAGAGCGTTCACTACACCGTAGGACGTTACGACCTTGTCGTGATCCTGGAAGGCTCCGAAGAGGCCGTTACGGCGGCACTGCTTAAGGCGGGCTCTCTTGGGAACATTCGGACGGATACATTGCGCGGCTTTTCCGTCGAAGAAATGAGAAAAGTAGTCGGCCAGATGCCCTAACGCGCTGAAGCAGGAAGCCCCGCCGCGCGGGTCAAAGAAGGCAAAAGGGAGAAGGCGATTTGCATCGTGTCCGCGTTCATCTTCGGCTGATCGGGTTTTGCTGGCGTCCTGGCGGGTAGTGTGAGCGCATGCGAAGCACGATGATGAAATTTCCGCTCACGCTCGACCATTTGCTCGATCGCGGCGGGCGGCTTTTTCCCGATTCGGAGATCGTGTCCCGGCTGCCGGACAAATCGGTGCACCGGGAGCGTTACTCGGATTTTCACCGGCGTGCCTGCGCGCTGGGCAGTTCGTTGCGGCGTCTCGGCCTCAAGCGCGGCGAGCGTGTCGCCACGCTGATGTGGAATCACTATGCGCACCTCGAGGCTTACTTCGGCGTTCCGTGCGCGGGCGGCGTGCTGCATACGCTGAATCTGAGGCTGCATCCGGACGATATCGCGTATATCGCGCAGCATGCGGGCGACCGCTTTCTGATCATCGACGACGTTCTCCTGCCGCTTTTGGAAAAATTTCGTGACCGGGCTGGTTTCGAGAAGGTGATCGTGGTGCCTCTGACGGGCGCGCCCGTCCCAAGGGGCTGCGATGATTACGAAAAACTGGTGGCGACTGCGCGACCACTCCGCATCCCGCCGCTGAGAGAAGAGGATCCCGCAGGCATGTGCTATACCTCCGGGACTACCGGCCGGCCAAAGGGTGTCGTGTATTCGCATCGCGCGCTCGTGCTGCATTCGTTCGCGGCCGCGCTGCCGGACGTGATGGGGCTCGCCAACGCGGACTCGGTCTGTCCGGTCGTGCCGATGTTCCACGTCAACGCGTGGGGCATTCCCTTCGCGGCCGTCATGGTCGGCGCCAAGCTGGTTTTTCCGGGCCCGCATCTCGACGCCGTGAGCCTGCTCGATCTCTATCGTTCGGAAGGGGTGACGCTGACCGCGGGGGTCCCCACCATATGGATGGGCATCCTGCAGGCCCTCGAGGCCGAGCCCGGGCGTTGGCAGCTTACGCACGGGATGCGCATGGTGGTGGGTGGCGCGGCGGTGCCCGAGTCCATGATTCGCGCCTTCGACCGTTTCGGTCTCCGCGTCCTGCACGGCTGGGGCATGACCGAGACGACGCCGGTTGGCACCGTCAATTACCTGAAGCGGGACGTCACCACCGCGGGGGAAGACGAACGTTACGCGCTACGCGCAAAGCAGGGCGTGCCGCTGCCCTTTTTTGAGGTGCGGGCCATGACCGAGCGCGGACCGGCACCGTGGGACGGCAACAGCATGGGCGAGCTCCAGGTGCGAGGACCCTGGGTTGCGGCGGCTTACCACGGGCTCGACGCCGAACAAGACAAGTGGACGGAGGACGGCTGGTTTCGCACGGGCGACGTCGTCACCATCGACGCGCGCGGCTACGTCAAGATCACCGACCGGATCAAGGACCTCGTCAAATCGGGCGGAGAATGGATCAGCTCGGTCGATCTGGAGAATGCGCTCGTTGGCCATCCCAAGGTGTCCGAGGCCGCGGTGATCGCGGTGCCGCATGCGAAGTGGGGCGAGCGCCCGCTGGCCATCGTCGTGCTCAAGGCGGGAAACGCGGCAACCGCGGATGAGTTGCGCGAATATCTGGCCCCGCGCTTTCCGAACTTCTGGTTGCCTGATGATGTGGCCTTCGTCTCCGAGATTCCCCGCAGCTCGACGGGCAAGATGATGAAGGCGGTGCTGCGCGAGCAATTCAAAGACTGCAAGAGCCGTAACCAGTGACCCGTGACCGGTGACCAGTAAAGGGACCAGCTGTTTTAATAAAAATGCGGTTCTCTTGTGGATCTCCGGTCACCGGTCGCGTGGTTTAGAAGAGGGAGCGGATGATGCCGCCATCCACGCGTTGCGCGGCGCCGTTAATGGCGGAGGCCCGCTCCGAGCACAGGAACGCGATCTGGGCCGCGATTTCCTCTGGGGTGGCCCAGCGCTGCAGCAATGATGATGTGCCGGGACCCTCGGCAAAGTACGCGGTGCGCATCTCGGCGACCGTCTTCCCCGCGGCCGGGGCAATCTTGGCGAGAAAGGTTTCGACGCCTTCCGACCAGGTGGGCGCCACGAGCGCGCTGTTGACGGTGACCCGAGTGCCCTTGGTGAGCTCGGCAAGACTGCGAGCGATCGAGACCTGCGCCGCCTTCGACATGGCGTAATGCGCCATGCCCCGATTGGGTTTGGCGCTCTGGTCGCTGCCGATGAACACGATCCGCCCCCAGTTCCGCTGCAGCATGCCCGGCAGCAGCGCGCGGGACAGGCGCACGCCGCTCATCACGTTCAATTCGAACATGTCGAGCCAGTCCTGGTCGGAGATGTCGCCAAACTCCCGCACCTCGAAGTAGCCCGCGTTGTTCACCAGGATGTCCACGGCTCCGATGGCCGCGGCGGCGTCGAGCACCTTGCATGCGCCATCGGCGGTCGCAAGATCCGCGGCAACACCGTGGGCTTCCCCGTGCCGCCCCAGCGCGGCCACGGTGTCGCTCAAGCGTTCGGGGTCGCGGCCGTTGACAATGACGCGCGCGCCTTCAGCAACGAACGTGCTGGCGATGGCCCGACCGATGCCCTGCGTTGATCCGGTCACCAGCGCGAGCCGGCCTTTGATCCCAAGGTCCATGATGAGTCGTCCCTTTTGTTGAGGTGCCGACCGCATGATAGAAGCGCGGACGGGGTTCAACAAACGAGGGGTTCGGTGTTAACCTTGCCGTGGGCGCCCGGCCGTGCGCTCCCCGGATCGTTCAACGGCACTGTCAAAGGAGCTCCCATGGACTTGCGCATCGACATCGTTTCCGACGTGGTTTGACCCTGGTGCTATATCGGCCGGCGCAAGCTGGAGGCGGCATTGAACCTCTATCGCGAACGCCAACCCGATGCACCCGAGCCAGCCGTGCGCTGGCTGCCGTTTCAGTTGAATCCCGACCTGCCCGCGACAGGGATACCGCGCGCCGAGTATGTGGCGCGCAAGTTTGGCGCACGGGGAAAGGGCAACTATGAGCGCGTAGCGATGGTGGGCCGCACCGTCGGCATCGATTTTGCGTTCGACAAAATAGAAGTGCAACCCAACACAGTCAACGCGCACCGCCTGCTTGTCTACGCAGACCGCGCAGGCCGCCAGGATGCGATGGCCGACGAGTTGTTCAAGGCGTATTTTCTGGAAGGGGCCAATTTGACGGACAACACCTCGCTTGCAGCAGTGGCGGCTCGCGCGGGGCTGGAACGAGAGGCCGTTGCCGCCTATCTGGAAACCGACGAGGACCGGGATGTCGTACAGCAGGCGGATGTCGAGGCGCGCAGCGCAGGCATCGGCGGCGTGCCGTTTTTTATTTTCAACCGGAAAGTCGGCGTATCGGGCGCGCAGGATGCTGACGTGCTGCTCGATGCGATGTTGCAATCGATTCAGCCATAGCCACTCGTCCAGCCCCTGGGCCCATCTCGAAGCATGACAATGAAATTATTTGATGGCTCGATGTTCAAAGCCGCGATGAGGGGCCAGAAACTGTTTTTCAATCGCAGGTAACCCGCGTCACAGCCCCATCTGGCCCCCAGCTTCTGCCGGAGAGACGCTTTGGGGCGATGGTGTAACCGCTGCCGAGCGCTCGCATCGGTTAAACTTTCTGCGTGGGCGAGACAACAATCCATCGCAACGCGCTGCCCCTCGGCACGCTGCTGCTCGAATACCAACTGGACGGGGTGCTCGGCGCGGGCGGCTTCGGGATTACCTACCTCGCCCGGGACACACATCTCGAGAAACAGGTCGCGATCAAGGAGTATCTTCCGACCGATCTGGCGATGCGCGCGCTGGATGGCAGCGTGGTCCCGGTTGCGACGGAGCAAGAACACGACTACAAGTGGGGTCTGGAACGCTTCATCCAGGAGGCGCGCACGCTAGCCCGATTCAGTCATCCCCATATCGTTCGGGTCAACCGCTATTTCGAGGCGAACGGCACCGGCTACATGGTGATGGATTATGAAAAGGGCGAGTCGCTCAACCAGCTGTTGCGCCGCTCAGCGCCGCCCGACGAGGCAGGGCTGCGCGCGATCCTGATGCCGCTGCTGGACGGCCTGCAGGCCGTGCATGACGCGGGATTTCTCCATCGCGATATCAAGCCCAGCAACATTTTCCTGCGTGAAACGGGCGGGCCGGTCCTGCTCGATTTTGGCGCCGCGCGCGCCGCGATCGGCGGCGCCACACGCAGCATGACGGCGGTTCTGACTCCGGGATATGCGCCGCTCGAGCAGTACGCGAGCAATGCCCGGCAGGGGCCGTGGTCGGATCTTTATGCGCTGGCAGGCGTTCTCTATCGAGCGATCGTCGGTGAAAGTCCGCCCGATGCGGTCAGCCGCCTGAAGGGCGACCATGTGCCGCAGCGCCTTGCGGGCGCGACGGCGCGGATGACCGCGACTTTCGTGCGTGCCGTCGAGTGGGCACTGGCGGTCGATGAAAAGCGGCGGCCCCAGAATGTGCCCGAGTGGCGGCGCGCATTTCTAGACGAGGGCGCGGTTCCGGTTTCCGCGGCGGCTGGAGCTGCAACAGCGCAGACGCTACCACTCGATGCCGGTGGCGAATCGAGGGCAACGGGCCCGACCACGGAAGCAGCGGGCAGGTCTCGCGCGGCACGCCAAACGAGGCCGCGTCGTTCCCGCTGGCGTTGGGCCGCGCTCGCGGCGGTGCTGCTGCTGGTGGTGGTTTTGGTGGGGGCATGGAGCAAGCAGCGCAAGGCGGTGCGGGAAGGACGGCTGCCGGCAGCCGTGGAGCGGCAGCCCATTCCGGGGTCGACACCGGCGCCGGTGCGTCCGTCGCGGGAGCGGTCGGATCGGCCCGGTGAGCAGTCGGAGGCCCTCAAGCAAAGGGCGCGGCGTGATTTTCTCGATGCCGACAGGGACGGTGACGGTTACCTTACGCGAGCCGAGGTGGCCGGCCGCTTTCCATTAATCGAGCGCGAGTTTCACCGAGTGGACGCCGATGGGGACGGAAGGATATCGCTGCAGGAATTCTTCCGCTTGCGCCGCTTTCAGGCTCGACAGCACCAGCAGAGGTAGCCGGCGCGCGGTAAGTGGTTAACGGTGAACTGAAAAGGCACAATGCTGACCGCATCTCCAGTTGTTGCCTTTCGCGGAATACAGCTAAGGACGCGGCGTCTTCCGTCTGCGGTTTCCAGCCTACGGCTTACCGCTTGCCGTTCACTGCTGAAGGCAGTTTGGATACACTGTCTGAATGGCTGAGCCGATTACCAAACAAAAAATCAAGCAACATGGCCTGCCTGCCAAGACCATGCTGCTGGAATACCGAATCGAGTCCATCCTTGGCGCGGGCGGCTTTGGAATCACCTATCTCGCCCGCGATACCCACCTCGACAAGGATGTCGCCATCAAGGAGTACTTGCCGTTAGATCTGGCTCTGCGCGCGCTCGACGGCAGCGTCGTGCCCGTCAATACCAACACTGCGTTCAACTACAAGAGCGGGCTCGACCAGTTCCTGTCGGAAGCGCGCACGCTTGCGCGCTTCACCCATCCGAATATCGTGCGCGTCAGCCGTTATTTCGAGGAGAACGGCACTGCCTACATGGTGATGGGCTATGAGGAGGGCACGTCGCTTAATCGCTTCTTGCGCAAGGTCACCCGAGTCGACGAGCGCGATCTGAAGGCAATGGTCGAGCCGTTGCTCGAGGGGCTTCAGGAAGTGCACGGGGCGGGATTTCTTCACAGGGACATCAAGCCGAGCAACATTTTCCTGCGCGCGGACGGCACGCCGGTGCTGCTGGACTTCGGGACCGCGCGGCTCGCGATCCGGGATTCGCTGCACGATGCCTTTGCGATTCTCACGCCGGGCTACGCGCCCGTCGAGCTCTACGTGCGCACGGGGCAGCAGGGGCCCTGGACGGACATTTATTCGTTGGCGGCCGTGCTCTACCGGGCCGTCGTGGGCGAGAACCCGCCGGATGCGCTCACGCGGCTCAGGGTCGATGGCGTCGGTAAGCGGCTGCAGAGCAAAAGGGACCGCTACAGTGCGCAGTTTCTCGCTGCGATTCAATGGGGGCTGGCGCTCGAGGAAAAGCGCAGGCCGCAGAATGTGACAGAGTGGCGCAGCGCGATCGCTCGTGGTGCCCAGCCGCAAGTTGCAGCTGCGACGCCCAGGGCGGATGTCGCGAGAGAGTCTGCCGAGCCCGGGCCTGCCACTGAGCGGAAATATCTCTGGATGGCGCTCGGCATCGTGATGTTTTTTGTGTTCGTCGAGGGCGCTGACATTGTCCGGCAGCGTGCCGCGCGCATGCCGGAGCCGCCCGCCAAAGCGTTGCTCGCGCCACCCCCGGCGTCCGGTGGCGTTGAGGGCATCCCGTCAGGCGGGCTCACGCGGGAGGAATTCGAGCGGAATCTGCCGCATCTCGCCGGAAAGTTTTCGACTGTCGACACTAACGGCGACGGTCAGATCTCGATCGGTGAGCTCCGGGCTTACCGGGAGCGTGAGGAGAGGCAAAAAGCGCCGGCGGCTGTGGTTAAGTGACTACGTTACCAGCTGACTAGGCGACCGCGGGTCTGTGAATCGCAAATCGTAAATCGTTAATCGAGCACGCAGGAACATGGTGCTCGCCGCAACGGCAGATGAGAATAGTCCCGTTCTCATCACCCATGACCCGTCACCCACCTCACATCATTCACCGGTGCGAGAGGCGGTCCACGATCTGCTCGAAGTAGTCCGCATCCACCTCCAGGTGCGCGCGCCGCCGGCCTGCTGCGGTGCGCGTGAGCAAAAAGTTGAGGCGGGACAGGAGTCGACGGCGCTCGTCGTCAGTCTCTGCTACCTGCAGCAACTGCTCGAGTTCCCGGATCTCGCCATGTGCCGCGAGTTCAGGTGGGACGAAGCCCGCATTCTTCAAAAGTCGATAGGCGACGCGCAGATCTTCAGGGACCAGGGAGTCGTCGTCGAGGGTCAGGGGCAGGCCCATTCCTGGAAGGTCGTTGAACTCTCCGCGCTCCTGTGCCTCCCGGATGCGGCGTTCGGCGATGGCATCGAATGCCTGCATCGCTTCCTGGCCCCGGGGCTGCATTCGCTTTGCACTCATGCAAACATTATACTGGCTCGCGTCAAACGGCCGTGCCAAAGGGGGGCGATGGGACTTCGGCTCAAATTCAATATCGTGCTGGTGGTCGTGTTTTTGCTGGGCCTGGGTGTCACCGGCTATATCTCCTACGACCTGCTTCACCGCAACGCGCGCGATGAAGTCCTGCGCAGCGCGGGTGTCATGATGGAGGCGGCGCTTTCGATGCGCTCTTACACGGTGGCCCAGATCACGCCGCATCTGTCTTACAAGCTCACGCAGCAATTCCTGCCGCAGTCGGTCCCGGCCTATGCGGCGACCGAGATCATGACTTCGCTGCGCGAGAAGTACCCGGATTATTGGTACAAGGAAGCGACCCTCAACCCGACCAATCCCCGCGACCGTGCGGTGGAGTGGGAGGCAGACCTCGTCAGCTCCTTTCGCAACCAGCGGGAACTGAAGGAACTGTCGGGCGTACGACTCACGCCGACTGGGCGCTCCCTCTATCTTGCGCGGCCACTCACCATTCGAGACCCAGCGTGCCTCGCATGCCATAGCGTTCCCTCGACCGCTCCTCCCATGCTCGTCAAGCGCTACGGCGACCGGAATGGATTCGGCTGGAAGCTTAACGAAGTCGTCGGGGCGCAGGTCGTATCGGTACCCATGGACCTGCCGATTCGCAATGCCAACCAGGCTTTTCTGACGTTCATGACGTCGCTCGGCGCGGTATTCGCGACCCTGTTCATCATTCTGAACGTGATGATGAGCGCCATGATCGTGCGGCCGATTACCGGGATGTCCCGCGCGGCGAACCGGATTTCGACCGGTGATCTGGAGATCCCCGAGTTCTCGGAGTCGGGCAAGGACGAGGTTGCGCTGCTGGCCAAGTCGTTCAACCGGATGCGCCGCAGTCTTGAAAAGGCAATCGAGCTTATCGACCGGAAATAGCGGCATGTTGACTGGACGGGGGACCAGGCCGTTTTTTTGAGCTTGACGGGTCTGCGCCGTCTCTGTGTATTCTAGCGCCTGATTCGGAGAGGGCATGACCATGGCGACAGCTGCCGAGCCCGCGAATGCGCTGCCACGCGGCTATTCTTTGAATGAGTACCGCATCGAATCCGTGCTGGGTGCCGGCGGATTCGGCATGACCTACCTCGCGACCGACGCCAATCTCAACCTCCAGGTCGCGCTGAAGGAATACCTGCCGGGTGAATTTGCCTTGCGCAACCCCGATAACTCCGTGCAGCCTCTGGAAGGCGAAGCAGGCGAATCCTTCCAATGGGGGTTGCAGCGCTTTCTGGACGAGGCGCGGACCCTCGCCTCGTTCCATCATCCGAACATCGTGCGCGTCATGCGCTTTTTCGAGGCCAACTGCACCGGCTACATGGTGATGGAGTTCGTCAACGGAAAGCCACTCACCGACTGGATCACGGCACGCCGTCCGCTCTCCCGGCAGCCCCTGCTCAGGATCATAGAGCCGCTGCTCGACGGCCTGGAGGTGATTCATAACGCGGGCTATCTACACCGCGACATCAAGCCCGCGAATATCTACGTTCGTGGCGATGGAAGCCCCGTGCTGCTTGATTTTGGCTCAGCGCGGCATCTCACGAGCGGCGACCAGGAAATGACCGCGATCGTGACGCCGGGTTACGCCCCCCTCGAGCAATACCATAGCCACGGGAAACAGGGCCCCTGGAGCGACATTTATTCCTTCGGCGGCGTGCTCTACTGGATGGTGACGGGAACCAAACCCCCCGAAGCCGTTGCGCGTGCGCACGAGGACGTGATGGTCCCGGCCGTGCGCGCGGGTTTCGCGGGCGTGCACGGCCCTGAATTGCTCATGGCAATCGATTGGGCGCTCAAGCCGCGCGAGGCCGAGCGCCCGCAGAGCATAGACGAGTTCCGGCGAGCGCTGGCGGGCGAGCCGCCGGCCGCTGCGTTCGAGCGCACGCTGTCCGAGCCTGTCGTGCCACGGACCATCGCGTCGCCGACGCAGGCGCCTTCTCGGCAAAGCGGCGCGGTGTTCGACGCCGCGCTGTTGAAATGGCTGGAAACGGAGTTGGCGAAGCACATCGGGCCCATCGCGACCGTGGTGGTAAAGAGCGCAGCCAAGAAAGCCGTTTCGGTTGACGCACTGTGCCGGGCTGTTGCCACGGAAATCGGCGACGAGAAGGAGCGGGATGCCTTCACAAAGAGGTTCGCCGGAGCCGAAAAGTCGGGGCGGCTGACGGGGCCGGCCCCGGAAAGCGTGACCCGGGACGAGTCGATCTCCCGCAAGTTCTCCGACAAGACACTGCAGCAGGCGGAAACCTCGCTCGCGCAATACATTGGCGCGATCGCCAAGCTGGTGGTCAAGCGGGCTGCAGCGAAGGCACGTGACGAGGCCGAGCTCTACCTGCTGATCGCCGACGAGATCAAGGACGTCAACGAACGCAAGACGTTCGTCCGCAAAGCGGTTCAGGCTTCGCGCAAACGCTGAGCGGCCGTAAATCGTGAATCGTGAACCGAACCTGTCTTTGGTTGCGTCCGGTCCTATCTAGGGCGTAGTTTCCTAATATTACGATTCACGGATTGCTCTGCGTTCATCGGCGTTAACGTGCGGCTAGAAATGCGTTTTGAACTTTCAGACCGTTTCTAGCTCGAGAGGAATTGGCGCACGATCCCGATCTGGTCCGGCGTTAGCAGCATGGGGGCGTGCCCTATGCCGGCGAATTCCACCAGCCTGGGACGCGGGCCGCGCTGAGTCATTTGAAGCGCGACCTCGCGCGGCAGAAGGTCGGATTCTGAGCCCCGGATGAGCAGCGTGGGACACGAGATCTGGTCCCAGACGCCCAGCAAATTGACGTCCTCCAGCGCGCTCTCCCGGAAGGGGATACCAATGCCAGGGTCATAATTGAATCCCCATGATCCATCCGCATGTTTTAATGCGCTGTGGTGCGTCAGGTGGTGCCACTGCTCATTCGTGAGTGGACCGAATGGCGCGGACACGGTGCGCATATAGGCGGCAAGCTCCTCGAAACTGGTGAAGCGCGGGTCCTTTCCGACGTACGCGGCCAGTCGCTCCAGCGCGGCCCTGGGGACGATCATGCCGACGTCATTGACGACGAGCCGCTCGATCGGGCTTTTAGGCTGCGAGGCGAGGAGCATGCCAAGGATGCCGCCCATCGAGGTGCCGACCCAGTGGAGATGCCGCGGCCCACTCCCCGCAGTCACGCGCGCGATGAGGGCTGCCATGTCCGCGCAGTACTGGGCGTAGCTGTAATCTTTCTTGTCCTCGAGCCACTCGCTCTTGCCGCGGCCCACGATATCGGGACAAACCACCCGGAACGCGGGCATCAGTGCCTGCGCGAGCGCATCGAAGTCTCGGCTGCTGCGGGTCAGCCCATGGGCGCAGATCACGATGTCCGAGGCGTCCGGGTCCCCCCATTCGACGTAATGCATCCGGTGGAACCCGTTCTTGCCAAGGCACAGCAGATCAACGTCGCGCATGGTGGTTCGTCTTGGGTGAAGGTCAAGCGTGGATTATAGAGATCGGCAGCCAGGTCGGTCGCCTCTTGCTCGCGACAAGAGCCGGCCTGAAAACCGCCCGAAACCCGAGGATGATCAACCACGGAACCACACGAAATTGCACGGACGAAGACCAAAGCCAAGGAATGCGCTGTAAAAGGGCAACATTTTCCGCGTGCTTCGATGTGGGTCCGTGGCCATGTCGTTCTTGAGGAGCGTGCTGGCCATTGTGACGGGCGAATCAAAGCAGTCCGTCAAAAGAAAAGGAATAGGGAGGCGATGCCGGCTCCAAAGAAGACCAGCAGGTGAATGGCGCTCCAGAAGGCAAAGCGACGCCCGAGTTTGTCGGGCATCTCGTTGGCGAGCAGGAACAGGCGCCCGTCTCGCGGCTTGCGCAGCAGATGCACGCCATCGCGCGCCCGAATCTCGGCATGTCGCTGGCGGACTTCACGGCGCGCCTGAAGGCGGGCAAGCTCCCATTCCTTGAGATCGATAGTACCGTCGCCGTTCAGGTCGAAGCGCTCGTGCAGCGTGGCGCGATCCTGCTTCCAGTCGGCAAGCGTGGCGCTGATATCAGCCCGTTCGTCGAGCTCGGCGTTGCCGCCGCCCCGGGTGATGAACTCGCCGATCGCGTAGAGCGGACCTTGCGGAAGCAGCAGCCACTCCGTGTAGCGATAATCGCCCTCGGTCCAGACCTGCTTGCGGTTCGAGAGGACTTCCGCGCCCTCGGGGGAGACCACGCACTGCCCGCTGTCGTCAACCAGCAGAAAGTGCGCGACGCTCGCCCCGCTGTCGACATATTGCCATTTGTCGTTGGAGCCCTTGCGCTCGATGTAGTAACGGAACCAGCAGCACGGCAGGAAGGTGAGTTTGCTGACCAACGGCTCGCCATCGAGCTGCCTGGACCGCCCAAAAAGCTCCACGTAGCCTTGTGCGGCAGAGGCAACCCTGGAGGTGGGCAAATCGTGGATGTAACGGTAGCGACGATAGGCCAGGATCCAGGCAATGAAGCTTACGAGCGCCACCGCGCCAAGCGCATAAGGCCACAGGCGGCCGGATTCGTCCTGCGCCGCGAAGAGCAGGATGACCAAATGAAAGCCGCTGGTCACCCACTCCGACTTGTTGAAGCGGAATCTGAATGCGCCGACCATCCCGACGCCCGGCCTTCCGCGGTGATCAGACGCTGAAGAGCTGCTTCATGTTTACATCAGCCTTTTCCGCCTCGCCGAACTCGAGCAGCTGCGCCTGCTTGAAGTTGAACATACCGGCGATGATGGTGTCGGGGAACTGCTCGACGCGCACATTGTTGACGTTCACCGACTCGTTGTAGAACTCACGCCGGTCGGCGATCGCGTTCTCCAGGCTCGAGATGCGGGCCTGCAACTGCTGGAAACTCTGGTTGGTCTTGAGGTCCGGATAGGCCTCCGCCAGTGCGAAAAGATGGCCGAGTGTCGCGCGCAAGGCGCCTTCAGCCTGGCCCAGCTCAGGGATGTTCTGCGTCTCGCGGGCAGCGAACACCTTGGAGCGCGCTTCCATGACCTTCTGGAGGGTTTCCTGCTCGAACTTCATGTACTGTTTGCAGGTTTCCACCAGCTTGGGCAATTCGTCGTGCCGCTGCTTGAGAAGCACATCGATATTGGCCCAGGCCTTCGCGACGTTGTGCTTCAGCTGGACCAGGTTGTTGTAGAGCATGGTCGCGTAGACCACGATCACCAGCAGCGTGCCCAGCACGATAGCGGTTCCGATACCCATTACGCCTCTCCCGTCATGGAGTTGGCGCACATTCTATCCCAGCGCCATGACGGAAGCATGGCACTTCCGCACACTGAGTGCCGATGGCGTTCAGTGTGCCGAGTGCCATGTCCCAGGTTCAAAGTTCCAAGCGAGAAACTTCCCGCTCGACAAGCACCCAGCCTGAAACCTGAAACCTGAAACCTGAAACCTGAAACCTGAAACCAGCCACCGCAGGTGGCCCGGTCACCAGGAGTAATGAACCGTATAGCGCAGCACGGCCTCTCCGCCCGCTGCCACCCGGAGCGGAAAATGCACCGTACGCGCGTCCTGCTTCTCGAAGGGATGCGTTTTCTCGAGAATCGTCCAGTTGATCCAGCGATAGAGGTTCTCCTTGACGATGACCGTCACGGCCTCCTTTTTGTGGTTGCGCAGCTTCACCTCGATTTCCTCGGTCATTTGCCTGCGGGAGGTGTCGACGCTGAAGCTCATCTGGCGCCGTTCGCCCACCACGTCGAATGCCGAACCCAGTTTTACGCGGACCTTCTCATCCTCGGGTGTATGATCGATCGCATCCTCTCCAATGAACTCAAGCGTGGCATCGGCTGAATCCAGCTTGGACACGCGCATGCGCCCGGCCGGAAGAGGCCTGCCCATGTTGTTGCCTTTGGCGTTCTTGAAACCCAGGTAGACATCCACCTTT
>LJTT01000089.1 GCA_001303585.1 Betaproteobacteria bacterium SG8_41
GGACAGCACGAGCGGCGCATCCAGCGCGAGGGCGTCAGCGCTGACGACTACTACTCGCGCGTCGGGAAAACGATACCGATGCAGCGGATGGGAGAAGCCGAGGAAGTGGCGAACGTGATCGCTTTTCTCGCCTCGGACGCGGCGAGCTACGTCACTGGCACGAGCGTCAATCTGGACGGCGGCATGTCGGGCGTGCTGTGAACGCCTATTGCCGCTCGTGAAACGTAAATCGTGAAACGTGAAACGTATTTAGCCGCAGATAAACGCAGACTTACAACACGGAACCCTGAGCACGGAACAACGGTAGGTAGCCGCCGATGAACGCCGGTTCGAACGCAACGGGAAAATAAGAATAGAGAAAGGGCGCGCACTGCGCCCTTCCAATCACGTTTCACGTTTTACGTTTCGCGAGCCACCTCGTGAACGACGCTACTTCTGGGGAGCAGGGCCCTCAACATTCAGTGTCCCGAAGCGCTTCTCGTATTCCTTTACCACGCTGTCGAGCAGCATGACCAGGCGCTTCGCCGCGTACGGGCTGATGATGATGCGGTCGGTGAGCTGAATCGAGACTTCCTTCTGTCCGCGGTTCCAGGCCTGGTTGATGCCGAAGAGCATCACCACTTCCTCGCGCGTGCTCGTCACGTTGCACACGTTCGCGTAGGAGCTCTTCATGTTCGAGTCGTCCCACTTGATGCGGGTCGCGTCGGTAGCAGCGGCTTGCGCGCCAGCAGCAGCCTTGTCTTCACCGGGTTTGTTGACGGCCATGGACTCTCCTGTGATGTATGCGTACGGTTTGGACCGAAAACTATTAGAACATAGCTCGCGGCGTTGCCGCTAGCCGTTCCGCATCAATGAGTTAGATTCCGAGACTTTGTTCCGGAATAAGCGCGCAGGGGTTCATCACGCGCGATCGACCGGGGAAAGAAGTGGTGCCGCTGGTCCGACTCGAACGGACGACCTGACGCTTACGAAGCGCCTGCTCTACCAGCTGAGCTACAGCGGCAACTAAAACGCTTGGGACACCCTGACCCGCTCACTGAGTCTCATTCGAAGCTCGACAGCGCCACGTCACAAGTGCCCTGCTCCACCAACTGAGCTGAAACGGCCTCAAGGGTGCCGCTGACGCGACCGCAAGCGGGGACCGAATTATAACCGAGCGGCCCGCGCGCGCCTACGATGGGGCGCCCGAGCGCACGCGCACGATGATCTCGACGCCCTCGGCTACCGTCCCCTCGGGCAGGCGCGGCAGCCCCGAGACCGACATCGCGCCCGCGTCGATGTCCGTCAGCTCGCCGGTGTCGACGTTGTAGAGATGATGGTGCGGCTGCGTGTTCGGATCGTAGAAGACCTTGTTGGGATCCACGATCACCTCGCGGATCAGGCCCTTATGCAGAAACAGGTTGAGCGTGTTGTAGACCGTCGCTTTCGAAGTTTCCAGGTGCCGGTCGTTGACGATCGCGAGGATCTGGTCCGCGGAGACATGCTCGCCGCGCGAAAACAGCGCGTGCGCGATCTCGATTCTCTGGTGCGTCGGATTGATCTCGTGCGCGCGCAGAAGCTCCGTGAGGTTCTCGCGCGTGACAGGGTGAGCTCTCATGACATCGCATTGTAAAGAAACTCTTAGACTGTGTCTAATTGTCTTTTAATCATGATGTTGTTACTCCTTTCCGCCGTCGGGTCCGGTTCGGCTGACGGCACTCAGGAACAAGTTCACACCCGCGTTTTCGGCACCGCCAAACCGCATTTTTTCGCCACCTGAATTCGTGTGCTCGGTCACGAAATCGGGCCGTTTTTTGCCACTCGTACCGGTTATCGCAACGCCTATCGGGAAGCGCTGGAAACCCGCTCGCGCGCATTCGAAAATGCACTCGTCAGAAAACCATTACACGACGGACGGTACGCACATGAAATCGCGTCACAAGGGATTCACTGTAATCGAGCTGATGATCGTGGTCGTCATCATGGCAATTCTGGCGGCGATCGCCGTTCCGGGCTACCGCGATTACATACTGCGCGGAAAGCTCGTCGATGCCCACAACGCGCTGTCCGATTTCCGCGTGAGGCAGGAGCAGTTCTACCAGGACAACCGCCGCTATGACGGCGCGGGCCTCGGCGGCTGCGGCGCGACGGCGCCGACCTCGAAGTATTTCACCTTTACCTGCGTCCCGGATGGGACAGCGCCATCCCAGACCTACGTCGCCACCGCCACCGGCGTGGCCGGCGAGGGCACGGGCGGCTTCGCCTACACCATCAACGAAGCCAATGCGCGCGCCACCACAGTGACAGCACCGGCGTCCACCAACGGGTGGTCCAGCAACGGTGCGTGCTGGATCCGCGCCAAACCCAACGTCTGCTGATGATCATGAACAAGAACATAAAAGGCTTCACCTTGATCGAGCTGATGATCACGATCGTGGTGCTCGGAATCCTGGCCTTCCTTGCGCTGCCCAGCTACACGATCTGGATCCAGAACACCGAGATCCGGACCGCGGGAGAAGGGATCTTGAGCGGCTTCACGCTCGCCCGCAGCGAGGCGGTGCGCCGCAATACGAGCGTCGAGCTGCGCATGGACGGCGGCGCCGGGTGGACCGCAAGGATCTCGACGACAGGCGAGGTGATTCAGACCCGCACCGCCCAGGAGGGAACGGCGCATGCGGTCGTGACGATGACCCCCGCCGGCTCGGACCGCATCACCTTCAGCGGGCTCGGTCGGGTCACTACGAATGACGATGGCTCGGTGCCGATTACGGAAGTCAAAGTCGACTCGAGCGCGATCTCCGCCGCGAACAGCCGCGAACTGTGCGTGATGGTGAACGCAACTGGCCTTACCCGGATGTGCGATCCGCAGGTCACCGCGGGCGATACGCGAGCCTGCGTCCCGGCAGTGCCGGCAGGCTGTCTGTGAGCAACGACCAACGGCCAAAGGAACGGACCATGGAAAAGACCATGCCCAATCTTGCAAAACCCAGGCTGCTTCAGCGCGGAGCCACATTGCTCGAAGCGATGGTGGGGATTCTCATCTTCTCGCTCGGGATCCTGGCGCTCGTCGGCATGCAGGCGCTTGCGATCAAGCAGGTGAACGATGCCAAGTACCGCGCCGATGCGAGCTTTCTCGCCAACCAGCTGATCGGCGAGATGTGGGTGAACCGCACCAATCTCGCCAACTACGACTACGCGGGAAGCGGCACGCCGCCCACCGCGATCGCGAACTGGGTCACGTCCATTGAGAACGGGCTGCCTGGCGTTACCGCCGCGGCCAACCGGCCGACCGTAACGGTCGCGGGCACGACCGTCACGGTGACGGTCTTCTGGCAGCCGCCGGCCGCGACGACACCGCACAACCACGTCACGATCGCTTACATCAACGGATGACGGCCATGCGCGGAATCATCAAATTCAGACAGCTTCAGCGCGCTCGCGGCGTGACCCTCGTCGAGCTCCTGGTGGCGATGGTCATCAGCCTGATCGCGATCACCGCGATCTTCCAGGTGTTTTCGGTGTTCGAAGGGCAGAAGCGCACCACGATGGGCGGCGGCGAAGCGCAGACCAATGGCGCGCTGGCGCTCTTCACGCTCGAGCGCGACCTGCGGCAGGCGGGCTACGGCATCAACAGCACCGACTACCTCGGGTGCAACACGCTCGCCTGGGATGACACGACCGGGACAGCTTTCACGCTCACCTTTGCGCCCGTGCAGATCACGCAGGGCGCGGGCGAGGCGCCGGACACGCTCACCGTCCTCTATGGCAACGGCAATTTTATTCCCCAGGCAGTGAGCCTCATCCAGACCATGGCCAACGACACCAATCCATACCGGGTCTCGAACCGGTTCGGGTTCCAGGAAGGCGACGTCCTGATCCTGGCGGAGACGGGGCTCAACTGCTCTCTGTCGCAGGCAACCAACCTGCCGAATCCCCTCGGTCAGCAGGATCTGGTGCTTCACAGCAACGGCAACTACACGGATCCGGTCACGGGGATAAACACTCAAGCCCGCTACAACAAGGCCAGCGGCCTGGGGGTGGTCTACACCTTCAATGGCAGAGTGTTCAACCTTGGACAGCAGCCCTCTTACAACATTTACACGGTTCAGAACGGGCAACTGGCGCTGCAGCGGATGCTGTCGGCGCCGTCGACCGCGGTAACCCCCATCTACGACGGCATCGTGCAGCTGCAGGCCCAGTATGGCCGTGACACCAACGCCGACAACATCATCGACGTGTTCGATGAATTCGTGCCGGCGACCGCCGCCGACTGGGCGACGATCCTCGCGGTGCGCATCGGGGTCGTCTCGCGCTCGGGCCTGTACGAGAAGACAGAGGTAAGCCCCGCCACCATCAAGTTGTGGGACGACTCCGCGGTCGCGCCCACCACGACGGGGCCGGTGTGGACGCTTACCGCAGATGAACGGCACTACCGCTACAAGGTGTTCCAGACGGTCCATGATGAAAGTTTCCAGTTTCCAGTTTCCAGTTTCCAGTTCAGTGACCCGGGCTCAAGGTTCGCGCTTTGATCTCGATTTTTGTGCATCGGCGCCTGAAACGCGGAACATGGCACATGGAACATTAAAGGCCGTGAGTTCGCGCTTTGATCTTGATTTCTGTGCGTCGGCGCCTGAAACCCGGAACACGGAACACGGAACGTTGAACACGGCAAAGCGGCAGCGGGGGACGGTGCTCTTCATCGCGCTGATCGTGCTGGTCGCCATGACGCTGGCCGGCATCGCGATCATGCGCTCGGTCGACACCGCCACGCTGATCGCGGGCAACCTGGCGTTCAAACAGGCGACCATCCAGTCCGCCGACAACGGCGTCGAGCAGGCCTACCAGTGGCTGCTGGCGAACCGCACGGTGCTGGCGAATACCAATCTGGGCGCAGGCTACTATTCCTCGCGCCCCGGCTCCGAGCCCGACTGGAACGACCCGCTCACCTGGACGAGCGCCGCCACCGTCGGCACCGACGCGGCTGGCAACACGACTTCGTATGTGATCCACCGCCTCTGCAACTGCCCGGACACCCTCTATAACGGAACCTGCGCCAGCGGATCTGCGCAGCAATGCGCGTTGACCACCGCGAGCAACGTAGCGCCCCCGCCGGGCCAGGGCGACAGCTTCGCCGTGGGGGCATCCGGTTTCCTGGAGGACCCAAAGGCCTATTACCGCATCACAGTGCGAACGCAAGGACCGCGTAACACCACGAGCTACGTGCAGTCGATGGTCGCAATCGCGCTGTGACACCGAAATCCAGATGGAGAACTCCGTCATGAAACACTCGATCTTTCGTTACTTTAGAACCGCGGTGCTGCTGGCCGCGATCCTTGCCCTGACCGCGCCGGCCGGCGCCTCGGAGACCGATATCGCGCCCGCGCCCATCGGCACCGCGCCGAGCGCCTCGGTGCTGCCGAATCTCATGTTCATTCTCGACGATTCGGGCTCCATGGCCCGGGATTTCATGCCGGACCAGGTGGATAACAGCGACACCTGCAAGTGGTGCCCCAATAACGACGTCAAGAACTGCAAAGTCGCGGACACGAGCTGCAAGGCCGGGCATCCGCCGTTCTACGCCGCGCCGTTCAACACGCTCTACTACAATCCGCAGATCACCTATGCGCCGGGCGTCGATGAACTGGGGGTGAGCCTCGGTAACGCCAACCCCAGCGCTGCCTTGGACGATCCCTATCGCGCCCCGTTGGGAAGCAGCAGGAATCTGGTGACCACGTGGACCGAGCTCTACTGGTGCACCGAGAGCGATCCCGACTCGTCGGAGCGCAAGGATCCCGATAAATGCCGGCGCAACGGCATCGATACGCCGAATCCGTTCATTTACGAGGAAGACAACAAGGACAAGGACATGTCGGGCGGGTTGCCCACGAACCAGTTCCGCTACCAGGTCACGAAGGACGAGGTCGGCCCCTACTATTACGACATCACGCCGCGCGAGTACTGCAAGGACGAAGATTTGACGCTATGCACGCTGGCGACGTCGCCCACCGGCACGTATATCTTCCCCGCGCCGGTGCGCTGGTGCCGTGACCGCGACGGAGGTAATAGCGCCGCAGACACGAAGGCCGTTTCCGGCGGCAATCCAATCCGCTGCCAGGCCAAGTGGAGCGGCACGTACCGCTACCCGCGCCTCGGCTCTATCAAGCGCACGGACATCACACCTTCGGTCACGACCTACGGCAACCGGACCAACCGCACCGACTGCGCGGCGAAACCGACTTGTACTTACGCCGAGGAGCTGCAGAACTTCGCGAACTGGTACCAGTATTATCGCGTGCGCATGACGCTCATGAAGACCTCCGCGGGGCGCGCGTTCTCAGGCATGGACGATCGCTACCGCATCGGCTTCCTCACGATCAACGCGCCGGATGCGAGCGAGTACCTCAAGATCGACAAGTTCACCCCGACGCACAAGAAGAACTGGTTCGACAAGTTCTACAGCATGGATATGGGCGGCAGCACGCCTCTGCGCGAAGCGCTGTCCCGTGTCGGACGGCACTATGCCGGCGTCACGGGCGGCATCAACAGCTTCATGCCGGAAGATCCGATTCAGTACAGCTGCCAGCAGAACTATACGATCCTGACGACGGACGGCTATTGGAACAACAACGCCGGCCAGAACCTCACCGGCGGCGGGATCGGCAACCAGGACAACGTCGATTCAGGTTTCTCGACGCGCGCAGTGGGCGCCTACGACGGGAACCTGGGCGGCAGCGCCGGAGACAATTTCGGCTCATCGGACACGCTCGCCGACGTGGCGATGTACTACTACAAGAACGACCTGCGCACGAGCGGGCCGGTGGAAGAAAACAACGTCCCCACGACGATCAAGGACAAAGCGACCCACCAGCACATGGTGACATTCACCATCGGCCTCGGGCTCGACGGGCTCATGAATTACCGGGACGATTACGAGACCGCGATCGTCGGCGACTTCGCCAAGATCAAGAACGGCGACCCGTCGGGCTGCTCGTGGGTGAGCGGCCAGTGCAACTGGCCGCAGGTGAAGCGAGACGATCCCACGACGCTGGATGACCTGTGGCACGCCGCAGTCAACGGGCGCGGCCACTACTTCAGCGCCAAGAACCCGGGGGCCCTGCAGAGCGGGCTCGCCGAAGCGCTGCGCTCGATCAAGGTCGTGACCGGGTCGGCTGCGGCATCGGCGACCAGCACGCCAAACATCACCCCGACCGACAACTACATCTTCAGCGCGACCTACCGCACCGGGAAGTGGGACGGGGAAGTGGTGGCGGAGGCGATCGACACGACTACGGGTGAAATCATCCCGGGCCTTCTCTGGTCCGCCAGCAGCCAGCTCAATACCCGCGTGACCACGGTGACCGACACGCGCAAGATCCTGATGTTCGACGGGGCCAGCGGGACCAAGCTGAAGGACTTCGTCTACGCCAACATGAGCGCGCAGGAACAGGCGTTTTTCGATAGCAAGTGCGCCGTACTGCCGCAGTGTCCGCCCATGCTGGCCGCGGACCAGGCTCGTCTCAACAGCGGCGCGAACCTGGTGAACTGGCTGCGTGGTCAGAGCGGCGACAGCGATGTCTATCGCGCACGCGACAACGTGCTGGGCGACACCGTGAATTCGAAACCCGCGTACGTGGCGGCTCCGATCCTCCAGTACGCGGACGCGGTGACCCCGGACTACAACTCGTTCAAGGTCGCGAACGCAAGCCGCCAGGGCGTGCTCTACGTGGCCGCCAACGACGGCATGCTCCACGCGTTCAACGGCGCCACTGGCCAGGAGCTGTGGGCCTACGTGCCGCGCATCGTCATGCCCGAAATGCACAAGCTCGCGGTCAGCAACTACGATGCCGCGCACCGCTACTTCGTGGACGGCTCGCCTGCCGTGATGGACGTGTTCTTCAAGAGCTCCAACCAGTGGAAGACCGTGCTCGTAGGCGGCCTGAACGCTGGCGGACGGGGCTGGTACGCGCTCGACGTCACCGATCCCTTGAATCCCAAGGGCCTGTGGGAGACGTGCCAGGATGCGACCCTCTGCACCGAAAAAGACGACGCCATCGGATACACCTTCGGCGAAGCCGTCATCACCAAGTGGGCCAAGGACCCAACCAAATGGGTGGCCATCGTCTCCTCCGGCTACAACAATATCTCACCCGGTGACGGCAAGGGCTACATCTTCGTTCTCGATATCGAGACAGGGGCGATCCTCGACAAGAAGGACACCGGTGTCGGCGACACGACCACCCCCAGCGGAATCGCGCATCTCACCGGCTACGCCAAGAATTTCTCGGTGGACAACACCGCCGAGTTCGTCTACGCCGGTGATCTGCTCGGCAACGTCTGGCGCTTCGACATGACAAGCATGGGCGTTCAGCGCCTTGGCCAGGTCTTTGATGGCAGCTCGCCGGCAAAGCCGCAATCGATCACGGCGGCACTCGACATCACGCGCTTCGACGCGGGCTTCAACGTGGTGTACGTGGGCACCGGTCCGGTATACGGCTTCAAGGATACGGGCGCCGACCTCGGCAATTTGCGCCTGTCCGCCGCGAAGCTGGTGCAACAGACGATCTCCATCGTCGACGGGAACACGCGCACGATCTCGAACAACGCGGTGGACTGGTCGACGCAGAACGGCTGGTACGTGGACCTCAATCCGGCCAACCAGTCGCCGGGCGAGCGCGTCACGCTCGACGTCCAGCTTGTGAGGGGCGTGCTGCTCGTCGCGACCAACGTGCCAAAAGCAGAGCCGTGCTCGGCCGGGGGCGTCAGCTGGACCTACCAGTTCGACTACAAATCCGGGTCCTATGTGGCCTCGGCGGCCGCGCAGGTCGTGGGCACCAAGCTGAGCCAGGCGCTCGTCGCCGGTGTCGTGGTCTACCGGCTGCCGAGCGGTCAGCTGAAGTACAGCGCGATCGACGTCACCGGCAAGAAATCGGTGGGCGGCATCAACCCGGGCGGCGGCGGCAACATCGGCAAGCGGGTCTCATGGCGTGAGCTGATTCTCTGACCTGACAGGCGCCGACGATCGACAGACGGCGGGCAAGCCATCCGGTTGCCCGCCGTTTCTGCGCCTGGCACCCCAACCGGAAGATCTGACGACGATGAACAGAAAACGAGTCGAGCGCTGCTTGCGGTTCGCCCTGGCCGCGCTGCTTTACGTGCCGGCCCTCGCTCTGCCCGCCGGCTCCGCCCCTGCAACGGTGCCAACCGGCGCGCAGCAAGCCCCCCTATCTGACCGGGAGCCTCCGCGTTTCGTACAGGCGGCGCCCGTTCCGAACGACGCGGGGCGCGCTCCTTCAAAGTCCGGGGCTAGCGCAGGAACCGCGCCATCAAAACAGATACACATCAACGTCTTCATGCTCTCGGACAAGCCGAACAACCCGGACGAAGTTCTCGAGTCGAGAGGATCGCGTTACACCTATTTCAGCTCGCGCCGGCTCGTGTCGCCCGCGCGGCCGCTGGCGGAGCCGAAACCGCGCTACCCGGGGGGCAAGCGCGCCGAGCGCGGCGGCGCGGTTCTCCTGCAGCTCCTCATCAACGAGCACGGCAGCCTCGACCACGTCGACGTCGTCTGCTCGGCGCCAGCGTTCGAACAAAGCGGGCAAGGATGGCCCGGTCAAGAGCTACATGTGGGTGGAGCTCGCTTATGGACGCGGTTTCCCCTGCGCAAGTGTGCCTGAATGAGCGGCGACGTCCTCCAGCCCGCGCGCGGCAAGACACTCATGCTCCTGCGGCACGCGACGCAGCCGCCGCGATCACCGTCTCGCCCGCATGTGCGCGCTTGCGGCACGCCATTCGACTCCTCAATGCAGGGCTCAGAACATGACGTGGAGCGGCACATAGTGCCTCATAGCGTTACGCAGTACGCGTTTCCGCGGCTTCGCCTGCCTGCTCGCGCGCATGAAATACATCACGCGCACAAGCAGAAAAAACGTCAGATAGTTCACGCAAACAACTTTGAGACGTCGATTAGTTCACACACGAAAACTTCGCGCTGTTTGTCCAGTAGTTCACACCGGTATTTGCACGCTATTTGCTAGATTATTAAGCGTAAACACGAAGCACACGAGCCATGATCGGGGGGTCTGGTCCGCGTGCAAAATCGATTGGCTGTCCGGGGGGACAAACGTGAAAGAAGCACGACGCCATGCGTCGCCTGATCTCCGCCTCACCTCGAGCGCCGAGCGCGATCGCGCTGCGGTGGCCCGCGCGTTGGGTGCGGTAGCGTTTCTTTCCCAGGATCGGGCGAACGCAATCGACAAAACGGCGCTCTCGCGTGCGTCGCGCTTTCGCGCGTGCTGGTCAAACCGCAGCCGCATTCGCTGCCGTCAACACCACCTCACCGGTGCGGCAAGACTCTCCGGTTTCACCGTGATCGAGCTCATGATCGTTGTGGTGATCGTCGCGATCCTCGCGATGATCGCCTACCCCTCCTACGAGGACCACCTGCGCAAGGGGCGCCGCAGCGCCGCGCAGAATTTCCTCGCGGAGACGGCGACCCGGCAGCAGCAGTACCTGCTCGATGCGCGCCAATACGCCGTCGGTGCGGGCGCGCTCGCCGCCCTCAACCTGACGGTGCCCACCGATGTCGCGCAGTTCTACACCGTCGCGATCAATCCGGCCGCGCCCACGCTGCCGCCGTCCTTCACGCTGATCGCAACGCCGCTGGCCGGATCGAGGCAGGTCCCGGATGGCGTGCTCACACTCGACAGCACGGGCAACAAGACACGTAACGGCCAACCCGGATGGAAATGATTATGCACATCCCGACATACCGAGAACACCTTTGCGTGAGGCCCTCCGGCCGGCGTCGCGAGCGCGGCTTCACGATCACCGAAACGATGCTGGCGGTCGCGGTGCTCGCGATCCTCGTCGGTCTCGCCGCGCCCGGCTTCCGGGAAATCATCCTGTCCCAGGCCGTCAAGACCGCGAGCTTCGACCTCTTCTCGAACCTGGTCGCCGCACGCAGCGAGGCCATCACGCGCAACACCACGGTGACCGTCACGCCCAGCGGCGGAAACTGGGCCAACGGCTGGACCATCACCGACTCAACCGGCGACGTGGTCCGTCAGCAGGACCAGTTCGCCCAGGTGCTCATTGCCGGGCCGGGGGCCATCACGTTCAACAGCGCCGGCCGCCTGACGACCGGCTCGACGTCGATCAGCCTCATGGCCAACGGCGGCAAGGCGCCCCACAACCGGTGCATCGAGATCAATCTGGGCGGGCGGCCGGCGGCCAAGAAGGGAGCCTGCATATGACCCGCGGACAACGCTCGCGCATCCGAGGCGTCACCATGATCGAGGTGCTGATCACGATCGTGATCCTCACCATCGGTCTGCTCGGCGTGGCAGGGCTTCAGGCGCGCATGCAGCTCGCCGAGGTCGAGTCGTATCACCGCTCGCACGCGATTGTGCTGCTGCAGGACATCGTGGCGCGCGTCGCCGCCAACCGGCGCAATGCAATGAACTACGTCACCGGCACCCCGCTCGGAACAGGCAACGCGCTCCAGAACTGCATCGGGCTCACCGGCTCCGCCCTGGACCTGTGCCAATGGAACAACGCCCTGCTCGGCGCCGCGGAAACCAGCTCCGGCGGCCAGCAGGTCGGCGCCATGATCGGGGCGCGCGGCTGCATCAGCAACGTGAGCGCGACGATGCCGCGCGAATTCACCGTAGCGGTCGCGTGGCAAGGCGTGACGCCGACCGTCGCGCCCACGGCGACGACGTGCGGGCAAGGACTCTACGGCAACGAACAGACCCGGCGGGCGTTGGTGGCGCGCATCAAGATCGGCTGCCTCCAGAACGACCCGACCACGGGCTTATGCGTCACACCATAGGAAAAGCCATCATGCGCCCGGGGGAGACCAAACATTTCGTTCGCCGGCACCAGGCCGGCGTGTCGCTGGTCGAGCTGATGATCTCGCTCACACTCGGGCTGATCTTGCTCGCCGCTTTGCTCACAGTGTTCTCGAATTCGAGCTCGGCGCGCGCCGAGCTCGAGCGCACCAGCCGGCAGATCGAGAACGGCCGCTACGCGGTGCAGCTCGTGGCCGACGATCTGCGGGTCGCCGGATTCTACGGTGAGGTCAACGTGGGCTCCGTCCCGGTACCGGCCGTGCTGCCCGACCCCTGCTCAACGAATCCGGCGGACTGGAACACGGCGGTTCCGCTGCACGTGCAGGGTTACGACACCGGCGGTGGCGCGCCGGCTTGCCTGCCGATCGATGCCAAGCCCGGGAGCGACGTGTTCGTCGTGCGGCGGGTCAAGACCTGCGAGGCGGGGATTGCGGGCTGCGAGTCCGTCACCCCCGGCAAACCCTATGTACAGGCTTCGCTATGCAATACGGACGCGAGCCAGTATGTCCTCGACGTTGACGGGGCTGTCGCCTTCCCGCTCCGGAAAAAGGACTGCACCACGGCCGCTGCGCGGCGCGAGTACATGGTCAACGTCTACTACATCAGCAACAACAACGGCTCGGGCCAGAATGTGCCTACGCTGACCCGCCTCGAATTGACCGGCGCCGCTTTCGTCCCGGTACCGCTGGTGGAAGGGATCGAGGAAATCAACGTCGAGTACGGGATCGACACCGATGGCGACGGGCAGCCTGACGCCTACAGCGCCGACCCGACGA
>LJTT01000013.1 GCA_001303585.1 Betaproteobacteria bacterium SG8_41
TCGCCACCGGGCATGCCGATCTCAACCGCTGTCCGCCGGGCGGGCTGGAGACGCTGCGGGCGCTTTCGGAGTTGACCGGGCTGCCCATGAAGCCGCTCGAAAGCATTGGCAAGCCTCCCGCGGTGGCGCGGATCGACGAGGCCGTTTGCATCGGCTGCACGCTTTGCATCCAGGCATGCCCTGTCGACGCCATTGTCGGCGCCGTAAACCTCATGCACACGGTGATTGCCGCGGAATGCAGCGGTTGCGAGCTGTGCCTGCCACCCTGTCCGGTGGACTGCATCGCGATGATCGAGACAGGAGAGGCCGCGACGCACGACGATCGCCTCAAGCGCGCCACGCGCTACAAGCGGCGTTATGCAGCGCGGGGAGCCCGCCTCGCGCGTGACCACCTCGAGCGCGTCGCTGCGTCCCGGGCAAAGGCCGACCAGCGCCGCAAACGCGCGACGATTACGCGGGTGATGGAGCGCGCGCGCGCGCGCCTGCGGGGTGCGGGGACCAAGTGACTGGGTGACTAAGTGACTAGGTTTGACTACGCAACAACAGGATCGGGCTTCTTCTCAGTCGCTTGGTCGCTTGGTCACTTAGTCACTTAGTCACCCGCATTAGCGCCCGAAGATGCCCTGCAGCAACGAACCCGGATCGATTCCCACACCACCCTGGCTAGCATTACCCTCAGGCGGCGCAGCCGGCTCTTCCTGCTGAAGCGCGCGGGCGCCTTCGGCGGGCAGCGGTGCCGCTGCGGCCGGCGGCGGTGTGCCCGCGCCGAACCCCCGAATGGCTGGCGCCACGCCCGCTGGAAGCCGGGCCACGCGCGGCGAGAGCGCGTCACCGAGGCGCGTCAACCGGTCACCCGGCGCCGGATGCGTCTCGAACAGCAGCGCGAGCGCCTGGTCCTCCGCGCCCCGCGCCGCCAGTTTGTGCAGCACCTCGATCAGGGCATAGGGGTTGTAGCCGGCGCGCGCCGCGAGCACCAGGCCGACGCGGTCCGCTTCGAACTCGGCGTCCTTGTCGAGGCTGCGCGCGAAGACTTCCGCTCCACTGCCAATCAGATTATTCACCAGATACGACTGGTCCCCGCTCTGCGCGATCTTCGCCCCGGCGGAGACCGCCGCGCTCTGCTGCATGACCGTAATGTGGTGGCGGCGCACGATGTGACCGATCTCGTGGCCGAGCACACCGGCGAGCTGGGCCTCGTCGTCGAGAATCTCGTAGAGCCCGCGCGTCAACAGCACGTATCCGCCCGGCGCCGCGAACGCGTTGATCGCCGGACTGTCGATGACGCCAAAATGCCAGGGCAGATCCGGCCGCTCGGTCTGGGCCGCCACCCAGCGGCCGACCTGATTGACGTATGCCTGCAGCCCGGGATCGGCCACCAAAGGCGCCGCGCCCAGGGTACGCCCCGCCACTTCGCGACCAACCGCGATCTCTTCTTCCTCGCTCAGGCCGCTCGCCGCCGTTACAACGTCCTTTCCGATGTCGAAGATACGCCCGAGATCGATCGAAGCGGCGCTTGCCGGACCTAGAGCAGCGCCCATCAATGCCGCAGCAATCCACCCATGCGCGTGCTTGATCATTGAGCACCTGCTTCCAGGTAATCGACCTGCGACGCGGTCAGGCCCCTTGCGCGCGCGCTTTCCTTCGCCGCTTCCTTTGGCAACGCGAACGCGTCGAGCTGCCTCATCTGCTCAGCGCTGAACTGAGCCTGGCGCAGGTCTTCTTTTTCGAGGCCCCGCACGCCGATCGTGCTCGTCACATTGATGCCGCGCCGCGGCCCGAACAAACGGCCGATTGCCGAATCGCCACCGCTCGATGACGCCGGCGCGTCGGACGCTTTCACGATGAAACGCACGTTGAAGGAGAAGATCCAGCCGGTCGCGGCGGGCGTCCTGACATTGAGCCACGCCCCGCTCTTCCCGAGAACGTCCGCGACAGTGCCTGGCAGCGCGACCGCGACTTCGGGCGCGTCGAGCCGGGGCTCCGCGTGGATGCGCGACTCGCGCTCGACGGTGGCCTGCTCGGCCGCAACGGCTGACGAGGGACCGAAGTGCACTGAAGCGAGCACGCCAATCAAAATGATCAGATAACGGACCATCACCCGCGCTCCCCTGGATGGGCCGATTATAGAGAGCCGAACCGCGCGGCGCCAACGGTGCGGCGTAGCGCGCAACCATCGCAACGCGGACCGCGTCGGCCAACGCAGCTGATCTCCCAGGAAAATCAGCGCGCTTCGCTTGGAGCGGAAAGCCGGTAGAATTCGCAGCCTGCCCGCCCAAAGCGCCTGTCAAGTGAAGCCCGTAAATATTCAGAGTCTGTTCGAGCGTCTCCGGGCCGCAAACCCGGCCCCGCGCACCGAGCTTGCATTCGGATCTCCCTTCGAGCTTCTGGTCGCGGTCGTGCTCTCGGCGCAGGCAACCGACAAGAGCGTGAATCTGGCGACACCGGAACTGTTCAAGGCGGCCGGCACGCCAGCTGCCATGCTCAAGCTGGGACGCGAGGGCATCGAGCGCCACATCCGGCGCATCGGTCTCTATCGCACGAAAGCGAAGAACCTTTTTGCCGCGTGCGCACAATTGGTGGAACAGCATGACGGTGAAGTGCCAATGACACGGGAGGCGCTGGAGCGCCTTCCCGGAGTCGGACGCAAAACCGCCAATGTCATCCTCAACACGGCATTCGGCGAGCCGACGATCGCGGTGGACACCCATATTTTCCGGTTAGCCAACCGCACGGGGCTTGCCCGTGGCAAGGACGTGCTCGCCGTCGAGCGCAAGCTGTTAAACGTCGTGCCCGCGGAATTTCGGCGCGACGCTCACCATTGGCTAATCCTGCACGGGCGTTATGTGTGCAAGGCACGGCAACCGGCATGCGGCAAATGCTTGATTCGCGATCTGTGCGAATTCAGACACAAGACCCTGTGACCAGCGACCAGAAAAGACAACGCGCGGCAGCGCCGCGCGTCATGAGTCACGATTTACGATCTACGCTTTAAGGTTGATCGGTCACCGGTTACAGGTCACGGGTCACCGGTCACCGGTCACTAGTATTTGGTGACGAGCCCCTGCTGCTGCGAGTAGTACGCTGCCAGGTCCTCGATGTCGCGCCGCGAGAGGTTTGCCGCCTGCGCCGACATGATCGCGTTCTTGCGCTCACCGCTCTTGTAGCGCTTGAGCACCTTCACCAGATAATCGTAATGTTGGCCCGCGATTCTCGGGAAATCGGGGGATACGCTGTTGCCATCGGGGCCATGACATGCCGCACAGGTCTTCGACTTGGTCTTGCCCGCCGCGGCGTCCCCCGCGAAAGCGGGCGCGCCCGTCAACACCATCGCCGCGACTGCGATCATCAAAAGCTTGTTCATCACCGGTTTCCTCGTCACGGGCTCGTTATTTGGCGGCGGCTTTGGCCGCGCTCGAACCATAGTAGGCCGCCAGGTCGGCCATGTCCCTCTCCGACAGCGAGGCCGCAATCGCACGCATTGACGCATGGTCGCGCGCACCCGATTTGTAGGCCTTCAGGGCCTGCACGATGTACGCTGGATGCTGACCGCCCAGCTTGGGCACCTTGTACACCTCTGGAAAAACAGTGTGGTATCCGGGGATGCCGTGACAGCCAGCGCACATGGATTTCTTCTTCTCGCCCGCGGCGGCATCACCACCCTCAGCGGCCAGCAGCGGAGCGGCTGCCGCAACCGACATCGCGGCGAGCACGGCCGGAATCAATTTGGGAAGTTTCATCACATCGAGCCTTCTTTGGTTGGGCTTCGGCGCCGGATTATAACCCAAAAAATCAGGGCAGCGCGTTGCCACTGAGACGCAGGGTGCCGGATAATCGCGTAATGATTTCATACCCGGTCGGCACGTGATGCCGTCGTCCCGCGGAACCCCTGACTGGGTGTTCCGCGTATTCCCGCTGCTGCGCTGGTGGCCGCGCGTCGATCGCGGCACGGTGCAGGCGGACGCGCTTGCCGGGGTCATAGGGGCGATCGTCGTGCTGCCGCAGGGTGTGGCATTCGCGACCCTGGCCGGAATGCCGCCGCAATATGGCCTCTATGCGGCCATCGTGCCCGCCATCGTCGCGGCGCTGTTCGGCTCGTCCTGGCACCTGGTATCGGGACCCACCAACGTCATCTCGATTTTCGTTTTTGCCAGCATCAGCTCTCTCGCGATACCGGGATCGCCCGAATACATCAAGCTCGTGCTCACGCTGACCTTTCTGACCGGCCTGTTTCAGCTGGCGATGGGTCTCGCGCGGATGGGCGCGCTGGTCAACTTCATCTCGCATACCGTCATCGTGAGCTTTACCGCCGGTGCGGCGTGCCTGATCTTCGCGGCCCAGGTGAAGAACTTCTTCGGCGTGGACATTCCACGCGGCGCATCCTTTACCGATACCTGGTATCACTTCGCGCTCGCCGTCGACGCGATCAACCCCTATGTGACCGCGGTAGGCATCGTAACGCTCGTCACCGCAATTGCATCCCGTCGCTTTTTCCCGCGATTCCCCTACATGATCGCCGCGATGATCGCGGGCACGGCCTGCGCGGTCTTGCTCGATATTTTCTTTGGCAAAGCCACCACGGGAATCACCACGGTCGGCGCAATCCCCGGCAGCCTGCCCGCGCTATCGGGCCCCGATCTGTCAGCCGACGCGCTCAAGAAGATTCTGCCGGTCGCGTTTGCGGTGACCATACTGGCGCTCACCGAAGCGGTCTCCATTGCGCGCGCGATTGGCGTCAAGTCGGGTCAGCGCATTGACGGCAACCAGGAGTTCATCGGCCAGGGGCTGTCGAACCTGGTGGGCAGCTTCTTCTCCTCGTACGCAAGCAGCGGCTCGTTCAACCGGAGCGGTTTGAACTACGAGGCGGGCGCGCGCACCCCGCTGGCAGCCATCCTCGCCGCCGTCTTCCTCGTTGCCATCCTGCTCCTGGTAGCCCCTCTCGTTTCCTACCTGCCGCTTGCCGTCATGGCTGCGATCCTGTTCATGGTGGCGTACAGCCTGATCGATGCGCACTACATCCGCGCAGTGCTCCGCACGAGCCGTCAGGAGTCGGTTGTCATGGTGCTGACCTTCTCCGCCGCGCTGTTCGGCGACCTGGAGTTTGCGATCTATGCCGGCGTACTGATGTCGGTCATGGTCTACCTCACCCGGACCTCCCGGCCGCAACTGCTCGACGTCAAGCCCGATCCGGCTCCTGACAGCTACCACTTTACGGCTGACAGCGGCTTGCCCGATTGCCCGCAGCTGAAGATGGTGCGCGTGAACGGTTCGCTCTTCTTTGGGGCCATTGACCATGTGCAGGGCCATCTCGAGGCAATCGACGCGCACGATCCGCGACAGAAGCATGTGCTCATCGTTGCCAGCGGCATCAATTTTGTGGACATGGCCGGCGCGGAAATGCTCGTTCAGGAAGCGCGCCGCCGCAAGCGGATGGGTGGTGGGCTCTACTTTTACCGCATGAAGGACGCCGTCCGTGCATTTCTGACGCGCGGCGGTTATCTCGAGGATATTCCGGAGGAACAACTGTTCGCGGTCAAGACCCGGCCCATCCCGGCAATCTATCGCCGGCTGGACTCGGAAATTTGCCGCCACTGCACCGCCCGCATCTTCCGGGAGTGTCACACCGCCCTGCCCAACGGCGAGCCCCGGCCACCGACCACGACGGCGGAATAGCCGGCGACGCGCCTTTTCGCAACAACTGCAGCTCCACGCCGCGCTCGCAAACGGGCTCCGCCAGATCGGCGTTTTCCGGTAATGAGGTAACCCCCTCGCTCAAAGCCCGTAGAGCAGCGCAAGCGCCACAGACAGCGCCGCCCACATGATGACAGTAAGCGGAATGCCGGCGCGGAGAAAATCTGAGAATTTGTAGCCGCCTGCCGACAGGATCAACAGGTTGGTCTTGAAAGCCATGGGCGTCGCGAAGCTCAGATTCGCGCCGAACAGGACCGCCAGCACGAAAGGCTCGGGCGCCAGATCGAGCTGCTGCGCAATGCTCAACGCAATCGGCGTGCCAATGACCGCCGCGGCATTGTTCGAGACCACGTTGGTCAGCACCGCCATGACGCCCATCAGTCCGCTCATCACGATCGCAGGGGGCAGCCCCGCCGCGACGGCCACGTAGAGCCGCGCCACATAGTCCGCCCCTCCGGTGCGCATGAGAGCGAGCCCGAGCGCCAGGCTCGCCACAACGATCATGACGACCTGCGCGCTGAGAGCGGCCGTGAGGTCGTCCCACTCCAGGCAGCGCGTTGCCAGCATCAGAATCACGCCGACCAGCGCGCTGACAGCGATCGGCACGATACCGAGGGCAGCAACAGTCACAACGCCGAACATGATTGCGAGCGCGAGCGGCGCGCGCCGTGTGCGGGGAAGGTCCACCGTCGCATCGAGCACCAGCAGCCGACCCGTCGTGCGCAGCGCCGCGATATTCTTTTCGGGGCCCTGCACGAGCAGTACATCCCCGCTCTGCAGGCAAACGTCCGCTACGTCGGTCGCCCGGGGACCGTCCGCACCCGGCCGGTGAATGGCCAGCGCAATCAGGTTATAGCGCTCGACGAAACGCAGCTCCGCAAGAGTGCGCCGGTGGAGCGGCGAATTCTCCGTGATCACGATCTCGGCGATCTGCTGGTCCTCCGCCGACAGCGGATGCTCCTCCGTGACCGGCTGCTCCTCCTCTCCAATGTTGTGCAGCTTTGCCCCAAGCTGGCGCTCGAATTCCTTGAGGTTGTCCGGCGTGTCCTGAACGCGCAACCGGTCTCCCGCTTGCAGGGCAAGTCCGGCCACCGGGGAGAGCACCAGTGCGCCGCCGCGCTCGACCGACCGGATGCGGACATTGCCGCCTGTCTTCTCGCGCACCTGCTCGATGGTCATGCCTTTCGCCGCGCTCTCCTCGTCTACATGCAGCAGCGCTTCGAAGACGCGCGGCGACGTGTCCTTGAGCAATGGTGTGCGCTCCGGCAGCAGGCGAGGCGCCACGAGCCACAGATACGCGAAACCAAAAACGCCCGCCACGAGGACGGGCAAGGCGAAGTCGAACATTTCGAAACGCCTCATGCCGAGATCGGCCGCCACCGATACCACAAGAAGATTGGTCGAGGTGCCGATGGTAGTGGCCATGCCGCCGACCAGGGTCGCGAAGCCCATGGGCATCAGCACGTCGGACGCCCGCGTCTCGCTGCGCAGCGAAACCCCGATGAGGATGGGAAGCAGCAGAACCACAATCGGCGTGTTGTTGACAAAGGCGCTGAAGAATGCGGCACACACCAAAGTGGCCAGGAACGAAAATGCGGGAAAGCGTGTCCAAAGGCGCGCAAGGCCCGTCGCGACTGGCTGCAACGCGCCAGTCGACTCGAGCCCGCGGCCGAGAATCATCAGCGCGCACACCGCGACCAGCGCCTCATGACCGAAGCCGTAAAAGAATTCGCTCGGATGGAGGGTGGCCCCCTCGACGGTGTGCGGGAAAAGCTCGAAACCGACGACCAGCAATCCGAGGATTACCAGCGAAGAGGTTTCAAGGGGAATCCGGCTGGACGCGAACATGACAAGGGCGACGACCACAAGGGCCATCACTGCGATGCCATGCGGGTCCGGAAATGGAGGTAGCGTCATTGATCACCAGGGTCGTAGTGCGACATGATAGAACACCGCGGCTGAAGCTATCGGCCGGGCAGCGCGTATCCGGGCAAGGGCCCGGCGCCGCTCCCACCGAGCCCCGCTATAATGCGATACGGTTCCCCGCATGGCCAATCGACTGACCAGAATCTATACGCGCACCGGCGACGGCGGCACGACCGGCCTCGCCGACGGCTCGCGGGTTGCCAAGGATTCGCCGCGAATCGAGGCCATCGGTGCGGTCGACGAATTGAACAGCACCCTCGGTGTGCTGCTCGCCGAAACACTCCCTGATGCAATCGGCGCCGGCCTGCGGGATGCGCAGCACGACCTGTTCGACCTCGGTGGTGAACTCAGTATCCCGGGCCATGCCCTCATGAGCGAAAGCCACGTTGCCCGCTTGGAGCAGTTGCTTGAGCGATTCAACGCCGGCCTGCCGCCGCTGAAGGATTTCGTGCTGCCCGGTGGCGCACGCACTGCCGCCCTCGCCCACCTTGCGCGCGCCACATGCCGCCGGACCGAGCGCCGAGTCGTCGCGCTGAGCGCAAAGGAAGCGGTGCCGGCATTCGCGGTCCAGTATCTGAACCGGCTCTCCGATCTTCTGTTTGTGCTCGCCCGTGTCTTGAACCGGGAAGCGGGGTGCGCGGACGTGCTGTGGCAACAGGGGAAGAATCGATGAGCGCGCCGCCCCGCGACGCCCAGGCTACCCGGCTGGCCGAGCTCCTGTCGCAATGCGGTCTAAAAAACCAGCGCGCATTCAGCGAGTTATATTCGCTGACTTCCCCGAAACTGTTTGGCGTTGCGCTACGTATATTGAGAAGGCAGGACTGGGCCGAAGAGGTGCTGCAAGAATGCTATATGAATATCTGGAACCACGCCGCTGACTATGCTGCCGCCAAGAGCGCACCGCTGACCTGGATGACGAGCATCGTGCGTAATCGCTGTCTGGACTGGCTGCGCCGGCCGCAGCAGGAAGCGACGGGCGATGAATACGAGATCGCGGTGGAAGCGTGGCAGGACGAGAATCCCGGGCCAGTCGAGCAGTTGATGGCGTCGGGCGACGCGGCAGCGCTCGGCCATTGCCTCAAGGAACTGGATGCGCGGCAGCGCCAGGGCATCATGCTCGCGTTCTTTCACGGGATGAGCCATTCGGAAGTGGCAGACCACATGAAGCAGCCGCTGGGCACCGTAAAGACCTGGGTCCGGCGCGGCCTTGAGCGACTCAAGGGCTGCCTCGAAAAGGACGGCAATCGATGAGGTACCGCAATCCTCAATTGCGCGACAAGCTCGCGGCGGAGTACGTGCTCGGCACACTCCGGGGCCGCGCGCGAGCGCGCTTCGAGGCACTCATGCGCTACGACCCGCCGCTGCGCAGCCTCGTCACCGATTGGGAAGACAGGCTTGCGCCGATGGCGGGCGCCGGCACCGATATCGCGCCGCCGGCGCGCCTGTGGAATGCGCTCTCGCAGCGCATTGCAGGCGAGGCGCGCAAACCACGTTGGTGGGAGAGCCTGGCCCTGTGGCGCGGCCTTGCTGCCACCGGAGCCGCCTTCGCCCTCGTGCTGGCAATCGTGACGGGCGCAGGGCCGCAAGCAGAGCCGCCCATGTCGATGGTCGCCGTCATGAATGACACGCAGGGACAGCCCGCGATGACGGTGTCCTGGCCTTCGATGCGAGCGGTGCGCGATCCTTACATCCGCATCAAGGTGACGCAGAAGCACCCGACCATGGCTCCCGGAACGACGTGGGAGCTCTGGATGCTGCCGCCGGGCGAAGGCAAACCGGTCTCCCTCGGCCTGATCACGACCGATGTCGACCAGGTGATGAAACTCACTCCGGAGCAGGCCGCGCGCATCGAAAGCGCGTGGGGCATCGCCATGAGCATCGAGCCCAGTGGCGGCTCGCCAATCGGCAAACCCACCGGTCCGGTGGTCATGAAGGGACCGTGCGTGAAAATTCTCTGATGCCGTGATCCGTGACCGGTAACCCGTTGCGGCGCCCGCGTCAGATCAAGGCGAGAAGGGGCGCCCTCCGCGCGTGCTTCGCTCCTGAAAGCCACAGGTTCGCGCTCGGCGTATCATGGCGGAATACTGCCGGCCCCGGACAAGGACGTCGCGTCCGTGCCATTCTTTCGCCATCGCCAGGAGATCAAGATGAAAATGCTGATTGCCGTTATCGCCTTGGCGGCGGCAACCGCACCTGCATACGCCCAGCGCAAACCGTGCGAGGAGCTCAAGGCCGAAATCGAGCTGAAGATCCGCAACAATGGGGTAAAAAATTTCACGCTGACCATCGTTCCGAACAGGAACGTCACGGACCAGCAAGTGGTCGGCAGCTGCGACGGCGGCACCAAGAAGATCATCTACCAGCGCGGTGCGCCTGCTGGCGCGAAATAACGTAACGCGGCCCTCGGCGCCAAGCTGTCCGCAAGCCGGTAAAATCGGTCCGCGAACATGGATCAGCTGCTGACATCACCGCTCTTTATCATCGCGGCCGCCTGCGGAGTGCTTGGCGCGATGTCGATTCTCGCGGGCATCGCCGCGCTCTGGCGGGCACGCCTGCGGCGGTTCGCCGCCCGAACCCTCTCCGGGCTGTTGCTGCTCGCCCTCGGCGCGTTCTCCGGCGCCATCGTGCTGGGCATCCAGGGTTATCGCGCCCTCACGCACGAGGAAATTGCGGCCCGCATTCTGGTGAAACCGGTCGGGGCGCAGCGTTTCAGCGCGACGTTTCGCTATCCCGATGGACGCGAGACGACCTACGAGCTGGCGGGCGACGAGATTTACGTCGACGCGCATATCCTGAAATGGAAACCGATCGCGAACCTGATCGGGCTGCACACTGCCTACGATCTGGATCGCGTGGCCGGACGCTACCACGCAATCAACGAAGAACGCGCAGGCACTCGCACCGTGCATTCACTCGGGCGGGACCGGCCGGTGGATCTGTACGGGCTGCGCCGGCGATATGAGTTCCTCGCGCCCCTGCTCGACGCCGAGTACGGCTCGGCCACGTTCGTGCCCGTGACGCGCCCTGCGGAGTTCGAGTTGCGCGTATCCACCACCGGGCTTCTCATCCGCGAGGTGAAGCCTCCCTCTTCCTGAACAACCGTGACCGGTCACACCGGTAATGCGCTAAAGCTTCACCGCACAGAACGCTAAGGACGCCGAGGAAAAGGAAGGCCTCACCGCAGAGGCCGCCAAGAACGCGGAGGATTACGGAATCGGGCTAAGACGCACAGCCTGCCCGCCCTACCATTAACGTTCGCGTATGCCACCCTTAGCGCTGCCTTAGCGACCTTGCGGTTTACACCGATAACTAATCCTTAGCGTCCTTTGCGGTGAAGCTCTTGATTTCCTAAGCGTTCATTGCGGCCTTGGCGGCAAGGCTTCTTTCTCATGCGCGTTTATCCGCGGTCAACAAGCTCTTCGGGATTGGCGCAATGAAGAGATCTGTGTTTATCGCCGTCTATTGACGACTGTATTTCGCCTTACGGTATCCAGCGCGGCGCAGATGGTCTTTGCGCCTTCGAGAATGCGCGGCGTCTGCCGCTGGATCAGGTCCGGATCCACGTAAAACACGGGCAGCGACCGCAAGACCGCGACCGGCGCCTGGCGCCATTCGCGCCTGAAGTCGGCTTCGCTCCCGGCGCGGGCACCGCCAAGAATGACCTCCGCGCCGGCTGCCACGACCGCTTCCAGCGAGACGCTCGGCGTCAATCCCGGAGCATCGGCAAACACATTTTTCCCGCCGCAAAGGGTGATGACGTCGCTGATCATGTGTCGCCCGCTGACCGTGATGAGCGGACGATGCCAGACCTCGTACAACGCACGAACCTTGCGCGCCACGGCGTAGCGCGTGCGCATCGACAGGACACCGTCCTGGAATGCCCGCGCGGCACGCTCGGCCGCAGAGCCGGTTCCAGCAAGCGCGCCGATGGCGCGCAGCAGGCGCGGAATATCGGCAAGCCGCACCGGCTCGGTCACGAAGACGGCATGACCCAGCCTCGCGAGCTTGTCGATGTCACCCGCCTGGTTTCCACTCTTCCAGGCGAGCACCAGATGTGGTTCAAGAGCTGCAATGCGCTCGATGTCCACGCGCGCGGCGTCACCCACCTGCGTTACGCGCTGCGCCTCTGCGGGATAGTCGCTGAAGCGCGCGACGCCGACGAGATGTCGGCCTGCGCCGGCTGCATAGACGAGCTCGGTGAGACTTGGAGCCAGCGCCACGATCCGTTGCGCCGGCGCCGGGAGGCGCACGGCGATGCCCCGGTCGTCGCGCAGCTCTATGGCAGCCTCCGCCGTGTGGGACCCCAGCGCCGCAATCGCGGACAACGCGCTGAAGGTCAGAGCCAGCGCAGGAGAAAACCAGAAACGAGGGACGGAAAACAGGGAACGGCGTCGCAGAAGCAGCAGCGCACCGCGCTTACGATTCACGATTCACGATTCACGGCCGGTCAATACTTTTCCATCATCTGCAGCAGCTTGCCGCTGGTGTGGCGCAGCCGCGCGGAAAGCATGGAAACGAGCTTGACCAGGACCTTGGAGCCCAGGCTCGGGTAGTCGAGGATGATCTTCGCCATGTCGTCCCGGTGCAGCACGGCGAACACGACGGCCTCGGTCGCGACACAGTTTGCAAACCGCGGCTCGCCATCGATCATCGACATCTCCCCCAGCGTCATGCCCGGGCCCACCGTCGTCATGTGCTGCATCTCATGGCGCATGGTGCGCTTATAGATGTCCACGTAGCCTTCAACGACGAGCAGCATGAAATCGCCGCCATCGCGCTCCCGGATGATGGTGCGGCCCGCTTCGGCACGATAGACGTCCATGTAGCTCGCGAGAATCGAGATGTCCTCCCGCGAGAACTCGGCAAAAAAGGGCGACCGGCCGACCAGGCCGAAAATGGTCTCGGCAATCGCAGTACCTTTGCCGACGCGTTCGAGGTTTTCGAGGCTACCCCGGCCGGTTGAGGTGTCAGTGTCGTCCTGAGCCATCTTCTCGTTCCGCGCCATCTTCCCAGGCGCCCGGGGCGCATTATCCCACGATAAACGCGTTACCGCCCCCACTCGCAGCGGCTAAACCGGTCATTGTTCCGCTTCGGCCTTCAGGCGCCGGCTGCGTACTGCCTCGGCCAGCACGTCGAGCAACTTTCGGCTCTCCTCCCACCCAATGCAGCCATCGGTAATGCTTACGCCATAAACGAGCTGTTTGCCCGGCATCAGGTCCTGGCGCCCCGCCTTGAGGTGGCTCTCCACCATCACGCCCACGATCCGGTCCTCGCCGCCCGCGATCTGCCGACCGACCTCTTGTCCGACTTCGACCTGCTTTTCCGGCTTTTTGCTCGAGTTGCCATGACTGAAATCGATCATGAGCCGCGCCGGTATGCCCGCCTCGGCCAGCGTGCGTGCCGCCGCATCCACGCTGGCAGCGTCGTAGTTGGGCCTGCTGCCTCCGCGCAAAATGATGTGGCAGTCCTCATTGCCCAGCGTGGAAACGATCGCCGAGTGGCCGCCTTTGGTGACCGACAGGAAATGATGTGGTGCCTGGGCCGCGCGTATGGCATCAACCGCGATCTTCACGTTGCCATCAGTCCCGTTCTTGAATCCGACCGGGCAGGACAGGCCCGAGGCGAGCTCGCGATGGACCTGACTCTCGGTGGTGCGTGCGCCGATCGCGCCCCACGCGACCAGGTCCGCGACGTATTGCGGCGTGATCATGTCAAGAAACTCGCACGCCACGGCCATGCCGCTCTCGTTCAGGTCGAGAAGCAGCTTTCGACCGATGCGAAGCCCCTCGTTGATGCGAAAGCTGCCGTCGAGGTGAGGGTCGTTGATCAAGCCCTTCCAACCCACCGTCGTGCGCGGTTTCTCGAAATACACCCGCATCACGACCAGCAAATCGCTGGCGAGCTGACTGCTCGCCTCGCGCAGCCTGCCGGCATACTCCTTCGCGGCCTTGACGTCATGGATGGAGCACGGCCCCATGATCACGATGAGGCGGTCATCGGCCCCGTGAAGCACGCGGTGGATCGCGTGCCGCGCCTCGTATGTCGTCTTGGCCGCCGCTTCCGTGAGCGGCAGCTCGCGCAGGACGCGCGAGGGCGTGACAAGCTCATTCACCTCTTTGATGCGGATGTCGTCGGTCTGGTATTGCATGTCTTCTAATTCCAAGAAATCAAGGCATTGTAGCAGAGGGCGAACGGAGAGCGGTAAGCGGTGAACGGAAAAAACAGGCTGGAAACAGCGAGCGGCGGGGAACCGAAAAACCAATAGAAAATGGCGACGCGCGGCGCGCCGCCCTTACGGATCACGGTTCACGGACGCTAGACGGTTCCGCCTACCGTCAGCCCATCGATGCGCAGGGTCGGCTGACCGACGCCAACCGGGACGCTCTGTCCCTCCTTCCCGCAGGTTCCGACCCCGGGATCGAGCGCCATGTCATTGCCGATCAGCGTCACTCGGGTCAGCGCCTCGGGCCCGTTGCCGATCAGCGTTGCCCCCTTCACCGGATAGGCTATCTTGCCGTTTTCAATGACGTAGGCCTCCGAGGCCGAAAACACGAATTTGCCGCTCGTGATGTCCACCTGCCCCCCGCCAAAGTTCACGGCGTAGAGCCCGTGCTTCACGGAAGCAATGATCTCACCGGGGGGTGTTGCGCCGTTCAACATGTACGTGTTCGTCATGCGCGGCATGGGGATGTGCGCGTATGACTCGCGGCGCCCGTTCCCGGTCGGCGCCACCTTCATCAGCCTGGCATTAAGGCTGTCCTGCATGTAGCCCTTGAGCACGCCGTCCTCGATCAGCACGTTGCGCTGGGTGGGCTGGCCTTCGTCATCGATATTGAGCGAGCCGCGGCGGCGGGCAATGGTTCCGTCATCCACAACCGTGACGCCGGGCGCCGCCACGCGCTCGCCCACGCGCCCGTGGAAAGTCGACGTGCCCTTGCGGTTGAAATCGCCCTCGAGCCCGTGCCCGACGGCCTCGTGCAGCAGCACACCCGGCCATCCCGGCCCGAGAACGACGGTCAGGGTTCCCGCAGGCGCTGGCCGGGCCTCCAGGTTCACAAGCGCCTGATCCACGGCCTTCTTCGCGTAGTCGGCAAGCACGTCGTCGGTGAAGTAGCCGTAATCGAAGCGGCCACCGCCGCCCGCAGTGCCCTGCTCGCGTCGCCCGTTTGCCTCGACGATCACCTGCAACGACAGCCGCACCAGCGGGCGCACGTCGGCGCCGAGCCTCCCGTCCGCGCGCGCAACGAGCACGACTTCGTATTCGCCCGCCAGGTAAGCCATGACCTGCGTGATGCGCGGATCGAGAGCGCGTGTCCGTCGCTCGAGGCGCTCCAGCAACGCCACCTTCTGCTTGTCTTCAAGGCTCGCCAGCGGATCGTGGGGCGTGTAGAGGTTATGGCCCGCCGCGCGCGTGGCCACGCGGGTGCGGGCCGCCTCTCCCTGGCGCGCGATGGCGCGCGTCGCGCGCGCCGCGGCCTCCAGCGCCGAGAGGCTGATGTCGTCGGAGTAGGCGAAGGCGGTTTTCTCCCCGCTCACGGAACGCACGCCCACTCCCTGGTCGATATTGAAACTTCCCGACTTGACGATGCTCTCTTCCAGGCTCCAGCTCTCGCTGCGGTTGTACTGGAAATAGATGTCGGCGTAATCGACGCGGTGCGCCATGATCTCGCCAAAAACGCCCTGCAGTCGCTGGCTGTCGAGCGCATACGGCGCGAGCAGGATCTCGTTGGCTGCCGCGAACGAAGTTTCGAGTCTCGAGTTCCGAGTTTCGCGTTTTGGCTTTTTCATCGGGGTTTGCGCTTTGTCAGTCATTTGGCCTCGTGCCGGCGCCCCATCAAACAAGAAATGATGGTTTCCGCCGATGATTTCTCAATACCGAACGTTGAACCTTGATCGTTGAACCTGGAACCTGGAACGCGAACGCTAGCACCGGTCGAGCGTCCGATGCGACAGGGCCGGCAGGCTCTGTCGCAAGCGCTGGAGATGCTGGAGATTGATCCCCGCCGCCACCACGCCCGAGCCTCTGGGCAGCCGGTCGAGCACCACGCCCCAGGGATCGACGATCATGGTATCACCATGCGTCTCGCGTCCATTTACGTGGTAGCCGCCCTGCGCAGGCGCAACCACGTAAGCCAGGTTCTCAATCGCGCGCGCGCGGATGAGCGGTTCCCAGTGTGCACGCCCGGTCGTCTCGGTAAAAGCGGAAGGCACAAGAATGATGTCGATCTCCTTCATGGCCCGGTAGAGTTCCGGAAATCGCAGGTCGTAACAGACCGAGAGCCCGATACGGCCAAAGGGCGAGTCCACGGTGACCACCCTGTTGCCCGGCTCGATCGTGCGCTGTTCCGAGTAGCGCTCCTCGCCCATTTCGAAGCCGAAGAGATGGATCTTGTCGTAGCGCGCTACGAGCCGGCCGCTTTCGTCGTAGAGCATTGAACTGTTACGGACCTTGTCGGGCGCGTCGCATTGGAGCGGCACAGACCCCCCAAGCAGCCAGATCCCGTGTTTCTCCGCAGTTGCCGCCAGAAAAGCCTGGATCGGGCCGCTGCCTTCCCGCTCGCGCAACGAAACCTTGTCTTCCTCGCGCATGCCCATGATGCCGAAATACTCGGGCAGCGCCACCAGCTGTGCGCCATGCTCGACCGCCCGTTCGATGAGGCGCGCAGCCTCGCGCAAATTCCCCTCGACGTTGGGGCCCGACGCCATCTGCACAGCCGCGACCCGCGCGATTGAAGGCCGCTCGGCGGGCGTCGCGCCGGGTGGCGCCGCTTTGCCAAAAAAGGACTGCGCGCTCATGACTGGCAAATGGTAGATGGGGATTCGAAACTGGAGAGGGCTGGGCGCATTGCGGCGCCTCTCGCTATTTCCCGTATTCCAGTTTCCATTCCCTACTGCCCATTTTCCCGGATTTCGATGCGAAGCGGTTCGGTTAACTTGAGATCGTTCTGCAGCGTTACCCGCGACGGATCGAGGGCCAATGCCACAAGCCAGGCGCGCAGCTCCTCGGCGAGCAGGAGCGACTCCTGCGTAGGGCCGTGATGCACCACAAGGCGCGAGCCCCGCCGCCCGAGGTGCGCCTTGACCGCTTCACGAATCGCGGTCTGCTCGAGTACGACTTGACCCGTGCGCGGGCGATCCCACAGCTCCGGGGACACGACGAAGCTCTGCGCCATCGCCAAACCTGCCGCGCCAGCCAGCGCCGCGCCCATCGACCACCTCGGCAGGTTGATCACGGCCCGGCCTCGACTGCGCTTGCCTGCGGCTGCCGCTGGACCTTGGCGACCTGAGGTTCTTTCCACGTTCCGGTTACGTCGTACTCGAAGGCTGCCATCTGGTCAATCGGATCCTTGAGCATCTTCTGAGCAAGAAACGTCGCAATGCCCGCCACCGGACCCCCGATCAGCGCGCCCGCGATTGACACGCTTTCGCTGAGGTAGGGCGTTACCCGCACGCGCAGATCCTGCGTCTCCCGGGCGAGATCGACCTTGCCTTTCATGAGCACGCGCGCTGACGGCCCCTGAATCCGGAAATTGTCGGTGAGCGCGATACCCTGGTCGATCTTGACTGGCCCGACGATCTCATCGAAGGCAAATCCATCGCTGAAAACATCCCGGAAGTCGAGGGAGACGCGCCGGGGCAGTGCCTGCAGGCTCATCACGCCAAGCAGTTTGCCTACCCCGGCATTGATCTTGTCGAACTGGCCTTTCGCAGCGTCGAGCACCAGGTTTCCCGTTAGTGACGGATAATCGATCTCGTACGGAGTACCCTGCCACGTAAGCGCGCCTTCTATTTTAGCCGTGCCGCGCTTTAGACCCTCGGTGTAGCCAAGACGCTCCAGCAGCTTCCCGGCATCTTGCGCCTCGAGCCGGATGTTCACTCGCGTCCGCGGCGCGGTAAGCCACCCCTCCCAGAGGCCTTCGAGCGTAAATTTGCTCTCCGGATTGACGATGCTTAACTGCTCGATGCGCCAGTCAGCGCCCTGAGGCGTCGCTGCGACCTGGAGGCTGCCCAGCACCTTGTCGCCCAGCGAAAACTGCTCGGCAGTGATGTCGAGCGCAGGCAGATCGAGCTGGCGTCGCTCGCCTGCCGCAGATGCCGGCGCCTGCAGCGTCGCGGGTGAAGACGCCGGGATCGTAAGCGTTTTCATGCGCGCAGTCAGGCGACCGCGGCCCTGCGGCTGCCACAGCAACGTCCCCTCGAACTCCTTTCCGACCAAGCTGCTTCGCCAGTTTCCATCCGGCTGGGTCACGGCGTAGATCGCAAGATCGCTGTAACGACGGCCCAGCGCATCCAGAGTGCCGAGCTTGAGATCAATGCCGCCCCAGTCGACATGCATGGGCTCGCCCGGCTGCCGTAACAACGCAAGCCAGCGATCCAGATCGAGGCTGCCGACGTTTCCGCTGACCCACACCCCCGCGCGATCAGGCTCCGACGCTCGGCCACCCAAGCGCACGACACCTCGTGGAATCGAAACCGCCGCGCCGTCCATATCCCGGACGAGCCTCATCCCGACGATATCACCCACCTGGACACCGATGCGGTCCTGGGTTGAATTGACCACGCGGCGCTCGATGCGAACGGGCAATACCTGCCCCGCTGGTTTCAACAGGGGTGGTGGAAGGTATACCGCCAAGCCTTTCAGATCTGACTCGAGTACGATATCCGCCTTGCGCTTGCGGGTGGTGACGACGGTGCGCCAATCGGTCGACCCGCGAACGTGTTGCAGCCACGCCGGTTGAGCGGAAGGGTCCCGCAGTTTGTCGGTATCGATTCGGCCCTGCGCTGTAATGATCGCCGTCGCGTCTCCCCGCGTATTTGCCGTAATCGTCACGGGGCCGCCGAGCACGGTACCCTTGATACCTTTCACCTGCACCGAGGAATCCGTGAACTCGACTCGGCCGCTTGCCTGTTCGACAGCGGGCACGGCCGGTTGGGTCGCAACAGTGTTTCCATCAAAATGGAACGCGCCCGTTATTTTCATCTTGTGCTTCGCGCGCATCGGGATATCCAGCTTGAGCCCGAGCCGCCCGTCCCCCTTCGCCTTCCATCCCTCCGTGAAGCGATCGATCGCATCGAGGACCGGGCTTTTCTCTATGAAAGCCAGAAACTCGTTGGTCGGTCCCGCGGCCTCTCCCGTGATGTTCAAAACCTCTTCCTTGGCGGTCAGGTCGGGGATCGCGGCGTGAACTTTGGAAAGCCGTGTCCCGAAGACATTTGCCTGGCGGCCGTAGATGTCCATCCGCTGACCACGGAACACCACCTCGGCGGCAATATTCTCAATTACCGGCCAGCCCTTGGCGTATTGCAGCGCGCCGCCCGATACCCTGGCCGTCGCCTGAAACACGCCGCTCTGGCCATCGGCGAAGGGGATCGCATCGACGTCACCCTTGATGCGAAGCGACCCTGCGGTTACGTCGCCCGCCCGGAACGCGTAATCCAGCCACTCGCGCTCATCCGCACCCACCACCAGGGGCACATAACGGCCCACCTGGCGCAGGTCGGCGCGCGCAAGATTGCCCGTGAGGTCGATATGTCCACCCGTGGTTTCGTCGGTTCGAAAATTCCCGAACAAAGTGCCGGCGAGGTGCGAATTGGAGAATGCGATTGAGTTGAGCCTCACCTCGGTCTGCCCGGCCAGACGCTCCCAGCTGAGCTGTGCCGTGAGCACATCGAACTCGAACGGATCGCGGAACAGGAGCGGCATCTCGACGGCTGCTTTCTGGGTGTTCAGGTAGAGCGTCCCGCCGCTTTCCCGGGCGTCCACGCTCCCGCTCACGCCCCTGAAACCGGGCATTTTTCCCACAGGACTGAGAGCCAGTTTTTCAAAACGCCCCTTGAAGCTGTATTCACTGGGCTTCTGCCAGTCTCCGCGCCATCGCACCGCGACATCGCGCAAGCCTCCCTGCGGCGAGAACCGCGCAAGCTGATCACGCGCCTCTTGCGCCAGCGGCAGCCGGTCGGCGAGCGTCACGAGCGGTTCCAGCGCGAGCGTGTCGACCTGGAGCTCCCCGCGAGCCGGCGCCCTCTTTGTGCCGGCCACCACGTGAAGCCGAAAATCCGTCGGGTGCAGCGTGAGGCCGCCCGTTGTCGTCAAGCCCAGTTTTGCGGTAGTGACTTCGAACCCCCCCGCTGAAGATTTCCAGCCGATGCGCCCGGACAGCTCGGAGAGATCAAGCTCGGGCAGATCCGCCGCGAGCCGCGTTTGCACGTTGGCAAGGCGAACATCGACCGTTGCACCCGCAAGATTGTGCTTGCTGAAGGTCAGCCAGGCCCGGACCGCGCCTTGTCCGCGGGGAAAGGGAACCGGGAAAGGGACCCACTGGCGCCAGGCGGCGATGTCCGCGTAGTCGAGCTCCAGGTAGATCTTTCCGTTCCATTCGGCAAGTGCTTCGATGCGATCGCCTGTCAGATCACCGCGCACGTCAATGGGTGCGGCAAGCTCCGCCGGCGGGAGCGCGTGCAAGCCGAAACGGTGGCGCGTTCCGCGATTGATGAGATGCAGGTTGACATGCTTGAACTCGAGACGCGGCGCGCCCCGCTGCTCGTCGGTCCAGGCGATGCTGGCATCGATGACCTCGATGTCGCGCTGCCGCAGCAGCCAATCCGCGAAACCGCTGCCGTCGCCCTGGCCCGACACGCCGATACCGGCAATGGAGATCGCGCCAGCCGCATCACGGCGTATCTCCAGCTTGGGCCGATGAATGTCAAACGAATGGAAGCGCAGCTGCAGTGTCGCCAGAGACAACCACGAAAGCGTATTGTCGACTCTGGAGAATTCCAGCGCGGGCCGGCCCTGGGCATCCAGCACGCGAACCTGTTCCAGCACCAGCTGCGGCCGCAGACCCTCCCAGTTTGCGCGGATATAGCCGATCTCGATCTTCTGTCTCGCGGTCTCGCTGACAATGCGCGCAATGTCTTCACGGTACTGCTCGATATTGGGCAGGATCCAGTAGCGCAGAGTGAGCACCGCCGCGGCGACCGTCAAACCGATCGCCAGCACGCACCACGTGAGCACCCGATAGATCCACAAGGAGCTGACCTGGATCCATCTAACGTGTTTGCGAGCCGCCACGCTTTGCCTGAAAATGGAAAAAATGCGATATTGCTTCAATGATTTACGTATTCTAACCTTAATCCACGATGGAATCCCATAACGCCTCCGCCGAGATCGCCGACAACTGCCTGCTCGAGCGCGCTACGCGACTCAGCCACTATGCGCAGCGCCTCATCGAATCCGAGCCCGCGTTAGGCTTCGACGCCGGGCTCGACCGCTCGTTCAGTCCGGAAGAGATGCGGGCGGTGCTGGCAGCGAACCCTGCGAGCGACGAGGCCGCTCTGTGGCGAGCGCTGCGCCTGCTGCGCCGACGTACCATGCTGCGACTGATCGCCCGCGATCTGGGAGGACTTGCGCCACTGGCCGAGGTGCTGCAGACGACGACCGCCCTCGCCGAAATCACCATCGAGCACGCGCTTGGGCACCTGCACCAATGGCTCGCCGCGAGCCACGGCCAGCCGGTGGGCGCGGGCGGCGCCCGCCAGCAGCTGCACGTCGTGGGTATGGGCAAACTGGGCGGCGGCGAACTCAACGTCTCGTCCGATATCGATCTCGTGTTCGTCTACCCTGAAGACGGCGAGACCGACGGGCCGCGGCCGATGAGCAACCATGAGTATTTTTCGCGGCTCGGGCGCCGGCTCATCGCCGCGCTCTCGGAAATCACTGCCGAAGGCAGCGTTTTCCGGGTGGACATGCGCCTGCGGCCGTACGGCGACGGCAGTCCGCTGGTCGCGAGCTTTGACATGCTCGAGAACTACTTCGTCACCCAGGGGCGCGACTGGGAGCGCTATGCCTGGATCAAGGCGCGCGTGATCACCGGCGACCGTGGCGCGGAGCTCTCCGAGCTGGTGCGTCCTTTCGTCTATCGCCGCCATCTCGACTACCATGCTTTCGCCTCGCTGCGCGAACTTCACCGCCAGATCCGGCGGGAAGTCGAGCGCCGCGAACTCGCCGGCAATATCAAGCTGGGGCGCGGCGGCATCCGCGAAATAGAATTCATTGCCCAGGTCTTCCAGCTGATTCGGGGCGGACGCGAGGCCGCGCTGCGTACGCAGCCGACACTCGCTGTTCTGCCGCTGCTTGCCGCGCGCAATCTGCTCCCGGCCTCTGCGGTGCGCGAGCTCGAAGAAGCATATGGGTTCCTGCGCAAACTCGAGCACCGCATGCAATATCTGGACGATCAGCAGACCCATGTGTTCCCGTCTGCCGATTCCGACCAGGCCCTCATTGCTGAGGCGATGGGACTTCCGGGCATGGCAGCGCTCGCGGACAGTCTGGAGACTCACCGGGCGCGCGTGGCCGGCGTGTTCGACGGCATTTTTGCGCCGACGCCTGGCGGGGAGCACACTCTCGCGCACTTGTGGCAGGAGAGCACCGATGCCGACAAATGCATCGAGACGCTCTCGGAGCTGGGCTACCGCCATCCCGACGAGATCGCCGCGCGCCTCAGGAGCATGCGCGAGAGCAGCCGCTACCGCGAAATGCCTGCTCCAAGCCAGTCCCAGCTTGACCGTCTGATACCCTTCACGGTCGAGGCCGCGGCTGCGGAGCGCAATCCCGACAGCACGCTCGAGCGAATTCTCAATCTGCTCGAAAGCGTAAGCCGCCGCAGCGCCTATCTCGCCCTGTTTGAAGAGTATCCGCAGGCGCTCACCCGCCTCGCGGCAATGATGAGCGCCAGCCCGTGGGTCGCGCAGTATCTGACGCAGCACCCTATCCTCCTCGACGAGCTGCTCGACACCCGGGCCCTCTATGCGGCGCCGGACTGGCCGGCCGCCGTCAAGCACCTGCGCGCCCAGTTGACGGACGCCGAGGATGACACCGAGAAACAGATGGACGTGCTGAGGCACTTCAAGCACGCCCACACCATGCGGCTCGTCGCGCAGGACCTCGCGGAACTGCTCCCCATCGAGACCCTGAGCGACCACCTGAGCGATCTCGCGTGTGTGCTGCTCGAGGAAGTGCTGAAGGTCGCGTGGCCGACGGTCCGCCATGCGCATCGCCCTGATCCGCGCTTCGCGATCATCGGTTACGGCAAACTCGGCGGCAAGGAACTCGGTTATGCCAGCGACCTCGACATCGTCTTTCTGTACGACGATCAAGCGCCCGAGGCGCCGGAAATTTACGCGCGCTACGCGCAGCGCGTGAACACCTGGCTGACGAGCGCCACGCCTGCCGGCGTGCTCTACGAGACCGACCTGCGCCTGCGCCCCGACGGCGCCGGCGGCCTGCTCGTAAGCCCCCTGGCGAGCTTCCAGGAATACCAGCTGAAGCACGCGTGGATCTGGGAGCATCAGGCACTGACACGCGCGCGCTTCGTCGCGGGTGACCAGGCGATCGGCAATGCGTTCGAGGCCCTGCGGGTGAAGATCCTGCGCCAGGAACGCGAGCCCGAGACGCTGCGACGCGAGGTCCTGGCCATGCGGCAAAAACTGCTCGATGGCCATCCCAACCGCACACCGCTCTTCGATCTGAAGCACGACCGCGGCGGCCTTATCGATGTCGAGTTCGCGGTTCAGTACCTCGTGCTCGGTCATGCCCACCGGCATCCAGAGCTCACCGGCAATATTGGCAATCTGGCCCTGCTCAAGCTGGCGGCGCGCCTCGGTCTCGTCGCGCCGGAACGCGCGCAGGCGGCACACGACGCCTACCGCCGACTGAGGCAGCTACAGCACGGCCTGCGCCTTCGGGGCGAGCGCTACGCGCGGATTGAGCCCGAAGCAATTGCGAGCGAGCGGCAGGCCGTCGAGAAGCTCTGGGCAGACATATTCGGGGAGGCGCCGAGCGGCGTGGCCGGCACCTGACCGGAGGCGCGCTCGAAGAGCCTCGAGACAGTAAAGCGAGATCGGAACACGCTACACCACGGGCGCATCAACCCCTGCCGCAGCGCCTGACTCACCATCAGCTAGCAGCGCCCGCCTGCGGCACCGCCGTACCGAGCGCCGCTTCCGGCTTTGGCCCGACTAACCGGTAGACGGTCAGACTGCCCTTGCCCTTCACCTGGATGTCGGAGGGGCCGTCGAAGTCGTAGCGGTTGCGCGCCCGACGATACGTGGTGGCATCGACGAGTATGGTGCTGGGCCCGGCATGCTCGGTGACCCGACTCGCGATGTTGACCGTGTCGCCCCAAAGGTCGTAGATGAACTTCTTCATGCCGATCACGCCCGCGACCACCGGCCCCGTGCCGATGCCGACGTGGATCTGCAGCCGCGCCTGCCTGATGCCGGACAGCGCCTCCATGTAGTCGCGCATGTCGATCGCCATCCCGCAGATAGCGCTGCAATAATCGCGTTCAACGCCTTCGCTGCCCGGGTGGTCGTGATGCTCGTCGAGGCCGCCCGCCACCATGTAGGCGTCACCGATCGTCTTGATTTTTTCCAGTCCGTGTTTTTCGGCGAGCTGGTCGAAGCGCGAAAACACCTCGTTCAGAAGCGTCACCATGAACTTGGGCGGCATCTCCTCCGCCAGGCGGGTGAAGTTGATGATGTCGGCGAACATCACGGTCACGTCCGAGAAGCCGTCGGCGATGGTCGTCTGATTCGCCTTCAAACGCTCAGCAATCGGGCCCGGCAGTATATTGAGCAGCAGACGCTCCGACTTTTCCTGCTCGTCCTGCAGCAGCCGGTATTGGTCGTCCACTCTCGCCTGAAGCCGGTCACGCTGGCGCACGAAGAAGCTGATCAGCAGGTAGATGATGGTGGACATCGCGGCGAAGTTGAGCGCAAAAAACACGGCGATCGATTGGGCCGAGACGCCCGACTCGGCGCCTTCCGTGAGGAAGTAGTCGAAGAACCCCGACACTGCGGTCATGACGAGGTAGGCAAAGAACCATGGCAGCGACTCGCGGGGTCCCTGAAACATCATGACGCCAACCGGCGCAAGCAGCGCCCACAGCATGACGCCCGAAGAGCTCACGTAGCTGCCGATGCTCCACTGCATCACGAACGGAATGAACAGGAACAAGGTCGTCTGGATGAAGCGGTACAGGGCGAAGTTGCGGTTCCACAGGAACAACCCGAGCGAGGCTGCGGACACCACGATATACGTGAAAGGCACGGTTGCGGAAAACTTGATGCCCATCGCCTGGTAGATGACGAGCCACAGCATCGCGCCAAAGCCCATCAGGCCAGCCGCGAAAATCGCGAGTGTCTTGTTTAACCGATCCTGCTCGCTGTCCTGCTCGCTGAACACGCGCTCGCCCAGCTGCCGCAGCGACGCCCGCAAACCGACCGCCATGAACGCTCCCTGAGAACCCGCAATCACGCTGGCGCACAAGCAGCGGCTGCGGTAAACAAGGCATTCTACTGAGTGGAGGCGGAGTTTACCACCGAGCGTGTGTGGCAAATTCCACCCCGGCATGACATCCGCACACCGGCACCTCGGGTGCAGGGCACGAGCGGGCTTCGGTAGAGCTTGCGACATGCGCTAAAATGCGTCTTTTCCTCGATGGGTTCCGAAATGTCCTCGATGGCCGACCGTGACGGGCAGATCTGGTATGACGGCCGCCTCGTGCCGTGGCGCAACGCCACCACTCATGTGCTCACGCATACGCTGCATTACGGCATGGGCGTGTTTGAGGGGGTGCGCGCGTACAAGAGCACCGGCGGCACGGCAATTTTCCGTTTGCGCGAGCATACGGATCGCCTCTACCGCTCGGCGCACATCAACGGCATGAAGATTCCGTACGACAAGGAAACGCTGATCGAGGCCCAGAAAGAGGTCGTGCGCGCCAACCAGCTCGAGGCGTGCTACATCCGCCCGATCGCGTTCTACGGCTCCGAAGCCATGGGCATCTCGGCGAAGGAGGTTAGCATCCACGTGGCGATTGCGGCGTGGTCGTGGGGTGCCTACCTCGGCGCGGACGCGATCGAACGCGGCATCCGCGTCAAGACCTCGTCGTACGCGCGCCATCATGTCAACGTCACCATGTGCCGCGCAAAATCGGTCGGCACGTACATGAATTCGATCCTGGCGCATCACGAGGTCGCGCAGGAAGGTTATGACGAGGCATTGCTCCTCGACGTGGACGGCTTCGTCGCGGAGGGCGCAGGCGAGAACGTATTTATCGTCCGCAACGGGACGCTCTACGAGCCCGAGCTCACGTCGTCGCTCGAGGGAATTACGCGCGACTCGGTCATCCGCATAGCGGGTGACCTCGGCATTCCCTTCGTGGCCAAGCGCATCACGCGCGACGAAGTCTACATCGCGGACGAGGCATTCTTCACCGGCACGGCGGCCGAGGTGACGCCGATCCGTGAGCTCGACAATCGCGTAATCGGTGCGGGGCAGCGCGGGCCGATCACCGCGAAGCTGCAACAGGTTTTTTTCGACTGCGTGACGGGCAAGTCGGATCGCTACCGCGAATGGCTGACGCCGGTCGCTGTATGAGATACGGAACTGAGAAATGGTAGATTAGGAAACGGTGGCGGGGCGGGCCGCCAATTCCGCGCGGCGTGCTCTCGCCTCCAGCGATTTTTATCTGCAGCCGCTTGCGAAGGGAACACTCATTCATGTCCGAACAAACAACCAACAAGGCGCGGCACATCGACGTGACGGCGGCGGACCTTCCGCTGCACTGCCCGATGCCGTCAATGGTGCTCTGGAACGCGCATCCCCGAGTGTTCCTGCCAATCGAGAAAACCGGCGAGGCGCTCTGCCCCTATTGCGGGACGCGCTACACCCTCAAGGGCGGCGCCACAGGCGGCGGACACTAGCCGCCGCCGCGCCGATTGATGAATGATGAATGTTGAATGATGGATGTTGAGTGATGAGTGTCGGATCGAGGGTTGGACTTCGGTTCGTAATTCAACATTCAAAATTTAGCATTCAACATTCGACGGTCCGGACGCAAGCTGCATGACAAAGATTCTTGTCATCGGTCCGTCGTGGATCGGCGACATGGTGCTCGCGCAGCCTATGATCAAGCTGCTGCGCGCCCGCCACGGCGAGCCCGTGATCGACGTGCTCGCGCCGCGCTGGACGCTGCCACTAGTAGAGCGCATGCCCGAGGTGCGCCGTGCGATCGACCTCCCGGCCGGCCATGGCGAGCTGCGCCTCGCTGCGCGCTGGAAACTCGCCCGGCAGCTGCGGAGCGAACGCTATGATGAAGCCATCGTGCTGCCAAATTCATTCAAGTCCGCCCTCGTGCCCTTCCTTGCCGGCATTGCAATCCGCATCGGTTACATCGGAGAGGCGCGCTTCGGTCTGCTGACGAATGCCCGGCGACTTCCTGCCAAACGACTGCCCCAGATTGCGCAGCGCTACGCCGAGCTCGCGCTGCCGCGGGGAGAGCAGCTGCGCCTGCCGCTGCCGGCGCTGGAGCTGCGGGTGGACGACGCCGCAAGACGCGCGGTGCTCGCCCGGCTCGGCCTCGAGCGGCAACGTCCCGCCGTCGCACTGTGCCCGGGAGCGGAGTACGGTCCCGCCAAGCGCTGGCCGGCGCGCTACTTTGCCGAGCTTGCGCAGGGTATTGCGGCGCGGGGCTGCTCGGTCTGGCTCATCGGCTCGCCGAACGACGCGCCACTCGGTGCGGAGATCGCCCGGGCCGCAGGTGGCGCCTGCCGCAGCCTGTGCGGAGAGACAACGCTTGGCGAAGCCATCGACGTGCTGTCGGCAACGGGGTTTGTGGTAACCAACGATTCCGGCCTCATGCATGTTGCCGCCGCGCTGGGCAAGCCATTGATCGCGCTCTACGGCTCCAGCAGCCCGGAGTTCACCCCCCCGCTTTCGCCGAACGCCCAGATCCTGACGCTCGGGCTGCAGTGCAGCCCCTGCTTCGAGCGCGCGTGCCCCCTGGGGCATTTCAACTGCATGAACCAGCTCCTGCCGGACCGCGTTCTGGAGGAGATCGACTTTGATAGAATCTCGTGACGGGGGCGGCCCGGGCGACGGGCCATGACCGCCGCGACAACAAGCGATAACCGCGGTGCCGGAGATGAAGAAGGCGCTGTTTCCCACACCCCAGGACGCGGAGGCCGCGTTTTACGACGCGTTCACCAAGTCGGACCTGGAAGCGATGATGGCCGTTTGGGCCGATGACGATGATATCTACTGCGTGCACCCGCAGGGCGCCAGGGTTGCTGGCGTTGAGCGCGTGCGCGAATCCTGGCGCCAGGTATTTGCCAGCGGGCAAACGCTGCGCTTTCAGCTGCGTGACCAGCAGTACGTGCGGGGCATGATGCTTTCCGTCCACAGCGTCTATGAGCACATCACGATCACCGGCGAGCCCCGCTCGCGCGCACCAATGGTGGCGACCAATATCTACATGAGGACCGAGCGCGGCTGGCGCATGGTCGCGCACCACGCTTCGCCGGCTCCGGCCGCACCCAGTGCAGAACCAGAGCGCCGACGCGAGCCAAAGACGCTGCACTAGAGGGCCGTGAATCGCAAACGTGAAACGTAAATCGCGGGGCGCCTTGGCCGTCAAAACGCCTCGCGGTTGACGATCTGCGATTCACGATTTGCAAGTTGCGATTCACGATTCACCATTTACGATTCACGAATGCAAAGGAAAGCAATGAGCACAACGGATTTTGGCAAGCCCGACGTAATTGTGGTGGGCGCCGGCAATGCCGCCGCCTGCGCGGCTCTCGCCGCGCGCGAGAACGGCGCCTCGGTCATCATGCTGGAAGCCGCGCCAATCGATGATTGCGGCGGGAACAGCCGCTACACCGGCGGACTGATGCGGGTGGCGTATAACGGTGTCGATGACCTGGCGCAACTCATTCCCGATCTCACGGAAGAAGAGAAGAAAACGCATGACTTCGGCAGTTACACGGCCGAGGCTTACTACGACGACATGGGCCGCATAACGCAGTACAGCACCGACCCCGACCTGTGCGAACTCCTGATCTCCCGCAGCTTCGAGACACTGGTCTGGATGCGCAAGAAGGGCGTGCGCTTCCAGCCTAGCTACGGCCGCCAGTCCTACAAGATCGACGACAAGCGCTTCAAGTTCTGGGGCGGCCTCGCGGCCGAGACGTGGGGCGGCGGCGAGGGCCTCGTCGAGAACGAGCACAAGGCGTGCGAGCGCGAAGGGATCAAGATCTTCTACGAGACACCCGCGCTGGCCCTCGTTACCGATGATGACGGGCGCGTGATCGGCGTTCGCGCCAAGCACAAGGGCAGGAATGTTGAGATCCGTGCCCAAGCGGTTGTCCTTGCCTGCGGCGGGTTCGAATCCAGCGCCGAGATGCGTGCGCGCTACCTTGGCCCCGGCTGGGACCTCGCAAAAGTCCGCGGCACCCGCTACAACAACGGCCAGGGCATCAAGATGGCCCTCGACGTGGGCGCAATGCCCTACGGGCACTGGTCCGGGTGCCACTCCGTTGGCTGGGACATGAACGCCCCGCCTTTCGGGGATCTTGCGGTCGGCGACCAGTTCCAGAAGCACAGCTACCCGTGGGGCATCATGGTCAATGCGCGCGGGGAGCGGTTCGTGGACGAAGGCGCCGATTTCCGCAACTACACCTATGCCAAGTACGGCCGGGTCATCCTGGAGCAGCCGGGCATGTTTGCCTGGCAGGTCTTCGACAAGAAGATCATTCCTGTGCTGCGCGATGAATACCGCATCAAGCAGGTGACGAAGGTGCGCGCCGACACGCTCGAGGAACTGGTGAAGAAACTCGAGGGCGTGGACGCGGAAAACTGCCTGCGCGAAATCCAGGAATACAACAAGGCGGTGCGCACCGACATCCCGTTCAACATGGCAATCAAGGACGGCCGCCACACGGAGGGCCTCAGAATCAACAAAAGCAACTGGGCCAACCGCATCGATGAGCCGCCGTTCGAGGCTTACGCGGTCACATGCGGCGTGACGTTCAGCTTCGGCGGGGTCAAGGTCAGCAACGACGCCGAGGTCGAGGACACAGCCGGGAAGGCCATCCCGGGGCTCTACGCCGCAGGCGAGATGGTCGGCGGAATCTTCTATCACAATTACCCGGGCGGCACCGGGCTTACCTCCGGATCCGTGTTCGGGAAGATCGCCGGCACCAGCGCCGCCGCTTACGTCAAGAAGAAATAGTTTGAAGTTTGGACGACTGTTCGCTGCGAAGTTGCTCGCACCGAATTTCGAATATGGCACTTTGAACATTGAACGTGGAACTTTGAACCTCGTATGCAAAGGCGAATGGAATCGCTGCACGATACGAAGGGAGATCGCATGAATGCGCCGGCCATCAGGATCACCAGACCCGTTCGCGAGCAGGTGAGCAATGAAGAATGGGAGGCCCGAGTCAACCTGGCGGCGTGCTATCGGCTGATGCACGAGTTCGGCATGGTGGAGATGGTCGCCAATCACATCTCCGCACGCGTCCCGGGAACCCGAAACGAGTTCCTGATCAATCCGTATGGCATGCTCTACGAGGAAATGACCGCCTCGAGCATGATCAGGATCGATCTCGAGGGTAACGTTCTCTTCAATGCCACCGAGTACGGCGTGAACCAGGCAGGTTATGTAATCCACAGCGCGATACACGGCGCGCGCCACGACGTCGACTGTGTCATCCACACGCATACCCTGCCCGGGATGGCGGTATCGGCGATGAAGTGCGGGCTCATGCCGATCGCTCAGACCTCGATGCGCTGGGCAAAGGGCGTCTCCTACCACGACTTCGAAGGCATCGCGATCCGCACGGAAGAGCGGGAACGGCTCGTGCAGGACCTCGGCACCAACGACGCAATGATCCTGAGGAACCACGGCCTGCTCACCTGCGGGCCCAGCGTTCCCGAGTGCTTCAACAACATGTTTCGCCTCGAGCGGGCATGCCAGCTGCAGGTGATGACGCTCTCGTGCAACACCGAGATTCAGCTTCCGCCGCAGGAGATCGTCGATCAGTCGTGGCAGCTTTTCCAGCCCGGCGTGCGGCGCCGCCTCGGCCTTCTCGAGTGGCCTTCGCTCCTGCGCAAGCTCGACCGCATCGATCCTTCCTACCGCGACTGATTTCAGAAAAGCGTGATAGGTGACGGGTAACGAAATGCGCGGGGTGCAGCACATCCCTCGTCTGCCGCGTCGAGTTTCGATTCACGATTTACTATTTACGTCACTCGGTAACATAGCGGCCGCTTGCCCGGGGGCCCGACCCGCATCCCCGCACGCCGAAGCACGCCGTCCCGACGGGCACGATCGACTGTCACCACCACGTCTTCGAGGGCCAGGCGAAGGATCCACTCGTCAGTAAACTGAGCGACACTCCGCCGCTGTGGCCGGCACAGCACACCGCTTTGCATGGCTAAAGGCTTCCAAATGTTAAGCTGTATGGCGTCATGATTCGGAGCTCTATAAAGCACGCGCTCCTGTTTGCCGTCTATGGCGCGAGCGCGATTGTTCTCGCGGCGGTAACGGCCTACGTGGTGCACCTCGAAGGCCTGCCCGACCTGATGGTATGGCACACCGCGCGACTCGATGCCGAATTTCGCGCCGATGACGCGGGGAAGGTGAAAACCCTCGCCGACTACCGGGCGCTCGAAGAGAGGCTGTTCAGGCAGTTGAAGGCGCGAGTGTATGACCAGGTGCCGCCCGAAGCCCGCCGCGGATTGAACCGTTACTCAGCGGGCAGCCTCTCAGACCCCCTTGCCCAGGCGGTGAACTGGAACCGGACGTTCGAGCTTTCAGTTCCACAGCCGCGTGGAGGGATTCTCCTGCTGCACGGCCTCTCCGACTCGCCGTACTCGTTGCGGGCGCTCGGTGAGCGGCTGCATGCGCTTGGCTATCACGTCGTCGGCCTGAGACTCCCGGGCCACGGCACGGCGCCTGCGGGCCTCCTTCGCGTGCACTGGCGGGATATGGCGGCTGCGACGCGGCTCGCGGTCCGCGATCTGCGCCGCAGGCTCGCGGCTGATCGGCCACTCTACGTCATCGGCTATTCGACGGGCGCCGCCCTCGCGGTGGAGTACGCGCTCGCACGCCTGCAGGGGGAGCATTTGCCCGCCGTTGAAAAGCTGGTGCTGATCTCACCGGCGATCGGCGTGTCCGCCGCCGCCGCCCTTGCCGTCTGGCAGGGGCGCATCTCGGTATGGCTGGGTCTGCCAAAGGTCGCCTGGACCGATATCGGCCCTGAGTACGATCCTTACAAGTACACGTCGTTCACGGTCAACGCAGCCGACCAGGTTCACGGCATCACGCGCTCCATTTCGGAGCAGCTCGCCAAGATCGGCAGAAACGGGCCGGTCGAGGGTATGCCGAAGGTGCTTGTGTTTCAGTCAGCGGTGGACGCCACCGTGTCCGTTACGGCCGTGGCGGATGTCCTGCTGCAGCGTCTCGCGCCGGAGGGCCACGAGGCGGTGGTGTTCGATCTCAACCGACACGCCGATGCCGCGGATCTGTTCAGGCCGGGCGCGCTCGAAGTGTCGGGACGCCTCCTGCGCGGGCCCGCGTTGCCATTCGCGCTCAGCGTGCTCGCCAATGCCAGCGTGGATTCTCTTGCGCTGGACGTAATCCATCGCACCCCGGTGAGCGGCGAGATAACCCGCCAACCGACGGGGCTTGCATGGCCGGACGAGATATTTTCGTTGTCCCACGTCGCCCTGCCCTTCCCGCCGGACGACCCGATCTACGGAGCCAAGCGCCCCGCACAGCAAAAGATGATCTTCCTCGGCAGGCCAGAGCTGCTCGGGGAGCGCGGATTGCTTGCGGTCTCGCCCGCCGTGCTGCTGAGACTCCGGCACAATCCGTTCTACAGCTACCTGAACGATCGCGTCGAGCGCTTCCTCGAATCGCATTGACGCGCGCCCGGTCATTGATCGAATACATTCCACCATGGTGGCTGCGCAACGGCCATGCGCAGACCGTCTACGCGGCGCTTTTCGCGCCGCAGCCGCGCGTGCGCTACCGGCGCGAGCGCTGGGATACGCCTGACGGCGACTTCATCTCGATCGACTGGCTCGAATCTCGACGCTCACTAGTCGAAACCCAAAGTTCGAAACTCGAAACTGCAAGGCCCCTGGTCGTGCTCTTTCACGGGCTCGAGGGCAGCTCGCGCAGCCACTACGCGCTCGCGCTGATGGCCGAGGTCTCGCGCCGTGGCTGGCAGGGCGCCGTCGTGCATTTCCGCGGCTGCGGCGGCGAGCCCAATCGCCTGCCGCGCGCCTATCATTCCGGGGACAGCGCCGAAGCCGACTGGATACTGCAGCGCTTCGCGGCAAAACACGCTGGCGCCACTGTCTGTGCAGCCGGCGTCTCGCTCGGGGGCAACGTGCTGCTCAAATGGCTGGGAGAAAACGCTCACACCGCCAGCGCCGTCGTGGCCCGCGCCGCGGCGATCTCGGCGCCGGTTGACCTCATGGCAGCGGGCGATGCCCTAGGCCGGGGTTTCAACCTTCTCTACGCCCGGCATTTCCTGCGGACGATGAAAGCAAAGAGCCTCGCGAAACTGTCGCGTTTCCCCGGCCTCTACGACGCCGAGCGCGTGCGCGGCGCGCGCACGTTGCGGGAGTTCGATGACCTCGTCACGGCCCCCGTCCACGGGTACGCGGGCGTGGATGACTACTGGACCCGCGCCAGCAGCAAGCCGTGGCTGCGCCATATTGCAGTGCCGACGCTCATGATCAACGCGCGCAACGATCCCTTCCTGCCGCACCAGGCATTGCCCAATGGGGAGGACCTTTCCCCCGCCGTGACGCCAGATTTTCCGGACGGTGGCGGCCATGCCGCATTCGTGGCCGGCGCCTTTCCCGGCCGCATCGACTGGTTGCCGCGGCGCATCCTTGATTTTTTCGGTGCGGAAGCTGAAAAATAGCGATCAGTGAGCCGAATGGAGCGGGCAGCACCACGCTCCGCCGGGACGCATCCGTTTTTCCCGTCTAGCGCTCCAGCTTCCACGATCCCCGTTAACGCGGGTTGGGCTGACATGCGATAATTCGGCAAAAGGCGGCTTTCCATGCAAGTTCCTGCAGAAATCTTCAAGGCCTACGACATCCGCGGTATTGTTGGGCGCACGCTGACGCCGGACATCGTCGTCGCGATCGGTCAGGCAGTCGGCTCGGAAGCGATCGCGCGGGGGCGCCGAACCGTCGCGATCGGTCGCGATGGGCGTCATTCCGGTCCCGAACTCGCCGCGGCGCTGGCCCGCGGCCTTCAATCGAGCGGCGTTGATGTAATCGATATTGGCCAGGCAGCCACGCCGATACTCTACTTCGCCGCTCACCACTTCGACACGCTCTCCGGCGTCGCAGTCACCGGATCGCACAATCCACCCGAGTACAACGGCCTCAAGATCATGGTCGACGGCGAGACCCTTTCGGGCGAGGCTATCCAGGGGCTGCGCCAGCGCATTGAAAAGGGCCGCCTCGAGCGCGGCAGCGGCAGCTACCGAAGCGAGGATGTGCGGGAGCCCTACCTCAAACGCATTACCGGCGACGTCAAGCTCGCGCGCCCGATGCGACTGGTCGTCGACTGCGGCAACGGCGTGGCCGGCGGAACCGCACCCGAGCTCTACCGCCGGCTCGGATGCGAATTAACGGAGCTCTTCTGCGAGGTTGATGGCAGCTTTCCCAATCACCACCCCGATCCCTCGCAGCCCAAAAACCTGGCCGATGTTCAAAAGGCATTGGCGGCGGGCAAGGGCGAACTGGGTTTCGCGTTCGACGGCGACGGGGACCGGCTGGGCGTGGTGACGAAGAGCGGCAAGATCATCTATCCCGACCGCCAGCTCATGCTGTTCGCGGCCGACGTTCTGGAGCGTCACCCGGGGGCGCAGATTATTTTCGACGTCAAATCCACGCGCCACCTTTTTTCCTGGATCCGCCAGCACGGGGGCAAGCCCGTTCTGTGGAAAACCGGGCACTCGCTCATCAAGCAGAAGCTCAAGGAAACCGGCGCGCTGCTCGCGGGCGAAATGAGCGGCCATACTTTCTTCAAAGAGCGGTGGTACGGCTTTGACGATGCCCTCTACGCGGGCGCGCGCCTGCTCGAGATCCTTTCGCGCGCGTCTGATCCGAGCGCGGTCCTGGAAGCCCTCCCCGATGCGGTGAGCACACCCGAACTCCATGTGAAGTTCGCGGAGGGCGAAAATTACGTACTGATCGAGCAATTACAGCGGACCGCGCGCTTCACGGATGCGCGCGAGGTGATCAAGATCGACGGGCTGCGGGTCGAATACGATGACGGCTTCGGGCTCGCGCGCGCCTCCAACACGACGCCCGTTGTCGTGCTGCGCTTCGAGGCAGACAACGAGCAGGCAATGCGACGCATTCAGGAGGATTTCCGCAGGGCAATCCTAGCGGCACGACCCGACGCGGCGCTACCTTATTGATGGCGGTCGCGGGCGTACAACCGGCGAAGGGCCGTTGCTCCCGGCGCCCGCTCTCCAGGAGATCAGCGCAGGAACGCGCCCTCCGCCTCGTGTAAAGGCCCGAACGCAGGCTCGAGCCGCGCCGATTACAGGCTATTTCGCCAACGCCCCGGCTTTCTCGAGCAGATCCCAGCTCAGGAATTCGCTCTTGCCATCGACGCGGTAACGGCGTTTGCGGATGCGCGGGTAATCGCACACGTCGAATGGCAGCCGGTTGCCACCGACGAGGTAGACCAGCGGCTCCTGATGGGGGTTTCGAAGCAGATGCGGAAGAGATCCCGCAACGAAGCCCATGAAATCCCCCGGGCCGACCTCGAAGGTTTCTTCCCCGATCTCGGCGATGCCGCGGCCCGCGAGGACGTAAACCCACTCCTCGTCCTGGTGATGGAAGTGATACACGGTACTGACGTGCCCGGGCCTGAGGCGGACCAAATGCACGCCGACGCTCTGCAAACCGACCGCGTCGCCAAGTGAACGGTTGTGGCGCACGACACCCGGATCCAGCGCATGCACGCGCGCTTCCTCCGGCATCGCCTCGATTTGTGCGGCGGTGAGCAGCGGATGAGGCCGGCTGGTTGCAGCCATTGCTACCTCCCTCTGGATGAATCGAAAAAGATGAACTCGGCCCCGACGCGGAAGCCGCTGGCCGCGCCCTAAGCGCGCGCCGTCATCCCGCCCATCGGCCCGCGAAATCGAAGTCGGCGATCACCATGTGATGATCGGACGCCGGCGTCGGCTTTACGACATGCCGGACCGGCCGCAGGCACTCGTTGTAGAAAAGGTGATCGAGCACATAAGGACGCCGGCGCCAGGTGATTTCCTTCGATTGCACCGTGCGGTAACCCGCATCGGCAAACTCGCGCAGCAGCGTCTCGTGACGACTCACGTTGAAGTCTCCGCCGAGAAGGGTCGGGGCGCTCGATGCCGAGAGCTCGCCGAGCACCTGCCGCCGCTGGCCCGTGTGCTGGTCGCTGCTGGCATTGAGCATGAAAAAAGCAAGCAGGTGCGCATTGAAAACGCGCACCTCCTGGCCATTGATCGTGGTGCGAGCGCCGATCAGTAGGCGGTCCGTCGGCACCTTGCGCTCGCCCTGAAACTCGAACTCGATCGTCGGTGAGGGCAAGTCGACCCGCACCATGTCCCGCAATGGCGTCCGCGAGAAGAGGCAAAGACCAATGCCAAACGGCAGCTCGTGCGGATCGATCTTAGGGTAGGAGAAAAAACTGTCGTAATCACTGAACACGCTGCGAAGCCGCGTGTAGTTGGGCGGCGGATCGAGCTGCTCGCCCCCGGGACGCGCCTGCTCTACCTCCTGGAGAAATATGATATCGGCGTTCTGGGCGCGGATCTCCGCAACACTGAGGTCGAGGTCGATGCGCGCATGGTCGGGATCGTGGTGGTCCCATACCTGGCCGTACTGCATGTTGAACTGAAGCGCCCTGAATGCGCTCATCGTTGTACCTGATATTCCCTGGCACCGTTTTGGGTGCTCCACGGCCGCGCCCTGCGCCGCACTGTGCCCCTGGCCGTGGCCATTACAATCTCTGCTCGACCCAAGACCGCACCGATTCGAGAGCCGCCGGCAGCTTCTCCGGGCTGGTGCCACCCGCCTGCGCCATGTCCGGCCTGCCGCCGCCCTTGCCGCCTATTTGCGTAGCGACATGATTCACCAGCTCGCCGGCTTTGATTTTTCCGGTGAGATCCGGCGTCACACCGGCGATCAGGGCGACCTTGCCGCCGTCGACTGCGGCAAGCACCACCGCCGCCGATTTGAGCTTGTCTTTAAGCTTGTCCAGCGTTTCACGCAGCGCCTTAGCGTCCGCGCCCTCGATCGAGGCTGCGAGCACCTTCACACCCTTGACGGTCGCCGCGCGCTCGACCAGCTCGTCTCCTTGCGAGGCGGCCAGCTTTGACTTCAGCCGCCCGAGCTCCTTCTCGAGGCCCCTGACGTTGTCGAGAATCTGCGCGATCTTCTGGGCCACCTCCGCTGGGGGCGACTTCAGCGCCCCGGCGGCTTCGTTGAGCTTTTCTTCCTGCCCCTGCACGAATGCAAGCGCGCCCTCGCCCGTGGCCGCCTCGATGCGACGCACGCCCGCCGCGATGCCGCCCTCGGAGACCACCTTGAAAAAACCGATATCACCAGTGCGCTTGACGTGCGTCCCCCCGCACAGCTCGCGCGAGCTGCCGATGTCGAGCACGCGCACTTCGTCGCCATACTTGTCGCCGAAAAACGCCAGCGCGCCGCCCTTGACCGCATCGTCGTACTTCATGATCCGGGCCGCCGTCGCCTCATTGCGGACTATCTCAGCGTTGACGATCGCCTCGACTTCGCGGATTTGCGCCTCGGTCACTGGCTCGTTGTGCGAAAAATCGAAGCGTGTACGCTCCGCGTCGACCAGCGAGCCCTTCTGCTGAACATGAGGCCCCAGCACTTCCCGCAGGGCCTTGTGCATCAGATGCGTGGCCGAGTGATTGCGCATGGTTCGCGTCCTGCGGGCCATGTCGACCGCGGCCATGACCTTGTCCCCGACGCGCAGGCGTCCGGTCTTCAACATACCTTCGTGGCCGAATACCGCAGCCTGAATTTTCCTCGTATCCTCGACCACGAAAGTGCCCGCCACGCCGGCGAGCTCGCCGCTGTCGCCGACCTGGCCGCCCGACTCGGCGTAGAACGGCGTGCGGTCGAGAACGATCACCGCCCGTCCCGATGAGACCTCGTCGACCTGTGTTCCCTCACGGTAGAGCGCGATCACGGTGGCCTCGAGCGTGAGCGTGTCGTAACCATGGAACTCGGTCGGCTGGCCGTGGTAGTCCACACCGCTTGCCATGGTGAAGCGGGATGCCGCCCGTCCGCGCTCGCGCTGCTGTTCCATTGCGGCCTCGAAGCCCGCATAGTCGACGCGCACGCCGCGCTCGCGAGCAATGTCGGCCGTAAGATCGACTGGAAAGCCGAACGTATCGTAGAGCTGGAAAACCATCTCCCCCTCGAGCATCTTGTCCTCTCGCGTGAGAGCCGACTCGAGCACTTTCATGCCGTTTTCCAGCGTTTCCGCAAACCGTTCTTCCTCCTGCTTCAGCACCTGCGTCACGCGCCCGGCCGCCTTCGGCAGTTCCGGATAGGCGCTGCCCATGGCATGCACGAGGTCATCCACGAGCCGGTGAAAGAAGGGCCGGGTCTGGCCCAGCCTGTAGCCGTGCCGAATCGCCCGGCGGATGATACGGCGCAGCACGTAGCCCCTGCCGTCGTTGGAGGGAATCACGCCATCGACGATCAGGAAAGAGGTCGCGCGGATGTGGTCCGCAATCACGTTCAGCGACTTGCTTGAGAGATCGCTGGTGCCCGTCTCGCGCGCAGCGCCCTTGATCAAGTCCTGGAACAGGTCGATTTCGTAGTTCGAATGCACGCCCTGCAGCACCGCGGCGATGCGCTCGAGTCCCATGCCGGTGTCCACGGACGGTTTGGGCAAGGCATGCATTACGCCACTGTCGTCCCGGTTGAACTGCATGAACACGAGGTTCCAGATCTCGACATAACGGTCGCCATCGCCGTCCTCGCTGCCAGGCGGGCCGCCCGGGATGCCAGGGCCGTGGTCCCAGAAAATTTCCGTAGACGGGCCACAGGGGCCGGTGTCGGCCATTTGCCAGAAGTTGTCGCTCTGGTACTTCGGCGCGCCCGGCTTGTCGCCGATCCGGACACAGCGTTTCTTTGGAACCCCGATATCCTTTGTCCAGATATCGTACGCCTCGTCGTCCTCGTGGTAGACAGTGGTCCACATCCGGTCGGCGGGCAGCTTGTAGGTTCGGGTCAGCAACTCCCACGCGTAGTGGATGGCGTCGCGCTTGAAGTAGTCGCCAAAGCTGAAGTTGCCGAGCATCTCGAAGAAGGTATGGTGCCGCGCGGTGTAGCCGACGTTCTCGAGGTCGTTGTGCTTGCCGCCGGCGCGCACGCAGCGCTGGGACGTCGTCGCGCGCGTGTAAGGCCGACCGTCCTGGCCAAGAAAGACATCCTTGAACTGCACCATCCCGGAGTTGGTGAAGAGCAGCGTCGGATCATTTGCAGGCACGAGCGGGCTCGATGCGACCACGGCATGCCCCTTGCCATGGAAGAAATCCAGGAACCTGCTGCGAATCTCGTTGCTTTTCATGCCCGCACCTTAGTGACTGGTGAGCGATGACCGGTGACCGGAAACAAACTGTCGACACAGGAGTGAAAGCTTGAGCCCCGTCCCCATTTCATCACACGCATTAGATCGCCCCTCGCCAGTCACTGGTCACTGGTCACTGGTCACAAGAATTTAGCGCAAACGCTTCGTTTCTTCCACACGCAGCCCGACCGAGCTCCCGCCTATGATCATGGCGCTTTTCACGGTCCCCTTGAGCGCGACTGACGCACCCGAGGCCGGCAGCTCGCCCGTCGTCACGACCATGATCTCGCCGGTATCGTCCCGCAGGAGGAACGCCCGGAATCCCAACAGGCTGGTCGCGCCCTCAGCCTTTCCCTTGAGCTTGATCTCCTTGCCCTTGAACCGGGCCGGCGCCTCGGTGATTTCCTTGATGGACGTATAGCCAAACGGCAGGTAGTCGCAACCCGCCAGCGCGATCGCGCACGCGAAGGCTAGCGCGGCGCCCCGCGCTCCGGCTCTCATGCTCACCAGCGCGTGATCATTGAGCGGTGACCCGCGAACGCTTCGGGCAGCGGCGGTCTGCCGGTCTCCCTCATTGTTCGATCTCCCCCTTGATCACCTTCATGATCGTTTCAAAACTGAAGCCACGCCCCTGCAGAAAGCGCACCTGGCGGGCCCGTTCAGCGGCTGTGCGAGGCGGCTGCGCGAACTTCCTGCTCCAGACCGACCGCGCGCTTTCCACCTCATCCTGCCCGAGCGTCTTCAGCGCTGCTGCAACGGCCTCTTCCCCGATTCCTTTCTCGACCAGCTCACGCGCGATGCGCCGCGCGCCGAACCGGCGCCGGCGGGCATGGACCACCTGTTCCACAACACGCCGCTCCGAGAGCCAGCCCTGCGCCTCGAGCGCATCGAGCACGCTTTCGAGCTCGGCGGCGTCTTGCGCGTGAGCGCCGAGCTTCCGGGCAAGCTCATGCCGCGAGTGCTCCCGTCGCGCGAGCAGCCTGAGCGCACGCGCCCGCAGGCTGGGACCCTGGTTGTTCTGGTCACCGGTCACGGGTCACCGGTCACCGTTTTCCTAGTGGGCAGCCTTCCTCGCCTCAGCCTTTGTTTGCGCTGGCGGCTGCGGCTGGGCCTCCTGCACCGCGGTCACCATGCCGGCCGCCGCCCGGATCTTGTCTTCGATCTCGCGGGCAATGTCGGGGTGCTCCTTGAGGTAATCGCGCACGTTGTCCTTGCCCTGCCCGATACGGTCCTTGCCGTAGCTGTACCAAGCGCCGGATTTCTCGATGATGCGGTGCAGGACTCCGAGCTCAATCAACTCGCCTTCACGCGATATGCCTTCGCCGTAGAGAATGTCGAACTCAGCCGAGCGGAAGGGCGGCGCGACCTTGTTCTTGACGACCTTCGCGCGCGTCTCCGAACCGATCACCTCATCGCCTTTCTTGATCGAGCCGATGCGCCGGATATCAATGCGCACCGAGGAGTAGAACTTGAGCGCGTTACCGCCCGTCGTTGTCTCGGGATTGCCGAACATCACGCCGATCTTCATGCGGATCTGGTTGATGAAGATCACGAGCGTGTTGGAGCGCTTGATGTTGGCAGTGAGTTTGCGCAGCGCCTGCGACATGAGCCGCGCCTGCAGTCCCATCTGCGGCTCGCCCATCTCGCCCTCGATCTCCGCCTTGGGCACGAGGGCCGCGACGGAATCGATGACGACCACGTCGACCGAGCTCGAACGCACGAGCATGTCAGCGATCTCGAGCGCCTGCTCGCCGTTATCGGGCTGCGAGATGAGAAGGTCTTCGACGTTCACCCCGACCTTACCGGCATATTGGGGATCGAGCGCGTGCTCGGCGTCGATGAAGGCGGCCGTTCCACCCAGTTTCTGCATCTGCGCGATGACCGAAAGCGTCAGCGTCGTCTTGCCGGAGGATTCAGGGCCGTAGATCTCGACCACCCGACCACGCGGGAGGCCCCCGATGCCCAGCGCGAGATCGAGACCGAGCGAGCCCGTGGGCACGACCGTGACGTCCCTCGATATCTCGGATTCGCCCAGCCGCATGATCGAGCCCTTGCCGAATTGCTTCTCGATCTGGGACAGCGCGGCGGCGAGGGCCTTGGCCTTGTTCTCTTCCATTATGGGGTTTCCTTGTGTTTGCAACCGGTTATTTTAAACCACCCGCGTGCACGGCATGCCTGTAAAACGCGGAGCGGTGGCCTCGAGTTGACCGGAGCGTGCCCCGAGCAGTCGACACCTTGCAGCAGCCGCGGAACCGCGTTCATGAGCGCAGACGGAAAACCCGCGCAAATCAATGCACTCTTCTTCATCGGCGGCCAGCGGCGTTCGATCCCTCACCCCGCCCCTCTTCCTCCCGAAGTCAGTGGGCGGCTGTATTCCGGATTCCCGGAACAACCCGCCGGCGTCACGATCGGCTCGGCCACACGGCTTGCGCCGGACGTCAAAGCCCTTACCATAATGGCCTTTCGCGCAAGAAAGGACAGCCGGCATGGCAAACGTCGCGTTCATCGGCCTGGGGGTAATGGGCTACCCCATGGCGGGACATCTGCTGAAGAAGGGTGGCCATGCGGTCACGGTCTACAACCGCACCCCTGAGAAGGCCGCGCGCTGGACCCGGGAGTACGGCGGCCGCGCCGCCCAAACGCCGCGGACGGCGGCACAGGACGCGGACTTCGTGTTCTGCTGCGTGGGCAACGATCAGGACGTGCGCTCAATCGCCTATGGTGACAGCGGCGCCTTCGCCGGCATGAAGAAGGGCGCAATCTTCATCGATCACACCACCGCCTCCGCGACGCTGGCACGGGAGCTGGACCAACGGGCCCGCGAACAGGGACTGGGCTTCCTCGATGCGCCGGTCTCGGGCGGGCAGTCGGGCGCCCAGAGCGGGCAGCTCGGTGTCATGGTCGGGGGCGAAGCCGATGTCTTTGATCGCGCCAAGCCGGTCCTCGACCTCTACGCGCGAAGCTGCGCGCTGATCGGCCCGGCGGGGTCGGGGCAGCTCACCAAGATGGTGAACCAGATCTGTGTCGTGGGCGTCATCCAGGGTCTTGCCGAGGGCCTCAACTTCGGCCGCCGTGCCGGTCTGGACATGGAGAAAGTGTTGTCCGTGATTGGCAAAGGCGCCGCCACCTCGTGGCAGATGGAAAACCGCTGGCAGACGATGCTCGCGGGCCAGTTCGATTTCGGCTTTGCGTCGGATTGGATGCGAAAGGACTTGGGCATCTGCCTTGTCGAAGCCAAAGTCAATGGCGCACGGCTGCCGGTGACCGCGCTGATCGAGCAGTTCTACGCCCATGTGCAGGCGCGTGGCGGCGGCCGCTGGGATTCCTCCAGCCTGATCAACCTGCTCGCGCAGGATTGATTCCGGACTTTGCCTTGCCGCGCGGCATGACGAAGCATCCCCGGCGATCCGGCGCAAGAAAAAGCCGAGTCGGCCCAAGAGTCACGCGGCCCTGGTGCCGCGCTGTCGAAAGACCAGCATGAGATTGTTAGCGGGCATCTCGACGACTTCCTCCAGCCCAAAACCATTAGCCTCAGCCAGTCGCGTGACATCCTCGAAATCCCTGAGGCCCCACTCCGGGTTGCGCGCGCGTAGCGCAGAGTCGAAAGCCTCGTTGCTGGGCGCTGTATGCGCGCCGTGGCGGCGGTACGGCCCGTAAAGCACGAGGACGCCACCGCGGCTCAGCGTTTGACCCGCGCCCGTCAGAAGCGCCCCCGTTGCCGCCGGGGGTGCGATATGAATCATATTGATGGAGAGCACTGCATCGGTACTGCGCACCGGCCAGGGCAGCCGCGTCACTTCGAGCTCCACCGGAGGATTGACGTTCTTCAGCGGGCTGGCGCGCAAGCGCATCATCACCGAAGCGCGCAAGTCCGCATCAGAATCCGTGGGCTGCCACGTCAGATCGGGCAGCGCGGCAGCAAAATGGATCACGTGCTGCCCGCTGCCGCTGCCGATTTCCAGCACGCTGCCCTTGGGCGGCAGCACGCGCCTGAGCACAGCGAGAATGGGATCCTTGTTTCGATCGGCCGCAGGACTGTGCCAACGACCGTCGGGATGCTTCTCGCCCCACTCTCGCGGCATGGATGACATCTCGCGCAATCCGAATGCCGTTCCGGACGACTACGCTTTCCGCGAAGGGAGCTGGGCGAGCACGCCCTTGAGCGCATGCTCAACTGCCTGGTGGCGCACCGCTTCGCGATCACCCAGGAATCGGGTCGTTTCGACACGACACGCGCCCCCCTTCAGTCCCCAGGCAAAACAGACGGTCCCGACGGGCTTGTCCGGCGTGCCGCCACCCGGCCCCGCTACCCCGCTCAGGGCAACCGCCACCTGGGCATGGCTGCGCTCGAGCGCGCCGCTGACCATCTGTCGCACAACCTCTTCCGACACCGCACCGTGCCGTCCCAGGACCTCCCCTTCGACGCCAAGCATCTCGCGCTTCGAGACGTATGTGTACGTCACGAAGCCGCGCTCGAACCAGTCAGAGCTGCCCGGCACCATTGTCACTGCCTCCGCGACCCACCCGCCGGTACACGACTCCGCCGTGGCTAGCATCAGGCCGCGCGCCTTGAGCGCCTCGCCCAACTCTTCCGCCAGCCGGTACAATGCTGCATCCGCCATCACTTTCCCTCGCAGAGCCGTGAATCGTGATTCGTGATTCGTGAATCGTGAGCCAGACGCTGGTCACGCTCTCTTCTGACGCACCTCATCGTGTCACGCCTCGTCAGAACAGGCTGTCGATAATGATCTTGGCGATCGCCAGCACGAGCAGCGTAAAAAAAGCTGCCACGAGATCGTCCAGCATCACGCCGAAACCATTCTTGAACCTCCGCTCGTAGTAGCGGATCGGTTGCGGTTTCAATATGTCAAACAGGCGGAAGAGCAGTAAAGCCGCCCCCTGCCAATATAGCGTCGCCGGCGCCACGAAAAGCACCGCCAGGAACGCCACCGTCTCGTCCCACACCATGCCGCTGTGGTCGCGGATACCGATCGTCCGGCCGGCGACATCGCAGGCCCACACGCCCAGCCCGAAGAGAACGCATACCAGCAGCAAGAACGCCCCCGGCTCGAGGCGCGGCGCTGCGATCCAGTAAATGGGAAATGCCAGTAGCGTGCCGAATGTCCCTGGCGCAAAGGGCACGAGCCCGACGCCGCCGCCGAAAGCGATGAAGTGCGCCGGATGCCGGCGCACGAAACGCCACGACGGGCGCAAGACCAGATCAGCCAAGGCTCAAGTCCTGGCCGGATCGCCGCTCATGCCGGCGAGCCAAACCCTTCTCCCGGCTTTCTGTATTCCTCCCGCGGCGGGCTGAAGATATCGAGAACAACAGCAGCCACTGCGCCTGTCCGCACGCCATGCATGACGCCGCCCGGCGTACACCAGAAATCCCCCGCCTTCATCGCGCGTTCCTCGCCACCCTGGATGCGCACGCACTCACCCTCGAGCAACACGCCCCATTGTTCCTCCGGATGACTGTGCATCGTCCCGCTCGAGTGCGGCTCGATGCGCACGACCGAAAGCATGACGTTATGGCCGGGAAAGATCCGGGTCGTAATTCCCTCGCCAAGTTTCCGGCGTATGCCCTGTGCCTGATCGCCAAGACTGAACGTCCAGTCAGGCCGTTTTCCTTGATTCCCGTCGTTAGTCATTGCAATCCTCCGCTGCAGCGAGAATACCTGATTCGGATGCGGCCCGGACAGCAGCCGGCCTAAGCGTCTCAAGCGAAATGATCGAAGCCCCTGCGTCCCAGCACAAGCGCCTTTCCATCTTTGCCCAGAACCGTTACGCTCGGCCGGCGACGCGGCACAATGGTGCCGATCCGCGTGAGTGCAACACGCAGGCGCCGCGCGAGCCGCGCAATGCGCTCTCTCTGGCGAACCCCCGCCGTGAAGCACAGCTCATAATCGTCGCCGCCGGCAAGCAACGCCGTCCTGGCAGCCGGGCGTGAAAGATGCCTGTGCAGCGTTGCCGAGCGCGGAACCCGTTCCATGTCGATGACTGCCGCGAGGCGAGAGCGCTCGCAGATATGGCCGAGGTCGGCCAACAGACCGTCGGAGATGTCGATCGCGCTGTGCGCAACACCGCGCAGCGCGACCCCGAGCCCAACCCTGGGGTCAGGCACGTGCAGTCGCGGTGCAAGCCGCGCCTGCTCCCGGCGGGAGACACGCACCTGGCCCGCCAATGCGGCCAGCATCAACCCCGCATCGCCCAGTCGGCCCGATACCCAGACGTCGTCGCCGGGCCGGGCGCCGTCGCGCCGCAACGCCTGGCCGCCGGGCACCTCACCGATCACCTGAACGCAGATCGCAAGCGGCCCGCGTGTCGTGTCGCCCCCGATCAGGTCCACGCCATGCCGCCGAGCAAGGCGCATGAACCCGCGCGAGAAGGCAGCGAGCCAGCGCGCGTCGGGCTTGGATATCGCCAGAGCAAGCGTCGCCCAGCGCGGTGCCGCGCCCATCGCCGCCATGTCGGAAAGGTTGACGGCCAGCGCCTTGTGACCAAGCTGCACGGGATCGGCATCGGGCCGGAAATGCCGGCCGCTCACCAGGAGATCCGTCGTGACGACGAGATCGGCGCCGCGCCGTCCGCGCACGATCGCCGCGTCGTCGCCGACCCCGAGCACAGCGCCGCGCGCGCGATGGGTGAAGAAGCGCCGGATGATTTCGAACTCGGACAGAACCATCA
>LJTT01000059.1 GCA_001303585.1 Betaproteobacteria bacterium SG8_41
ACAGAAAAAGCCACCGCAGGGTGGCTTTTTTTGTGAAGTCCACGGCGATGAGAACCCCCAGGGGTTCGACAATACGCGGTCCGGGGGACGTCGTATTGGACGCCACAGGTCGGTATCTGTGGCGGTCTCGAGTGTTAACGAGGGATGACCGGATCGCAGAGGCAATGCGAGACGGGCACAATCCCCGTGGGGACGCCAAACAGAAAAAGCCACCGCAGGGTGGCTTTTTTTGTGAAGTCCACGGCGATGAGAACCCCCAGGGGTTCGACAATACACAGGTCGGTATCTGTGGCGGTCTCGAGTGTTAGCGAGGGATGACCGGATCGCAGAGGCAATGCGAGACGGGCACAATCCCCGTGGGGACGCCAAACAGAAAAAGCCACCGCAGGGTGGCTTTTTTATAGTGAGGGTCAGGACTGCATTTCCGCTGAATCAGCTCTGTGCTGTCCCGATGATGAGCGGGGCCGGAGTCAGAAAAGTCGATCCGACCTTCTTTCCTGCAGCTAGCTCGTGGCGAAGCGCGTAAGCCGACGATTTCGACTGCCTAAGGCATCGCTTTTTCGCTGGTCTAGATTGAATTGCCCATGGGTTTCCCGCATTGAAGGGAGAAATGTCCTCCCCCAAAAGGGGCGCTTGATCCATTTGCAGGATCCCGCTGCGGCCGGATACTTGCACAAGGAGAGCTTACTTTTTCTCGCCTGTTTGGCGTGAGTAGGTCTCTGAAGGGCCGCGTCAACCTTGTGGGGAGGTGACCATGCTGCGTCAAATCGCGAGAGCGTTCCATTTGTCAGAAGGGGCAGTCATTGTCCCGCTCGATGCGAGCGCTGCACCTCAAGTCCGTCCCAGGCTACTCGAGCAATATTTCATGGACAAAATTGTCGCCAAACGAAATTTTGTGAGGTTTACGTTTGTAGCCCTAGTTGCTGCCTTTTTTCTGAGGGTGGTCCTGGGGTAGGGCGGCGGATTAGACGAACACGCCTCCTGCTTCAGCGAGGTTCTTGTCTGACCCAGGTCAATTTTCTTGCGACCGGGGATGTTATCCTGCTCTAATGATTTGATTCACAAATACGCAATGATGAAGATGTTGCGGAGTAGTTATCTGGGCAAGTCTTTAGCCCTTGCGGCGTTTTCCTGGCGGGTGCGCCGACGCATCCAGGGGGAATCAACGGCGCTCTGCCTGTTCATGCATAAGTGGGTCATAAAAACGGAATCGAGCGCGAGACGCGACGGTGGTTACACTAACACCGTTATTCCTTACAGAGAATGTGAACGGTGCCGAATGCTCCAGCGCGGTATTTTCGATGGCTTTTGGAAAGACATCGTCTGGGAGACTCTTCGGGAGGGCACCGACGTTACGTCGAAGCGAGAGCGATTTTTCCGGAAACCTTCCGGTCCGCTTGACCAATTGGCGCATAGTCTGGGGCTGCGTCGAAGCAGGGTGGGCGACAGAACGGTATAACGAGAGGCTTTGCGCTGACCTGAATTCTGCAGCGTTAATCCCGCCGGCTGCTCGCGCGAATCAACGCGTCAAAGCGCCAGCCATTCCGCCACCCTTTCCCGGTGGTAATCCGCATCGCCGAAGCTGAGTTCTGCCGCCTTCGCGCTACGCGAGTAGAGCTGCAGGTCGTGCTCTTTGGTGAATCCGATTGCACCATGGATCTGGTGCCCGAGGCCGCACACCCGCTGGTAGGCATCGCTTGTCCACGCCTTGGCCATGGACACTTCCGCGGCCGCGTCGAGGCCTTCGCTCAAACGCCAGATGGCTTCATACGCAATGAATCGCGCGCCGAGCACGTCCACGGCCATGTTCGCGCAGTGGTGCTGAATGGCCTGGAAGCTCCCGATCGGCTTGCCGAACTGCTCGCGCACCTTGGCGTAGTCCAGGGTCATCTCGAGCACGCGTTCGGCGCCGCCGACCATCTCGGCGCACTTGGCCGCCGCGCCCCACTGGCGGATAAATTCGACGATCGGCCATCCCTTGCCAGCCTTGCCGAGGACGCGGCTCTTGGGGACGCGCACACCGTCGAACGTCACCTGGAACTGGTGATCAGAGGCGATGGTCTGAAGCGGCTCGCGCGTGATGCCGGGGCTCGCGGCATCAACGAGGAACACGGTGATGCCCCTCTCGCCCTTGCCGCCCGTGCGGGCAACGACGAGCAGGGTGTCTGCCGCAGCGGCGTAGGAAACCAGGCGCTTCGTGCCCGTGAGGGCGTAGCCGTCGTCTTCGGCAGTCACCGCCATCTCGATGCCCGAGGCTTCCCAGGTCGCGTTGGCCTCGGACTCCGCGTAGGCGAGGATCCGTTCGCCAGATGCGATGGCGGGCACGAGTTCCGATTTCTGTTTCGCGCTGCCGAAACGGGCGATGGCCATGCCGCACAACACGACGGTCGAGAAGAACGGCCCCGGCAATCTGAAACGGCCGTGTTCTTCGATCAGCACACATAATTCCAGAAATCCGCTGCCGACGCCCCCGAATTCCTCCGGAAAGGGCAATCCCATCCACCCGAGCTCCGCCATGCTCTTCCACTGCTCGGGCGCGTAGCCCTTCTCATCCGTTTCCATGGCGCGCACGTACGCCGGTGGACACTGCTTCTCGAGGAAAGCGCGCGCGGCGTTCCGGATGAGCTGCTGGTCCTCGGTGAGGTTGAGGTTCATGGGCCCGATTCACGCTTACTTCGGCGCGGGGATCTTGTCGGAACGGCTCCACACGCCGGGCCGCTCTTCCCAGAACAGCTGCGTCAGAAACCCACCCGTATGCTTGGGGTGGATGAACCAGTCGCGCCACTTCGCCCCGTCGGTTTCTCCCTCGTGCAGATTGATCGTTGGCACCCCATGGTGCTCGGCCGCCGCCATCGCCGCATCGTAGTCGCGCACTTCGAAGGTGACGTGGGCAACGCCTGCGCCGCGCTTGTCGATGAAGCGCTGCACGAACGATTCCGCGCCGATCGGAGCGATCAGCTCCCAACGCATCTGCGTGCCGGGGATGGTGAGCACCATCGTCGCCATGTCGGGGTGCTCGCCCTCGCGCGTGCGGTAGACCTCGCGCATGCCGACCGCCTTCTCGCACCAGGCCGCGAGCGCGTCGCGGTCGGGATAAGCCTGTCCGACCTGCTCGATCGTGACGATGCCCAGGTCCGGACCGGCGGCGGGCGCTGGCTCGGCAGCCTTGCGGGGCTTTCCGTCGTCACCACAGGTGGCGAGCACTGGCGGCGCGAACAGGCGCAAGGTCATGCCGGCCGGCCCATCGGGCGGGGCGAAGGCCGCGTCGACCCAGTTTTCGCGGTCCTGGAAAGCGACCTTCAGCTGTTTCAGGTGCTTCTTCGTCGCCGCCAGGTCGGTGACCTGCGCTGCCACGTGATGCAGCCCGGCCCCATTACTGTCGAGAAAGGCCTGGTAGGGCGAGTCGCTTCCCAATGGCGCGAGCACCTCCCAGCGCTGGCCCCAGCTCCCGGGCACGTCGAGCAGGGCGCCGCGGCAGCCCTGCGCCGCGTTTTCCCACGTCCGCGCGCGCCGGAAGCCGAAGAGGCCTTCCATGAGCGCCACCTGCTTTTCCAGGTCGGGGACGACCTGGCCGATGTGGTCGATGCGATAGATATTGAGCATGAATCCTCCTTGTTGTCCGCAGCAAGCCTGCATGCTGCGCGCCATCATTCATCGGGGAGCGGGATCGGACGCGTCCCCTCGTGTCGTCTCCGGCTCCCGCGTTAACTCGGGTGGCCCTCGACCAGGTCGTAGCGGCGGTTGACCAGCTCCTTCACCAGCCGCAGGTTGTAGAGGTTCATCGCGCCGATGCGGGTGGCGAGCTCGGCGACCTCTTTTTCGAATTCCGCCTCGGGCCACACCGCGTTCACCAGCCCGAACTCCAGCGCCCGTGCCGCGTTCAGCCGGATCCCGGTAAAGAGCATCTCCTTCGCGCGCGCGATGCCGACGCGCTCGGGAAGACGCGTCAGGCCTCCCCAGCCCGGCGCGCTGCCGCCGAACTCGGGCTGGTCCGGGTCGCCATCGGCAGTAATCTTCGGGCGGTAGGGCGGGTGCGCGGAGAGCGTGATCTCCGGCAGGCCGAGCTGCGCGTCCTCGCGTGCCACGATAAAGTCCGCGGCAAGCGCGAGCTCGAGCGCTCCGCCCAGCACGTAACCGTGGACCGCCGCGATGAGCGGCTTCTCCATGTTGGCGAGGCGGTTGAACGTCTTCTGGCCGATGCGGTTGCTCTCGACGCGATCTTTCTTCGTGAGAGATTCCGACCATTTCAGGTCCATGCCGGCGCAGAAAGCGCGGCCTGCACCTTGCATCACGACCACGGACACGTCCTCGCGCGCATCCATCTCGTCGGCCAGGGCGCGCAGCTCCATCATCATCTCCAGGTTCATGGCGTTGAGCGCCTTGGGCCGGTTCAGGGTGAGGCGAGCCACTCGGTTCTCGACCTTCAGCTCGAGGGTTTCGTAGGTCATCGTCTGCTCCTTCGTTGATTGCAAAGCGTCTCAAAAATCAGAAGATAAGATCAACCGCAGATAAGCGCGGATCAAAAATCAAAACAGATCAATCGATTTCACATTCATCGGCGTCTAACAAACGTTGTTCAACGTTCAAGGTTCAGTGTTATAGATCTGCGTTTATCTGCGTGTATCTGCGGTTAAGTGGTTTTGGTCTTCCGATTCACGTTTCACGATTTACGATTCGCGAATACTGATCGGCGTTCATCGGCGGTTGCATTTCGGCTTCCTAGACTGACTTCTAGCTACGGGGAAGCCCGAGGCCCCGCGTCGCGATTACGTTTCTCTGGACCTCGGAGCTGCCGCCCAGGAAGGGATGGGCGATGGCGCCGAGAAAATCGTGGGTGAACATCGCCTCGAGCGGCGTGTCCTTGCCCTGGGTGAGTTGCGCCCAGGGCCCGAAGGCTTTCATTCCGGTGCGCGCCAGGCGCTGATGGAGTTCCGCGCCGAACAGCTGGCTGATCGAGGCCTCGTGGCCCGGTACTCCGCCCGATGCCTTCGTGGATACCGAATGCAGCGCGAGGTTGTACAGCACCCGGATTTCGATCTGCCGCTGCGCGATCTCCTGGCGCAGCGCCCCGCGCGCGTCGGTGCGCAGGAAACGTTTAGATTCGTCGCTTTTCATGAGCGCGATCAAACGATCGAGCGCGTGCTGGTAGCGGATGACCGAGCCCAGGCCGGAGCGCTCGAAGCCGAGCGTGGCCATGGCCACGCGCCAGCCCTGATTTTCCTCGCCCACGCGGTTCGCTGCGGGCACGCGCACGTCCTCGAAGAAGATTTCGCAAAACGGCGTGCCGCCGCGCAAGTCCTCGATCGGCCGGACCGTGACGCCGGGGGAGGCGAGATCCACCATGAGGTAGCTGATGCCGCGGTGCGGGCGCTCGGCCCCCGGGTCGGTGCGCACCAGCAGCATCGCCCATTCCGAGTACTGGGCGAGCGAGGTCCACACTTTCTGCCCGTTTACCACGTAGTCCTCGCCGTCGCGCACCGCGCGCGTCTTGAGCGAGGCCAGGTCGGAGCCCGAGCCGGGCTCGCTGAAGCCCTGCGCCCAGGCCACCTCGCCGCGCGCGATGCGCGGCAGGTGCTCGAGCTTCTGAGTCTCGGTGCCGAAGGCGAGCAGCGTTGGCCCGAGCAGGTTGACGCCGATGCCGCTCACCGACGGCACGCGCTCGCGCATCATCTCCTCCTGCAGGATGCAATCCTCGATTGCGCCGAGCTCCGCGCCGCCGTATTCCTTCGGAAAATGCGGCGCCACCCAGCCGCGCTCGGCCAGGGTGCTTGCCCACGCCATTGCGCCTTCGCGCCGCTGCGCGTCCGCTGCGCGCCGGTCAGCGGCCCAGTTATAGCCGTACACGTCTTCCGGTTCGAGGCTCTGCTGCATGTCGGTGTCGGCCCGGTAGGCGGACGGGAAGCGCGCGCGGATGAACTCGCGCACCTCGGCGCGGAACGCGGCCTGCTCGGGGGTGTCCTTCCAGTTCATGAGGCCTCCTTTCGCCTGGCGCGTGTTTCCTGCCCGTCCCAGGTGCTCGAGGTTACGCCACGGTCGCGCAGCGCATACTTCGAGACCTTGCCGTTGGGCGTCTTGGGCAGGCTGTCCACGAACTCCACGAAGCGCGGCACCATGAATGCGGGCAGTTTCTCTGCGCAGAAGGCCGCGAGCTGCGGTGCCGAGAGCGTCTCCCCGCGCCGCAGCACCACCGCGACCGCGAGCTCGTCCTCGCCCAGCTCCGAGAGGATCCCGAAAGCGGCCGATTCGAGCACCGCCGGATGCGCGTTGATGGCGCGCTCCATCTCGAACGCCGAGATGTTCTCGCCGCGGCAGCGGATCGAGTCTTTCAGCCGCTCGAGGAAATAGTAGTAGCCGTCGCTGTCGCGGCGCACGAGGTCGCCCGTATGAAACCAGAGGTTGCGCATCAGGTACGAAGTCTCCGCGGCGAAGTTGTAGTAGCCGGTGGTCATCACGAACGGCTGCTTCGGGCGGACCACCAACTCGCCTGCCTGGTCCGTGCCCAGCAGGTGATCCTCCGGGTCGACAATGCCGACCTCGAAGCGCTCGTCCCAGGCAGTGCCGCAGGAACCGGTGCGCCATTCGCCCCAGGGGCTGGCGGTGCCGATTCCGATCTCGGTGCTCGTATAAGTCTCGACCGCGTGCACACCGAAACGTTCGAACATGGCCGCATCCAGGTCGGACTTGCCCATGTAGAAGCTTTTCAGCGGGTGATCGCGGTCGCGCGGCGTCGGCGCCTGGTTGAGCAATATGGGGATCATGGCGAACACCCCCATGGCGAGACTGGAATCGAAGTAACGCACGTCGTCCCAGAAACGCGAGGCGCTGAAGCGCTCGACGATACCGATGCCCGAGCCTGAGAGCAGGGCGGAGAGCACCCCATCCCACAGGCCTGCGGCGTGGAACAGCGGCAACGGGCAATAGATGCTGTGCCCGGGGCCATGCGCCATGAACAGGTTTGAGTCCAGCGCGCAGGTGAGCGCGAGCGCGTGCGGGACCATCACTCCCTTGGACGGGCCGGTGGTGCCTGAGGTGTACATGATCGCCTGCAGGTCGGAAAAGCGCACCGGTACCCGGGGCACCTCGTCGCCGTGGTCGAACAGCGCCGACAACGCGAGCGCCGGCGCGGCGAGGCCTTTCATGGCCGGCCCTTTGGTTGCACCGCGCCAGCGCACCACGAGGCGCGCGACTCTTGGCGAGCGTTTCTCGATTTCGGCGAACCGCTCGAGGCAGGGCTCGTCCACCACGAGCATCACCGCATCCGAAGTATTGAGCACGTGCGCGAGCAGGTCGCCCTTGTAGTCGAGGTTGATCGGCACCGCGACGGCACCGAGCCTGGCGAGCGCAAAAATCACGTAGACGAACTCGGGGCAGTTGGGCAGCATGATCGCGACATGGTCGTGCCGGCGCACGCCGGCAGCCGCGAATCCCTGGGCGATCCGGTTGGCCTGGCGGTCTACCTCCGCATAGCTCAGTTCCCCGTCCCGGAACTTCAGGAAGGGGGCGTTGCGAAGGGTTTTCGCCTTTTCCTCCAGTATGCTTCCAAGGACCAGGCTTTCGAGTTTGTCTCGGCGCAATGGACAGTGCCTCACACGCGGGGAAGTCAAACGGAAACGCTGCGGCTGCTCGAGTTACGGGACGTTCAACGGCGTCGGTTCATGAATCCATTCCGCGAATGGAGTCCGTCTCGCAGTCTCTTGCGCGAGCGCCCGGGCCCCCGAGAATCGCATCGACCGGCAGGAAAATCAATCCCTTGCCGAGCCCAAGCGAGCCTGAAAAGTACCGGCCCCGCTGCAATTGTTCACCTTCTCAGCGTGGCTTCAAGCATCGAGGGGCGAAGTTGGCGCTTCGTGCGCCGCGGGGGAGGTCGTCCCGCGCCAAATATACCGTACTCGCGTTCGATGATCAGCCTTCGGGGGTGTTGATAAACGGGCACCACGAAAGCGCGAAAGCGCGCAAAGCGGTGATCCCGCTGGCGCGGATGATCTGCGACCCGAGATCTTGAGGCAAGGCCAGGCGCGGCTGCGTTACGTGGATTTGCCGAGCGGCGAAGAGTGAGGCGGATGAAACTGACGGACAGATGGAGCCTTGAGACAGCGTAAGCGCGAACAGGCTTGCAGTGGACTGCGCGGCGTTCGTGCTTTGCCTTCAACGCTTCGCCTGATCCTGCGTCGAGACCGCTGCCGGCTCCCGGCGTCTGATCAAGCTTGCGACGCTGACCACCCTCCATTGTATCGGGGATCCAGTTCGCGCCGCCTGATCGGGCGATTGCATTTCGGGCATTTGCACACAATCTCGTTGGGCGGCGGGTGGAGGCGCGGCTCCTCCGGTGTCACGTTCATCAAGTCTTCCTGCCAGTGAGGGTCGACCACTTCCAGCCGGCGCTTGAGCCACTGAATGGTTTGTTGATGAGCTTTCGTTTCCAGCTTGCGTCTGGCTTCGCTAATGAGCCATTCGACCGTTCCGCCGAAAAACAAAACGATGAGGATTTCCTTCCAACTCCAGGCCATGGCGGTGATCGCAAGCAGGATTACCAGGACGATTTCAAAGAAGATTTCCCAACGCTTCAAACGGGCTTTTTCCGCATCGTTGGTCATTATTTTCTCCATTACCCGCATCCCGCAGGACAAATTGGGTCGGTCTCGCTTCCCCGCGCCGCTGCGTTGAATTCAGCCTAATGAATCATATCCTCATTCCGGCTTGACTCAAAACCCGCCGCAGCGGGTTTTAGTTGCTGCGCGCATCCGCGGCGGGTCGCTCGCGACTCGCAAGGCGAAATCGGATTCTTATTCTGCCGGAACCATTGTAGACTGAGGCATGGACGGGTAAGTGTGGAGCCTCGGATGACAAAGAGTCCCGAAAGGAGACCCAGGGATGCGAATGATCGTATCCAGGGGGTCCGTGTTACGGAGGAGAAGACGAGTCTGGTGCTCGACCTGTGGCGCGGGGACGTCCCTCTGGTGAAAACGTACTGGCTGTTTGGCGTAGTCGTTGGAATTTGTTTTGCAATCACCTTCGCGTTTATCGAATACCAGAGCGAGGGATTGTCCGAAGGGTTTGGCCCGCTATTTATTATCGGCCTGATCGTGCTCTATTTTGTCTACGTGGCCTTCATAAACGTCGCGATATGGCGGAGCTCCAACAAGTACAAGGGTCCCAAGCGCTGGGCCATTCTTGCGAAGGTGATGGTAATAGTGAGCTGGAGCGCGCTCATCAGGGAGGCTTGGGAGATCTACAGCGTCGTCTGAACTTGGCGATAGGGCCAGGCAAAAGGGTCGCAGCTGTTGACCGGTGACCGGTGATCAGCAAGGCAGAAAATGACGAGTTTTCTGATTCTTGTGTCGATGTATCTGCATTTATCCGCGGCTAAATTGTTTTGTTTTTTTTCGATTCACGGTTCACGTTTCACGATTCACGGAAATTGATCGGCGTGCATCGGCGTTCATCGGCGGCTAAGTAGGTATTACGTTCACGATTTGCACCTCAACGCCGATCAAGGGGCGTTGACCACTGTCCCGATCTCTCGCGCCTGCGCCATGAGGCCGTCGCGGGTGATCGAGTCATGGATAGGCAGTCCCGCAACGCGAAGGGCGCGAGCCGTCCACACGTTGCAGGTGCGAAACAGATGGAACGTTTCCCATGCGGGATAGAAGCCGCTATCGCCGTAGAGGCCCGGCCCAAGCCGAGCCGCGGCGTCGCTGGCACTGCGCTCGTGCGCGTCATGGACGTAGCGGATCAGTCGCTCAAAGCCGTCATGCAAAAGCCTCAGTTCAACCACTTCGCTCGATCGGAAATATTGGGCCGCAGGGCCCCGGATGCCCGCGACATGAAGCACGCTCGGCGTGGGCCATAGCGCCGCCCGGAGCGTTCCCCACACACCTTGTTCGCGCCCCTGGTAGTAATTACGGTCTCCCCAGCCGACCTCCAGATAATCGGCGCGAGGGAAATCCCGGCTCTCAGGCCAGAGTCCCACGGGAATATTCGCGCGAGGCACAACGATTCCCGTATGTCCCTCGTGGGCGACAAGGTAGATGGCGACTCTTGGGCCGTCAGCCTCCGATGGGCTGGAATTGACCTGCTGCCCGGCGCAGGCGCACGTCGCGAGGGCGATCGCGGCCAGCGCCATGAGTCTCAGCAAATTCATCACAATAGGACGCTGCGGATCCGACCCTTAACATCAACCTGAAACCCGGATTCAACCGCAGATGAAAGCAGATAAACGCGGATACATCGACACACAATAACAACCCGAAGAGCAGAAAGTTCTGGCCGCCGACAATCAATGTTCCAGGTTCCAGGTTCAAGGTTTGTAGTCTCGTAGACCGATCCCCCCTTTGTCATCGGCTGAATTTTCTTGGCTTTTCGATTCACGATTTACGATTCACGGCTTTTGAGCGTTTATCTGCAGCGATAACTATGGTGACCAGCAAGGCAGAAAATGACAAGTTTTCTGAGTTTTGTATCGATGTATCCGCGTTTATCTGCGTTTATCTGCGGCGGATCCCAAAGTCAGAAGGCAGAAGTCAGAAGGCAGAACGGTTTTTGTGTAAGTAAATCGGCGTTCATCGGCGTTCATCGGCGGATAATATTGCGCTTCTGGGCGGATTTCCGATTCACGTCTCACGATTTACGATTCACGGCTTTTCAGCGTTTATCTGCGGCTAAGAATACGATTCACGATTGACGATTGACGGCTTCTTAGGAATTGTCGCGCGTCCACGCCTCGATGTAGCTCCTGGTCAGTTTATCCACTGCGCTGTTTATCTCGCGTGCCGCGTCGTTGGGCCACGCTGCGCCGATGATGTTTTCGTTCCAGATGCTCGCGATCGCCAATTGCTTGTTATTCTCGATCACGCCAGGGGTGCGAAAACTGAAATAAATATTTGCGGCGCAGATGTTTTGCGCCAGGAGCACGTTGACCTGTATGTACAGATACCCCTTCGACGATTCAGCGGTTTTGGCGATCTTCAGACCGGATTGGGACAAGGGGAGCTCTGCGGCGACGCGGATGGCCTCCCGGCTGAGACCGCAGCGGGCGGCCGCGGGCGGCAGCTCTTCGACGAGGACCATGATCGGATTGAGTCCGCGCATAGGCGCGTCTGCGGAGGGCGCCTTCGCTGCCGGCGCAGAGGGCGGGCTCTTGAGCGCTTTTGTTGGTGCGGGCGCGCGTGGCGCTGAAGCGCTTGGCACTGGGGCGTTGGGTGCCGGCGCGCCATAGAAGTAAAACGCCGCGGCTGCGGCCGCCGCCAGGGCAAATGCAAAAACGACGTGTTTTAATTTGATCTTCATGGCGGGGCAAATCCGCGTGATGGGTAATGTGCGAGGCTTGTATGGTTTTGCAATTGCAGGCTGTGCTCCCGGCGCCCGAACGAAGATTACTCCTGGCGCGACAAACCTCATAGCGCTGGGTTGAATCGCAGGGCGAGCGCGAGGCCGGCTGCTGACAGCCTGCTTCACGCGCGAGTTACAAGAAGACGGCCCTGCTTGGAGGGCCGGTTGAGTGCCAAACAGCCATTCGCTGGCGCCGACGCATCCGCTTGCGCGAGCAGGCAAGCGGTGCGAAAGAGCGTTATGACACAACAGTTATTATCGTGTGCATTCCGAACGCGGCATGAACCGGGTCGTCACAGCCGAACTTGTAAGTGCCATCCTTTACTGGCACGAAATGCCACTCCAGCATTTGTCCCGGTCCGATTGTGATCCCCGCATGGAGATCGTCCTCCGTGAGGGCGACTGCTTCGGACCATTCCAGCGGGTCCGTGGTCAGTTCCGTTCCTCCTAACTGTGAGCTTTCCAGGCGCACGATAGGAGTGGGTTCACCGGGATTGATGACGACGAGCCGATTGAGTTCGGCCGCCTGGACCGAGAGGTCTGTAGTCAGCGACATCAGCTCGAGCTCAGGGGCTGCCACGACATGGGTGGTTTCAGTCGGATTGATGACGATAAACCGATAAGCCTCTCCTACGTGGAGCGTGAGTCGAGTCGGATAGATCGTCAAGTCACTTTTTCCCATGCCGAGCTGTACGAACACATCCCTCTCGGGATATTCGTCGGCCTGCGCGGCCGGTAGCCCCAGGAGCAGACCACAGATCGCGGCTGCCAACATTTTGATAGGGGCTTTCATTACCATTCTCCTTATGACTGGTCGAAGGCCAATCCCCCGACCATGAGTTCCTTATAGACGCTTGCCCGACCCTGGAGAATGCGTCGAATGTACTGTTTTCCATGAACCAGCTGACATAGCCGGGCTGGGAGCGTTTCCCCTCGCGGCTGCGGCAATCCATGCCGCCGAGCATGCGCCAATCGGCTCATCTGGGTGAGCGAGCCGGGCGCAAGGCGCGGGGACGGTCAGGCGACGAGGTGCAGCACTCGGGCGTTGGCAACAGCCTGTAGGCGGGTGTGCGCTTTCAAGGTCCGCAGAATCTTGCCGGTGTGGTTGCGTACCGTGCCGGTGCTGATCTTCAGCTCGCGAGCGACTTCCTGGGTCGTGGCGCCGCGCGCCATCAGGCGGAGCACCTGCAGCTCACGTTCCGTAAGCAGCGGGTGTTTGGTTCCCCAAGTGTCGCTTTCCGGCGGGTAAGCCTCGGCAATTGCCTTCGACGGAACCGGGTCAAGGATGTGAATGATGGCCATCTCGTTAGGGGAATGGCCGGATACGATGAATGAGTTGACGGCGGCGCGCACCGCCTCGCCTCTGGCGCTCCGATAAAGGAGGTCGCAGCGATGGATCGCCTGCCGGTGGACTGCCATTTCGATCAACGGACAGTGCGGGCCGCAGTAGACGTTATCGTAAAGATCCCGACCCTGGACCAATTCCCAGCAAAGCTGCCCGACCGCCCGGGAGGCAGGGTAGCCGAACAGCTCCTCGGCGGCCGAATTCCAAGCGATGATTCGTCCCGCTGTGTTGACCGCAAACGCGGCGCTCGCTGTGCTCGAGACAACTTCGGCGTGATCCATACTCCGGTCCACCGCAGATACCTCCCCCGATTGAGGTTTCTGCTAATCGCTGTCGTAGCTTAGACTCTTGAACCGGCCAGCTGTTTTGATTTGAAGCAAACTTGGTGCAATTTGCACCATGCCTGGTAGGGGCGGGCCCCGGTACTCCTCCCGGCCCAGCAATAAGGGGGGGCATGGGCTATTCGTCCGGCATAATCCGGTTGCAACCGCCCCGGCAATCAGGGAACTTCTTTGCCGCGCTTTGCGCCCATGTGATCATGCGATGGACATAACTCGAACGCTTGCGCGCTACCTGGTTGGCGCGCGCTACGAAGACCTCCCCGCAGCCGTTCGGCACGAGGCGACGCGCGCGCTGCTCAACTGGCTTGGCTGCGCGATCGGGAGCTCACGGCACGAAACGGTAGAGCGCGCGCTCGCGGCGGTGCAGCCGTTCTCCGGTCCCGTGCAGGCGGCGGTGATGGGGCGCAGCGAGCGGCTCGACATCCTGCACGCCGCGCTCGTGAACGGCATCGGCTCCCATGTGCTTGATTTCGATGACACGCACGCGCGGGCCATTCATCCGAGCGCGCCGGTGCTGCCGGCGCTGATGGCCTACGCCGAGTGGCGGCCAATTACCGGCAAGAATCTGATCCACGCGTTTGTCCTCGGCGTCGAGGCCGAAGAGCGCGTCGGCCTTTCGGTTTTCCCCGAGCACTATGCGATTGGGTGGCACATCACGGGCACCGCGGGCGTGTTCGGCGCCGCGGCAGCCGTCGGCCGGCTGCTAGGGCTCGACGAGCGGCAAATGTGCTGGGCCCTCGGGACGGCGGCCACGCAGGCCGCCGGGCTGCGCGAAATGTTCGGGACCATGTGCAAGAGCCTGCACCCCGGGCGTGCCGCCCAGAACGGATTGATATCGGCGTTGCTGGCCGCGAAGAATTTCACGAGCTCGGAACAGGCGATCGAAGCGCCGCGCGGCTTCGGTCATGTGACGTCGACCCGCTTCGACCCGTCGGTGATCACCGAGGGCCTGGGCCAGCGCTACGAGATTCTCTCGAACATGTACAAACCGTACGCGTGCGGGCTGGTTGTGCACGCGGCGATCGACGGCTGCATCGAATTGACCCGCGAGCACCGGCTGACGCCCGATGAGATCGAGCGCGTGGATCTGACCGTCAGCCCGCTGGTGCTGGAGTTGACAGGCAAGCGCAGCCCCCGCTCGGGGCTCGAGGGCAAGTTCAGCGTCTACCACGCGGCGGCGGTAGGTATCATCCACGGCGCGGCGGGGGAGGCGCAGTTCAGCGACGAGGTGGTGCGCGATTCACGGGTGATCGCGCTGCGTGATCGGGTGTTTGCGAGCGAGGATGGCGCAATCGGCAGGACCGAGGCGCGTGTGTCGATGCGGCTGCGGGACGGGCGGCGGCTCGACCGGCACGTCGCCCACGCCCGGGGCACGCTCGAGCGGCCGATGAGCGACGCTGATCTGGAGGCGAAGTTTCGGGGGCTGGTGGAGGGGATTCTGCCGGAGCGGCGAATCGGGGAACTGATTGCGGCGTGCTGGTCGCTTGAATCCCTGGAAGACGCGGGGGACATCGCGCGCCTGGCTAGCTGCCGTGAATCGTAAAACGTGAATCGTGAATCGAACTTAAATTAACCGCGGATGAACGCAGATAAACGCAGATGACTTTTACACAAACCGCTCTGCGTTTAGGCGTTTTCTTTACTGGTCACAGCTCACAGGTCACGGGTCACCGTAGTTATTTCCGCCGAGAACGCCAAGGCACATAAGAGCTTCACCGCCAAGACGCGGAGGACGCCAAGGAAAATAACAGCCTTACCGCCAAGAGACAACGCCAAGGGCGGCCTACAGGAAGGTCAGTGGTACGGCCACGATCTGACTCGATCTTGAACCCCCGATCCTGAATCCTTCGTGTCCTTTGCGGTCTCTGCGGTAATGCTTTTCTTTTCCTCCGGGGCCTTAGCGTCCTCAGCGGTGAGGCTTTGGCAAAATTGCGATTGACGATTCACGAATCAAAGTGAGGGTGTTACTATAGAGTTTCTGGGCCACCGCATAGCCGTAACATGCGGTATTTTTTTGGTTTTTTCTGAAATCGCCGGCCCAACCCTAAAACAACGAGGAGGAAATTCATGAATCTTTTTCGAAGCATTGTCTTATCTTTTGTAGTCGCGCTGTTTCTGGCGCCGGCGATGGCCCTGGCGGCTTATCCCGATCGCCCGATCCGTGTGATCGTCGTGTTCCCGCCCGGTGGCTCCAATGACGTGACCGCCCGGATCGTGTTCAACAAGATGCCGGACATCGTGGGTCAGCAGTTCGTGATTGAGAATCGTGGTGGCGCGGCCGGAACCATTGGTGCTGCCGTGGTGGCAAAGAGCGATCCCGATGGCTACACGATCATGGTGCAGTCGACCACCCATATCGCCAACGCGTTCATGTACAAGGGCAAGCTGCCCTACGATACGTTGGGTGACTTCATCGGATTGACCCCGATGGCGAGGCAGGTGGGCATGTTGGTCGTGCACCCCTCGATGCCGGTTAAATCCGTCAAGGATCTCATCGCGCTGGCAAAGAAACGGCCCGGGGAGATCAACTATTCTTCCGCGGGGCTGGGCAGCTTTGTGCACCTCACCACGGCGACATTTAGTTCTATGAGCGGCATCAAGATGGTGCACGTGCCCTACAGAGGGGGCGGCCCGTCGAAGATTGCGCTGATTTCAGGAGAATGCCAGGTCACGATCCAGACGATCGGCTCGGCTTTCAAGAATATCAAGGCGGGGCAGATGCGGGCGCTGGCGGTGACCTCCAAGGAACGAAGCGCGAAATTCCCGGACGTCCCGGCCATCGGTGAGGTCGTTCCGGGATATGAGTTCACCGCCTGGGTCGGTGCGTTTGTTCCCGCTGGAACGCCGAAAGCGATCGTCAATAAACTCAATCTCGACCTCAAGAAGGCATTGGCGGATCCTAAAGTATCGAAACAGCTGACGAACGTGACGCTGGACCCGATGTACATGACGCCGGCGCAGTTCGATGCCCGCCTGA
>LJTT01000060.1 GCA_001303585.1 Betaproteobacteria bacterium SG8_41
GCCGTGGACTATGTGACCGTGCCGCTCGTGCACCGGGTCGCCGCGACACTCGATCGCAACGATCCGTTCCCCACAATGGGCGCCCCGCTGCCGCTTGGCTGGCACGCCGTGTTATTCCCACGGGTCGTGCGTCATTCGGAGATCGGCGCGGATGGTCACCCCAAGCGCGGCGACTTCCTTCCGCCGGTACCGCTGCCACGCCGCATGTTTGGCGGCAAGCGCGTCACCTTCGTCTCGGATCTTAGCGTCGGCGATGAGGTCCGGCGCGAATCGGTAATCAAGGATGTCGTGCCCAAACAGGGCCGCAGCGGGCAGATGGTGTTCGTGACGGTCAGGACCGATCTCACGAGCCCGCGGGGCCTCGCGATCACCGAGGAGCAGGACATCATTTATCGCGGGAACCCCGATCCGAATGCGCCGCCGGCGCCGCCCCAGCCGCTGCCCGGCAGGGCGGTATGGCGTCGGCCGATCACCGCTGACCCCGTGCTTCTGTTCCGCTACTCGGCGCTGACCTTCAACGGGCACCGCATCCACTACGACTGGCGCTACGTCACCAAGGAAGAGGGTTATCCCGATCTCATCGTGAACGGGGGCCTGCAGACGCTGCTCGTCTGCGAGCTCGTCCGCGCGCACGCCTCGAGCCCGATGCGGTTCATGTCCTCGCGCAACGTGCGCCCGCTGTTCGTGAACCGCCCTTTCACGATGTGCGGGGAGCCGGCGCCTGACAACAAGACCGCCAGGCTGTGGGTGGCCGATCAGGACGGCGCACCGACCCTCATCGCCGAAGCCGAGTTCTCGTAGGAGATGCTGATGGCCGGAGGTCCGTTGGAGGGCGTGCGCGTGCTTGACCTCACCTCGGTGGTCGTGGGTCCGCTGGCCACGCAGATCATGGCCGACCATGGCGCCGACGTGATCAAGATCGAAGCGCCCACGGGCGATATCGTGCGCACCCTCGCGGGACGCGGCGTGACCGCCAACATGTCGGGAAAATTCCTGCACTTGAACCGCAACAAGCGCAGCATCGCGCTCGATCTCAAGCAGACGGCCGCGCGCGAGGCGTTGATGAAGCTGATTGAAAAGGCTGATGTCCTCATATGGAACATGCGCCCGCCCGCGATGGCGCGGCTTGGGCTCGGATACGAAGAGGTGCGACAGGTCAATCCCCGCATCATTTACTGCGGCATGTTCGGTTTCGGACAGGACGGTCGTTATCGCGACAAGCCGGCGTACGACTCCATCATCCAGGGCTCGGCCGGCATCGCCGCCCTGCATCACCGCGTGACGGGTCAGCCGCGCTACCTTCCGATGGTTATCGCCGATCGCACCGTCGGCCTCATCGCCGTGCAGATGATCCTGATGGCGCTCTATCAGCGCACCCGCACCGGCGAGGGTCAGGCGATCGAAATACCGATGTTCGAGAACATCGTCAAAGCCGTGCTCGAGGAGCACATGTACCTGAAGACGTTCGATCCGCCGCTCGGACCGAGCGGCGATCCGCGGCTGCTCGACGCGGAAGCGCGGCCGCTCGCCACCAGGGACGGATGGATCTGCATCTCGGGCAACACCGACGGTCAGGCATTTGCGATTTTCGATGCGATCGGCAGGCCCGAGCTCAAGACCGATCCGCGTTTCAACAGCGTCGCCGCGCGCTTCAAGAATACGACCGAGTATTTCCGGATCCGCGCCGAGGGCCTGCTGCAGAAGACCACCGCCGAATGGCTCGAGATCTTCGATGCTACCGACGTGCCGGCGATGCCTTTCCAGACGCTCGATGACCTGATGCAGGACCCCCACCTGAAGGATATCGGCTTTTTCAGTCGCATCGAGCACCCCACGGAGGGGCGAATCTGGAACATGAGGCTGCCCAACAAACTGAGCGGTGGGGTGCGCCGGGACTTCCGGGCAGCCCCCAAGATCGGCGAGCACAGCATCGAGATCCTGCGCGAGGCCGGCTACGGCGACGCGGCAATCGAGGCGATGGTGGCAAGCAAAGCCACCGTGGACGGCCGCCCCAAGAAGCGGTGACCCATTACCGGCGACGAGTCACCGGTCATCGACAATCCTCGGGCGTGGGTCGACAATCCCGCCATTTTGAGCGCGGGTGGCACCTCGCGGCAGGACGGACCGTCGGGGAATAAGCGGCGGCTGCATGCTGTAAACTGTTGCGCCGCTCAATCGTTGACGGCATATCTGAATTCACTGATCGGAGAAAATGTGAGGCACGCCTTCCGGCGTCCGGCCGCCCGGATCCTGATACTCATCTTGCTAGGCGCATCAGCGCTTGCATCGGGCTCAACGCTGGCCCAGAAAGCGTCGAGTCCGGACTACGTTCCCCAGGTTGGCCAGCAAGGAAAGGACGTCATCTGGGTGCCCACGCCCCAGGCGCTGGTCGAGCATATGCTCGACATGGCCCAGGTGACCCCCAACGACTACGTCATCGATCTCGGCGCGGGCGATGGCCGCACGGTCATTACCGCGGCGAAGCGCGGCGCGCGGGCGCTTGGCATCGAGTACAACCCCGACATGGTGACACTCGCAAGGCGCAACGCGGAACAAGCCGGTGTATCCGGCAGCGCGCAGTTCATACAGGGCGATATTTTCAAGACCGATTTCAGCCAGGCAGACGTCCTGACGCTCTATCTGCTGCCGAGCCTGAATCTCAAGCTGCGGCCAACGATACTCAAGATGAGGCCCGGCACCCGTGTCGTATCCCACGCGTTCACGATGCACGATTGGCAGCCCGATCAAACCGGCAAGGTGGAAGACCGAACCGCCTACCTGTGGATCGTGCCGGCCTCGGTCGAGGGAACGTGGCGGCTGAGTACATCGGACGGCAACTCGGACAGCGACGAGCTGGTGCTGCGCCAGCGTTTTCAGTACGCCGACGGCCTCGTGCGCATCAACGGCAAGACCGGTCAGTTGCGGAACTTCAAGATCCACGGCGCACAGGTCAGCTTTACAATGTTCGAGCCCGCCCCCGAGGAACCGCTGCGCTACGAGTTCACCGGCCGCGTCACCGACGAAACGATGGGGGGCGTGGTCAAGCTTCCCGAAGGCCAACGCTCATGGACGGCAACGCGCATACCGACCGCCAAACGCTGAAAACAATTTGAGACGAGGCGGCTCCCGGCCGCGCCGCATCCGCATATGCGGGGGGCGGGCTTCGATATAATCACGCGCTCTGCAGGAAAAGCCTCACCCAACCATCAGCCACAAAACGGAGTCCGGAACATGCCAGCACAGCAATCCCACGCCGCGATCATCGGCGGCGGCATCATGGGCGGTGACATCGCCATCATCTTTGCCGCCGGCGGCTGGAACGTGCACGTGATGAGTCCCTCGCAGAAAACACGCGACGCGCTGCCGGCACGAATTGCGGCGGGGCTGAAGCAGCTCGGAGCACCGGAGGCAAACGCGGCGCTCGTCAAGATTCGCGCGACGCTCGACGAGCTGCCCTTCAAGGACATCACACTCGTCGTCGAGGCGGCAACCGAAGATCTCGCCCTCAAGCACCAAATCTTCTCTGACCTCGAGCGGCTCGCCCGTCCCGACGCGATTCTCGTGAGCAACACGTCGACCTTCCCGATTGGAGAGATCGGCAAGCACCTCAAGACGCGCTCCCGGATTGCGGGTACGCACTTCTTCATGCCGGCGCACTTGGTTCCGCTGGTCGAGATCGTCAGCACCGAATTCACCGATCGCAAGGTGGCCGAGCGCCTGATCGCTCTCATGCGGGAGCTCGGCAAGGCGCCCATCGACGTGACCAAAGACGTGCCCGGCTTCGTCGGAAACCGTTTGCAGCATGCGCTGGTGCGAGAGGCGCTGTGGCTGCTGGAAAACGGCGTGACAACACCGGAGGGCATCGACACCGCGGTACGCTTTGGCTTCGGATTCCGCTACATCGCGTGCGGGCCGATGATGCAGAAGGAGCTCTCGGGCTGGGATACCAATTTATTCGCGGCGACTTCGGTGTATCCCCATCTCTATAACGAGAAGGGCCCGCCGCCATTCCTAAAGGAGATGGTCGCGAAAGGCCACATCGGGATGAAGTCCAAGCGCGGCCTGTGGGAGTGGACCGACGAGACCATCGCCCGGGAGAAGGCGCGCATCGAGCGCTGCCTGCGGGCCGGCATGGACATTCTCAAATCCGGCTAGATCCCGCAGTCGCGCAGAGCGCGGAGCGAGCCGTTCAGAGCGCGCGGTGAGACCAGAGCAGGGATAGCATCGCGGCCACGAGCGCGAGCAGCGCGGCCGTCGCGCCGAAGAGCGCGGTGAGCTCGGTTTCCCTGCGCTCCAGCGCAAGCTTCGCGGTCAGGTTCTGGTAGACCTTGTGCAGGTCGGCCGCACTGCTGGCATGAAAGTATTCACCCTCGGTAATGCCCGCGATCGCCTTCAAGGCTTCCTCGTCGAAGCGCATGTAAATCACTTCGTCTTCGAAGTCGACCGGCCCGCCCTCCTTCGTGCCAAAACCGACGGTATGAACGCGAACGCCGCGCTCGGCCGCCATTTTCCCTGCCATCAGCGGGTCCGGGCCGGTGGTTCGCCGGCCATCGCTCAGCAGCACGATCGCACCGTTGGTGTACGAACCCGGCGCGACCGGCTTGAAATCCCGGCCCTTCGATCTGCCGGCCGTATCGAGCGGCGCAGCACCTGCGCGCCGCGAGAAAGCGCTGTCGAAAACCTCTCCCTCGAGATCGATGCCGGCGTCCGGCAGCAGCAGCGACAACGCCATGAGCAGTCCGCTCCCGGTCGCGGTCTGGCGCTGCAACTGGAAGCGATCGACCGCAGCAATCAGGTCCTGCCGATTCTGCGTCGGGGTTTGCACGATCGCGGCCGTTCCCGCGAAGGTCACGATACCGACCCGGACATTGGTCGGAAGATCGCTGATGAAAGCCTTCACCGCGTTTTGCGCTGCACCCAGCCGGCTCGGCGCAATGTCGGTAGCGCGCATGCTGCGCGAGACGTCCATCGCGAGCACGATCGTCTGATGCGCGGAAGGCAAGGTGAACACGGCCGTCGGCCGCGCCACTCCGAGCAGGGCGGAAATCAGCGCCAGCAACAGAACGCACGCCGGCAGGTGGCGCCGCAGCCACTGCCCGGGTCCGATGGCGTCGCGCAGCAGCACAAGACTCGCATAGCGCAGCGCCATTTTCTTGCGCCGTCGCAAGACGAAGACATAGGTCGCGATCAACAGCGGAACGACCAGTAACAACCAGAGCACATCGGCCCACAGGAAATGCATTGCGCTTCCTCGCATCCACCGGCCCGTTTACCAGCGCCGCAAACATGGCACCCGCGCGACAATATACACCCGCCCCGGGGAGCGAAAAATATTGTAAACGGGGCTACATTGGGAATACCCGGTCGCCTTCAACCGTGCTACCTTGCGCATGCCGAGGCGCAGGGTCGGGAAAGACCAATTCATGAAACGGCAGGCGCTCTACAGCGGTTCGAGACGCACAGCCCATGCCCCGCCGGCTGGGACCCGGCCGGGCAGTGACGCGCCCGGTTTTCAGTCCCCCGCTGCGCCGCTCCCCGCTCCTGGCCCCCGCTTCGGTCGCATTCGCGCCTTCGCCGCCCGTCACGCCGGCTTGCTTCGCATTCTCGGCGGCGCCGTCTGCGCTGCGCTCATCGGGGCGGGCTACCTTTGGTGGCAGCCACGGCCCTACACGCTCACCCAGGAAGACATCGATGCTGCGGTGCTGCACACGCTGCGGAACAAGACTCTGCCGTCGCGCGCGGCGAAAGCAGCGGATATCGTGCGGCCGTCGGTGGTGCGCGTGCGCGGCTTCGGCGAACCGCCGCAGCCAAAAGGCAAGCAAAAAGCAAAGCCGAAACGCCGCGGCGGCAAGTCTGGCAAGGCCGCGCCCGGGAACTCGCAGGCCAAGGACAAGAGCGATCCACCCGGCCTGGAGGAGTTGTCGGTCGGATCGGGCGTCGTGATCGTGGACAGCGGGGTCGTCCTCACAAACCTGCACGTCGTCGCTGGCGCCAAGCGTTTGAGGGTGACCTTTCACGACGGCATGGAATCGGATGCCGACCTCGTCAGCCTCCACCCGGAAAACGATCTTGCGGTCATCAAGGCGCGGGAAATTCCGGATGATCTGCCGGCCGCAACGCTCGGCTCGGCCAGCCGATTGAGGCCCGGCGACGAGGTAGTTGCGGTCGGTTTTCCCTTCGGCATCGGCCCGTCGGTGTCATCGGGTGTAGTGTCCGGCTTGAACCGGGAATTCCGCTCACCCGAGGGCGACCGCGTGCTCACCCAACTCATTCAGTTCGATGCGGCGGCCAATCCCGGCAGTTCGGGCGGTCCGCTGGTGACGATGCAGGGCGAGGTGGTCGGTATCGTCACTGCGATACTGAATCCAACCGAAAGTCGCACCTTCGTCGGCATCGGCTTCGCGGTCACCATCGCCGTGGCCGGACGCGCCGTCGGGATGCATCCCTTCTAAACCTCCGGAGCAACAATCCAATGAGCAATGATTCGATGGGCAATGTCCGCGGCCTGATGGAGCGGATTCTCTATGAAGTCAAGCGTGTGGTGGTCGGCCAGGACCATTTCCTCGAGCGGGTTCTGGTCGCGATCCTCGCCCAGGGCCACCTGCTGGTCGAAGGCGTTCCGGGCCTCGCCAAGACGCTCACGATCAAGACGCTGGCGCGCACGATGCGCGGCTCGTTCAAGCGCATCCAGTTCACGCCCGACCTGCTGCCCGCCGACCTGGTCGGAACGCGGATCTATAACCAGAAGACCGGGGACTTCAGCACAGCGCTCGGGCCAGTGTTCGCCAACCTGCTGCTCGCCGACGAGATCAATCGCGCGCCAGCGAAAGTCCAGAGCGCACTGCTCGAGGTCATGCAGGAGCGACAGGTCACGATCGCCGGAGAGACCCACCCGGTGCCCTCCCCGTTCCTGGTAATGGCTACGCAGAACCCGATCGAGACCGAAGGGACGTATCCGCTGCCGGAAGCGCAGGTCGACCGCTTCATGATGAAGGTGTTGGTCGACTATCCCACCGAGGAGGAGGAGTTCGTCATCGTCGAGCGGGTAACCGGCGCTGCCGCGGAGGTCGGAGCAGTGGCCTCCACTGATCAATTGGCGGCGCTGCAGAATGAGTGCCGCAAAATCTATGCCGACCCGGTGTTCCTCCAATACGCCGTGAAGCTCGTGTCGGCCACCCGGCGCTGCGAGCGCTACGGCCTCGGCGAGTTGGCGCGCTACATCACCTTCGGTGCCAGTCCGCGCGCAACCATTTGCCTTATCGAGGGCGCACGGGCGCTTGCCTTCCTGCGCGGTCGTAACTACGTGTTACCGGAGGATTTGGGTGATCTCGTGCCGGATGTGCTGCGCCACCGGCTGGTGCTCTCGTACGAAGCATTGTCGGACGGCCAGACCGCGGACGCCCTGATTGCGCGCGTAATGCAGGCCGTGCCGCTGCCCGAGAAACCCCTCGAGACTCATGTCAGGGTCGCCGCCGGAGCCTGAGTTGAAGCTCGTCCGTCCGTCAGGAAGAACCGCCGCGACGGCGTCGGCCGCGTTGCAGGCGGAGAACGTGCTGCGCCGGATCGAATGGACCGTATTGCGCCGTCTCGACGGCCTGCTGCAGGGCAACTACCGCACCTTGTTCCGGGGCTTCGGCATCGATCTCGCAGATTTGCGGGAGTATCAGGTCAATGATGACGCGCGGACCATTGATTGGAACGCAACCGCGCGGCTCCAAGTGCCGCACGTTCGGCAGTTCAACGAAGACCGCGAGGTCACCGCCTGGTTTCTCGTCGATCTGAGCGGGTCGGTGAACTTCGGCACCGGCGCCGCGACGAAGCGTGCTGTGGCCGTGGATTTTGTCGCGCTGATCGCGCGCCTTCTCACCCGCCACGGCAACCGTGTTGGCGCCGTACTCTACTCCGACCGGGTAGATGTGGTGCTGCCCGCGCGGGGTGGGCGCCAGCATGTCTTGCACCTCATCGACTGGATGCACAAGACCGGAAACACTTCGCAGCCTGGCAAATGCACGCGGCTAGGTGAACTGCTCGGACACGCGCTGCAGGCCATCAAGTGTCGGTCAGTGGTTTTCGTCCTGTCGGATTTCATCAGCGATCCCGGGTGGGCCAGCGCCCTGTCCCGGCTCGGGCAGCGCCACGAGGTCCTGGCGGTGCGGCTCTACGACGCGCTGGAGCTGGATTTGCCGGATCTCGGCCTGGTCGTCGTGGAGGACGCCGAGACCGGGGAGCAAATGTTCGTGGACACGCACGACGCCGCGTTCCGCAGGCGCTTTTCAGAGCTCGCGGCGGATCGTGAGACCGGACTGCGCGCGGCCCTGTCAGATGCCGGCGCGGACTGCATCGAGCTCTCGACCGAGGACGACCTGGTCGACACGTTGATGCGCTTCGCCCGGCTGCGCAAGCGCAGGGCCCAGCTGGCGAGCGGCGGCGTCCCGCCGGCGTTGATCCGATGAGTGTCCTGGAGCAAGCGGGCGGGATCACGGTGCTGTGGCCAAGCATGCTCTGGCTCCTCACGCCGGTGCCGCTTCTTATCGTGGCTTACGCCTGGCTCAGCGCGCGTCGCCGCAGGGCTCATGCGCGGCTGTCGGGCCTGTTGATCGCGTCCGCCAGCGGGAGCGTTGGCGCTTCGCTGCGACGCCACGTTCCGCCCCTGTTGTTCCTGGTCGGCCTGTGCGCACTGATTGCTGCCGCCTCGCGCCCGCAGGCGCTCGTGATGTTGCCCTCCATGTACAAGACAGTCATCCTGGCGCTCGATACCTCGGGCAGCATGCGCGCCACCGACGTCGAGCCGAACCGGCTCGACGCCGCCCAGAAGGCGGCCCGCACCTTCATCGAGGCCCAGCAGCGGCACACCAGGATCGGGATTGTTTCGATTGCCGGTACCGCGTCGGTGGTGCAGTCACCGACCAGCAATCGCGAAGACCTGATACAGGCGATGGAGAGGGTCCAGTTGCAACGGGGCACCGCGTTGGGCAGCGGGATCTACATCTCGCTCGCGACGCTGCTGCCGGACGCGGGAATCGACCTGGAACATCTCGTCTATGGGCGATCGGCTCGTTACTGGTGGGATTCCGAGCGCACCGCTAAGGACAGGAAGCGGGTGCCTCCCGGATCGAACCGGTCCGTTGCGATTGTGCTGTTGAGCGATGGCGAGAATACCCACGGTCCGGACCCGCTGGAAGCCGCCAAGCTGGCCGCAGAGCACGGCGTTCGCGTCTACACCGTGGGCATCGGGAGCGCGGAAGGCACCACGCTTGGATTCAGCGGCTGGTCGATGCGCGTGCGTCTGGACGAAGCTACTTTGAGGAAGATCGCCGCGACCACGCACGGGGAGTATTACGCCGCCGCCTCGGCGCCCCAGCTCAAAAAAATCTACGAGCACCTCAGCGCGCGCATGGTTATAGAGCGCAGGCGCGCCACCGAGGTGACCGCCCTCTTCGTCGGGCTGGGCGCGCTGCTGCTCGTGAGCTCGGCGCTGTTCTCGCTACTCTGGTTCAACCGAGTGCTGTGAGCGACGCGCGACTGGCTCGCCGGGCACTGAACTCCACTCATCGAGAGCCAGGGCCAGCCGTCCGGTCGCGCGCCGGGTTCACGCCCAGACCTCTTCAATTACTCGACACCAATTCGCCATCCAGTACCCAGCGCCGCTCCTTGGGATTGATCTGCACCGTGCCGCCGCCGCGCAGGCCCTTGAGCTTCCCGGTTCCGCCAGCGGTCTCCCAGAAGCCGTTCGCCACGAATCTCGGCTTGCCGTCCGGGCCGGGTACGCGAACAGCACGGAACTGATACTTGAGGTAGGCGATGTCGCCATCGGCCGTGGTGAAGACCAGATAACCATTTGCATTTGCCCCGGCAGCCGGGTTGACATCGTGTAACCCCCACTCGAGCACGTTCGCACCGGCGAGCGGCCCGCTACCGGCAGCTTTGCCTTGCCGCTGTGCCGCAAGCAAGTAGCGCTTGCTGCCATCAGCGAACGCCAGTTTGGAATCCGCCTTCGGGGTGATGACCGCCTCGATCTTCATCGGTGCCGCCAGCGCCGCCCCGTTCGCGAGGGCGCAGAAGGCTGCTGCTGCGACTAGCCGGCGAAACAACGGTGTTTCATTTCGTGCGTTCATTTCATGGTCCTTTCTGTTAGCGGTGCAGTGCGCGGCTCAACGCTCGACCGGCTCACCGTAACCGCAGTGGCATGTTGAAGGTCGCTCCGGGCAACGCTCGATCAGAAGGCCAGGCGCCTGATCGGTCGCGTCTGCACCGGCGCTCTAAGGGTAGGTCGCAGCACTGGGTCGGTGGGGGATCCGCCGACGGACAAAGCAGATCGCGGCATGGCTGCGGTTAAATCGGGGATGGGCGAGATGTCGGGCAAACGCCGCGCGCCGGTCGTTCAGGCCCGTAATCGGGCGCTCCACGGTCGACGGACCGCCAGGACAATGGCGCCCTTGGGGAACAACGAGCGATGGAGGACCTGCTCCGGACAATCGACCGCGCGGGTTGCGTCGCCGTCAGGCGGCGCCCGGCTTCCAGTCCTTGCCCTTCAGCTCAATGATATAGATGCGCGTGCCCGAGCCGCCGATGTTTTCCACCGAATGCGTTTCCGCCGGCGCGTAAAACACATGACCCGCGGGGATGTCTCGGACAACGGTCTTTCCTTCCGTATTCGTGACCTTGACCTTCGCCTCCGTCAGCGAGACCGTGACGCGGTCAGGATGGTAATGCATTCCCTGTCCGCACACGCCTAGCCCCGGCCCGCTCTTGTACTCCAATACGCGCACGCGCTCGTTGTCCAGCACAATCCGAAATGATCGCGGGTCGGATGTCACGGCATCCTGCGCGAGCAAGTCGCGCGTGACGCCGAAGGCGGCAAGCATGGCTAAAACCTCACGGCGCGTCTTGCGGTTTTCTGTCTTCATCTAACGCCCCACTGCCCAGTGTTGCCGTTGGAGCATCGCCCCCAAACCACCCCATCACATCTGCTGGAACAGATGATGGTACGCCTCGCTGACCGGCAATTTTTCGGGTCGCTGCCTCAAACGCAGCGCGAGGTTACCACGATCGTCGCGGATCACGCTGTCGATGGCGTGAACGTTGACGATCGTTGAACGATGCACCTGCCAAAACATGTTCGGATCGAGCTCGCTGGAGAGGTTCTTGATCGTCTTCTTGATCAGCGCCTCGGTATCGGTCGTGACCACCAACGTGTACTTCTGGTCGGACTTGAAGTACAGGATTTCCTCCACGGTGATGAGCCGCACGGCCGCCCCTCGTGACGCGTTTATCCACTGCAGATAACGGGGCGCCGTTGGCCTTTGTTCGGCCAGGCCGCGGAGTGCCCCGCGCAGATCGACCGGCGGCTGCTGCAGGCGGGTCTTAAGACGCTGTATGGTAGTGGCAAGGCGCGCGGCCGTGGGAGGTTTCAGCACGTAATCCATCGCGCCGGCCTCGAAAGCTTCGAGCGCATGCTCGTCATAGGACGTGATGAACGCCACGTGGCAGCGGCCCGCGATCTGTCGCGCCACGTCGATGCCCGTCAGCAGTGGCATGTGAATATCGAGAAACGCCACATCGGGCTGATGCGTCTCGATCGCGTTCAACGCGGCCACCCCGTCCGCTACCCGCGCCACGATTTCGAGCTGTGGCCACAATGCCTGCAGCAGGTCCGCCAGCTCATCGGCCAGCAGAGCCTCGTCTTCGGCGAGGACCGCGGTGGGAGCGGACTTGGTCGGCGGATCAAGCGAGCTCATAGGGGACCTTCACGACGACATTGATTGCACTGCCTGTGCTCTCGATCTCCAACTTCCCCGATGTGCCATAGAGCTCCACCAGGAGGGATCGAACGCGCGTGATAGACGCGTCCGATGGAGCCGTAGCCAGCGTCAGGACCACCTGGCAGCGGTCACTCGAGCGCGTGGCCGTCAGCTGGAACCGCCCGGTGCCGCCGCAAACGGCAGCATCCAGAAGCGGCAACAGCACGCCGGGCGGGAAGCGCGCGTGCATGGCATCGGGCGCGACATCGACCGTCAGGTCGAGGCCTGTCGCGCGGGCAAGCGCGTGCATCCCCACAAAGGCGCGCGCGAGTTCGGCCTCGCGCAGCAGGCTCGACGACGCCGCTCGAAGGCGCGGCAACGATGCGCGTAAAAACAGGATCAGCTCATCGAGAAAGCGCTCTGCCCGCGCCGCATCGCGCTCATAGAGGCGACGCATGGTGTCGAGCATCTCGAACAGGAGCTGCGGATCGATGCGTGCTTGCAGCTCCTGAAGGCGCGCCTCAACGAGTCGACGCTGGGCGCGGCGTTGCGTCGTCTGGGCGGCGGCTAGACGGGCGGTTGCCTGTTCATGCTCGCGGCTGCGGCGCAGGTGCGCAAAATAGAGCAGCGCCATGATGAGGGAAACCGTGAAACCGTGCAGCTGCATGCTTTGAGCACTATGGACGAGGCCCTGCTCGATCAGGACCGCCGCGCGCCCCGCCGTCAGGAGGCTGGCGAGGGCGGCGGCCGAGCATGCCGCCAGCAGCCACATTCCGGCGCGGGTGTACTGTCCGAAGGGTCGAGCCACGCGCTCGCAACCATAACCCATGACCAGCAGCAGGCACCAAAGCGAAACGCCGTATAGCGTCCACCACAGGCCGAGCCCGGCCACGACGGTGGCCGTCGGCGCCCTCATCACGCTCAACGCGCCCATGAAGAATGTGAGTGGCGCAGCAAAGGCGAGCAGACCCGCCATGGCAACGGCGCCCCGATGCGTGCGCAACCAGTGCGGGAAGCCGCTGGCTCTCTTTGCCAGATGCGTGTCGAGCGGCATTGGCGGCGCAGTGGTCAGCATGTCGCCGTTCTATCGGGAAGGGCATCGCTCACGACCGGATCGAAGGCCTGCGCGTTACGCAGCGGGATCGCGATGGTTGCGCGGGCGCCGCGCGGTTCACGCCCTTCCAGGGTCAGTCGTCCCTGGCTCTGGTAGTGCGCCGCCAATTGGCGCCTGATATTGACGAGCCCGACTCCCGTACCGCTGCTTGCCGTTGCGCCAAAGCCCGCGCCGTCGTCCAGCACTGAGACTTCAAGCAAGTTACGCCGACGGCTGGCACGGACCTCGATTCGACCTCCGCCGACCGGCTCCAGACCATGCTTGATTGCATTCTCAACCAGTGTGCCGAGCAGCATCGGCGGGAATTCAGCCTCGTGCAAACCCGCATCCACCTCAATCGAGACGCTGAGCTGCGCTCCCATTCGGAGCTGAAACAGGTCGAGATACGCCCGCACCAAAGCGACTTCTTCGCCGAGGGACGCGCGCCGGCTACGTAACTGGGGAAGCGCCATGCGCAGGTAGCGCATGAGGCTGCCGACCGCCTCGGCACCAGCCTGCGGTCGCGTGCGATAAAGGCGTCGCACATTGCCGAGAATATTGAAGAGGAAATGCGGCTCGATTTGCGCTTGGAGCAGCGCGAGTTGCCGCTCACTCTCGCCCTGCTGCAGTTGCGCACGCGCAAGCTCCGTGGCGTGCGCGGCAGAATCGGTCTGCAGTGCGCGTTCGTGCACGTCGGCAATCAGCGCCAGGAACACGGCCGGCAAGCCCCAGCGAAGCGAATCAGCGAGCATGCGCAGCAGCGGTGGAAGGTGTTCGAACCCCCCGGCATAGTAGGCGTGAAGGAGCACGGCAAGCACTGCGGACAAGGCCAGCAGCAAGATGGAGATGACGGCCAGCCGAAGCGGAATGCTGCGCGGCAGCGCTTCGTCAAGCACGGTATAAGCAGCAAGCAGCCCTGCTGCGATGACCGCCAGTTCGGCGAGATACTCCAGCCAGGCCAGCGCGATTTCCGCCGGCGAGAAGAAATCGACAAGCGCGGGGCTGGGCAGCGCCCCAAGCGATAACAGCAGCGTCACGAGAGCCACGGCCGCGAGCCGCTGCCAGGCGAGAGCCTGTTTCACGCGCGCGAGAAAGCTCGCCCCACCCCAAGCACGCGCGAGATCGATGTTTCCTTCCATTAGGCGCCTCGATCGAAGTAGCGCAAGCGATCATTGTGCGCCTGCGACCGGCGGCACAGCACCGACGAACGACGGATCGGCCGTTTCGCGTCACGATTGCCGATAGGCCCGGATGAATGCGGAGAGTTCCCGGTTGCCCTCCCGCTTCGAGCCCGTCCCGCTACACCGAGGTCAGGTAGTTTAGTCGGGCGACAACGATATGGGAAATGGTGGCCAGGGACGGAATTGAACCGCCGACACAAGGATTTTCAGTCCTCTGCTCTACCAACTGAGCTACCTGGCCAATGTGCTGCAAACCGCTACTGCGAACCGCCTGACACAAGGATTTTAGTTAAAAAACGAGCGGCCTACCCGCTCTTTTTTTGAAGCGCGCAATTTAATCGCCAATCGCGCGAACCGTCAAGGTTACTTGGCTGCCGGCGAAGCCGAGGGGAATATTTTTCGCCCTGGTGCCGGACCCGTCGAGGATCCCGCCGCTTACGTCGCCCGCGATCGCGCCCAACATTCGTCATTCCGGTTATTCGGCAAGATAACCGGACGACATCAGGGCCTCTCGAGCCCGGCATGCTCGCGCGTCGCGTGGAAACGGATGCGCGGCCATTGCTTTTGCACGACCTCGAG
>LJTT01000061.1 GCA_001303585.1 Betaproteobacteria bacterium SG8_41
CTTGGAAAATCGCCCGAGGTGAAATTCATTTTCTCGAGCAGGTCCATCGTGACGATATTGGCCACGAACTGGGGCACTTCGCGCATGTTCGTGAGAGTGTCTTTCACGCCTGTGGAGCCGATTGCCGCGTAGGCCGGCCTGCTGCCCATCAGATTGAAGAACGAGTAGGGCGCGAGGTTCTTCACGCCTGACGCTGAAATCGTCGAGATCCAGCCGATCGGCCGCGGAATGACGAGCCCGGTTAACAGGTAGTAGATGTCCTGGCTTTTCCAGTCGGAAATGCCGACGTCGAGTGGACGGTCGAGCACGCGCGGCGGCGCATCGTGCGAGGCGGGCATGTGGAAGCCTTTCTTGCGCGGGGGTCGAGCGAGGAAATACTACCACCAAAAGAACTTGTTCAACGTTCCGAGTTCAACGTTCAAGGTTCCGAGTCCAGAGTTCAAAGCGAGGAACTTCGTAAACCGCTATCGTCCAGCCTCGAACCTTAAACCTTAAACCTTAAACCTTAAACCTTAAACCTTAAACCTTAAACCTTAAACCTGAAACCCGTCATGGCTTAGGCGCGGCCGTGCCTCGAGACGCTTTCTCGTGGCGTTCCTGGCAATCGATGCAGCGTTTGGCGAGCGGATAGGCAAGGAGCCGCTCCGCGCCGATCTCTCCGCTACAGTCTGCACACTGGTCGATCTCACCGCTGGCCACCCGCGCCTGCGCCGCCTCGAGTTGGCGGAACTCGGCGAGGTAGCGCTCGTGCAGCGCGTGGTCAAACTCTTCCTGCACGCTGTTGACGGCTTCTTCACCGCTGTCGAGCCCCGCGCCGGCCCGATCGAGGGACTTCTCGTCGGCGGGCTTTGGCATCGTCTTGCGGATATTGTCCTGCACCTCCTTGCTGAGTTCAGCGAGACGCTGCTCGACGAGGGCGCTTTGTGATCGGGTAAGTGCCACGTTACCTCCTCTTTGCTCGGGATGCGCCACCGACGGCGGCGCCCCCATTGGGTTGGAGTCGGCGGCAGTCGGTTGGTTTCCCGGGACTCGCGACCCGCTCGCGGCCACTGGGGGAAATCAAGCCGTATCCCTCTGTTTTTGCTGTCATATGGGTAACACACTGAAAGTATTGCCGAACCCGGTGGCGAGGCACACAATGTTCGCACACAAAAAACTGGCGCGATATCGGCGCTGTCCGGGTTCCAACGGGAGGGAGTGACCATGCGGCAACTTGGGTGTCTGTCCTCGTGCTTTTGCCTTGATCCTTCGGTCTGCCCTGGCGCTGGCGATGGTGCTCGGTAGCGCCGCCGTCACCGCGCAGGCGTATCCGACCAAAGCGGTGCGAATCATGGTGGGATACTCACCCGGCGGGGGCGTGGACACTACCGCACGCATCGTCGGCGCGGCGCTTGCGAAGGCATGGGCCGGGACCGTGATTGTGGAGAACCGCCCCGGCGCTTCGGGCAACATTGCCACGGAGTACACGGCGAAGGCCGCGCCCGACGGCTATACACTGGTCCTGTGCAATATCGGCTCGCACGGCGTTACACCGGCGCGCTTCAGAAAGACGCTCACCTACGATCCGATTGCGGATTTCGCGTTCCCGGCGAAGATCGGGGGCGTGCCCAACGTTTTCATGGTGCATCCATCGATGCCGATGAACACCCTCGGGGAGTACATCAGCTACGCAATCAATATCGTGCACGTGCCATACAAGGGAGCCGCCGCCGCGCTGACCGACGTGATGAGCGGGCACGTGGAATCCTCGGTGGGCAATCTCGCGGGCGCGCCGCTCTCCGCGATCAAGGCGGGGCGAGTGAGGGCGCTCGCCGTCACATCGGCGAAGCGCAATGCGCAGCTTCCACAAGTGCCGACTTTCGCCGAGTCCGGCGTGCCCGGTTACGACGTTACCGGATGGTACGGCCTGTGCACGCAGGCCAAGGTACCGCAGCCCATATTGACGAAAATCAACACCGATATCAACAAGCTGCTGGCGAGCGGCCAGCCGCTGCGCAAGCGGCTCGAGACCCAGGGCATTACCGTCACACCAGGGACGCAGGAGGAGTTCGCAGCGCACGTAAAATCCGAGATCGCCCGGTGGACGAAGGTCGTGCGGGAGGCGACGCTCGAGACGAAGAAGCGCTGATGCTCATGGCGCCTCCTGGTCGATCGTGCCCGCGAGGCGAAAATGTTGATGAGTACTGGTGATGAGAGATGGCGATGATTACTGGTGATCGGTGTTACGGTTTGCTACTTTCTTATCACCATTTTTCGTCACCACTGTTCATCACCATTATTCATCACCATTCTGTGGATCATAAGAATGTCGAAGGCGATCGGACCATTTGACTACGTGATCGTGGGTGCCGGGAGCGCCGGTTGCGTGCTCGCGAACCGCCTCTCCGCGGATCCGAATACGTCGGTGCTGCTGCTCGAGGCAGGAGCCAAGGACAGCTGGATCTGGATCCACATACCGGTCGGCTATCTCTATTGCATCGGCAACCCGCGCGCCGACTGGTGCTACCGCACCGAGCCGGATCCTGGACTGAACGGGCGCTCGATCCTCTATCCTCGCGGCAAGGTGCTCGGCGGGTCCTCTTCCATCAACGCCATGCTCTATCTGCGCGGCCAGGCGCGCGATTACGACGAGTGGGCGCAGTTGACGGGCGACGCCGGCTGGTCCTGGCAGAACGTGCTGCCGGTATTCATGGGGGTCGAGGACCATTGGCGGGGTGCTGACGAGAAGCATGGTCAGGGCGGCGAGTGGCGGGTCGAGGCGAATCGCTTGCGCTGGGACGTCATCGAGGCCTTTCGCGATGCGGCAGTCGAATCGGGCATACCCTGGACCGAGGACTTCAACCGCGGCAACAACGAAGGCGTGTCGCGCTTCGAGGTGAACCAGAAAAGCGGTGTGCGCTGGAATGCGTCGAAGGCGTTTCTCCGGCCCGCGATGAGGCGACCCAATCTCACGGTGGCCACGGGGGCGCTGGTCAAGAAGCTCCGGCTCGAAGGACGGCGCGTGACAGGGGTCGAATTCTTCCAGGGCAAGGAGGCGCTGTACGCGGAAGCGCGGCGCGAGACGATTCTCTCCGCGGGCGCAGTGGGCAGTCCGCAGATCCTCCAGCTCTCGGGCATCGGCCCCGGGGCGCTGCTGCAACGCCACGGCATTCCCGTGGTGCACGAGCTCCCCGTCGGCGAGAATCTGCAGGACCACCTGCAGCTGCGTATGGCCTTCAAGGTCAAGAGTACGGAAACGCTCAACACGGTCCTCTCATCGTGGTGGGGCAAGGCGAAGATCGCGCTCGAGTACGCGCTCTTCCGCAGCGGGCCCATGACGATGCCGCCCTCGCAGCTGGGCGCCTTTGCGAAGTCGAACCCTTCGCACGCGACGCCCAATGTCGAGTACCACGTCCAACCGCTGTCGCTAGACAAGTTCGGGGATCCGCCGCATCGGTTCCCCGCGTTCACGGCCAGCATCTGCAATCTGCGCCCGACGTCGCGCGGCCACCTGCGCATTACCTCGCCCGACCCGCGCGCCTACCCGGCGATCCAGTGCAATTATCTCTCCACCCCTGAGGACCGCACGGTCGCGGTGGAGTCGATCCGCCTCACGCGCCGCATTGTGACCGAAACGGAGGCGTTGAAACCCTTCGCCCCCGAGGAGTTCGTGCCGGGGCTGCAGTATCAGACCGATGAGGAACTGTTGAAGGCGGCGGGCGATATCGGCACTACCATCTTTCATCCAGTCGGTACGTGCAAGATGGGGCGCGCCGACGATCCTTCGGCAGTGGTCGATCCGGATATGCGCGTGCGGGGGATCGAGCGGCTGCGCGTGATCGATGCGTCGATCATGCCGACGATCACTTCCGGCAACACGAACTCGCCGACGATCATGATCGCCGAGCGCGGGGCTTCGCTCGTGCTGCGCGGTTAAACTGTTAAAACGTATTTGGCCGCAGATAAACGCGGGTACACGCAGATAGATCAAGACAGCCCCAAAAAACGTTTTGCCCTCTGATTTCTGCCTTCTGACTTGACTCGTCAAGCCTCACCGCCAAGAGCGCCAGGAAAGAACGAAGCTTGACTGCTGAGGACGCAGAGTGCGCCAAGGTAAATGACAGCCTCACCGCGAAGGACGCCAGGAAACAACAATCAGTACGAACCTCAAGGGCGCGGAGGTGGCGCCAAGGGCGGCATAAAGCGAAGGCGGCGGCCGGGATGCGACGCTAGCCGGCCCTGTAGTTTGTAGTACCCCGATTTTGGTCTCGGGGGTCATGTCCGCGTCCGGCTGCGATTTCAACCGACAGCGGACGCTCGCCCAAGCAAGGGGTCGAACCCAATTTACTCTTTTTTGGGCCTGGCCCCTTTTTGAGCTTACGAGAAAAAGACCCGCTTCGACGGGTCTTTTCCTTTTGACGTTACCTTCCCCTTTTTTCCGGCTACCCGTAGAGGGAACCGGGAAGTCGCGCGAGCGCGGAGCGGTGCTAGAGCACCTCGTCCACTACTTCAATCATCGCGTGCATTCCGGCCACTTTGTGAAAGAGCTGGTTGCATCCGAGCTTGTATCTGCCTTCCTGAATGGGCATGAAGGTCCACTCCATCATCTGACCCGGTCGCACTGAAATTCCCGCGGAGATCGCCGCAGTCGGGTAGTCAACCTTTGGTGTCCCTTTCAGGAGGTCTACCGTAAGTCCTGTCGCCGCTAGCTCAGGGGCCGCCACGACATGGGATTTTGTGCTGGGATTGATGACGACGATCCGATAGATTTCGCCCGCCTGTAGAGTCAGCTCGGGCGGGGAAACCGTCAATTTATTGTCTTGCGTACCAAAGTGGATGAAAATATCTGTCGTCGGCCAATTATCATCAGCCTGTGCAGCCGCCGGTAGCCCAAGGAGCAGGCCACACACCGCGGCTGCTAAGAATTTCGAAGGCGTATTCATCCCAATACTCCTTGTTTTTGGCCGAAGGCGAATCCCCCAGCCACATTTGTTTTTATAGGCGTTCGCCAGGCCAGCGCGAATGCGCCGAACGGCACATTCCCATCGGCTAAACGGCATAGCCGCGCTCTAGGCGTGTTTTCTCCGGGCCGGGGTAATGGCAGGGCCGGTGCATGTGCCAATTAGCACAAACGGATCCGCGGGCGGGCCTCGGGAATAGGCGACGGTTACCCGATCGGGCGCAAACGATACACGGATCCTGCTTCCGCGACGTGTGTTGTTGGTCGATTTGCCCACCTACCTAAACGTCCGCTTCTGGCCAGAAGCGGACATCAAATCCAAGCTAACCGGGTCGCGCCAAACCGTCGACGAAAGGCTGACAATGCGTCGACGCGCACAACAGTTGTAAGGATGCTTTGACACGAGCCGGACACCGTTCCGAGTCCCGGCGATCGGAAGAGCTCGTGACAAATCAGTGAATTGAAAATTTCAAGGGTAACAATGCGTTAATGGCACAAAATTTGCAGATGTTCCCGTGTTTGACTCATCGGGGGAATGTCCATGATCGCCGGAAACTCTGCTCCAATTCGCGTATTTCTCATCAACAGTCAGCGCTGCATCCTCTGGGGCTTGGAACGCCTCATTGAGAGCAGACAGCCGGCCATGCAGGTCGTAGGTTGCGCGGGGAGCTGTGCCGAGGCGTTTGAACAGATCGACGCCGCTGCTGCAGATCTGATCCTCCTCGATGTCGATCTTGGCCACGACGATAGCAGCGCGGCCATACCCGAACTCAAGGCCAGGTCGCGCGCCAAAATTCTAGTGCTCACTGGCTCGCGTGACGCATCACTGCACGACCGTGTCGTCCTTGCGGGTGCCAGTGGCGTGGTGAGGAAGGAGTCGCCGGCCCAGACTATCCTTGCAGCGATAGACAAGGTGCATTCAGGGCAGCTTTGGCTGGATCGCCTCACGACTGGCCGGATCTTTGGCGAGATTTCCAAAATAAGATCAGCCCAAGAACTTGATCCAGAACAGGTGAAGATTGCGAGTTTGACCGATCGGGAAAGGGAAGTTGTGACACTGGCGGCCAATCGCCCTGGCGCGAACGGCCAGACCCTTGCGCAAATACTCAACATCAGCGAGCACACCCTGCGCAATCATTTCACGTCGATTTATAACAAGCTCAACGTGTCCAACCGTCTCGCGATGTCCGCTTATGCGTACAAGCACGGCCTGATCCTGACTTCTTCGGTGTCCCAAAGAGAATCGCATCGGGCGAGCGCCGTAGCCCGCCGCACTGACCGCGAAGCTGACACCAACATCGCAGTTGAAGCCGGGACAGCGCAACTTGCCGGAGCAAGCGCTCTGCGTAGTGTAAACGGCTAGAGCAAATTCAAGATCACAGATTGAGGAGCCGAAATGACGGCGAGACTAGCAGAAACAAGGAGAGAATTTCCGGACCATAGCACGCTGCCGTCGTCCCTTGAAAAAGCTACGGGCATCATGCGCGACATGAGCACCTCGGGCGCGTTCTTCTGGATGAGCGGCATGCACGCAATCGGAGAGTCGGTTACCTTTGCGATAGACATCAAACCGGGCCGAGACAGGATGGTGTGGACATGTCGAGGCGTCGTCGTCGGCGTGGAGTTCCGGGGTAACGAGGCGGGGGTGACGGTAAAAATCACCGGAACGGGGGTCGGACCCAAGTGAACGTGGTGTAGTGCGCATTGAGGATATCGGCAATTCTCACTAGAGCTTCCCTGCAACGCGTCTCTGCACATGGATACCCTCGCTTTGGCAGAGATCTTGTTAATTGGAGTCGCGCCGGCTTTGTTCCTTGGCCGTGATTTGGCTGCAAGCAGGACAGTGATCCTCATTCCGTGACGACGTCCGAACCTGAAGGCAATTGCATAGAGATCCTGAAATCCGAGGTTGCGCTTGGTGGCTGGCGGGTCCGTGGAAAGGGGTGATGTCCCACTGGCTCGGTCTTATCCTTTGATCGTGGACGAAATATGAGAGCGGTAGCAATAGACCATTGCGCTCAAGCGACACCTGGGCAGAAGCTGCAGCACCTGCGCAAGGTCAGCCATCTAGCGTTGAAGGGCCACCTGCTTGTCGAGGAGTCGTTAGGAAGGATTATTGCTCAACATTGCCGCGCGGCGTCTGTCTTGGACGACGTGAAGATGACCTTCTACGTTAAAACCAAACTTGCCAGAGCCTTGGTTGGCGACTTGCATGGCGCGGCCCTTTGGGTTTTAGTTTGGAAGCTGTATTTGATTCATACCGATGTCGTCCACAAGGTAGAGAGCCCCGGGGTAAGGCGGCTCATCAAAAATCTAATAGAGGCGAAATCTCGATGGGCAGAGGAACCTTTGCCGGCGATCGCGAATGACGATCAACTGGCGACCAGATTCGCTGACTCAATTCAATGCGTTTTGGGCGCGCTTGCTGCCATTGAGATGCGTGTGCGGGAAAACGCCGCAAGCGGAGGAGGGAAGTCGTTTGCAGGGAATGGAGTAATCAAGCACGTGGTTCCGAATTACAGAAAGACTAGGCTGGCCGCCACATGACTGGGGGCTGATGTCGGCTTTCGGTTATTGGTGATGCGCCTTACGCACGCGAGCTCAATACAGAGCAAAGAAAATACAAGAAGAAAGGGAAAAGATATAACCGCGCCGACAAGATTCTTATGCGCAGAGCGGAAAGTGAAAGAGACAACAGCGAATAAGGAAATGGGGCAGGCCGACATTTGCGAAGCTCTAGCGGAAATGTGGGGCTGAACCTATTTTCTTAGGTCAAAGGCCGCCAAGGAGCAATAATCACTACCAACCCCGAGGTCGCAAACACGGCGCCAAGGGTGGCATAAAGCGAGGTCGGTGGCCTGGATGCGACGCTGGCCGGAAGCGGATCTGGTGTGCTACATCGAAATAAGATGGCGGCTTCCAATTGATTTCTTGAGTCCTTCGTGTCAAAGCTTTTCTTTGCGGTGAGGCTTCAGTCTCGAATGTAAAGGCCGCGCCGCTCGATAATCCGCGCGATGAGGTCCAGCGCCACGGCGCACATGACGCCGAACGGCAGGTATCCGGCGTAGCCGAGCAGCGGCATCTCGAAAACATTAAAGCGCTGCGCATAGGGAATGCTGTAGTGCCACTGCGCAAGGCTTCCGGAATTCCATAGTTCCCAGAAGAAGCCGCATATGAGCGCCGCCAGCGCCGGCTGCAGCAGCGGACGCCAGTCGCCGCGCGCCAGCGGCGAGAGCAACGTCTCTCCGACCACGATCTGCTGCAGACCGCAAAAAACGAGTGGCGGGCCAATCCAGAGCGTTGCGTAGAACAGCTCGGATGAGAGTCCCATTGCGGCCAAGGCTGCTGCGCCGGTAGCGAGCGCGAGCCACGCGAGCGCCGGGCTGACTTCAACCGGCGGCAGCGCGAGCGCCTCGACGCGTGGAAACTGTCGTAGCCACGCAAGCGTGCTCGCAATCGCAGGAAGGACGGTCGAGAACGGCAGGGTTGCCTGCAGGAAGTAGTCCCAATCACTCCTCGCCTCGGTGCCGGTGTAGTACCAGTTGCTGACAAATTGATTGAGGTACTCGAACAGCCACCACAGAATGGCGCTGACCGGGAAGAGGACGAGAAACCACTCCGTCCGATGCGTCAGCAGCGAGCGGCCGGTGGCGCGCAATAGAAGCGCGTTCATCGTCAGAACGTAGCCCAGCCATAACGGCGTGAAGGTATGGCGCCGCCACCCGGGCGAGACCAGGCCTTTCGTCCAGGCGAGGATCCATCCGGCAGCGATCAGGGCCAGCCCGAGCCATCCCCACCAAGGGAAGGCGCCCGCCCGGTGCGAAGACGGTTGCGGCGCGGCGCGAAACAGCGCCACAGCGTAGAGCGCCAGCGCGGCGAGCGCCGGAATCGACAGCAGCAAAAAGGCGCCCCATTCAAACGGCGCGTGCTCAACGGCCTGCGTGCGCGGCGGGAAGGCGAGGTAGCGCTCCACGGATTGCCCCGCCGCGAGCAGACCCAGGAGCGGCGCGACGACGGCGATCGCCGTTCCGGCAAGCAGGGTTATCGCGGCTCTCGATCGCATTCTCTATGTCGGTAAACCGTGATCCGTGTATCGCTAATGCCTTACCGCAAAGGACGCGGTGGACGCTAAGGAAAATAACAGCTTCACCGCTGAGGCCGCCAAGGAATATTTTTCAGTGTAATCCCAAGGTCGCGGAGGTAACGCTAAGAGTAGCTTTCCGGAATGTTAGTGGTGCGGATACGGCGCAGGTCATTTTTACCATATTGGTAATCCTCCGCATCCTTAGCGACCTTTGCGGTAGAGCTTGTTGTTTCTCCGCGCACTTAGCGATCTCCGCGGTAAAGCTTTGATCGCCTTGCGGCCTTGCTTGTCAGTCGAGGAACACCGCGTATTCGTCCACTTCGATGCGCGGCGGCTGAAACGTGTTGATGACCGCATCCGGGTCCGCATAACCCATCGCCATGCCGCAGATCACGATCCAATCAGTCGTGATGTCGAGCTCGCGCCGCACGATGTCGGGGTAGCTCGCGATGGCCGCTTCCGCGCAGGTATGAAGGCCTTTTGCGCGGGCAGCGAGCATGATGGTCTGCAGGAACATGCCATAGTCGAGCCAGCTTCCGCGCTCGAGCTTGCGATCAATCGTGAAGATCAGCCCTGCCGGCGCGCCGAAGAAATTGTAGTTGGTCGCGCGGTAGGCCCTCGACTTCTCGCGGTCACCCCGCCCGATGCCAAGCGTGCTATAGAGTCCCCAGCCGCACTGGCGCCGGCGCGCGAGATAGGGCTCTTCGATGGGGTCGGTGTAGTAGTCGTAGTCGCGCTTGTGACCGGGCTCGTCGGTGAGGAACGCTCGCTGGATCGCCGTGCCGACGCGCGCGAGCGTCGAGCCCGTGAGCGCGTGCACGCGCCACGGCTGTATGTTGGAGCCGCTCGGGGCATGCCGGCCGAGGGCGACGATTTCCCGGAGCACTTCGGTCGGAACCGGCTTGTTGAGGTAGGCGCGTATGGAGCGCCGGGTGCGCGCCGCCTCGAGTACCCCGGGCGCGGGCTTGAAGATATCGTCAGACATGCGAACCTCCCCCTGGGATGCTAGCACTCTCACGGGCAGGGCTGTCAGTGGGCGCTGCTCTGCAGCCTTATCGCCGTTCCCCATCACCATTTTCCATAACCATTATTCATCACCAGTTGGCCGCCGCCGCTGTCGCTGCCGGGCGACACGCCAGAGGAGAAAGTGGTACCAAGGCCTGAAATGCGGTACGCTACTGGCTGCGACACGCGCCCTCGCGGGCGCGGGTCGGTCTTCTATCGAGCGACAGGAGAGCATGGCGGCGAAGAAATATGACGAAAGCTCGGTCAGGAAGCTGCGAGGCATCGAGCCGGTGCAGCGGCTGCCGGGAATGTATACCCGGACGAGCGACCCCACCCATATCATCCAGGAAGCGATCGACAACGCAGCCGACGAGGCCTTTGGCGAACACGCCGACCGCATCGACGTCACCGTGCACCGTGACGGCTCAGTGACCGTTTCCGACAACGGCCGCGGCATTCCAGTGGGCCTCCACCCCGAGGAGAAGATACCCACGGTGCAGCTCGTGTTCACCGAGCTGCATGCCGGCGCGAAATTCGCTCGGACCGAAGCGGACGCGGCATACAAATTCTCCGGAGGGCTGCACGGCGTCGGCGTGTCGGTGACCAATGCGCTCTCCGAGCGGCTCGAGGTCGAGGTACGCAGGGAGGGCGGCGTGCACGCAATGGCTTTCGCCGACGGCGCGGTCGCGCGCAAGCTGAAGCGGGTGCGCAACTGCGCGAAGAACGATACGGGAACATCGGTTCACATCTGGCCCAACAAGAAGTATTTCGATTCGCCCAAGGTCTCGTTGCCTGATCTCGAGCGCATCGTCCGCTCCAAGGCCGTGCTCCTCCCGGGCGTAAAAGTCACGCTGAACATCGAGGGCGCAAAAGAGACCGCGACCCGCACCTGGAGCTATCCCGACGGGATGAAGGGCTATCTCGCGGAGTTGCTCGCCGACGCGCAACCGGTCGCCCCGATCTTCGAAGGCGAGAAATACGTGCAGGAGGGCAACGGGTTCGCGGCGGGCGAAGGCGCCGGGTGGGCTTTCGCTTTCGTGGAGGAGGCAAAGGGTTATGGCGAGTCCTATGCCAACCTCATTCCCACTCCCGCCGGCGGCACGCACGAGGCGGGGCTGCGCGACGGGCTTTTCGAGGCGGTCAAGGCCTTTGCCGACCATCACAACATGATGCCGCGCGGCATCAAGTTGCAGTCGGACGACGTCTGGTCGCGCGTCGTGTTCTTCCTTTCGGCCAAGGTTCTGGAGCCGCAGTTCCATGGGCAGACCAAGGAGAAGCTGTCGAACCGCGATGCGGTGAAGCTGGTCTCGAGCATGGTGCGCGACCCCTTCGAGCTGTGGCTCAGCACTCACGTCGAGCACGGCCGCAAGATTGCCGACCTCGCCATTCGCCAAGCCGTCGAGCGCTCGCGCGCGGTGCAGAAGGTCGAGCGAAAGAAATCCTCGAGCGTCGTGATCCTGCCCGAGAAGCTGACCGACTGCGAGTCGGGCGAGATCGGCGAGAATGAGCTCTACCTCGTCGAGGGCGATTCGGCGGGCGGCTCGGCGAAGCAGGCGCGCAACAAGCGCTTCCAGGCGATCTACAAGATGCGCGGCAAGGCGCTCAATTCGTGGGAGGTGAAGCGGGAGGTGCTGTTCTCCAACGCCGAGATCCATGATATCGCGGTGGCGGTGGGGGTGGATCCACACGGCGAGAGCGACAACCCCGATCTCTCCGGCCTGCGTTACGGAAAAATCGGGTCGCTCACTGACGCGGACGTGGATGGGGCGCACATTGCGGTGCTGCTGTTGACGCTTTTCTACCGTCACTTCCCAAAGCTGATCGAGCGCGGCCACATCTACATCGCCTGCCCGCCGCTCTACAAGGTGGATGTCCCGGGCCATGGCAAGCGGCCCGCGCGCAAGCTCTACGCGCTCGACGACGAGGAACTCAAATCCATTCTCGACCGCGCGCGCGACGACGGCATCCGGACGGAGTCGATTTCGATTCAGCGCTTCAAGGGTTTGGGTGAGATGAACCCGGAACAGCTCTGGGAGACGACCCTCAACCCCGATACGCGGCGCCTCCTGCAGGTGAAGATCGAGGACCGCGACAAGACGTACGCGATGTTCAACATGCTCATGTCGCGGCGCGAGGCGGAGCGGCGCTGCGCCTGGATGGAAGAGAAGGGCGATCAGGTCGAGGCTGACGTCTGATGGACACCAGAACACGGGGAAGAAGCCGCAAGCAGGACGACGCGACGCTCGATCTTTTTGCCGCATCGGGGGGCGGCGGCGGCCGCAAGCCGGCAGGACCAGGAAGCGCAGCGGGCGACGATTTCATCGATATGGCGACGTTTGCCGAGCGCAGCTACCTCACTTATGCAATGAGCGTGGTGCGCGGGCGGGCGATTCCCAACGTCGAGGATGGCGAGAAGCCGGTTCAACGACGCATCCTCTACGCCATGCACCAGCTCGGGTTGCGCTCCGGCGCGCAGCACAGCAAGTCCGCGCGCATCGTCGGCGAGGTGCTCGGCAAATATCACCCGCACGGCGATGCCTCGACCTACGACGCGCTCGTGCGCATGGCGCAGGACTTCTCGCTGCGCTATCCGCTGATCGACGGCCAGGGCAATTTCGGCACGCAGGACGGCGATTCGGCGGCAGCCTACCGCTATACCGAAGCGCGGCTAACCCCGATCGCGGACTTGCTGCTTTCCGAGATCGACCAGGACACGGTCGATTTCATTCCGAACTATGACGGCCGGCTGAAAGAGCCGGAGCTGCTGCCCGCCCGCCTGCCGATGCTCCTTCTGAACGGCGCTTCGGGCGTCGCGGTCGGCATGGCGTGCGAGCTTCCGCCTCACAACATGCGCGAGGTGGCTGAAGCAGCGGTGCAAGTCCTCAAGCATCCCCGGACCACGCACAAGGCCGTCATGGAGATCATCCACGGGCCGGATTTCCCGGGCGGGGGGCAGATCATCAGTACGCGGCAGGCGATCCTGGACGCCTACAGCACGGGACGAGGATCGCTGCGCGCCCGCGCACGCTGGAAGGTGGAGAACCTCGCGCGCGGCCAGTGGCAGATCGTGGTCCACGAGCTGCCGCCGACAACCTCCGCCAAGCGGGTCATGGCTGAGGTTGAGGAGCTGACCAACCCCAAGCCCAAGGAGCGTGGCGGCAAGGTCAGCGCGGCGCAGACCAACCTCAAGCAGCTGATGCTCGGTGCCCTCGAGAAAGTCAACGACGAGTCGGACAAGGAGAACCGCGTGCGGCTCGTGCTCGAGCCCCGCTCCTCGCGCCAGGACCCCGAAGAATTCATGCGGCTCATGCTCTCGCACACGAGCCTCGAGGAGAACTTCTCGGTAAACATGGTGGCGCTCGGCCTCGACGGGCGGCCCGGACGCAAGAACATCCGCCAGCTCTTGGAGGAGTGGGTCGAGTTCCGGGTTGCCACCGTTACCCGACGCACGAAATTCCGGCTCTCGCAGGTCGAGCGGCGTCTTCACATCCTCGAGGGCCGCCGGATCGTCTTTCTCAACATCGACAAGGTGATCAAGCTGATCCGCGGCTCGGACGAGCCGAAGCCCGTGCTGATGAAGCAGTTCAAGCTGACCGAGGTCCAGGCGGAGGACATCCTCGAGATCCGGCTGCGCCAGCTCGCGCGCCTCGAAGGCATCAAGATCGAGAACGAGCTGAAGGAGCTCAAGGACGAGCGCAAGGATCTGAAGGCGCTGCTTGGCAGCGAGTCCGAGATGAAGAAGCTCGTCGCGAAAGAGATCCGCGACGACGCGAAGCAGTACGGAGACGAGCGGCGCACCGTGGTCGAGGAAGCCGGGCGCGCCACCTTCGAGCGTCAGGTCGTGGACGAGCCGCTGACGGTCATCGTCTCGCGCAATGGCTGGGTGCGCTCGCGGCAGGGGCACGGGCTCGACCTCTCCGGCGTCAGCTACAAGACCGGGGACGGGCCGTACGCGATCATCGAGACGCGCTCGGTGCATTATCTTGCCCTCATCGACTCGACCGGCCGCGCCTTCAGTGTGCAGGCGGCGGAGCTCCCTGGCAGCCGCGGCGACGGCGTGCCGCTCAGCTCGCTCGTCGATCTCGCACCCGGCTCGCGATTTGCGCATGCGGTCGATGCCCAGCCCGGGCGCCGCTACCTGGTAGCGAATTCGGCCGGCTACGGCTTCATTGTGAAGGCGGAGGAGTTGCTATCGCGGGTGCGCGCCGGCAAGGCGTTCATGACAGTGCCGGAACGCGCCGACGTCCTGCGGCCGGCACTCGTGCCCGAGAAGCCTGAGATGGCGGTCGCCTTCTCGGAGAAGGGCCGGATGCTGCTCTTCCCGGCCTCGGAACTGAAGGAGCTCGCCCGTGGCCGGGGAATCACGCTGATGGGCCTCGACAAGGGCGAGAAGATGATTGCGGTCGGGTTCGCCAACTCGAAGTCGGTGACGGTCGTCGGAAAATCCCGTTCGGACAAGGAGCGCACGGTGACCGTGAGCGGCGAAAACCTGCAGAAACACATCCTGCATCGCGCCCGCAAGGGCTGCCTGCTGCCCGGGAAGATGACCCCCATTGGCGTCAAGAACGAGTGATGGGTGCGTGAGGGGTAATGGGAAACGCGGTCAAACCTGCATCCCTTATCCCTCGTCCTTAATCCCCGCGCCTTCTGCCTTCTGACTTCGAGCGGGCCACCGGGTTGCTCGGGTGTGCCGTGCGTCACGCGCCCCCCGGGCGCTGTCCATGATATGGATGCCACAGCGAGTCGGATAGACGCATCTGGCTTTCAGCCTCAATATGGTTTAGTTTTTTTAATCAACATAGCATACGAAATAACAGCTAGCGCGCTGCAACATATGTCATATTCCGGGCTCTAATCTTTCGTGTAATCTATTGAAAGTAAGAATAAGTGTCGCCATTCGGCGACGCATGATCTGAAATCCGAACGGAGTTGATATGAAACGCAGTGTGAATAGGGAATCTAAAATAATTGAGCTTTTGAATGAAGTCCACCTCACGGAAGCGGAGCGCTGGAAGGCCCGTGGCCGTGCGGCACAAGGCGAGGCGTTCGCGGAGCTTTTCGTAGGCGCTCTGCGGGCCATTCGCTCGATCGCCCACGCCATCGAGCGCACTTCCCGGCTGCCGGCGCGGACCGCGTCGTAAGAGCGAGCGACCCTTTTACCCCGTCGGGCGGGGTTTTAGGCCTCGCCCGGCCCCGCGCGCCTGCGCGGGCTCTTACTGGGGGCAAGAGCCGATCGGCGACGCACCAGGGCTCGACCTTCCGCTTTGCCTCCGCTGCCAATCGCGGCGCATCTGTAGCTGATCCGGCCAAGTATGCGCCGCAGTACGGGGGGTCTGCGCTTACGCTGTCGCCAACGGCCATAAGGCCAGGATCGAGCCGGATGCCTTCACCATCGTGAATGGCAAGCTTTACCTCAATTACGACCAGAGCATCCAGCCGCGCTGGCGCCGAGATATTCCGGGCCACATCCGCAAGGGTGACCGCAATTGGCTGGAAGTCGCAAAGAAGCCGTTTGCGTAGATGGAGTATTGGTCACTAAGTGACTAGGTTACTGGCTGACAAGACGGCGGAATGACTGGCGCATATGTCAAAGATCGAAAAAAACTCAATAACCGAGGATAAGCGCGCGCAGGAAACCCGCCCAAATTGATACACTTGTTTTTCGCCGGCCTCTGTCGGCGTTCAATGGCGGCGAATTCTGTTTTTTTTGAATTTCGGGGGGAAAGGATGGATCTGGGAATCAAGGGGCGCTCGGCAATCGTGACGGGCGGCAGCCGCGGTATCGGGCGGGAAACCGCGCGCCAGTTTCTCGAAGAGGGCGTGCGGGTCACGATCTGCGGCCGTAACAAGGACACGCTCGAGAAGACGCGCGACGAGCTGGCCAAGGCCACGGGCGGCGAGATTCAGGCAGTAGTGGCCGACACCACAAAGGAGGCGGACGCGCCGTCGACATCCTGGTAAACAACGCCGGACAGATGTACTCGGGGCGCTTCGCGGTGATGACCGATGCCGGCCTCAAGGAGCAGTTTGAAACCAAGATCTTCGGTTTTCTGCGCGCGATCCGGCTGGTCCACCCGATCATGAAAGCGCGGCGCTGGGGGCGGATCGTCAACATGATCGGCGGCGCGGGCAAGGAGCCCGATCCCTACATGTTCGGCAGCGGCATTACCAACAGCGGGCTGCTCAATATCACCAAGTCGCTCTCGACCGAATTCGGCGAGGAAGGGATTCTCGTGAATGCGGTCTGCCCGGGCTGGGTGGACACCAACCTGTGGCAGCGCAACGCCCAGGGCCTGGCGAGCGAGCTCGGCGCGAAGTCGGAGGAGGAGGCGCGGCGCCTCGCGGCGCGCAAGAACGCAGTGAACCGCTTCGGCAAGCCCGAGGAGCTGGCGAACGCCATCGTGTTTCTTTGCTCGGAACGAGCGAGCTACATCACTGGCGTGTCGCTCAACCTGGACGGCGGAAGGCTCAAGGCGCTGTGGTAGCTGCGTGGCGACTGGGTGACCAGGTCGCTGGGTGGCTTTCATTGAGGTGGTGCCACCGTAAGGTTCAGTTGCTCGAAATCTGGCACTCGGCCTCGAGCGCCGGCAACGCTGCTCAAGCAAGTCAGCTGTTTGCCGGTCCCGATCGCCTGTTGTCCGGTGTCCCTCGAATGCCTGGATTTTCCCCGCAAGTGGGGTTGTAACCCACGGAAAAAGCCAAACATCAGGGACGTTCAGACGCGTTGTTGCACCAACGGCGGCGGCGAAGCTGTAAACTTCGGCTCTCCCGGAATCGGAGTTTGTCCGCAAGGATGGAGCTCAAAAGGTATCTGGTGAAACCGTCGGTCAACGAACATGGCTTGATGCGGTCATTGGTGCATCGAGCGGTCCCCTTGCCAACTTGAGTTCCGCCCAGGTAAACAACATGAGCGATGCTGCAACCATTACGCTGCCCCATCTGACGATGGCGCAAGTTCATTGAAGCTGTTTCCTGTCCGTCCAGTAACGAAGCCGCAATTGACGCGCCGCACGCAGCAACGCGCGGCCCCCTGATCCCATGGTCCCATTTCGCCTGCCAAGGACTGGCCTGACCAGCAATACCCTGATCCTTCTGGTCGCCGCGTTTCTGACCGCCTTTGGAAATGGCGCGTTCATTTCGAACGTGCTGAAGACTTATCCGATAATGGGCGGCAACGCGATGGCCCTGCTTTCCGTGATCATCGTGTTCGGCGGCGCGACCATCATCCTGTTCGCAATGTTGTGTTTCAAGCATTCGACGAAGCCCGTGCTGATCCTCTTTTTGCTGCTGTCCGCGCTGGCGGCTTACTTTATGGACAGTTACGGGATCGTCATCAATGACGAGATGCTCCACAACATCGTGCTGACCCACCCGGCCGAGGCCCGGGATCTGGCCAGTCTCAAGCTGCTGGTGTACATCGCGGTGCTCGGTATCGTGCCGGCGCTTGCTGTCAGCAGGACACCGCTGCGTTGGCGCGGATTGCGCGTCGAGTCCTTTGCGCGCCTCAAGTTGGTGGGTATCACGCTCTCGGTCATGGTTGGACTGGTGGTGGCGTTCGGAAGCTTCTACGCCAGCTTTTATCGCGAGCACAAGGTTCTGCGCGCGTACGCGAACCCGACGTACTACGTGTACTCGGTGATCAAGTATGCGACCCGTTTCCTGGCACCAGGCTCGAGCGGTCCCGTCGTGGCAATTGGCGCTGATTCAAAAATCCCGGCGTGGGACACGCACCGCGAGTTGATCATCATGGTCGTGGGCGAGACCGCCCGCGCGGACCGTTTTTCTCTCAACGGCTATCAACGCGACACGAACCCGATGTTGAGAAAGGCCAACGCAATCAGTTTTACCAATTTCTGGGCCTGCGGCACATCGACCGCGATTTCCGTTCCGTGCATGTTTTCACTGGGTGGGGAGGCCGCGGCCGGCTCGCGCAAGGCGGCGGCCAGCGAGAATTTGCTCGATGTCCTTCAGCGCAGCGGCGTCAATGTTCTCTGGCTGGAGAACAACTCGGACTCGAAAGGTGTCGCGGTGCGCGTGCCCTTTCAGGACTACCGGTCTGCGAGCGTCAACCCTGTCTGCGATGTCGAATGCCGTGATGAGGGCATGCTAAGCGCGTTGCAGCCTTATATCGATTCACATCCCAAGGGAGATATTTTCATCGTGCTGCACCAGATGGGAAACCACGGCCCCGCCTATTTCCTGCGTTATCCGCCGGAATTTGAAAAATTCACGCCCGCCTGCAAAACTAACGAGCTCAGCCGCTGCAGTCGCGAGGAGATCGACAACGCCTACGACAACGCGATTCTTTATACGGATCATTTTCTGGCCAAGACGATCGACGTGCTCGAAAAGAACAGCGGCCGGTTCGAGGCTGCCCTGTTCTACGTCAGCGATCACGGGGAGTCGCTGGGAGAAAACGGCATGTACCTGCACGGATTTCCTAAATTCGTCGCGCCCGAATCGCAGCTCCGCGTGCCTGCTGTAATGTGGTTCGGCTCGAGTTTCGACGACGTGAATATTCCGGAAATTCACAAGAAACGCGGAATGCGATTCTCGCACGACAACATCTTTCACACGGTACTCGGCTTCCTGGAAATCGAGACCTCCATTTACCGCCCTGAGCTGGACATACTCGAGAGCGCGAGGTTGCACGACGAGAAGAGGGTGGCCCGGCACTGACCGCGGATCGGGGTTGGGGAAAAAGATTCCTGGGGTGGCGTCAGCTTCTCCGATAATATTTGGAGTCCGTCTTCGGGTATTGCGGCAGGTATATCGGTATGTTGATGCGCGTTCTGCAACGGAGCCTGCCGAGCCCTCATGGCCCGATGGATCCCGCCACTCGTCGCGTTGCGATCACGCTCGTTTACACCGCGTTGGCGCTGACGTTGCTGGAGTTCGTTTTCCGGCCGGCGTTTTTCATCCGTCACTTTCCGCAGTGGAGCGCGCCCCACATGGGGCTCTATCCGCACCTGTGGTGGGCGCTGGGAAGCATCGCTTTTTACCTGCCGATACCCATGCTGATCGTGCGATTCGGCTTTGGTCAGCGGCTGCGGGACTTTGGCTGGCGTTTGGACGTGCCCCTGCGTCACTGGATCCTGTATGGCGTCATGTTGCTGGTGATGATGCCGATTGTGTTTTATGCGGCCAGCCAGCCCGGGTTTCTGGCCGTCTACCCGTTCTTCCGTGCAGCATTCATTGCGCCGACGCAAGCCGTGCTGGTCTGGGAGCTGGCGTATCTGGCCCAGTTTCTGGCGCTCGAATTCTTTTTTCGCGGGTTCCTCGCGATTGGTCTCGGCCAGGTTCTGGGCCGCGCGGCGGTCTGGGTCTCTGTCGTGCCATACTGCATGATTCACTTTCATAAGCCGCTGCCCGAGGCGCTGGCGGCGATCGTTGCAGGCGTGATACTGGCCGAGGTGGCACAACGCACACGCTCGATTGCCGGCGGCGTTGTCGTGCATATGGGGGTGGCACTGACCATGGACCTTCTCGCGCTGCGTGTGCGCTGAGGCTGGCGGCTGTAACTCTCCCGCTGTATAGGCATCATTTGAAAAATTTGCGCGAATGACCAAGCGCAGCGTCACGTCGCCGCGTATTTGTTGCCGGGTCGCCGCGCGCTTTCGAAGCACCCCACAACCGACTGGGCCAGTGTTGTCTGGTTGGGAATGTCCGCTTCCGTTGGCCGACGTTTTTTGCGCGTCGTCTCTCGGCCCGAAATGGAGATGTAATGGGTCGAACCCGCCTGCACACACATGCGGTTACTCCGAGGTCGAGGCTGAGCCGGATTGAAAGGTAGAGCGCCTGCCGTTGCGGCCGCGCTGGATCGTGTCGCCCCCGCTTAGAACGCAAGCCGCGCGCGGACGCCAAGCACCCAAATGGAATCCTCCGTTGGATTCAACACGGGGTCTTTGATGAACTGGATGCTCGGAGTCAATGCGAACTGCTGCGTGACCGGTATGCGGTAGAAGGCCTCGATCGTGTACTGGTTCTTCAGGCCCGGTCCAAAGGTGCTTTCGTTCGGCTCCCCCCAGTTCACGCCTATTCCAAGGAGGTCTGCGCCGGGGTTTCTTTGATACAGCACCCCTGCGCTGATCGATTTCTGCAGCAGGCTGCCGCCATCGTCGGCATAGCCGCCCCGCAAGAACGGCATCCAGCGATCGTCTAGATGACGAATGTAGGAGAAGGCTGCTCCCCACCCCTTGACGGCCCCCGCCGCGACGCTGTCGTCCACATGCCACAAGGTCACGTGGGTATTGTCCTGGTAGATGCGCTCGCGCGATGAGGTCCAACCGAATTCGAGCGATGTGAAGTGTTCACCGTCGTTGAAGAAACGATCGAAGCTGTCGTCGAAGGGGTTCGTCGGATCGGCGTAGGCGTTGGAGATGCCGCCGATGACATAGATATTTTCGTTGAGCATGCTCGCCCCCGCCACACCGAGGGTCGCGTCATTGGGCAGGAACATGCTGGCCGACCCTGTGCTAAAGACCAGATTCGTGAACCCCGTCCAGGGCGAGCCGCCGACGAAGGTATCCACATAATCCGTGACATCCAGATAGCCGCCGACGATAGTGGCTGTTCCCTCGTTGAAGCGCTGCCGCCAATACAGGTTGGTCAGGCGCGTTCCCTGGTTGCTCCATGGGGCGCCAATGAATCCCGCATAACCCAGCTCGCCCAGCCCAAAACCGCTCGGCGCCACGTCGTCGTAGCGATGGCGATGCTCGACCTTCCACACCAGCGCGCCCGTGTTCTTGGTGCCTCGGCCTACGAGGTCCCAACCACCGAAAAAACGCAGCATGCCGGCAGAAGCCCGATCCTCGCCAAGGCTCTCATCGGCGCGCAAGAGGAGGGCCGAGTAATCGAGACCGAAAGACACGCCGGTCTCCTTCTTCAGCGACGCCTTCCACTCAAACCAGGGATCGAGCAGCCGCTCCTTCACCAAGGCCGGGATTGGCCGGGCATCGTCGGCAATTACGTTCTCGACCGCATCGGGACCGCCGAAGTCAGCGCCTTGGTTTTCTGCCGCAGACAGTGAAACAGCGACTGAGGACAGACACAGAGCAGTCACGGCGGCAGCGAGGTTCTTTAGTGCCATGGCAGGTTGGTACCGACCGGTGTTTCTAGTCCGACTGGCTTTTTCGACTGGGAGAAACTGGGGGATTCGCCTTGGCCGATGCGGACACCTGCTCAAACCCCGAACCAGCTGGCAAGTCCGTTCTTGACCACCGGAGCGACGTTGAGGCCGAGCATCCACTTTGGTCCGAACGCATCCGGTCTCTCGACGTAGTAGTTGAGCTCTACCGAGAACTTCCAAGGCCGTCCGCCGAGCACAACCGTCTTTCCGACGTTGACCTGCAAAGGGACCGTCCACTGCTTGGAGACCCAGTCGTAGTTGATGATTGGCGCTGAACCGATGCTCCAGCCACCGCCGGGGAGGTAGGTGTAGAACGCCTGGACACTGGTCAGGTTGACATCGGCTTTACCGGACCCGCCGACATCCCATTGGTGACTCGGAAAGACTCCCACAACGTATTTTGGCGCGACCTTGCCGATGAGAACCTCCGGACCCAGCGTCCAGCGCTTGGTGCCCAAATCGTTCGTCGCGGTTGGTAATGAGGCAATCAGACCGTATGCGAACAGCAGGCCACCTTCCGTCTTCGGTGCGTAGGCGAGGTCGAACGCGATGTCACCAAGTCCGCTCTCCCCTTCGAAGTCACCCTGGTTCGCATTGAACACCGGCTGATCGACGAACACCGGTATCGCCGGCCGCCAGATGATCTTGTCTCCGTTCTTTAGCACGAACGGCAGTGCCGGCTGAAACGTCACCGTGTAGCCCTCCTGCCTGCTCGCATTGGGTAGATCGCCATCGAACCAGCGGAATTGGTTCTTGAATGTCAGGGTGGCGACGGCGGTGTTTGGGTTCGATAGCTCGGCCGCCAGCTCTGATGCAGACGGTGTTGCCGCGCTACCTTGATCGGGACGTTCGCCGGTTTGACGCGTGACGCGAGTGCGACCGTCGGCCCTTCGAAACTCGACCGTTCGTCCCGTTGCCACATCGATGGCGCGGTAGAGGGCGGGATCCGAGCCGCTCCGTTCGATGCGATAGCACTGCGTCTGCGCCGCCTCCGCAATGCAAATCCGGTCACCGCCTTCGACCGTCCATGTCCGTGGAATTGAAGCGCCCCAGGAGAAGAGCGTTCCGGTGCCGTCGGCGTTGTACTCCCCCCGGCTTACCTCGCCGCTCGGCAACGTCCGTTCGACCTTTAGCCCGCTGATCAAGCTACGCAGATTCTCGGTACCCGTGATCGGCTGCCAACTTGCGTCTTGCGCGATGGCAACGGTGCCCAAGGTGAGGAGCAGCCCGGCTGCGAGTGCTTGACTGAGTTTCACGACTGTCCTCCTAGTGCTTATGCTTATCTTTGGCGCTCCCACGACTATGGGAGGCTTTGGATGCCATGTGCTGTGACACCTCGGCGCCACGCAGCGAACCAGGCGTTTCGACGCTCGACACATTCATGGTGAACGTTGCACGCATCGGTACCAGCCCATCGACGACACGCACCATGCGTGTCGTGGGTGCAATCGACAGGAGCCCCGAGACCCGGACCGGCTCGTAGATGGCCTGAGGCCGCCAGTGGTCGGGCAGTCGCAGCCGCACCATCTGGTTCGGCGAGGGTGGCGGCATGTGGCTGCACATGCCGCGCTCCGCGACCAGGTAGGCCGTCGCCGTGCCGTCATCATCCATGGGCGCAGGAATCGCGAAACCCGACAACATGACCTCGCGCCCATCCACCTCCTTGTTGCCCGAAGTGGCCGCGCGTTCGCGTCGCTCCGCCACAACCCAGCGCTGAGCGATCAGGTTGTCGACATCGATGCCCGCTGCGGTCAGGGAAGCGGTCTCTACGGAGAGCCGATCTTCATCGATGAATTCGCCTCTCTCGGCCTTTTCTCGCAGCCTGGCGACCGTGACCAGGCTGATCAGCTGGTCCCGCGCCAGTTCGCGGTAGGGGTCATCGTAGCTTTGTACCGACTGGTCCATGAGTTGCGACCAATCCAGGTGCGGCGCTTCTCCCGCCGCAACAGGTAAGGCAGCAATCAGAAACCCAATGGCGACCACGCGAAGGGCGATCGATCTCATGTATCCCTTCCTTTCAGCCTGGAACGGCGGTGCGGCTCGGGATGCAGCATGCCCCACCGTCCGTCGCGATTCATAGCGTGTTCTTGTAGATCTTGCCGTCCTTCATGATGATCCGGATCGTCTCGGGGCTTTTCGGCCGGGGCTTCGCGTCGAACCATTTGTCACTGGTGCCGACGACCGAGAAATCCTTCAGCGGGTTGCCGTCGACGATCAAGATGTCGGCATAGGCGCCTTCCTCGATCACGCCGAGCTTGCCCTCGGCATAGGGGTTCATGAAGTCGCCCGACAGGGCGACGATCTCGCCGCCGGTCGAAGTGAGCGTCACGAGCGACGTGTGGGCCCCGAAGAACTTGTTGTTGAGGTTCTTTTCATAGGCGATCTGTATGTTGCAGGCCTCCACGGACCCTACGCAGTCTGTCTGGAACCCGCGCTTGACCGGGCACTTCTTCATGTTGTCGATGTATCCCGCAAAGGTCTTGGACGCCGATTTCGCCTTGGCCAAACTTGCCGGAACATTCTTGATCGACGGAATGTCGAGCAGCCCGGGATCGAAGGCCGTCAGGTTCGTGGTGATGTAGGCGCCCCTCTTCTTCATCAGCTCGGCGATCTCGCAGTCGAAGGCGAAGCCGTGCTCGATCGACCTCACGCCCGCGTTCAGCGCGGTCATGATGGCTTCCTTGCGGTAGGAATGCGCCATCACGTAGCTGCCGTACTCGTTGGCCACCTGGACCGCCGCCTCGATCTCGGCCTTGGACCCGGCAAGCAGCTGCCACGGGTCGAAAGCCGAAACGACACCGCCGGACTGCATGAACTTGAGCTGGGTGGCCCCCATGCGGAAGTTGTTGCGACCGAACTTCTGGACGTCGGCGACACTGTCAACCTCCTGCGCCATGTTCAGGCGGCTGAAGTTGGTCGACTGTCCAACGGGCGACGTGAAGTTCGCGAAGTCCGCGTGTCCACCGCGAGTGCCGAGGAACGCTCCCGACGGGTAGTAGCGCGGACCAACGATCTGGCCGGAGTCGATAGCCCTGCGGAGACCCCCGTTGGCGCCACCGGCATCACGAACGGTAGTGAATCCCTGCATCAGGTACATCTCGGCCATCCGCACACCGTGGATGGCGAAATCCTCCCATGTCGTCATGCCTTCCATCGCCGGCAAACTCGGGCCCATGAGCATCAGGTGCGCATGAGTCTCGATGAAGCCGGGCAGCAGCGTGCGGCCACCGCCGTCGATAACCTGGACATCGACCTTTTTCTTTGTGGTCTCCGCCCCGGCCTCCATTACGGTGATTTCGTACACACTGGGAGCGAAATCGGAGAGAACCTTTACTTTCCTTTCGCCGCCGCTGGTCACTTGGACTTCGTAGGTGCCACCGGTCGGGATCTCCTTGGCGATCTTGTGGATCTTGTTCCGGACGACAAGTACGTCCCGACCCTTGATCAGTTGGTCGCTCTTCCCGTCGAAGATGTTGACGTTCTTGAACAGAATGACCCGGTCTGGCAGGTCCTCGGCATAGGTGCCTGCTCCCGGTCCGAGCAGGAAAAGAGAAAGGATCGCTGCGAGTAGTTGGCTGAGACGCATCATTGGGCGTACCTCCTGTTCATCAATTACACGGGCGCTGATCACGGACATGGACGAGCCTTCGGTTCGCGCGATGCGATCACTGAGCGCGCGAAAAACCGAGCCGTATCAAGTCCGAAATACTATCGAACGGCCCTGCGTGATACCTTGCCGATCGCGTCATCCAGCGCAGACGAAAAGCAGATACTGCAAGTTTCTGTGGCAAACTCGTGCGATTAATGCCAAGTTATCACCACTATGCAATGTCGGAATTAGCCAGATGAATCAGAAGTCCCCCCTTCCATTGGTCCGCCTCAGCCTGATCCAGCCGATGGTGCAGGAACTGGATCGTCGGCGCCTGAACACGGCCGGCGTCCTTGCGGCGAACGGATTGGTACGTCAGACGGTCCTCGATCCCAACGTTTTTGTGCCTCCCATCGTCATTCACCGTTTTCTGGAAGCCGCTGCCCAGGCAGCAAACGATCCTTACCTCTGTGCCCGCGTCGGTGAATCGCTCGACTGGGCCAGCTGGCCGCCACTAGTCGATGCGGTATCGCGCGCAGGGACGCTGGGGGAGTTTCTGATCCGGTTCATCTGCGCCGTGAAGGATGAAGCCACGTCCGCACACCATGCACTCGAGGTCGGGCCAAGCTTCGCTTTCTTTCGGGAACGACGAACCAGCGAGCAGGAGATCGTGCCCGCTCAAAATGACGCGTTCACCGCAGCCTACGTGCTGGGTCTGCTGCGCCGGGGCGCAGGTGAATCTTGGAAACCGGAGCAAATCTTGCTTACGGTTGCCGATCCCGGCGCGCTTCCCGAGAAGTACTTGGGTGTCCATGTCTTTAGGGGCGACCGCATGGGGACGACGGTCCGCTTTCCGTCGGCATGGTTGCTGGAACCGTTCAATCGACAAGCTTTCGCACGCTCCTCTTCGGGCAACCAGGGTCGACTCGATGTGCCGACCGCGTTTCTGGAAGCGCTTCGCCATGCACTGTTACCGCATTTGTCTATAGCGAATCTGGGCGTCGACTTCGTGGCGCAATTGATCGGGACCAGCCGGCAGTCACTCCAGCGCAAGCTCAGGGCAGTGGGCACAACGCTCTCCGCCGAAATCAGCGAGCTCAAAAAGCGTCGCGCCATCGACGAGTTGGAAAACTCAGACCGGCCGATTACGGGGATTGCCACGTCACTCGGATTCAGCGACCCGACCAGCTTCACCCGGGCCTTCAGGTCCTGGACCGGCGTTTCACCGCGCGAATATCGAAAGAACCAGGCAAATCATCGTTAAAAACCGTGGACAGCCCACGTTTCCCCGTTTTCGAGTCCCGGATTCTGGAAATGGTGGTCTGTCCCCATTTGTTGTTCGGCATCTATCTGTTCGGCGATTTCTGTTCGAGAACCATCTGGGCCTTGCGCGAGATCGCCGGCGCTTCCCCTGTTGTCGTGCCCGCCGTCAGCAGCGGTCTGTCAGTGGTTTCGTTCGCAGAATTGCTCGCCGGCGAAATATTCGTTGTGATTTTTGGCGGCACGTTACACAGGATTATCCCGGCGCCGTAGAGGGGACGGGCCTTCTTCAGGACCTTCTGAGCCAGACGGTGACGCGGCGATCGCCTCCTCACCTCGCGTCAATTTGCGTGCTTACCGCTCGCGGTCGGAGCGGTGGACAGGTCCCTTCGGCTTCCCGCCGTCCAATCCCAGAACCGAGGCGGCTCCTTCCGTCGTCGTATTGGACGGACAGGAGTCGCCAATTTTCTTGAACTGTTCGTCCCGCAGTATGACCGAGGATATTTTTTCGGCTGCCCTGTCGGCTGCGGCAATGTCGCCCAGTTTCATGGCCTGGTAGACGATCCTTGCGTAACAGGTGTCGCGCGTGCCCGCGGCGGATATGCGGGCGGCGATCTCCATCGCGAGCTCAAAATCGCCAGCTCCTGACGCATAGCCGACCAGGGTGCCGTACTCCTTATCGCGTTGAGCGGTGGAAGAAATCTTTGCTGCTGCTTCGTACCGGGCCCTGATTGCCTGTGATGTCGCCGCGGCCACAGCGGGGTCGGGCGTCCTGGCGCGCAAATCCTGGGAGCCGACCGGAGGAGCCGACAAGCCGGCCGCGACTGCAAAGCCCAAGATCCACGCGACCAAAAACCGGGGACGGGCCACGTTTTCCCGTTTTCGAATCCTGGAAATAGTGGAAATGGTGGTCTGTCCCCGTTTGTTGGTTTGTTGGCGAGTCTACTTTTTCTGACCGTCCTTCACGCCCTGCTCGTATGCCTTCTGCTCGTTCTTCTGGCTCTGGTCGTAAAGATAACCACTCGCTGCGCCCGCCGCAGCGCCCGCGGCAGCCCATCCCCAACTGCCGGAAACGATGCCCGCAGCGGCTCCGCCAACCGCAGCGCCCGTGGTCACGCGCCGTTCCGTGTCACTCATACCCGCGCACCCTGCCAAAGCCATTGAGCTGATCAGCGCGCAGGAGACAAAAAGATTCCGGTTCATGGAGCTTCTCCTTTTCATCGTGTTAGCCGATGGCTTCAGTTACTGCATGGGTAGGTTTTTGCTAAAAACCTGAATAAGGTATCCACCGGTCGCTCATTTAGGTGCTGCGGGTTAGCCTTTGCCCAGGCGACAAAAGCTTGCATCACCTCGGCAAGCGCCGGCCTTGGATTGGGCGCACAAACAAAACGGTTCGAGGCCGGCTCTGTCGCGTCATAGTACTGATAGGCTCCTACCAAGTATCCATTACAGAACTCCATCGCCTTGGCATAGATAGGGTCCTCAGCGGGAAGGCCACAAAGCTCAACGAGATTGGCTCCAGTATTGAGCCGGAAAGTCGCAGGATCCAGAGCTGAAGCCTGACCTGCAAATAGTAATGCAACTATCGCGATAAAGGTACGCATATCCATCACTCCCGTCAGTCAAGATAACCAGTATCGGCACGCATACGCTGGCAGAGGCACTAACCATGTTCTCGGGAAATAAACTAATTCTTCCAGTATTAAAACGTGTTGACTTTCGTCAATATTTGAACAAATAAATGGGCTAAGGGGTGTCTTTGATCGGTTGCGCTCGAGACCATCGCCGACTCAAACAACGCGATGAACCTGACGTCTTCTCCTGGCCGAAAGGGCTCGGTAAGCGGCGAGTGGTAAACGGTGCAATTTTGATCATTGCGGTTTTTGGTGTTTTGAGCCGCTATTGTTTACCTGGTCTCTTGGATCCGGAGATAGGAGCGGAAAAGAGAAAGGCGCCGGTCCCCTGAGGAACTCGGCGCCCCGTGACGCGGCGCAAGGCAAGCAGCTGTATATCAGTTCCAGCGCCCCCGGCCGTAGCCGCGCGGTCCCGCCTGTCCGATGCGCCGTCCGCCG
>LJTT01000062.1 GCA_001303585.1 Betaproteobacteria bacterium SG8_41
TGACAGGCACCGCAGGCGATCTGGCTCGGCACGTTCTTCCAGTTGTCGGCCTGGGCCGCCTTGCCGTTGTCGTGGCACTTGGTGCACATGCGCTCGCCTTCGTCCAGCATCGGATAGCCGATGAGGTTGTACGGGAGGCCGGCGTAGTTGTAGTTCTGCTTGGTGAGGTTATGGCCGTGGTGGATCTTGTGGACCATCCTCGGGAAGTCGCCCATGGTCTCGCCGTCACCTAGGTAAAGGCTTGGCGAATAATCGTACTCTTTGTACCCGGTATCCGGGTCGGTCGTTACGTCTTCCGTGAGCGCCGGGAATGCCCCCGCGACGGACGCCACGTTGGTGCGCCCGAACTTGCGCTGATCCGTATGGCAGATGACGCAGAACTGCGTATCGATACGGGCAGAGCCGTGTATCGCGAGTTTGTTGTGGCACTCGTTGCAGTTGTCGATCGAAACCACCTGCCGCTGGAAGTCAGCCGCCGCGACCTTGTTACCGGTCGCCGGGATGAAGTCATAAATCCCGTTTGCCGGTGCCATGCCGTCGCCGGAGAGCTGGATCACCAGGCGGTGGGTGAGGCTCGCATCATAGGTGAGATCGCCCAAATCCGCGATCGTCCCGGCCGGTGCTGGTGCCGCTGCGAGCTGGGCCGCGACCGTCGCGATGTCGGTGGCGAACGTGTAAACGTAGGTGCCGTTGCCGTTATCCACCAGCGTGCCGGTGCGCTCCACGTTAGGCCGGCTACCGTTGCCGCTGCCCAGCACGATGTAGTTGACCCACTTGCTCGGGGTCGTTGCTGTCGTACCCGGGGCAGGCGCACCCGGCACCAGCTTCGCAATGCCGAAGCGCAGGTAATTCAGATCCCCCTGGGTTCGCAACACCCCAAGCCCGATGATCGGATTGCCCGCGGGGTCCTGCACGGCAAAACTCACCGCCGGTGGGCTCGCCACGACGGCATTGCCGAACACGATCTGCGGCTGCAGCGCGGCAATCTGATCGGGAGTCAAGGTGCCGATGTCAATCGGCGCAGCGCCCGGAGGAACAGGCGCCGGAACGAGACCCGACGGCGGAGGTGTTCCGCCCCCTGGAGGTGGTGCAGCACCACCACCTCCACCACCACCACAACCGGCACCGGCCAAGCCGGCAACAGTGAGGGCCACGAGAGCAAATCGGCTAAGGGTGAGCTTCATGTTTTTCCCCTTCGTTCAAAAATTCCTGGAAGATGATTGCGGAAGAAGCCGCACGTAGCTAACCCTCGCTGCACCGACAGCCTGGGTTTTCGCCGACCTTACCTGCTTCTTCAATGTTCAGTCCGTTCGCTCTTGGCCGCCTGTTTCATCGCGCTGCATCCATTTTGGGAAGCGTTGCGACCGGGAACCGATTGCGTACACATACCCACTTTGGGATCGAGACTAACAAAACAGCGCCCTGGAGTATTTGACATAGGTCAAATTGCCCAACCCATTGGCCGGAAACGATTAACCACGTCATGTGGCTGAAAACATGAGCAAACCGCACCCCAAACTGGCGGATGAGTCAGGCGCAGGCTCGTCAAAGTTTCAGACTTGCATTTCACGCCCAAATAAGCTCTCAATCTCGCGCGCGTGCTGTCTCTCAAGCAAATAACTGCACTTGTATTGTGGCGTCGCGCTTCGCTCCTCGTGCCATACGTTTCGCTTTTCGCGCCATGTCGCGTTGTATTCATCGGGGAGCCGATATTCGCTGGGGCATGTTTCTGCCGCGGCATTGGTGAGGTCTCACCTCCGGGTTTTTGACCGCTGCCGTTCCTCCGATCAGGCTCGACCAAGACAACAGCGCGCGCCGCACCCGTTGAAAAAAAGTTCGGTTCGCGTGCGAAGGGATTGAACTCCCGTCGGCGTTGTCCGCACCTCTCATCCGAACAAAAATGCGCACAGCCATCGCATTGATCCCGGGATGCTGCCTGAATCCGCACTCACTTCGACTCTCCTTCTGCGGTTCACCGTCGGTCTGACCGCGCTGCTCCCGTCGCTTTCGTATTGGATCCGGCGCTGAACAAGGAACGCCTCATGATTTTTCGCGCTGCCTCGAGTGTCGTCCCGGCACTGTTTTCGGCTTCGTGTTTTGCGAGAACCTCGCCATTGGCGGACAAACCATCTCGACGCCGGGGTAAGGGCTGCCGGAGTTGCGCATGCGCCTATGCGGGTTGCCACCAATGACGCAGTCTTCATCGGGGTCATTGTGACCTCGTCACCGCTTTTTTCCGTGCGGAGTCATCCGGCTGTTGCCGCGTGGGGCACAGGGGATGCCCCCTCGTCCTCCCCCATGAAATATTGCAGCATGGCAATTGGAAATCAGGCTGTGCAAACGCAGGCGCCGTTCCGGGAGCACGCCCGCGCCAGCACTTCGGGCACGGAGGTGCGCATAAGTGATTGGTTGGGGGTTATAATGCGTCTCGTCTGTTATTCGATTCTTCCGCAATAACGTTCCCAAAACGACGGATCGGCCCATGGTTTCCATACCCAAAATGGCCGTGCCCGCACGCTTGAAGAGGCTGCTGGCCATGCAAAATGCAGCGCGTGACGAGAGACAATCGTCTTCTGCCAATCATCTCGGCCGACTGCTCGCGCTCGTTTTTTCTGTTGCGGCGCTGGTCGCGCCGGTAACGTCGATTGCCCAAAACGGCGACCGCAGCGGGAAGCAGGTTGTCGACGAAGTGTGCGCTGCCTGTCATGCCACCGGCGCGAAGGGCGCGCCGAGGATCGGCAATCAGGACGCGTGGGCGCCCCTGGCCTCGCGGGGCCTGACCAGCCTCTCGGAAAGCGCGTTGAAGGGTATTCGCGACATGCCGTCGCATGGCGGCAATCCGGGTCTCAGCGATCTCGAGATCGAGCGCGCCGTCACCTACATGGTCAACCGCTCGGGCGGCCAATGGGTCGAGCCGATCGGCGGCGTCACCCCGGCTCTCGAGCGCAAAGGCAAGCAGATCGTCGACGCGAATTGCTCGAAGTGCCACGAGACCGGGGTGTTCGGCGCGCCGAAGATCGGCGACCGCACGGCGTGGATATTGCGGATGAGAAAAGGCATCGATTTCCTCGTGCGCTCGGCCATCAACGGGCATGGCCCCATGCCGCCGCGCGGCGGGATGGCCGATCTCACCGATCTCGAGCTGCGCGCTGCCATTCTGCACATGTTCAATCCCGCCGGCACGGCAACCGAACCTGCCCAGGCCGCGCCGATCGCGGTGCACGACCCGAATCGCAAGGTGGCGAACGGGACAGAAATCTACCTCGGCATCGTCTCAGCCGAGACGATGCGCGAGCGCTATGCGAAAAACGATCCGGAACGCATGATTCACGGCGGCATCCCGAGCGGCAGAGGCTATTACCATCTCAACATTTCGCTGTTCGACAGCAAGACTCGCCTGGCCATCGACAATGCGGAAGTGGAGGTCAGCGCCACCGAACCGGTGTCGGGAGGCGAAACGAAGAAGCTCGAGCTCGTGGCGCTCAAGGGCACGAAGAGCTATGGCAATTACTTCCGCATGACTGGCAAGAACCCCTATCGGATCGTCGTGCGGGTCCGCCGGCCGGGCGTGTCGCGCGAGATCCAGACCGAGTTCGAGTTCAAGCCCTACTGAGCGCCGCGATGGTTTTTGTTTCTGAAGTCGCTTGGTGCGCCACCACGCAGCGCGGGTATGATGTTGTGGCAGCGCCGGAGTCGCCGGGTCGGCATTCACGAAACTGCATGAGGAAAGGTCGATGACTCGAACTGCGCAGACACAACTTTCCCGATTACTGTTCCCGTCCATTGCGGCGATCCTCTTGTCGTTTCCGGCCGCGGCGGCCGAGCGGGGTGAAACCCCGGCAAAGGCCGACGACCTGCGGGCCATTACGGCAACCCCAGCGGACATTGCCGAAGGCCGTCGGGTCTCGGAAACGTGCGCCCGTTGCCACGGGGCAAACGGCATCAGCGCGACCAAAGGCATTCCGCATATCGCGGGCCAGCGCCCGGCGTATCTCTACAACAAGCTGCGCGCCTACCAGACTGGGGAGCGGAGTGACCCGGTCATGGGGGGCGCCGTCAAGTTCCTGAGTGAAGACGCGCTGGTGAAGGTAGCGGCCTATTACAGCAGCCTCGAGCCGGCGCAGCCGCTCCCGTCAGCCACCAAGGTGCCGCCGGCCCGGCCCGACCCGGTTGCCGCGGGCAAAGCCGCGGCCGCAGCCTGCGGCGGGTGCCATGGCGAAGACGGGGTGAGCAAAACGCCCGGCATGCCCAGCCTCGCCGGGCTCGATCCGAAATATTTCGTCGTGGCGATGAAAGGCTACGCGGACGGGCACCGCAAGAACGACATGATGAAGTCGCTCGCCACGCCGCTGACCGACGCGGATTTGAACAACCTTGCGCTGTACTACGGCCTGCAGAAGCCGCGGCGGGCGGAAACACCCGCAGCCGGTGATCCAGCCGCCGGCAAGAAGGCGGCCGCGGATTGCGCCGGTTGCCACGGCGAGCAGGGTGTCAGCGGGAATCCGGCCAATCCGAGTATTGCAGGCCAGGATGCCGAATACTTCGTCGCCGCGCTCAAGGCCTACAAGGATGGCTCGCGCAGCGAAGGCACGATGAAGAATGCCGTGGCCAAGCTCGACGAAACGGCAATGAAGAATCTGGCGGCATTCTATGCCGCCCAGCAACCGCAGCCGCCAAAGGTGGCGCGGCCGTTGAGCACTGCTGCCTGGGTGCAGCGCTGCGACCGCTGTCATGGCGTCAGCGGCAACAGCACCGATCCGCGCACGCCGGCGCTGGCCGCGCAACGAGCCGATTACCTCGACAAGGTGCTCCATGCCTACCAGAGCGGCGCGCGCAAGGACTCCGTAATGGCGGCAATGTCCAGCACGCTGACGGACGCCGATATTGCAGGCCTTGCGGCATACTATGCGCGCCAGCGGGCGCGCGCTTTCGTCTACGTAGCGGTGCCATGCAAGTGATCAAGCAAATCCTTGCGGCCGCCCGCCGCGAGCGCTGGCGCGGACGCAACCTGTTTTTCCTGGCCGGACGGTCTTCGCATGAGTGGCCGGGCTTGTTTCCGACGCTGAGCGGCAGCGTCGGCGCGGCCCGCCATCCTGCACGCCGGTTGTTTTTGATGGCAGCACCCAAAGGGGATAGATCATGAGTGATGCTCCACTTCACCGGATGTATCATCATTATTCCGAGATTCCGACCAGCGTGCGGGTGCTGTATACCGCGGCGCTTCTCGTGCTCGGAATGGGCTACCTGTTTGCCCTGATCTACATCTTCACGACCTACGCGCCCAAGGACGGTAATCCGCGCTCGCTCTCCTACGAAGACATCGTGATCGGCTACAGCGGCAGCGGCGAGGATTCGAGGATCGAGTCAGCCCTGCGCGGGCCGATGCGAAGCATGCTGCCGTCGGAAGAGATCAACGTGGTCATATCCTGGGTGCGCGCGGGCGCGGACCGCCCGGCCTACGAGAACCAGATCAGGCCGATCGTCGACAAGCGCTGCCTCGCCTGCCACGACGGCAGCAATCCGCATCTCGCCAACCTGAACGGATACGACAACCTGCACAAGGTAACCGAGAAAGATACCGGCCCGGCGGTCACGACGCTGGTTCGCGTCTCGCACATCCATCTCTTCGGGCTCAGTTTCATCTTTTTCATCCTGGGCTCGATCTTCAGCCATGCCTACGTCCGGCCTGTCTGGCTCAAGTGCCTGGTCGTGGCGACACCGTTCGCCTGCATCGTGCTGGACGTGATCTCCTGGTACCTCGTCAAGCTGTTCCATCCGTTTGCCTGGGTCGTCATGCTCGGGGGCGCGGCCTACGGCGCGTGCTTCGCGTTCATGTGGGTGGTGTCGATGTACCAGATGTGGGTAGGAAGGACGCCGTCCAAGGTCGCGGAACGAGCAGGCAGCGTCGGCTAACGTGAGGGCGAGCGCGCCGCGAGCGCGCGCTCTGTCATCGGCACAAGTTGGCAGGCACTAAACCCTGGGCCGGGACTAGCGGCACTCATTAAACAGTGAGGCCGGCTGCAGCAGGGGCGCAATCGACGCGGTGATCAGCGACCACCCACTTTTCGGCGCGCCGTTTTGTGCGGCCGACGCCAATGCCCGCACGCGAAAAAACGCCGAATTGCGCAGGCGTCGCGGCCAAGATGAGCGGGAAAAGACGCGCCGGGAATCTTGAGGTTTGCCTAGGCCGGCCGCGCCTGACTGTGTAACCCGGCCGACGCACCGGCTCCCATACTTCCAACCGGGTGACGCGAGAACCGGCCTTTCTGGCTGGTTCCTGGCATGACCAAGATCACCCAACAGACTGACCAACCCTGTGTTACTCCCGTCGTTTTCGAGGGTGAGCCGGGGTAATCCCCTCCTGCCCGAGGAGGGGATTCATTTTCTTGGAGGCTCTAAAGCACCCGCGGCAATGCGGTCCGACGAGACCGCGATCTATTTCGTGGGCTGCCCAGCGTAATACGCCGAGATGCCCTCGATGATGGTGTCGCTGTACGGCAGGCTCATCCGATGCATCATCGACACCTCGCGCCGGTCGTCGCGGTAGGCGCGCAGCGCCATGACGAGATAGTCCCTGTCCTGGCCATGGATGTTAGGCACCGCCAGGTCCCCCAGGTCCGCCTTCGGGTTATGGCAGCGATTGCATTTTTGCGCGAGCTCCTTCAGGAACGCCTCGCCTTTCTCGGCCGGCTGCGACTTCTGCGTCGTGTAGAACGCGGCGATGTTCTCGATCTCCTTGTCGCTCAAGCCGGCGACGTATTCACGCATGCGCTCGCGCTTGCGCGTGGTCCGGTAGGCCTTGATCGCCTTCACCAGGTAGACAGGATCCTGACTGGCAAGCGTCGGCGTCGCGCTGTCCGTGCTGACGCCACTCGGTCCGTGACAACCGCCGCAGACTGCGCTCAGCGCCTCGCCCGCCGCCGGGTCGCCTGCGGCCGGTGCGGGGCGTTGCGCGGGAGTTTGCGAAGCAAAATAGAGCGCGATGTTTTCCAGCTCCGCTCGCTCCAGGCGAGGCAACATGGCATGCATGGGAGACCGCTCGCGCTCGGCGTGCAAGTACTCCTGGACAGCCAGCACCATGTAACGGGGCTGCTGACCGGCGAGGCTCGGAACGGCGGTGGTCGTGCTGTTTCCGCCTTCGCCGTGGCACTTCTCGCAGGCCTGTGCCAGCTTCTTGCCGCTTTCATAAGGGGAGATTACCTGGGCTTTCGTCGACCAGGCGCTGGCCACCGCAGGAAGGCTGGCGTAATAAGCCGCCACATTGCGCAGGTCCGCTTCGCTCATGTGGCCCGTCAAGTCCTTGAGGGCGGCATGGACGCGGGTCCCGGCCTTGTAGGCCTCGAGCGCGGCAAGCAGGTAACGCTCCCGCTGTGCGGCGAGAATCGGAATGGCCGGCGCGGCATTGCTGCCATCCAGCCGATGGCAGCCAACACAGTCACGCGCAGCAATTGTTTTTCCCGCCGCGATATCCGCCTTGGGCTTTTCGGGCATCACCTTGCCAGGGGATTTATCCTGTTCCATGCAGCCGATCAGCGCGAACGGCAAAAGGAAAGCCAGCAGAATTGTTTTCATCGCGAACCTCGGGGGATTATTTGGGCGGGCGAAATTGTCAGATTCGCATTGCTTTTCGCATCATACGGCTCCACAGGCATTTTATTCCCAAAACGAACGGAAACCTAGCATCGCGTTTCCCATGCTCGCCGGTTTTCACCGGGCAATGCGTGCCGGTTACTAACGCGAAATGACTCTTTCGGTTCCCGCTCGGCTCTTGAGTGCCGGGGCAACATCATAATGACATGAGCAATAAATCACTGCTCGGTAACACTCGGTAACATATGGGCCGTTCAAGGTGCCTACACCTGAACCTTTTCCGGGATTATAATATCGGCTGGATTTCCCTTGTGTGGCGCGTGCGTGGCAGGGTCGATAGTTTTCATGCGCCAACGAACAATCGGAATGCGAATTCAGCCTTTCTTTTAGGAGACACGCAATGAAGGTAATCCAGGCATTGATGGTCGTTGCGGCAGCTGTTGCCTTTTTCGGAATTGCTGTAGCGGCGCCGCCCGGAAAGACCGTGGAGTTTGCCGGCGGGCCGATGGGCAAAGTGGTCTTCGACGGCAAGACCCATGCTGACAAGGGCGGCAAGTGCAATGACTGCCATACCAAGATCTTCCAGATGAAGAAGGGCTCGACCAAGATCACGATGGCCACGATGAACAAGGGCGAGAACTGCGGCGTGTGCCACAACGGCGAGAAGGCGTTCGCATCCAGCGATCCCAAGAACTGCAAGACCTGCCACAAGAAGTAGCAGCGGCAATAATCGAGTCGCCATGGGGCGCGGGCGTTTTGAGCCCGCGCCCCGTTTATTTTAGGCAGTGATGCGACGCCACCGTGCCGGATGCCACGGCGGCGGGCCAGGACCCGCGCAATGGAACCCTCTGCCCGGAAGCCTCAGAAACCGTTTTTTCAGCCGCTGATAAACGCCGATCGGCTCGAAGAACGACGGGGCGTTGGATTTTCATTTGCGGCCGAGATAACGGGCCACCGCCTCGGCGGTATCGCACCCCGACCTGATGCAGTCGCCCACCGCAACGCCACCCCGGTAGGACGCGCACAGGTGAAGCCCCGGCATTGCGTGCTGCGCCTGCTCGGCGCGCCGGATGCGGTCGAGATGGCCCAGCGTGTATTGCGGGATCGCCCGCGGCCAGCGGGTGATCGCGGAGAAAACGGGGGCGCCATGCGCGCCGAGCAGCGCGGCCAACTCTTCGCGCACGAACGCCGCAAGATCCTCGTCCGGGCGTGACAATAGCTCAGGATTGCGCCGGCCGCCGATGAAGGTGGTGAACAGGACCTCGTTCCCGCGCGCACGCCCCTCGAACATGCTGGAGGAAAACAGCGTGCCGAGGATGTGCCTTTTCTCGACCCGCGGCGCAAGCACGCCGAAGCCGTCGAGCGGATGAAGGACGTCGGAGCGCCGATAGCTTTGCGCCACGGAGACGACGCCGGCGTAAGGAATCTCCTCCAGCGCGGAGGCCGCGTCGGGCGCAAAGTCACGTATTAGAGTCGCGGCGCAATCCGCCGGGACGGCGAGGACCAGTGCGCGCGCACGCTTCTGAAATACCGCGCCCTCGTGTTCGGCATCGAGGAGGAGCGTGCCATCGGAGTCTCGGCTCACACGCATGGCGCGCGTTGCGGTCGCAACGCGCCCGACCCTGCGCGCGAGGACATCAGTCAGCGTTTGCAGACCCTCGCGGAAAGAAAAGCTCGCGGCCACGTTTTTCGCCTTTGCGCCGCTTCTCGCGCGCTCCCGGGCGCCGAGGATCTGCCCCCTGATGAGACTGCCGTAACGGCGCTCGATCTCGTGCAGGCGCGGAAAGGCTGCGGACACCGAGAGCTCGGCCGGATCGCCGGCGTAAACACCGGCCACGAAGGGTTCCACCGCGTAATCCAGGAACTCGCGGCCGAGCCTGCGCACAACGAAGCGCGCGACCGACTCCTCGGCATCGGCGGGCGCGCGTCCGATAAACGGCTCCTTCAACAAGCGCAGCTTTGCACCCGCCGAGAACAGCGAGGTTTTCGCGAACGCCAAAGGCGTCGTGGGAAGTGCATTGAGCCGGCCGGCACGCACGAGAAAACGCTTCGCCGCGATCGCGCTGATCTCGACGCGCTCGCTCAGGATGCCGAGCTCGCCAAGGATGTCGTTGATGAAAGGCCCCGTGTCGAGGATGCTGTTCGGGCCGCGCTCGTAGAGCACCCCATCACTATGCTCCGTGCCAATGACGCCGCCTGGCCGCGAACCCGCATCGACGACCTCGACGGCAAGCCCGTGCCTGCCGAGCTGAAACGCGGCGGTGAGCCCCGAGATCCCGGCGCCGACGACCAGGACGTCGCAATCAAAAGTCATAGTTCATCACCGCAGCCGCGGCCTGCCATGGACTCCCGGGTAAGCCAGCGCAACAGCGTCGATCCTCGGGGCCGCGCGGCAGACGCCGCGGCGCGCTCCGCTCATCGCGCCACAGTCTCTCTGGTCGTGCCGTTCGTCCCCGCAATGCAACAAAACCACTGGATTTTTGGCGCCCAGGCTTCTGTTTATATGACATTTTTTCCGTTTGCGCCGCGATGCAACGATTCAGTTGATCTGTATCAAGTCTCGAGGCAGATGTCCGGCAATAATCAGTGACATGGATACAAGCTTTGTCTCGCAGCCGGCCTCCGTTTCGCAAAGTAACATAGTACGGATTCTCGAAGAATTGCCGCTCCTCGAAGGTCTGGACAGCGAGACGATCATGCGCCTCGCTCGCGGCGCCGCTGAAGTCAGTCTGCCCTCAGGCAGCATCGTTTTCCGCCAGGGCGATACGCCGGCGGCTCTCAAAATTATCGTCGCCGGACAGGTGAAGCTCTCAATCCAGACTGCGCGGGGCGATGAGAGGGTCATCGAGCTCATAGGTCCCGGCAAGGCCATTGGTGCCGTTGCCGTGCTGCTGGGAGAGCGGCACGCGCTGACCGCGGAAACGATTGCGGACTCCGTGCTTGTGCCGCTGTGCAGGAGCGTTTTGCTCGAGGAGCTCGAGCGCAACCCGCATTTTTCCTGCCGCATGCTCCGAGAAGTATGCCGGCGCCTGCAGCAGCGCACCCGCGATTTCGAGAGCTGCATGGTGCTCAACGGGGCGCAGCGCGTGACAGGATTCTTGCTGAGCCAGATCCCGGATGGCAACAACGGGAAATCCGTTGCGGTAACGCTTCCGGCGAAGAAGGGCATCATCGCCTCCCGACTCAACCTCACGCACGAGCATTTCTCGCGCATCCTGCACGAGATCCAGGCCGCCGGCCTGATCGAAGTGCGGGGTCGCGAGATCCACATGATCGACGTGCGCCGGCTGCGCGCCTTTCCCGGCTAGAGCGGTTCCAGGAACATCGGTCAAGCCGCAAGATCATTCATCACAGAATCGCACGGAAACACACGGACGAAGACTCCCGTCTGAAGGGGCGCACTAGCGGTACCGCAGTTTCCGTATGGTTCCGTGGCTGCAAGTGTTTTTGGAATAGTCTTCCGCGAACGTCGTTCCTGGACGAAACGTGCCGCGCCGTGTGCGGCTGCGGCGCACGCTCGGCTAGAATAGCGCTTTCCGGAAAAGCGCATGTCCGACGCCGCCAAATCGAAAAAGAAGAATCCCACGCAGCCGCCCTCTGCGTCCAACTTCATTCGCAGCGTCATCGAATCCGACCTTGAGCAGAGCAAGTACACGGCGCGCACCTGGGGCGGACATCCCGGCCCGGCAGCGGTGCACGCGGGCGCGCCGCAGGATGAAGCGAGGGTGCGCACGCGGTTTCCCCCGGAGCCGAACGGCTACCTGCACATCGGGCACGCAAAATCCATTTGTCTCAATTTTGGCCTGGCGCGCGACTACGGCGGCGCGTGCCATCTCCGCTTCGACGACACGAACCCCGAAAAAGAAGAGCAGGAATACGTGGAGTCGATCCTCGAGTCGGTGCGCTGGCTGGGCTTCGACTGGGGATCCCACCTTTACTACGCCTCCGATTATTTCGACGTGATGTACGAGGCCGCGGAGTATCTCGTCACCGCGGGCCACGCCTACGTTGACAGCCAGAGCGCCGAGGACATGCGCCGCAACCGCGGCACGCTGACCGAGCCCGGGCAAAACAGCCCGTTCCGCGACCGGAGCCCGGCTGAAAACCTCCGGGTGCTTCGCGAGATGCGCGACGGCAAGCATCCGGACGGCGCGCACGTGCTGCGCGCGAAGATCGACATGGCCGCGCCCAACATCAACCTGCGCGACCCCGTGATCTACCGCATCCGGAGGGCGGCGCATCACCGCACCGGAGACAAATGGTGCATCTACCCGATGTACACCTACGCGCACCCGCTCGAAGACGCGCTCGAGCAAATCACGCACTCGATCTGCACGCTCGAGTTCGAGGACCAGCGCCCCTTCTACGACTGGCTGCTCGAGCGCCTCGCCGAAGGCGGGCTGCTCGCCCGGCCATTGCCGCAGCAGATCGAGTTTGCCCGGCTCAACCTCACCTACGTCGTGCTCTCCAAGCGCAAGCTCATCCAGCTGGTCGAGGAAGGTCGTGTCGAGGGCTGGGATGACCCGCGCATGCCGACGCTGGTCGGCGCGCGCCGGCGCGGTTACACGCCCGAGGGCTTTCGCCTGTTCGCCGATCGCATCGGCGTGTCGAAGGCCGACTCGTGGATCGACTACGGCGTCCTCGAGGATTGCATGCGGGAAGACCTGAACGCGCGCGCCGAGCGGCGCATCGCCGTGCTCGACCCGGTGAAACTCGTGATCGACAACTACCCGGAGGACCGCGAAGAGGAGTGTCACGCCCCCAATCATCCGCAGAAGCCGGAGCTCGGCAGGCGCGCCGTGCCGTTCTCGAAGGAGCTCTGGATCGAGCGTGAAGACGTGACGGAGCACCCGCCGAAAGGCTACTTCCGCCTCTATCCGGGAAATGAAGTGCGGTTGCGCTATGCGTTTGTAGTGAAGTGCGAGCGCCTGGAAAAGGATGCCGCGGGCAACATTCTTGCCGTTCATTGCAGCTACGACCCGGACACAAAGTCCGGCACGCCGGGTGCCGACAAGAAGAAAGTGAAGGGCAACATCCACTGGGTCTCGGCGCGGCACGCCTTCTCCAGCGGGGTCAGGCTCTACGACCGGCTGTTCCGGGTTCCGCAACCGGGTGCGGGACAGCGCGATTTCCTGCTCGACCTCAACCCCGATTCAAAGCGGATCGCCACCGCGCGGCTTGAGCCTGCTTTGCGCGAAGCGCAGCCCGAGCAGCGTTTCCAGTTCGAGCGGCATGGTTACTTCGTGGCCGACCTCAAGGACTCGCGCCCTGGCACACCGGTTTTCAATCGTACTGTGACACTTCGCGATTCATGGGGTAAATCCGGCTGAGCCGGGCCGGTGCCGTTTCCGGCAGGTGGTGGACGACCGCAAGGGTCGGGGCGAGCTCGCGGGCAATTCCTGCACAAACCACCGGATCGCGCCCGCCTGTGGCAAATACCCTGTCAGCCGGGCGAATCTCGACGCGGGTGAGCCGTCGCTGCGCGGAGACAGTGATCTAGTGCGCTACACGAGTGCGGCCCCATGTACTACCATAACGGCAGGCGGGCATTGCAACCGCGGGGGATGAAAATGAGAGCAGGCTCCGGCCCAAAACCCATCGCGATCGTTCTGGCGGTCGTGGTGGCGGCTGTCATCGCATACTGGGGTTACACGACGTACAAGCAGCGCGTGCTCGACGCCACGACCGTGGCCTCGATTGAGGACGCAAGCCAGCGGCTGCGCGCCGCGCTCAACGCCGGCGCCCCCGGGACCATCGCGATGCAGGCCGCCGAAAGAATCGGCGCGGACGCCGAGGAGGTCGACCGGCGCCTCCAGGCGCTCAGGCGCGCGGGCCCGGCTTCCGACATGGCGCTTGTCGATGCCGCGGACTCCTACCTGCTTACCGCAAGAGAGCTGTTGAAGCGGATTGCCGGCAGCCACAAGCAGCGCTTGATGCTCGCGGACAGCTCGCAGGCATTGCGCAACCACATGCGCGTGGACACCCGGACGGGGGCGTGGGTGAGCGAGGCGGTCCGGGGCAAGGCGCGCATGGACAAGGATTTTCGCGGCTTCCGGATCGACACTGAGATGACGGACAAGCTGCTGGCATCGTTCCATGAATCGCAGAACAAGATCGCGCCGTATGTCGGCGCAGCAGTATTGATCGACGAGAAGCTGGTGGCTGAAGCACGCCAGCGCGCGAATCAGGAACTGAAGCGGGCCACCGCCGAGAACGAGAGTTTCCGCCGCCGCTAGGCGACCTAGGGCACGCCAAGTAGTTTTAAAGACCAATTTAACCGCGGATGAACGCAGATCAAATCAATGGATCGCGAGTCTTGAGTCGTGAGCCACCGAATCGCCCAGCCTTCTAGTTGCGGCTTTCGCCGTTCACCATTCACGATTCACTGGTGCTCATCGGCCTCGATCGGCGTTCGTCGGCACCGAACCCGCGTCAAAGCGGGCGTCAGAGCGCAAAACGGGTTTTGATTTTTTGTATCGATCTATCTGCGTTTATCTGCGGCTAATTCTTGGGTCTTACGCGGGATCCGATTTACGACACACGATTCACGAAAGTGCTGGTCGATTCGCCGTTCGTGACAGGCGCCGCCGTTTGAGGCGATACTAAGCGCAATATCGCGCCCAAAACCGGTTATAGCCATGCCGAATATCACCATGCTCGACATCGAGGCGCTGAGGAAGACCAAGCTCAGGCCGTACATCGACAAATGCCTCGAGCACCGCACCGGCCGCGTCAGCCATCGGCTGAAGGAGATCATCCGGGTGCAGCTCTCCCGGATGGCCTCCTGCGTCTACTGAGGGAACGTCCGGTCCGCTTCGGCGAAGCGGCAGGGCCTGAAGGAAGACGACATCGACGAGGGCATCGCCCACTACGAGGAGAGCCCCCGCTTCACCGAAGCCGAAAAACTCGCGCTGCGCTACAGCGAGCTGATGGCGCTCAATCCGGACCGGATCGGGCGCGAGTTCTACGACCAGCTGCGCCGGCATTATTCCGAAGAGGAGATCGTCGAGCTCGGCGCCTTCATCGGCTTCAACATCGGCTACCACACCTTCTTCGGCACGCTGAAGTTCTACCCGATGTTCTCGCCCGACGGGCGGCTCGTCACCCAGGAGGAGTCTCAGCGCATCTACGGTGCCGAGCCCGTTTCCCTGACGAAGGCGTGAACAGGAACATGTCTTGTCTTAGGTTTAAAGTTTCAGGTTTCAGGTTCGTGGGCTGGGCGCGGTTTCGCAGCAGTTAAACCTGAGACCTTAAACTTGAAACCTGAAACCGTATTTGCGTTTATCTGCGGCTAAGATGCCTTACATAGAGCCTTTAAAAGCTGAGGAGATTCGCGATCCGGAGCTGTTGGAGCTAATCCGGCGCGGCGAGGCGCTCGGCGTGCCTGACACGCTTTTCCCCCGGATCCTCGCTCGCGCCCCCGCGCACGCGAAGGCATTGCTGCGGGCGCTTTTCGTCTCCCACGCCGAGGGCAACGTCGACCACCGGTTGAAGGAAATCATCCGCGTGCAGCTCGCGCGGATTGCGGGCGACCCCTACTTTGCCGGCCTGCGCTCGAAGCAGGCGCAGGAAGCGGGCCTCGATGAAGAAACGATCGGGGCGGGCTCGAAGAAGCCCGAGGATGATCCCCGCTTCACCCCGGCGGAAAAGTGGGCGCTGCGCTATGCCCGGGAGATGTATCTCAATCCCGAGCGGGTGGACGCCGCGTTCTATGACGAAGGCAAGAAGCACTACACGGAAGCGCAGATCATGGAGCTCGGGGCCTTCATCGCGTTTCACTACGGCATGCAGGCATTCGCACGCACGCTCGGCGCTCGGCCATTGCGCGCGGATAAATGACCGCGCGCAGGTTTAAGGTTTAAGGTTTAAGGTTTGGCGGCCTTCGAACACGAGATTTGGAGCACTTAACCTGGAACCTGAAACTTTAAACCTGAAACCTGAAATGGCTCTCGAATGAGAGCGTTGGTGACCGGCTTCGAGCCTTTCGGCGGCGACACCATCAACGCGTCGCTGGAAGCGGTGCGCCAACTCCCGCCGGCGCTCGGCCACCTCGAACTCGTCATCGCCGAGCTCCCGACCTCTTATGCCCGATCGTTCGCCGTGCTCGAGGCGGCGATCAACGAGACCGAGCCAAACATCGTTCTCTGCGTCGGACAGGCGGGGGACCGCGCGGCGCTCTGCGTCGAGCGCATTGCCGTCAATCTTCAGGATGCCCGCATTCCCGACAACGACGGCGCGCAGCCCTCGGAGACGCCGGTCGTCGCGGGCGGCCCGGCGGCCTATCTCACGACGCTGCCTGTGAGAGCGGCTGTCGCGGCGTTGCACGCCGCCGAATTGCCGGCCGAAATCTCGATGAGCGCCGGGAGCTTCGTCTGCAATCACGTTTTTTACGGGCTGATGCATTTTTCC
>LJTT01000063.1 GCA_001303585.1 Betaproteobacteria bacterium SG8_41
CGCTCGTGGTGCCCTATCTCGTGCGGCGGGGCCTGACCGTGCACCATGCCATCGGGACGGCCGCGGCCGTAGGCTGGCCGCTCGCATTTGCGGGGACCGTCGGCTACATTGCGTCGGGCATCGGGCGGCCGGAACTGCCGCAGTGGAGCGTCGGATTCATCTATCTGCCAGCGCTGGGCTGGATCGTTATCGCGAGCATGCTGATGGCACCGGTCGGCGCCCGTATCGCCCACCGCACCCCGGGCAAGACGTTGAAGCGCGTCTTCGCGATCGTGCTCTACGTGCTGGCGACGAATATGCTGATCCGCTTCTTCTAGCCTGTGACTAAGCAACTAGGTAACTAAGTGACTAGGTTGCCCCTTTAGAGAACAACCCAGCGCGAAAGACTGCTCTAGTCGTTACTTGGCTGCTTAGTCACGTAGTCACTTAGTCACCTAGTCACAAGCGATTTTCAGATGATGCCTTCATCGCGCAGCCGCGCGATGGCGGCGGCGTCGAGGCCCAGCACACCCTGCAGAATCTCGCCGGTGTGCTGGCCGAGGGTGGGCGGCGGGAGCCTGAATTCGATCCGAGAAACGCATCGGGCTCGCCATGAGCGGCACCTTGCCTGCGCTCGCGTGCTCGACCTCGATTTTCATTCCGCGCGCGACGACCTGCGGCTCCTCGAACACCTGCTTCAGGTTGTTGATCGGACCGTTGGGCACACCGGCTGCCTCCAGCGCTTCGACCCATTCCCGGGTGGTGCGCCGCGAGAAAATCTCCTGCAGGAGCGGCACCAGCGCCGCGCGATTCTCGACGCGCTTGCCGTTGGTGGCGAACCGCGCGTCTTGCACGAGATGCACGCAATCGCCTGCCTCGCAGAACTTGCTGAAGAGATTATCGTTGCCGCAGGCGAGGATGATGTCGCCGTCGCTCGTCTTGAATGTCTGGTACGGCACGATGTTGGGATGAGCATTGCCGAGGCGGCCGGGCACCTCGCCCGTCGCCAGGTAGTTCATGCCCTGGTTCGCAAGGAATGCAACTTGCGTATCGAGCAGCGCAAGGTCGAGCAACTGGCCTTTGCCCGTGCGCTCGCGGTTGGCAAGGGCCGCGCACACCGCGATGGTGGCGTACATACCGGTCATGATGTCGACGATCGGCACGCCCACGCGCTGCGGCCCGCCACCGGGCAGATCATCGCGCTCGCCGGTGATGCTCATGAGGCCGCCCATGCCCTGGATCATGAAGTCGTAGCCGGGGCGTTCGCGGTACGGCCCGGTCTGGCCAAAGCCCGTGACCGAGCAGTAGATGAGCCGCGGATTGATCTTTCTAAGGTCCTCATACCCGAGCCCGTAACGCGCCAGGTCGCCATGCTTGTAGTTCTCGAGCAGCACGTCGCTTTGGGCGGCGAGCTCCCGCACCAGGTTCTGGCCGCCGGGCTTGGAGAGATTCACGGTCACCGATTTCTTGCCGCGGTTCGCGGAGGCAAAGTAGGCCGATTCGCGCGTGTCTTTGCCGTCACGGTCCTTGAGCCACGGTGGGCCGAAGGCACGCGAATCGTCGCCGCTCTTCGGGCGCTCGACCTTGATTACCTCGGCACCGAGATCGGCGAGGTTCTGGCCGGCCCACGGCCCGGCGAGCACGCGCGACAGATCGAGTACGCGGATATGAGACAGCGGTCCCGGCATTTCTGACTCCTGTAAATCGTGATTGGTGAATCGTCAGTCGTAAGTCGTCAGTCGTAAGTCGTCAGTCGTAAGTCGTCAGTCGTCAGTCGTAAGTCGTGAACAGGACTTGCCGCTAGGATCTACGGTTCAGTCCACTCACTGGAAGTTGTCTCAAAGACCCCTCGGCCACGGAACCACACGGAAGGAAGCAGACTGAATCCGTTGTTCAAGGCCGAAGGGGTTCCTGGTGCAAACGTTTGTCCGTGTATTTCCGTGTGATTCCGTGGATAACGTTCGTGCGGTTCGCCAGTTCCTGCTCACTACTCACCGATCACGCCCCGGCGCCACCCGACGCAAGTGGAATTATTTTCCAACAAACTTTGGTTTCTTTTTGTTCAAAAAGGCATCGTAGCCGATGCGGTAATCCTCGGTATTGAAGTACGCGAAGTTCTCTTCGATTTCGGCTTCCGTGATCGGCAACGGCAGCGGCGCGAGCCGCCTTACCATCTTCTTGTGCAGGCGATTCACGAGCGGCGCGGACTCGGCGATGCGCCGCGCTGCGGCATCCACTTCCGCGGCGAGCCGCTCATCGGGAACCACCCGGTTCACCAGCCCCTTGTCGTAGGCTTCCTTTGCGTCCCATACCCTGCCCTCGACGAGGATCTCCAGCGCCACTGCACGCCCTACGACCGGCAGGATCGCCGCCAGCTCGTCGTAAGCGATGGCGAAACCCAGGCGGTTGATCGGCACGCCGAAGCGCCCGGACGCGCCGGCGATCCGAAGATCGCACATGCACGCGATTTCGAGTCCTCCGCCCACGCACGGCCCATGGATCATCGCCACCGTGGGATGACGGCACTCGTCGACCGCCTTTAGCGCGCCGACTACGTCCTCACGGTGGTAGCGTTTCCCCTGCTCGACGTTGTCGCGAACCCGCGCGAATTCCTCGATGTCCGCGCCCGCTGCGAAGGCCTTGTCGCCCGCGCCCCGCAACACGATGCAGCGGAGATCTTCCACCGCCGACAGGTCCTGCATGGCGCGCGCGAACTCCCGCCACATTGCCACCGTGATGGCGTTGAGCTTTTCGGGATTGCTCAACGTCACCGTCGCAATCGAGCCATCGTGCTCTACCAGAATACCCGGGGTCATCATTTCGATGAGCTCTGCGCGTTAGCTTTTCGCTCGAGGGCAATCATCCAAAACAGTGATGAGAACTGGTGATGAATAGTGGTGATGAAAAATGGTGACGAGAATTGGAGAGACACCAGGTTTCTACCCATCACCAGTAATCATCACTCTTCCCGTCAGCATTCTAACCCAGTGTCCGCGCCCAGCTCGCAAGCATCAGCACCGTGACTCCGGCGGAAACGCTGACCAGAAGATTCCGCCGGCAGGCATAAAATACCGCCAGCGCCAGCATGCATGCCACGAGACGGTCGACGACCTCGCTTTGAGCCAGAAGCCCCACGGGAAAAATCATGATCCGCATGACGAGTCCCGCGATCATGGCATAGGCCACGCACGCCACCCAATTGAAGAGCTCGCTGTTCAATGCGATCCGTCCGGAGAGCGCCACCCCGAGTCCGCGCCAGAGGTAGTGGCCCAGCGCGCACGCCGCGGTCACGAGCCAGAGCTCAAGCGCGCCTTCCATGTTTTCTCTGAATGAGATAGGCCGCTGTGCCGCCGATGATCCCGGCCGCAACCACGCTCCACTGCGGATTCACGACGTAAAGGAGCGGCCCGGCAACCGCCCCGCAGATCACCGCGATGGCGGCAAGGCGGGTGCGAAGATCGCCGATGAGGATCATGAGGAAGTAGACCGGCGCCAGGAACACCAAACCAAGCCGCACCAGCGGCGGCAACGCGCCGGCAAGAAGATGTCCGGCAACCACGGAGGCTGCCGCCGTTCCAATGCACGTCAGCTGGAAGCCTATCAGGTACGGGATGCGCTCCTCCGAGCGCAGATCGGGACAACGGCGCATCGCCATGGTCCACCCGATCATGGAAATCAGCTGTGCCGCGAAATAGACGGTCGCGTTGCCGTAGCGCGGATCGCGAATGAGCGGCAGCAGCGACATGCTCATCGGGAGAAAGCGCGCGCCCGAGAGCGTCGAGGCGAGCACAATGGCGATTGCCGCGGCACCGATGCTGTGCATCTCGATCAGGATCAGCTGCCCGGGCAGCGCCCAGATCGCCACTGAGGCAAATACGCTATGCGCGATCGACAGGCCGTACTCCTCCGCCAGCGAGCCGTAGCCGATGAAGCCGGCAGCCAGGATCGCCACCGGGATGCCAAACGCATCCCGAACGCCGAGACGCCAACCCGGCGCTGTACCCTCGTCCTTCTTGATCACCGTAATCTCCTCATTCAAGAGGCTTTTCAGGCCACGGACGCACACCATATCAGCTTAGGGCCCGAAGATCTTGGCCATGGAACTACACGGAAGCACGCGTAATTAGAACCAATACCATCATGAATTTAAATCGCTTCCGTGTATTTCTGTGCGCTTCCGTGGTCAATGGTGTTGCGGTTGGCGTTTCACGGACCTGCCGTGTGATTCCGTCGTCAATGGTCGCCGGGTTGCGTCCGCTCGGCAACCTGGTCCACCATTCGACTTCCACAGGAGGCCGGCATGAAGATCAAGACTATCGAAGCGATCGGGATCAGCATCCCGATGGTGAAGCCCGTGAAGATGTCATTCGAGGAAGTGCGCGCTGCGAACAATGTCCTGGTGCGTCTCGAGACCGCCGAAGGCGTGGTGGGCTGGGGCGAAGCGGGCTCGGCCCCGTCGATGACGGGGGAGACCCTTCAAGGCATGGTCGCGGCCGTGAGACACCTCGCGCCGCGCCTCGAGGGCGTCGACGGGGACGACATCGCCGCCGTCATGGAGCGCTCCGATCTCTACCTTTACGGCAACGCCGGCGCCAAATCGGCGATCGAGATGGCACTGCACGATGCGCTCGGCAAAACCACCGGCAAGCCTGCTTGCGAGCTTCTGGGGGGCAAGCGGCGCGAGCGGGCCCCGCTGTTGCGCCTGATCGGCAGCGGGAAGGGAACGGCGGCTGATGTCGAGGACGCGCTCAAGGCGAAGGCAGACGGTTACATTGCTTTCAAGGTCAAGGTCGGTGTCGGCGACCCGCGCGATGACGCGGAACGCACCCGTGAAGTATGCAAGGCGCTGGGCAATGGCAAGGTGCTCGTGTGCTCCGATGCGAACCAGGGCTGGAACCCCGATCAGGCGATCGCCTACGTGCGCGCGCTCGGCGACACGCCCCTCGCGTTCTTCGAGCAGCCGGTGCCGGTCGGCGACCTCGAGGGGATCGGGCGTGTTGCGAAGGCGACCTCCATTCCGATCGGTGCGGACGAGGGCCTGCATTCGATGGATGACCTCAAGCGCCACCACGAGGTCGGCATCGCTGGCGGCAGCCTCAAGACCATCAAGCTGGGGGGCATGCGTGCGGTAATCGAGGCCGGGCAGCTTTGCGAGCACCTCGGCATGAAGGTCAATCTCGCCTGCAAGATGGCCGAATCCGGAATCGCCGCCTCGGCGATGACCCACATTGCGGCCGCGATGCCCGCGCTCGACTGGGGCGTGAGCCTCACAAACACGTACCTGACCGACGATCTCATCAAGCGGCCGCTCGATCTCTCCGGCGGCCACGTCGCGCTCACCGCCGGGCCGGGCATCGGGGCTGACGTGGATGAGGCGAAGGTGCGCCGCTATGCCAGAGAAGTGTGACCGGTGACCGGGCTTGGCAATTCACAAATCAACACGGCCACGGACACACACCGAAGTACACGGAAATAGTTGATTAGCTCCTGCGCGGTTGCCGTTCGGTTTTGTCCGAGTAATTCCGTGAGATTCCGTGGTTAAGGATCTTCTCGGGTCGCCGGTCACAGGTCACCGGTTACGGACCCTAGAGTTTGATGCAGGCCGCGTAGTGCCGCGGCCGCACTTCCCGCAGCTCGGGTATCGCTTTCCTGCATTCTTCACTCGCCATGGAGCAGCGCGCATGAAACACGCAACCGCGCGGCGGATCGAGCGGACTTGGCACCTCGCCCGCCAGCACCCGATGCTCGCGGCGGGCCTCGAGCTCCGGATCGGGAATCGGCACCGCCTCGAGCAGCGCACGCGTATATGGATGTAGCGGCTCGGCGTAGAGGGTGTCGCGGTCCGCGATTTCCATCACTCTGCCGAGATACATCACGATCACGCGGTCCGAGATGTGTCGCACGACCGCCAGATCATGCGCGATGAAGAGATACGTGAGCCCGAACTTCTGCTGCAGATTCTCCAGCAGGTTGATGATCTGCGCCTGGATGGAGACGTCAAGCGCCGAGACCGGCTCGTCGCAGATGATGAACGACGGCTGCATCGAGAGCGCGCGCGCGATGCCCACGCGCTGGCGCTGCCCGCCCGAGAGTTCGTGCGGATAGCGCTCCGCGATGTAGTCGGACAGGCCGACCTGGGCCAACAACTCGGACACCTTCGCGCGCGCGGCCTCGCGGCCGGCCACGAGATCGTGGACCCGCATGGGTTCAGCGATGATCTCCCCCACTCTCATGCGCGGATTGAGCGAGCTGTAGGGATCCTGAAAGATGGCCTGGATCTTGCGGCGGTAGTCTTTCAGCGCCTGCCCCTGGACGCGAGTCACGTCCTCGCCCTCGAACACGATTTCCCCTGCGGTCGCCTGCTCGAGGCGGAGCAGCGTGCGGCCGACGGTCGTCTTGCCGCACCCCGACTCGCCCACGAGTCCCAAAGTCTCGCCGCGGAAGACCTGGAACGACAGCCCGTCAACGGCGCGCACCTCGAGACGAGCAGGCTTGAGCAGCGCCAGGCCGGTAGAGACGTCGAAATAAGTGCATAGCCCGTGCGTTTCCAGGAGCGGGTGATGCGTGTCGAGATTCTTGGCCACAGGCGGCTCCGCCGAAGCGCTTTGCAGACCCAGCCCCACGGGCCCGGCCTGCCGCATTTCGTTTGCGCGCAGGCATGCCGAGTAGCGATGTGCAGCAACCTGCGCCAGTGGCGGCACCTCCCGCTCGCACCAGTCGATCTTCGCCGCGCAACGCGGCGCGAAGCGGCAGCCGGGGGGCGGGTCGAACAGGTCCGGCGGGAGTCCCTCGATCGTCTCGAGCTTTCGGCCGCGGGGTTTGTCGAGGCGCGGCACCGAGCGCAGCAAGCCGACGGTATAGGGGTGCAGCGGCTGGGCAAAAATGCTCGCCGCGCTCCCCTGCTCGGCCAGGCGCGCCGCGTACATGACGTTCACGCGGTCCGCGTAGCGCGCCACGATGCCCAGATTGTGGGTGATCATGACGAGCGCGATGCCAAGGTCACGCGAGAGATCCTTCATGAGCTGCAGGATTTGCGCCTGGATGGTTACGTCGAGCGCCGTCGTCGGCTCGTCCGCGATGATGAGCCTGGGATTGCAGGCCAGAGCGATGGCGATCATCACGCGCTGTCGCATGCCCCCCGAGAACTGGTGCGGGTACTGATCGAGCCGGCGCTCCGGGTCCGGTATTCCCACCAGCGTCAGCAGCTCGACCGCGCGCGCGCGCGCCTGTTCCGGCGCCATTCCGAGATGCATGAGAAGCGGCTCCATGATCTGGAAGCCGATGGTTAGCACCGGGTTCAACGAGGTCATCGGCTCCTGGAAGATCATCGCGATATCGCGACCCCGGATCTCGCGCATGCTGTCTTCGCCGAGATCGAGCAGATTGCGGCCCTGGAACAGGATCCGGCCGCTGACCACGCGGCCGGCAGGCCTCGCAAGAAGCCTCATGATGGCGAGCGCGGATACCGATTTGCCGCAACCCGATTCGCCGACAAGCGCGACCACTTCGCCCGGTCGTACACGGTAGGAGATGCCCTCCACCGCTCGCACGACGCCGCGCGGCGTCACGAAGTGCACGTGCAGGTCTTCGACCTCGAGCAGCCAGGCGCTTCGCGGTGCGGTCAAGCCCGGTCCAGCGCGCTCAACGGTCGTTTGTTCCATGCTTCAGTGGAGAATGTGTGTTGTGGCGCGCTGAGGCTACTGACCACCGGGAAGGCCGTCAAACGAGAATGTCATGTCACCTCTGACACCGGTTGGCGGTATTGCGGCAGAGCAGGGTGGCTTTTTTTCCCGCTACTTGAGCACCGTCTGCATGTCGCGCGACGAGTCAGGACGCCGCTCGCCTCCCGAGCCCCGGTGGACAGGCGCCTAGCGGGCGCGCAGTTTCGGATCCAGCGTATCGCGCACCGAGTCGCCAAACAGGTTGAAGGCAAACACCGCCAGCGTGATGGCAAGCCCCGGGAAGATCGCAATCCAGGGCGCGCTCTCGGCGTACTCTTCCGCGCCGCCCTGAAGCATCAGGCCCCACGCCGCGACGGGCTCCTGCACGCCCAGACCAAGATACGAGAGTGAGGCCTCGAGCAGGATGGCCTGACCGAGAAACGTGGTCAGCATGATGAGGTAGGGCGCCATGCAGTTCGGGGCCATATGCCGCAGGATGATGCGCAGATGGCCGTAGCCCAGGGCGCGCGCGGCATCGATGTAAGGAATCTCGCGAATCGCCAACGCGTTGGACCGCACTACGCGGGCACATCGCGGGACAAACGGGATCGTAATCGCGATGATTACATTTTCGGGCCCCGTGCCGAAAATCGCGACTACGGCCAGGGCCATGATGATGAGCGGGAACGCCAGGAATACGTCCATCACGCGCTGGAACAGGAGGTCGAACCAACCGCCGAAGTAGGCGCTGGTCACGCCGAGCACCAGACCTATCGTGGCTCCCAGAATCGCGGAAGTGAAACCGATGAACAGCGCGGTGCGCGCGCCCCAGATGACGCGCGACAGAAGATCGCGACCGAACTGGTCGGTACCGAGCCAGTACTCGATGCTCGGTGCCGCCGCCATGGCCTCGTAGTGGGCTTCCACCGGGTCGTGCGGCGCGATCAGCGGTGCGAGGACCGCAACGAGGATCATGAAAATCACGCCGACCGCGCTCACGGCCCCGAGTGGCTGGTTGCGCACCCATTTGCCGAATGCCTTGAAGAAAGGCAATCTTGCCGCGGCAAGTTCGGCCTCTATGTCGGCGGGTACCGATACTGCAATCGCTTCCGCTTTCATATGAATCCCGTCAGCTATACCGGATGCGCGGGTCGAGCCACGCGTAGCAGATGTCCACCAGGAAGTTCACCAGAATGAATACCATCACCACGAGCATCACCAGGGCCTGGGTCATGGTGTAGTCGTTATTGACCACCGATTCGACGAACAGCTTGCCGAGCCCGTTCAAGTTGAAGACCTGCTCGGTCACCACCAGCCCCCCTATGAGGAATGCGAACTCGATGCCGATCACGGTGATCACGGGCAGCATCGCGTTCTTGAGGGCGTGGCGCCAAATGATGACGTTCTCCCAGAGACCCTTGGCGCGCGCGGTGCGCACGTAGTCCTCGCGCAGCACCTCGAGCAGCGCGGAGCGCGTCATCCGGGTCGCAACCGCCGAGTAGCGGTAGCCGGTGGCCACCGCCGGCCAGATGAGCATGGAAAGATTGTGGACCGGGTCTTCCCAGATCGGCTTGTAGGCAATGGGCGGCATCCAGGGGGTGCCAAACAAGTGTTGCGTCGTGACCAGAAGCCCGAGAATGATCAGGATCCCGAGCCAGAAGGAAGGCATGGCGATCCCCGCGATGCTGATGCAGCGCACGACGTAGTCGATCCAGGTGTTTTGCTTGACCGCGGAGATCGTGCCGAGCGGAACTGCAACGAGAATCGCGACGATCGTCGCCATGATGGCGACTTGCAGCGAAAGTTCGAAGCGCAGCGCGATTTCCGAGACGATGGGCTGGCCGGTCCACATGGAAATACCAAAGTCGAAGCGCATGAGGCCCCATATGAAACTCAGGAACTGCCCCAGCATTGGCTGGTTGGTACCCATCTCCTCGCGGCAGGTCTGGATCGCGTCCTCGTCGAAGTAGCCCCCGGTTCCAGCCATGCGCAGTTCGCAGATATCGCCGGGGATGAGCCGCAGCAGCGTAAAGACGAGCAGTGCCGCTCCGAAGAGGGTCGGAACGACCAGCAGCAGGCGCTTCAATATATAGCCGTACATAGTCTCAGCCGGAGAACGCCGCCGCCCGCGACCGGGAGTGGTGCGGGCGGCGCGCGATCGTGCTTCCTATTACGCTTTATTTGTCAAGCCACACGTTATCGAGCGACTGGTTGAGATAGTGGCTCGGGCTGATTTTCCATCCCTTCACGTACGAGCGGTGAGGAATGATGCGGTTCCACCACAGCGTAATGAAGGCGTTGGCATGCGTATCGAGCGTGAGCTTTTCCATCTCGCGCATCAACACGCGCTGCTCCTTGGGGTCGCCTGACTGGTTCATTTTGTCGAAGAGCGCATCGACCTCGCGATCCTTATATTGTCCGTACTGGCTGCCGGAGCGGTCGTCCGAAAGGTACTTGGACACGTCCACTATCGGATTGACCACGGACTGGCAGTTGAAGTCGATGGAGACGTCGTATTCCTTCTTGTTGCGCAGCTGGTCGTAGAATGGCCCCGTCTGCTCCACGTGCTGCTCAAACTTGAGCCCGACCTGCCGCCACTGGTCGATCAGCCAGGTGCCCACGATCTTGTAGGGTTGATCGACCGCCCGATTGTTGAAGTAATAGGTTTTCGACAGGTCGACCCCCGCCTCCTTGAGCAGCCTTTTCGCCTCTGCGCGGGATTTCTTGATGTCAGGCCAGTAGCCTGCGAGCTGCTCAAGCTCCTGCTTGGTTGCGGCAAGCTCGTGGCCCGGGAAGGCGATGCCCCCCACGGTCTTGACGATCGCGATCTTGGAGAGATACTTGGAGCCGCCCCAGCGATCCACCGCCAGCGTGAGGGCCCTGCGCGCACGCACGTCGTCGAACGGCTTCCTTTTGTGGTTGACGGTCGTGATCAGCACGCAGTTCCAGTCGCTCGTCTGAACGGTCACGTCGTTGCCGAGCGCCTTGACGAGGTCGTCTCGGGACTTCGGCGGGAAGCCGCGGAACTCGATCGCCGCACGGTTGCCGCGGATTGCCTGCACCCGCAGCGACTCCTTCTTGGCGAAAATCGCGTCGAAGCTATCGAGATAAGGACGGCCCTTGACGAAGAAGTCGGTATTGCGCACGCCGCGAATGACCGCGCCCGCCTCCCGCTCCTTGAAGCGAAACGCGCCAGTGCCGTTGATGTTCTTCTCGTACCAGTGCATGTCCTTGTCAAGCACGCTCTTCTGGTAGATGAAGTTGAACGGCACGGCAAGCGCCGGGATGAAGGCGCCGCTCGGGTACTTGAGCTTGAATACCACCGTGTAATCGTCCGGGGCGGTCACGCTCTCCACCATCGTGTAGTACGCCTTGCGCGCGCTCACGATACCTTTCGGAGGGAAGATGATCTTCTGGTAGGTGGCCACCACGTCGTGCGCCGTCAAGTTGTCGCCGCTGTGGAATTTCACGTTCTTGCGGATCTTGAATGTGTAGACCTTTCCGCCGTCGGTCGGCGCCTCCACCTTGCCCTCGCAGAGGTCGCAGACAAAGTCCGTGGTCGATGACGGATTTTCTGGGTTCACCCGGATCAACAGGCTGTAGAACGGCCGGATCGGATGAATCATGGCGAAGGTGGTCTCGCGGTGCCCATCATAGCTAGGCGGCTCAGCAGGGACGACAAACTGAAGGTTGCCGCCCTGCTTGGGGGTTGCCGCCTCCGCTGGCCCGGCCGCACTGACGCCGACCGCGATGCCGGCCAACACAGCGCACACTGCTTTCAATCGAATGCTTCTCATTGGATCTCCTCCTTGGGTTAATCCAGCCAATTGCCCGACAGCCAATACGCCATCTTGAAAGCCCCAGCGGGCTGCGGGAACTCCTGCGCAAGGAAAAGTTCCTGCAATGCCCGCGTTCAGTCTACTACCGGTTTCGGGCGCCTCATCGCAAAGGTGTCTACACGCGCGGACACGCGACCCAATGCCCAGGCTTCAGTTCTCGCAACCCCGGCACCTCCTGCTGGCAGCTGCCAACCGCAAGCGGGCAGCGGGGATGAAACACGCATCCGCTCGGCGGATTGATCGGACTTGGTATTTCGCCCTTCATGACGCGGTGAGCTCGCTGTTTTTCGACATCCGGATCCGGGATGGGAACGGCCTCAAGCAGCGCCTGGGTGTAGGGGTGCAGCGGATTGGAGAACAGCTCGTCGGAATCGGCGAGCTCCACCAGCCGCCCGAGGTACATTACGGCCACCCGGTGGCACAGATGGTGCACGACGCTCAAATCGTGGGCGATGAACAGATACGAAAGATTGAACTGCTCGCGCAGGTTCTCCAGCAGATTGATCACCTGGGCCTGGATCGAAACGTCCAGGGCGGACACCGCCTCGTCGCAAACGATGAAATGCGGATTGAGTGACAGCGCGCGCGCGATACCGACGCGCTGACGCTGCCCGCCGCTCATCTCGTGCGGATAGCGATCCATGAACTTGGGATTCAGGCCGCATACCGACAGCAGCTCCGCCACGCGTTTCTCGCGTTCCTTCTGGTTGCGGTAGATGCCGTGGACCTTCATGGGCTCGCCGATGATGGCGCCCACTTTCATCCGCGGATTGAGCGAGCTGTACGGGTCCTGGAAGATGACCTGCATCCGCTCGCGTTTTTCGTTCAAGGCCTTTCGGCCGAGATTGGTGAGATTCTGGCCCTCGAAGATGATCTCTCCCGCCGTCGGTTTTTCGAGATGCAGGATGCAGCGCCCGGTCGTCGTCTTGCCGCAGCCCGATTCGCCGACCAGGCCCAGCGTTTCGCCGCGCGCAATGGTGAAGCTCACGTCATCGACGGCCTTGATCTTCGCGGCAGCCCCGCGCGAGAGGATGCCTCTCGTCATTGTGAAGTGCATCTTCAGATTCCGCACTTCGAGCAGCGGTTGTCCCGCCTGCGTCGCGCGGGATGCGCCGGGCTGCAAGGTTGCGCCTGCGACCGCGCTCACGAAGCCTCCTTGAGCAGGCCCTGAAGCCGGGCCTTTTCGAAGCATGCCGACGTATGGCCGCCGCCCACGCTGTCGAGAGGCGGCACCTCGTGTTCGCAGCGCGCAACCGCAAAGCTGCAGCGCGGCCGGTACGCGCATCCCTCGATCTCCCGCGTAAGGTCGGGCGGCTGGCCGTCGATCGGGATCAAACGATTGCCGCGCGGCCGGTCCATGCGCGGAACGCTGCGCAGCAGGCCAAGCGTGTAAGGGTGCAATGGCCGGTGATAGATGTCCGAAGCGCTGCCGCCCTCTATGATCTTGCCGGCATACATCACGTACACGCGATCGGCATAGCGCGCCACGACACCCAGGTTGTGCGTGATGATGATGAGCGCAACGCCCAAGCGTTTCGTCAAATCCTTCATCAGCTCCAGGATCTGCGCCTGGATGGTGACGTCGAGCGCGGTGGTTGGCTCATCCGCAATGATGAGCTTTGGATTGCACGAGAGCGCAAGCGCGATCATGACCCGCTGGCGCATGCCGCCGCTCAAGTGATGCGGATATTGCTGCAGGCGGCGCTCGGGCTCCGAGATTCCGACCATGCCCAGGAGTTCGGTGGCGCGGGATCGAGCCTGCTCGGGGGTCAGCTTGAGGTGGAGCTCCATCGTCTCGCACAGCTGCAGACCAATGGTCAGCACCGGGTTGAGCGACGTCATCGGTTCCTGGAACACCATGGAAATCTGCGCACCGCGCAGATTGCGCAGTTCCTCGTCGCTCATCGCCAGGATGTCTCGTCCCTGGAAACGGATGCTGCCGCTCGCGATCTTGCCCGGCGGATCCGGGATCAGGCGCAGGATCGACAGTGCGCCCACGGATTTGCCGCACCCCGACTCGCCCACGATGCCGACGGTCTCGCCCTCGTTGACGGTGTACGAAATGCCGTCGACCGCCCGAACCGTGCCCGCGGAGGTGTAGAACTGCGTGCGAAGATTTTCAACCTGCAACAGCACTGGCATGCCGATCATTCTCCAGTCTGTATTGAATTCAGCAGCGCATGGACAGAGTGTTAAGCGCGCTCGCCGTGCATGTCAAGGCTCTCACGTAATCTCGTACCACGATGTAGGAAATACAGAAAGGTGCTAATCAAATATGAGCGTCACTAGCAGGGTTTGCCTATGCCGGTCGTGGGCATACATGTGGATCATTACGCCGAATCCGCTAAATTACGGCGGAAAATTCGCTAAAGTCGGGCCGCAATTGACGCGTTGCACTGCAATAAGACGCTCGATGAGGCTCTGGCAGAAACCAAAAGCGAGACGAACATCCTCTCTTGTTACGCTACTTCCAGAACCGCATTGCCTGGCCGCTGGGTCGATTGTTTCCGGTGGTGGCCCCTTCAATCCTGACGTGGATCTCCAATGCCCTGCGGCCGTTACATTATGGAAGAGATGGCGGTCGATACCAGGGAACTCCAGGCCATTGCGTTAACACTAATTAAGCGTTGCGCCCTTTTTTTCGGAAATGATCGGCGATGATCAAAGCCTTGCGAAGACTGTTCGACGAAACCGATGGCGCCACCGCCCGATCCATCCCGGAGCGGGAACGCCATCACCTGCAAACCTCCGTTGCGAGCCTGTTGCACGAGGCGAGCCGCGTCGACCTGGACGAGCGGCGCGAGGAACGATTGACGGCGGAGCGCGCGCTGAAGGATCTCTTCGGTCTTACCGATGACGATTGCGCCGCCGTGCTTGCGGAAGGCCGCGACAAGGCGCGACGGCTGGTTTCATATTTCGCACCGGTTTCAGTCATCAAGCGCGATTTTGCTCTGGCCGAGCGCGTGCGTCTCATCGAGCATTTGTGGCGCATCGCCTATGCTGATGGACACCTCGATCAGTACGAGGACCACTTCGTGCGCAAGGTCGCGCATCTGCTCTACGTGCCGAATACGCAGTGCGTCATGGCGCGAAACCGTGCCCGCCCCTAGCGGGTGACCGCCACCGTTCAGGGCAACCTGAATTGGTGATGATTGATGGTGATAAGCAGCGAGTTTCGCATCACCAGTTTTCATCACCATCTTTCATCACCTTCTTGCACCAACATCCTGTCGCCGATCGGCAAACGGGATTTCGGCGACGTTCCTTGCGTCCGTATCGCGCAGTGCGCCGCAGGTAACAAACTGATTCTGTGCGATTTGCCACATCTGGCACAGATGTCGCTATAGCCCAGGCGAGCCGATCGCGATCCGGTGCTTTTCACTTCAATCCTTAGAAGGAGTCAATTTGATGAAAGTGGTTCAGAAGCGCTCGTGCCTGTTGATGCTCGCTTTCGCTCTCGCCTATGCCGGTATAGCGTTGGCCGCTCCGGTTGCGCC
>LJTT01000135.1 GCA_001303585.1 Betaproteobacteria bacterium SG8_41
TGAAGGTTGGAGCATCGATCGGGCGCGTGGTATTTCCGGACGACGGAACATCCGCCGCCGAGCTCCTGCGGCTGGCAGACCAGCGGATGTACGAAGACAAGCGGCAAAGGAAGGTAGGCTAGCGGTAACCGGTGCGGCGGGCATGGGGTCTGCGCGCTACGGTCCGCAAAACAACGCAACTGACGAAAGGAGCTTTCATGGACAAGAAATTGATGGACGCCGGGCTCGCCGTGCGCCGCGAGGTTCTGGGCGCGGAGTACGTCGATCAGAACATGAAGAACGCCGACAGTTTCAACAAGCCGTTTCAGGACCTGGTGAGCGAGTACTGCTGGGGCGTGTGCTGGACCGACAAAACCCTCAGCCGGCGCGAGCGCAGCATACTCAACCTGGGCATGATCGCGGCGCTGGGGAAAATGCACGAGTTCGAGCTGCATTTTCGCGCCGCCCTGGGCAACGGGCTCACCGAGGACGAGTTGCGCTCCGTGCTGACGCAGATCGCGGTGTATTGTGGAATCCCGGTGGGAGTCGATTGCTTCCGGTCGGCGAAAAAGGTGTTTGCCGAGATGAAAAAGTGACGGTCAGCCGTCTCCGAAAGCCAAAGTGGTGACGGTCAGCCGTCTCCGAAAGCCAAAGTGCAACCGTCGATAAACGCTGGTGAGAAACAAGCAGTTTATTTTGCACCGATTTTCTGGCCGCGTTTGTCTGCGGTTAACGTTGTTTCTTGATTTCTGAGACAGTCGCAATTGTCGAGCGACGAGGGCGGGGTGATGGGCGGCGATGGCGGAGCGGGCCTTGGCTGAAGCGCCGGCGCTCGCTTCGTTTCCGCCGGGCGGGGCCGCGCTCGTCATCGGTTCCACCGGCGGACTGGGGGCTGCTTTCGTCGAGGCGCTGAGCGCATCCGGGATTTACCGCCAGGTCATCGGGTTGAGCCGATCGAGCGTGCCGCCGCTGGATCTCCTGACCGAAGCCAGCATCGAGGCAGCGGCTGCCACGATCGGCCGCGTCGGCACGCCGTTGCGGCTGGTCATCGACGCGACGGGTTTCCTGCACGACGAACGGTTTGGGCCGGAGCGTGCGTGGCGTCAGCTCGACGCCGATCACCTGGCGAAAGCGTTCGCCATCAACGCGATCGGCCCCGCGCTCCTGATGAAACACTTTCTTCCCCTTTTGCCGAGCGAAGGAAGATCGATCTTCGCGACGCTTTCAGCCAAGGTCGGCAGCATCGGCGACAACAGGCTCGGGGGGTGGTACAGTTACCGGGCCTCGAAGGCGGCGCTAAACCAGCTCGTGCGCACGGCAGCAATCGAGCTAAGGCGTCAACGCCCCGGCGCAATCTGCGTCGCGCTGCATCCGGGCACGGTGCATAGCAGGCTCTCGGCCCCGTTCCGGAAGGCGGGTCTCGAGGTGCGGGCGCCGCGCGAGGCCGCGCATCTGCTCCTGGCGGTTCTCGACAAGCTCACGCCGGAACAAACGGGCGATTTCTTTGACTATCGCGGCCAGCCCTTGCCGTGGTGAGATGATGTAAGCGCAACAAGGCTTCGGATTCCGGAACATGTCCCTCCTCAACCAGCGCCATCGCGATATCGCAGGATTGCTCGCGTTTCTCGTGATCTGCCTGGGCATTTCGGCGGCCGGCGGCGCGGCAACTGCGAGCAGCGTCGGCACCTGGTATCAGACGCTGCAGAAGCCGTTTTTCAATCCACCGAACTGGCTCTTTGCCCCGGTCTGGACCGCGCTCTACATCATGATGGCCATTGCCGGCTGGCGCGTGTGGCGCGCGCATGGCTTGCGCGGGGCCCGTGCGGCGATGGCGCTTTTCGCTGTCCAGCTTGCCCTGAATCTCGCCTGGTCGTTCCTGTTCTTCGGTTATCGCATGATTGGCGCGGCCCTGATCGAGATTATCTTGCTCCTCATGGCCATCTTGGTGACGACAGTTCTGTTCTGGAAGCGCGACCGGCTGGCGGGGATACTATTTGTTCCCTATGCCGGCTGGGTTGCTTTCGCGACGATCCTGAACTTTGCTCTGTGGCGGCTGAATTGATAAGAGGGCAAGGGGCCAGGCGGCGAGGGGTGGAGGGTGATGGCCTGCGGTTTAGGCTGCTTACCAATCACCACTCACTATGCACTGCCTTTATCGTCGTGCAAAAAAACGCCCGCTGCGAGAGCGGGCGTTTTTTTGATGCAGACGCGCTTCCCGGCAGCTCAGCCCATGATTTCGATTTTGGCATCCTTGACGACGCGCTTCCATCTTGCGACGTCACCCTTAATGCGCTCGTACAAATGCTCAGGCCCGCCGCCCGGCTCGAGCCCCTCGTTTCGTAGTCTCGTCTTCATCTGGTCGCTGAGCAGCACCTTAGCGACTTCCTGGTACCAGAGCGAAGCGATGCGCTTCGGCATGCCTTTCGGGCCCCACATTCCGTACCAGTGAACCACCTGGAACCCGGGCACGGTCTCGGCGATGGCCGGCACATCGGGCAGGACGCTCGAGCGCGTCGGGTAGGTAATACCGATGGCGCGCAGGCGTCCCGCTCTCAAGTGCGGAATGGTCGGGACCATACTGATCGCCGTCATCTGCACTTCTCCGCGCACGACGCCGCCCAACGCGGGGCCGCCGCCCTTGTACGGCACGTGAACAAGGCTGGTGTTGGTCTCGAGCTTGAACAGCTCGTGCGCGAGGTGCGTCACGCTCCCTGTGCCGACAGAGGCGTAGTTTAGCTTGCCGGGATTCGCCTGGGCGTGAGCGATGAGTTCCTTGACGCTTTTTACCGGGACCGACGGATGAACGACCATCACCAGGCCGGTCGTCCCGATGAGCACGATCGGCTGAATGCCGTCGACCGGATCGTAGGGCAGCTTGCGGACCGCGGCGCTGGCCGTGTAACTGCTGGAGATCATGACGATGGTGTAGCCGTCGGGCGCGGCCATCGCAGCCAGCTCGGCGCCAATGGCGCCCCCGGCACCGGGGCGATTGTCGACCACGACGGTCTGGCCGAGGGACTTGGACACCGGTATGGCAAGCACGCGCGACATGATGTCCGTGCCGCCGCCGGGCGAGAACGGCACGACCAAACGTATTGGCTTGTTCGGATACTTCTGCGCCGCCGCAGTCGGGGCCAGAAAGGAAACGAGAATGGCGACAGCCAAAAAGATTGCAGTTCTCATCAAATCCTCCTCGAACGAACCGAAATCAGAAATTCCGAACGACGCCGCTCGGTGGTCTGCACCCAGGGCGAGTCACAGACGGCTCATCGAGCGCGAGATCTTCCATTACTCGATACCTTACCATAGCGCACCGGAATGCGCCGGAAGCGAGGATACTCGGCGCGAGGTGTTGATGCGGCGCACGAAGCGACATAGAGTAACGGCCTGCCCGGTTCCAATCCCCGCTTTTCACGTGGCATTTGCCCTCGCAATCGGCGGCGTCGGCGCGCGGAGGCCGGACGGACAATAGACAATCGAGGAGACTGATCGTGGAAGACATGGCAATGAGGTTGCAGGATTTGATCGCATTCTACGGGCTCAAAATCATCGCGGCCCTCGTTATTCTCGTCATCGGGCGGTATGTCGCGATTGCGGCGCGCAATGTGTTGAGGCGCGTGATGCGCAAGAGCAACGTAGAAGAGACGCTGGTGTCGTTTGTCAGCAATGTCGCCTACGTGGGCCTTTTGGTTTTCATTGTGATCGCCGCGCTCGGCCAGCTCGGCGTGCACACGGCCTCGTTCGTGGCCGTGATCGGTGCGGCCGGCCTCGCGATCGGCCTGGCGCTGCAGGGGTCCCTGGCCAACTTTGCGGCCGGCGTGCTCATGATCATCTTCAAGCCCTTCAAGGTGGGCGACTACATTGAAGCAGGAGGCGTGGCCGGCACGGTTGAGGAAATCAGCATTTTCACGACCGAGCTCAAGACGCCCGACAACAAGAAAGTCATCGTGCCCAACGCCAAGGTGACCGGCGACAATATCGTGAACTACTCGGCGAAGGACCAGCGCCGGATCGACATTGTTGCCGGCGTCAGCTATGGCGACGACCTCGACAAGGTCCGCAAGGTGCTCGAGCAGATACTCGGCGAGGATGAAAGAATCCTCAAGGATCCGGCGCCGACAATCGGGGTGCTGGCGCTTGCCGACAGCAGCATCAACTTTGCGGTGCGTCCGTGGGTCAAAACTGGAGACTACTGGGCGGTATTCTTCGCCACTCAGGAAAAAATCAAGAAGCGCTTCGACGCGGAAGGAATCTCGATTCCGTTTCCGCAGCGCGACGTGCATCTCTACAAGGTGGCCTAGCCGGGCGAGGGGGCGCCTGCAAAACCGTGCATTCAACGGTTGGCGGCAGCACGTAGCTCCTCAAGGACCTCGGGATTGGCGAGGCCGCCAAGGTCGCCGGGATCTTTCTGCTCGAGGACCGCGCGCACCACGCGGCGCATGATCTTCTGGTTGCGTGTCTTCGGGAGATCGGAGACGAGCAGCACGCGGTGCGGGCGATAAGGGGCGCCAAAACGGGTCGCCAGGCAGTCCGAGATTTGACGGCGCAGGCCGTCCTCTTGACGGGCGCGCGGCGCGGGCACGCAAACGCATACGAGCGCGGAGCCGGTTACTGGATCGGGGACGCCGACCACCGCCGCTTCGGTGACCAGCCCGGATTCCATCAGGACGGCCTCGATCTCGGCCGGGCCGGTGCGTTTGCCCGCAAGCTTGATGGTGTCGTCGGAGCGCCCGAGCAAATACCAGAGGCCGTCCTCGTCGCGCGGCGCCAATAGCTCTCGAGGTAGCGCTCCGGGTCGCGCCAGAGTCCGCGGGTGAGGCCGATCGAAGGCGCGCGCAGTATCAGCTCGCCCATCTGTCCGGGCGGGCAGGGGCGGCCGGCTGTGTCGACAATATCCGCGCCAGCGCCCGGTACGGGGCTGCCAAACGCGCAGGGCTTCAGCGGCCGATGGAAACTCCCGATGAGGTTGGCGCCGCCACATTCGGTACCGCCGCCGAAGTTGAGGATCGGGATCCGCCGCTGGCAGACGCGCTCGAAGAACCACAGCCACGCCTCCTCGTCCCATGGCTCGCCCGACGAGATGGTGGCGCGTAACGAGCCGAGATCGAATGCGCCAACGACATCCGGATGCTGGCGCATGAGCTGCCGCACTGCCGTTGGCACGGTACCCAGCATCGTGACACGGTGCTTTTCGACGAGACGCCACTGGCGCCCGGGATCCGGGTAGTCCGGCGCGCCCTCGGCGATCACCAGCGTTGCGCCCATGAGCGCGGCAGTGATGATGATCTTGGGTCCTGCAACCCATCCCATGTCGCTCAACCACATGAGCCGGTCTTCAGCCTTGAGGTCGAGGCAAAGGCTGACATCCAGCAGGTTCTTCGCCATCGCACCGCAATGCGTGTGAATGGTGCCTTTCGCGCGGCCGGTCGTTCCCGAGGTATACATGAGCATCACCGGGGCCTCGGCCGGCATCGTCGTGGCAGGCGCGGTCCCGGACTGGTTGGTGACAAGATCCGCCCACCACACATCGCGACCCGGTCGCATCGCGGTATCCCCGCCGCCGTGTTCAAGCACGACCACCGTGCGCAACGCCGGCGCAGCGGCTGCGGCCTCATCCAGCGTTGCCTTCATCGCGGCACGTTTGCCGCGCCGCCAGCCGCTGTCCACGGTGATTGCGGCCTTCGCCCCGCTGTCCCGCAGCCGGTCGAAAATCGGCCGCGGCCCGAAGCCGGAGAAAAGCGGCATCGCGATCGCGCCGATTTTGGCGATGGCGAAGAACGCGGCGGCGACCTCCGGCACCATCGGCATGTAAAGGGCGACGACATCGCCGCGCCCGAGGCCGCGGGCACGCAGGCCGCTCGCGAGGCGAGACGTTTCAGCCTCGAGACGCTGGTAGGTCCAGCGCCGCTCCTCCCCGTTCTCCCCCTCCCAGATAATTGCGGTTCGCGACCACGTGCCCGTGTCCTGGTGCCGATCCAGGCAGTTCTTCACCAGGTTTGTCTCGCCCCCTACGCACCAGCGTGGCCACTCGATGCCCCGGCTGGCGTCCAGCACCTGCGTGTAGGGCGTTTCGAAACGAATGTCGAAGAATTTCAGCACGGCATCCCACAGCCATTGCGGCTCGCGGTCGGCGCGCTCTAGCAGCGCGTTGAAATCCACGAGTCCCTGCGCGCGCAGGAACGCCGTCATCGTCGTCTTTTCCAGGAGCCCGGGCGTTGGCTGCCAGACGAAACGGTCGCGCGTCATCGGTTATATTGCTGAAACCGGTTGCGAAGTCCGACCATGGTAACTGATCTCGCTGCCGAAGCCTCATGATGTCCGTGACGAGGATGAGCAATTTCCGCTACCCTCATCGCGAGGCGCGGCTCACGGCGTATGCTGAACGCTGTTCAGGCTTGTGAAACGTGAATCGGAAAACCGAAATACTTAACCGCAGACAAACGCAGATATCCGCAGAGGGTTTTGTACAAAAAACCGCTCAGCTTTCCTGGTCAGCGGTTACGGGTCACTGGTCACGGGTCACCATAGTTTTATTGCCGCTGATGGACTTCAACAACAAAAACCACTTAACCAAGGATAAACGCACATTTTATATACCGGAACCCGGAACATTGTTCACTGACCGCCAGTAGATTGTCGAATTGAACCGCCGAGGGCGCCGGCAAGATCCAATGATTGTCTGCGGTTGATAGAGTCTTCCGGGTTTTGAGGCAGGTTTTAGCGGCTGGTCGATGAAATCAAAATGACGAACCGACCGAAAGGAGAGCGATGATGGCAAAGGCGTACTGGATTGCGTTTTACCGTTCGATCAAGAATCAGGAGCGGTTCGCGGCGTAT
>LJTT01000014.1 GCA_001303585.1 Betaproteobacteria bacterium SG8_41
ATCGGCACCCTGGGCGGCGAGATGTTCAACGCCTTTTTCGAAAAATACGCGTTCAGGCTTGCGATCGATTACGGCAGCGAAAAGGCGCGCCGGCACGTCTCGGATCAGGCGGTCTTGGTCGCGCTCAGCCGGTTTTGCCGCCAGCAGGTTCGCTGTTGACGAGCCGCGCTCAGCTCGGAGCCAGGTTCAGCGTGGCGCGCCTCAGGCTCGGGTCGGCAGGAGATTCTCCGATCCGGAAACCCATGCTTGCGGCAAGTTTCAGCATACCCGTGTTAGCCGCCAGGATCTCCCCGCTCATGGAAGCCAGTTCACGCGCGCGCGCGACCTCGATCAACTGTGTCATCAGGTAGCGGCCGAGCCCCGCACGCTGCCACTCGTCGTCAACGACGATTGCGAACTCGCACGACAATCCGTCCGGGTTGGTGATGTAGCGCGCGACCGCAACCTCGGTATCGCGGCCGTCCGGCCCGGAAACAATCGCGACGAACGCCATCTCGCGGTCGTAGTCGATCTGCGTGAAACGCACCAGCATCTGCGGCGTCAGCTCGCGAATCGTATCCATGAACCGGAAATAGCGCGCCTCGGCGGACAGCTGTTTTACGAATTCCTGTTCGACCTGCGCATCTTCCGGTCGAATCGGGCGCACCGTGACGCGCCGTCCGTCCGGCGCCGACCATTCCGAGACGAGGCGGCTCGGATACGGGTGTATCGCCATATGCCCGTAGCGCCGCAGCGCCGGGGCCGGCCGCCCGACCACGATACGGGCATCGAGTGCGACGGCTCCCGACTCATCGAGCAGCAGCGGATTGATGTCCATCTCGCGGATCCAAGGGAGCTCGCACACCATTTCCGATACCCTCAGAAGAACCGCCTCCAGCGCGGTGCGGTCGACCGGCGGCATGTGCCGGAACTCGCCGAGGACGCGGCTCGCGCGTGTCCCGCGGATGAGCTCGTCCACCAGCACCGCATCGAGCGGCGGAAGCGCCACCGCCCGATCCGCATGAATCTCCACCGCGGTGCCACCGGTGCCAAACGTGATCGCGGGTCCGAAGACCGGATCGCATACCACGCCCACCATGAGCTCCCGGCTGTTGGGTCGCAAAACCATGGGCTCTACGATGATGCCGCTAACCCGCGCCCCGGGCCGTAGCCGCGCGACGCCTTCCGAGATCTCGCGATAAGCTTCGCGCGCAGCCTGCCCGTTTGCGATGTTGAGCTTGACACCGCCGACATCCGATTTGTGCGTGACATCCGGCGAGTCGATCTTCATCGCAACCGGAAACCCGAATTCCTGGGCAATAAGCATCGCCTCGTCGGGCGAGTGCACGCGGACCGCCCTGGCGATCGGAACGCGAAACGCGGCCAGCACCGCCTTCGATTCCATCTCCGAAACGACGGTGCGACGCTCCCCGAGCGCGGTCTCGATCACCAGACGCGCACCCGCGACGTCGGGAGCGGGATAATCCGACAGCGGGCCTGGCGTCTGCAGAAGCATCTTCTGGTTGCGGTAGAACGCGGAGACATGAGCAAACATGGCGACCGCGGGGTCCGGCGTGCGAAACACAGGGATCCGCCGCTCGGCAAGGAGCCGCCAGCCTTCGGCAACCTGGCCCTCTCCCATCCAGCACGCGAGAAGAGGCTTGTCGCTCGAGCGCGCGCACTCGACCACGACCTTCGCCACCTCCAGGGGCTCGGTCATCGCCTGCGGAGTGAGTATGACAAGCACGCCATCCACGCCGCGATCTGCCAGACAGGCCAGGAGCGCGGCGCGATAACGCGCGGCGTCCGCGTCCCCGATCAGGTCGACCGGGTTGCCCTGGGACCAGTTGGGCGGCAATGCCTTGACCAATACCTCGATCGTCGCGGGCGCCAGTCTGGACAGCGGAATCCCGAGGTCAGCAGCACGATCGGCGGCCATCACGCCGGGCCCACCGCCGTTGGTGATCACGGCGAGCCTGTCACCGCGCGCACGCACGTGCGCGGATAGCGCGTGCGCCGCAGCGACCAGCTCGCCAATGGTGCCGACGCGCACCACGCCCGCCCGGCGCACCGCCGCGTCAAAGACATCGTCAGCACCGACCAGCGCGCCGGTGTGCGACATGGCCGCACGCGAGCCCGCTGGCTGCCGGCCAACCTTCATCAGGATCACGGGCTTGACGCGGGCCGCGGCGCGCAATGCGCTCATGAACCGCCGCGCGTCGCGCACCCCCTCGATGTAGAGCAGGATATGCTCCGTAACCGGATCGTTGACCAGGTAGTCGACGATCTCGCCGAAATCCACGTCGGTCGAAGCGCCAAGCGAAGCGATGCACGAAAATCCCACGCCGTTCGGCGTCGCCCAGTCGAGCATCGCCGTGCAGACCGCACCCGATTGCGAGATGAGCCCGAGCGAGCCGGGCAGCGCCCGGCCGCGCGCAAAGCTGGCGTTCAGGCCGATGTCCGGGCGCAGGATACCGAGACAATTCGGCCCCAGCACCCGCAGGCGGTGGCGCCGCGCGTTCTCGAGCAGCGCGCGCTCGAGCTTTGCGCCCGCGGGCCCGCTTTCCGAAAAACCGGCGCTGATGACGACGGTTGCCCGCACGCCCGCTTCACCGCAGGCATTGATGATTTCTGGAACCGTCGCCGCAGGGGTGGCGATGACCGCGAGGTCCACTCGCCGCGGCACTTCACCGATCGTCGCGAAGCAAGGCATACCCTGCACGCTGCGGCGCTTGGGATTCACCCCGTAGAGCTTGCCGAGATAACCGGCGCCCAGCATGTTTTGCATGAGGACCGCGCCGACCGAGCCCGGCCGTTCGCTCGCGCCGATGATGGCGACCGCACCCGGCTCGAAGAGCGGCGCAAAATAGTGGCGTGCGGTGTGAAGGGTGGACATGTGCAATCGAGTCTAGCACCGCCACGCCAGCGGCATTTGACGTGCGTCAACGCAACTCCCGCGCGACAGGATGCGCGAGCCCTTGAGCTGCCCTATCGGAGGCCGGACATAAAATCGGTTCCGGGAGCAACGTGGCTCGCCGCTTCAGAAGCGTGGGCTGCCGGCTGCGTCGCCATGAACATTCCGAAAACACCGACGCCGACAATCAGTACTGCGAAAACCGTGCGTGCCAGGCGCGAACGCGCGAGCTTCGCGACGTAGCCGAACGAGGCGCCGATGGCGAGCAGATTGGGAAGTGTGCCGATTCCGAACGCGAGCATGAGCAGCGCGCCGTGCCGGGGGTCCGCGGCGGCAAGCGCGGCGACCAGCACAGCGTAGACCATGCCACAGGGCAGCCAGCCCCAGACCATCCCGAGACCGAATGCCCGCGGCGCCGAGTCCGCGGGAAGAAACCGGCGCGAGTGCGGCTCAATGCGGCGCCACAAGACCGCGCCCGCGGACTCGATCGTGCGGACGAGCGGCGCAAAGCCGCCGATGTACGCACCCAGAACGATCAGCGCGCCGCTCATGAGCGCGAGCAGGATCTGCTGCACATGTGGGGTGCCGCGCAGTGAGAGCCCGGCGGCGCCAAGCGCGCCGGTCAGGGCTCCCGCGGCGACGTAACTGGAGATGCGCCCCGCGTTGTAGGCAAGCGCGCGCTGCCACCACGCTCGACGGCTGAGCTCACGGGCGCGGGCGCCGGACGCAATGCCGACCAGGCCGCCGCACATCGCCGCGCAGTGCGCGCCTCCCGCAAGCCCCGCGAGAAAAGCCGCGCCGAGCGTTGCTTCAATCCATCCGGTCATTTTTCAAGTGCGTGACCCGCGACCGGTGACCAGTGACCTGCAGACCCAAAGTCAGAAAAAAATGGGTTTTGGTTTTATGCCGAGCTATCTGCGTTTATCTGCGGCTAAATGCAATTCACGATTCAGGGACCGCGGGTCAAATGACCCGCGAGTAGCGGCGCACTTCCTGGTCATGACGCAGGTATCGGTCGAACACCATGGCGATGCTGCGAATGAGGAACCGCCCCCTGGGCGTCACCGTGATCCAGCCATCCTCGATCGAGAGCAGCTCGAGCTTCTCGAACTCACGCAGCTCCGCAAGCTCCGTCGCGAAGTAGCGGTCGAAATTGATCAGATGCGCAATCTCGATCGCCTCCTTCGAAAGTGAAAAGTGGCACATCAGCGCCTGGATAACCGCGCGCCGCACCAGGTCGTCCGCGGTGAGTTCGATGCCGCGCATGATCGGCAGCTTGCCGTCCTCGAGGCTGTCGTAGTAGTCCTCGAGCGTGCGATGGTTCTGGCTGTAGGTCGGCCCGATGGCGCCGATTGAAGAGACACCGAGGCCGATGAGATCGCCCTCCGGGCTGGTTGAATAACCCTGGAAGTTGCGGTGGAGCCGGCCCTGGCGCTGCGCGACCGTGAGCGCGTCGTCCGGCAACGCGAAATGATCCATGCCGATGTACACATAGCCGGCCTCGCCAAGGCGCTTGATCGCGTGCCCAAGGAGCTTCAGCTTGGTCTCCGGCGCCGGCAAGTCGGCCTCGTTGATCCGGCGCTGCGGCTTGAACAGCGTCGGCAAGTGCGCGTAATTGTAGAGGGCGACGCGGTCGGGACGCGCAGCCAGGACCCGCGCCAGCGTCACGTTGAAGCTCATCAACGTCTGTTTCGGCAGTCCGTAAATGAGATCGATGTTGACCGACTCGAAGCCCGCGCGGCGCGCAGCCTCGATCAGGTCCAGCGTGCGCTTCTCGTCCTGCAGCCGGTGGACCGCTGCCTGAACCACCGGATCGAAGTCCTGCACCCCGAAACTTGCGCGGTTGAACCCCATTTCACGCAGCGCGTGGATCATCTCGACATCGACGGTGCGCGGGTCGATTTCAATCGAATATTCACCGTGCGGGGTAAAGGTGAAGCGTTCCGCGAGACGGGCGAAGAGACCGGCCAGCGCCGCCGTGTCGTAATAGGTCGGCGTGCCGCCGCCCCAGTGCATCTGGGACACGTGGGGGTCTTCCCGGAAAAGGTCCGCCTGCAGCTCGATCTCCTTGCTGAGGTAGTCGAGGTAGAGCGTCGCCTTGGCTGCGTCCCGCGTCACGATCTTGTTGCAGGCGCAATAAAAGCAGACGTCCCGGCAGAACGGGAGGTGCAGGTAGAGCGACAGTGGCCGCTGGATCCCCCCGACATTGCGGCGCGCGGCCCACGTGCGGTAGGCCTCTTCTCCGAACGCCTCGACGAAGCGGTCCGCCGTTGGATAGGACGTGTAACGCGGCCCCTTGCGGTCGAAGCGGCGAACCAGTTCAACATCGAATTCGATCGGAACTCCCATTGCGTCTCTGGACCCCTTTTCCTGCATTATTCGGTGGTTACGACGGGGCCAGTATTGCACGGCAGCCCCCGATGGCCTTGATATAGGTCAAACGGAAGCATACACCCCCCGGCATACTTCGCATTATGGAAAATCACCATGTCCCGCCGGGCTCGCCGCTCGACCGGGGCCATCCGCACGTGGCGTGCTCGTCATGCAGCCTGCGCGAGCTGTGCCTGCCGGCCGGCATCGACGCCCGGGACATGGAGCGTGTCGACAGCCTTGTGAACCATCGCCGCAAGTTGAGGCGCGGCGAGCACCTCTACCGCGCCGGCGCGCCCCTCGTCTCGCTCTACGCCATCCGCTCCGGCACGATGAAAAGCTGCGTGCTGCACGAAGACGGCCGCGAGCAGGTTGCGGGCTTTCACATGATGGGCGACCTGCTCGGGCTGGACGCAATCGGCGGCGGGCGACACATGTGCGATACGGTGGCATTGGAGGATTGCGAGGTCTGCGAGATCCCTTTTTCCGGCCTCGAACAGCTCTCGCGCGAACTGCCGCCTCTGCAGCACCAGTTGCACCGCATCATGAGCCGCGAGATCGTGCGCGACTACGGGGTGATGCTGCTGCTGGGCAGCATGAAGGCCGAGGAGCGCCTGGCGGCTTTTCTGCTGAACCTCTCGCAGCGTTTCGCGACGCGCGGCTACTCGGCCAGCGAGTTCAACCTGCGGATGACGCGCGAGGAAATCGGCAGCTACCTCGGGCTCAAGCTGGAGACGATCAGTCGCGTACTCTCACGCTTCCAGCAGGATGGGGTGATCGAGGTCCATCACAAGCATCTGCGCATCAGCGACGCGGAGCGCCTGCGCGCAATTCTCGGCCAGGCGCCTACCAGTGACGGGTGATGCGTGGACCGGTCCGTTTACGATTCACGAATCACGCATTTTAGAAGCGGTATTTCGTTTCGTTGAGATACCACACCACGTCCGTGATTTCCTGCTCGGTCCAGTGGAGATCCTCGCCTTTCGCCCAGGTGCGCACGATCTGCCGCAGCTCCTCAACGTTTAGCGGAATGCGGCTCGCACGGCTATGCACCTTCGGCGTGTGGCATACGACGCAATGGTTCTCATAGAGCGCTCGACCGCGCTCCAGGTTTGGAACCCCCGGGCCGCCCACCGCGGCGCCCGCCACTCCCAGCACAAGCCCCCCGATGCCGGCTGCCCAGCGCGCGCGCGCGGCGTTCAACGTTTTCCGCTCCCGCCTTTGCGCCCTCTGCGCTTCAGGACTGCATCGATCTCGGCCGCAGCCTCCGCCCAGTCTTGCTGGCGATAGCATCCCGGCGCTGCCGGCCGGAAGCGATCAGCGTGGAAGAAAGCGCACGCCTCAATCAGGTGACGGCGCGCATCCGCGTCCACCGCCACCTTTGCGCGGGGCTTCCGCCACTCGCGTCCGTCCTCGGGCGCCTTCTTCCTCTGCCCGCCGCCTGCGTATCCGGACACCATGCCACTCACCCTAAACGACGGCGAGCTTCTTGGTCGCGGCCTTGACCTTCATCGGCAGCTTGAGATTCAAAACGCCATCCGTGTACTTGGCGACCGCCTTGGCTTCATCGACTTCGTGCGGAAGCGTAAAGCTGCGCGACACCTTTCCGTAGTAACGCTCGCTACGGATGATTTCTTCGCCCTTCTTTTCTTCGCTTTCTTTCTTTACCTCACCGCTGATCGTCACCTGGTTGCCGTCGATCGAAACCTGTATGTCTTCCTTCTTGATGCCGGGCATCTCGGCTTTGACGGTATAGCTGTCGTCCGCCTTCGTGACATCCATCTTGAGTTTCATCTCTACCGGCATTTCAAGATCGAACCGCATCGGGCGCACAAATAACCCTTTGAACAAGTCGTCCATTTCGTTGAACGGGTCGAATCGGGTGATGTTTGCCATGGTCTGCTCCTTCGCTTCAACGGCGGGTCTTGCGCATTCCCGGCCGTCAAAACCGCCCGGCCGCCCCGCCTGAAAAACATCCTACCCTTGTCGCTCTGCGGGGTTTTGACCTACGTCAAGATGCCTTTCGTTCACTCCGGCCAATCGCAACTCCCTGTTTCGCCGCTTTCGGACAGCCGTTTCGGGGCGCTATCGACGATTCACCTCGTCGGAGCCGCGCTGCAGGAAACAGGTGAAGGCACTCGATGCCGCAGCAAACAGCCAAAACAGGAAAAAGCCGAGCGAATAGACGGCCAGCCGGCTCAGTTCGAGCGACTCGCCGAAAATCGCAAGCTCCGAGGGATCGAATAGCGTGAAGAACACCGCCTCGGCGACCCCACCCACGATAAAAGACGGCCACAGGATCCAGATCAACCGTTGTTTCATGGCATGCCCTCTCAGTCGCTGCGCGGCGCGAGCTCGAACGGCTGCAGCAAAGGTAATGTCCACACCCCGGTCAGGCGCCAGCTGCCCGCCTCGTCCCCCAGAATGACGTAGCGGCGTCCGACCGGGATCGTCACCGTATCGGAGCGGTAGACGCCGCGAGCTACGGGTGGCAGCACCAGGGTTCTATCGTCACCGGCACGGGTGGGATGGATGATTCGCACTATCAGCGCCGGCGGCAGCGAGGCGCTGCCTGCCAGCGCGACCTCAAGCGCGCCCTGCCGGTCCTGGCTCACGGTCGCGCGAATGCCCAATCTCGCAGCCAGGCGGTCCCGGCCGAGCTCCTGGTTGATGGCAAGCCCGCGCTTGTAGTAGTCATCCGCGACCAAACCGTCGTTGCTGGCGATTGCCAGCCAGATCGTTACAGATCCCGCCAAGAAGACTGCCGCCGGACCCGCCATCAGCAGCCATGGCCACGGCTCGCGAAACCACGGCCTTTGCTGGTGATGCGTGACCCGCGACCCGTGATCCGTGATCCGGCCCGGCGCGCCGCGCTTTGGTATGTCGGCTTGAGTTTTCGACTTGTTATTCATGAGTTACTGGTCACCGGTCACGGGTCACTACCTGACGTAGAAACGCGAGTTTTCCGTCACCGCGATGGCGGGCTGGTCGACATCGCTCACGCGAAACGTAATGGTATGCGATCCGGTTCTCAGCTTCGTCGCGTCCACGCGCACCGAAACCGGAACCGTCATTGCAGTTGCCGGCGGGATCTCCACCGGCTGCTTCGCGATGACCTGGACCCCGTCGAGCCCTGAGACCTCGAGGCGATAACGATGCGTCGCCTCGCGCGTATTCATCAGCTGCAGGCGGTAAACATTCTCGAGGAAACCATCGGCCGTCTCGCGCACGAGGGCCGCGCGGTCCCGGATCACGTCCACCTTGAGCGGGGTGCGCAGAAACAGCGTCAGGAACAGCGCAGCGATGACCCCGAGGAGAACCGCGCCGTAGAGCAGCGTTCGCGGGCGCAGCGCGCGCCGCACGATCTGGCGTGCGGAGTAGCCGCCCTCGATGCCCGCTTCCGAAGAGTAACGGATCAGCCCGCGGGAATATTTCATGCGATCCATGACCTGGTCGCATGCGTCGATGCAGGCGGCGCAGCCGATGCATTCGTACTGCAGGCCTTCGCGGATGTCGATACCGGTCGGACAGACCTGCACGCAGATTGCGCAATTGACGCAGTCGCCCAGCCCGGCCGCCGCGCGATCGATCGAGCGGTTGCGCGCGCCGCGCGGCTCGCCCCGGCGCTGGTCATACGTGATGATCAGCGTATCGCGATCGAACATGGCGCTCTGGAACCGTGCGTAGGGACACATGTATTTGCAGACCTGCTCGCGCATGAAGCCGGCGTTACCCCAGGTGGCAAAGCCGTAGAACGCGACCCAGAAGGTTTCCCATGGCCCGAGCGAGAACGCCAGCAGACTGCCCCACAGCGCCGTGATCGGCGTGAAATAGCCGACGAATGTGAACCCCGTCCACAGCGCGAACGCGATCCAGGCGGCGTGCTTCGCGCTCTTCAGCGCGATCTTGCGGCCGGTCCAGGGCGCGGCATCGAGGCGGATGCGCGCCATGCGCTCGCCCTCGATCCGCCGCTCGATCCACATGAAGATTTCCGTGTAGACGGTCTGCGGACAGGCGTAGCCGCACCACAAGCGCCCGGCCACGGCGGTAAAAAGAAACAGCGAAAGCGCGGCGATAATCAGCAGAACGGTGAGATAGATTACGTCCTGCGGCCAAAACACCAGTCCGAAGACGTAGAACTTGCGGGCGGCGAGATCAAACAGCACCGCTTGGCGCTCGTTCCACGTCAGCCACGGCAGGCCGTAATAGATGATTTGCGTGGCCCAGACCAGCGCCCAACGCCAACCGGCCCACCACCCATGGACCGCACGCGGATAGATCTTCTTCCGGACCTCGTAAAGCGAGGCCTCGAGCTCGCCGCCCGGCGGCGAGGGCTGCGCGTCTTGCGCTGTTTGCGGCACTGGCAACTCCCGAGACACTTCTCGCCGCGGCCGAGGATTCTGGGCCGCTGCGGCGCTATTTTGACGACAGAAATAACATTCGGCGCCAACCGGCGTCCCCGGCAAGCGCATGAGCGATCGTTGCCCCGACGTGAATGGCAAGGAACGCGGGAATGAGAGTCTCGCCCACTTTGTGAAGTTCCTTGACGAAATCGAGCGACGGTCCGGGCCTGACGCCGGGCTCGAGCAGAAAAAACAGCACGGATCCTGTGGCCGCAGCCCATGCGAACACGATCAGGCCGAAACTCTGCACGACCCCGGCGAGCCCCTGATGCGCCGGCCGCTCGGGCAGCCGGAAGCGCAGCAACGTGCCGACATCCTCGAGGACGAGCCTCAAACGCTCGCGCGTCACCGGCAGCCAGGAGGAAAAGCGTGCGTTACGCGGCCCGATCAACCCCCACACCAGCCTCAGGCCCACCGCCGCGCTCGCCGCAATGCCGAGCCAGCTGTGAAGGGTAAAACCCAACGAGGCGGCACGCTCGTCGTCACCGGCAAGGTCTCCGGATAGCCAGGCGGCAACCCCGAACACACCAACGCCAGATGCAACGCCCGCGTGACGACGTCGATATCGCCCGCTCCGCGAACCGGCGCCGCTGCAATCTGCTCGCTTGCGGGCCGCATCTCGTCCTATTTGCCCGTCTCCGCAGAAAGACCGTAGACATAGGCCGCGAGCAGATGAATCTTGGCGGCATCGAGGAAATCCTTGTGTGCCGGCATCTCGCCTTTGCGGCCCTTGAGAATGGTTTCGATGATCGCCGCTTCCGTCCCGCCGTGCAGCCATACATTGTCGGTGAGGTTGGGCGCGCCAATTTGCTTGTTGCCTTTTCCGTCCAGGCCGTGGCAAGCCATGCAGATAGTATCGAACTTGGCCTTACCGCGACTCGCGCGCAGCGAATCGTGCGTGCGTCCCGAGAGCGACAGCACGTAGTGCGCAACGTCCTTCGCGCCCTCATCGCCCCCGACCAGGGCGCCTTGAGGCGGCATCAGGCCGGCGCGACCCTCCGTGATGCTGGTCTTGATTGCCTCCGGTTCGCCTCCGTATAGCCAGTCTCCGTCGCGAAGACTGGGAAAACCCTTCGCGCCACCCGCGTCCGAACCGTGGCATTGCGCGCAATAGTTGAGAAACAGCTTCTGGCCAATCGCCCGCGCCTCCGGATCGGCCGCGACCTGCTTGATGTCCTGCGCCAGGAATTTCCTGTAAATGGGGCCGAAACGGGCTTCCGCGCGCTTCACTTCATCCTCAAACTGTCCCGTCGAAGTCCACCCGAGATAGCCGCGAAAACTGCCGAGACCCGGGTAGAGCACCAAGTAGACGACACTGAAAACGATCGTGATGTAGAACAGCCACATCCACCAGCGCGGCAGGGGGTTGTTCAGCTCGGTGAGATCCTCGTCCCAGGTGTGCCCGGTAGTGCCGACCTGCTCGTCCTTCGCGACGCGCCTGGTGCTGAGGGCCTTCAGCAGAACCGCGCACGCGATGATGCTCACCACCGTGATCAGCGCAATGTAGAGGCTCCATGCCTCGTGGGTGAAATCGCTCATCTCATGCTCCCATGGTCTGACGGCGCAGCCACGCCGCCGCCGCGAGGCCTTTGCGGCTCATCGTCCTCAAGCGGCAATTTGGCTGCGGCCTCGAAACGCTCCCGGCGGGCGCCGCTCCAAGCCCAGACGACGATACCGATGAACGTGACGAACGCCGCCACGGTCACAATGCTGCGTGCTAATGCCAGGTCCATGACTCACCTCACCTTGCGCAGGGCGCCGCCCAGACTTTGCAGGTAGGCGATCAGCGCTTCCATCTCGGTCTTGCCCTTGACGCTCTCGGCCGCGCCGGCGATATCGGCGTCGCTGTATGGAACCCCGACGGCGCGCAGCGCGCGCATCTTCGGCGGCAGTTCATCGCCGTTCAAAGCAGCCGTCTCGAGAAATGCGTAACCCGGCATGTTCGACTCGGGCACTAGGTCGCGAGGATTGATCAGGTGCACGCGGTGCCACTCATCGGAGTAGCGCGCGCCGACCCGCGCGAGATCGGGCCCCGTGCGTTTCGAGCCCCACAGAAAGGGGTGCTCGTAGACCGACTCACCCGCGACCGAATAGTGGCCGTAGCGCTCCGTCTCCGCGCGAAACGGGCGGATCATCTGCGAATGGCAGTTGTAGCAGCCCTCGCGTATATAGACGTCGCGGCCGGCAAGTTGCAGCGCCGTATAGGGCTTCAGGCCCGCCACCGGCTCGGTCGTCGAGCGCTGAAAGAACAGCGGCACGATCTCGACCAAACCGCCCACGGCCACCACCGCGATCACGAGCGCGATCAGCAACCCGACTTTGCGCTCGATCACATCATGTGCTGATACAGGACTCTTGCTCATGCTTTGCCTTTCATGACTCACTGATCACGAATCACGGATCTTCAGGCGGCAGCGGCGGCCGGAATGGGCGCGTCAACCGCGCGCTGTCCCACCACCGTCTTCCAGACGTTGTAGGCCATGATCAGCATGCCGGCGAGATAGAGCGTCCCGCCCAGCAGACGGATGGCGTAGAACGGATAGGTCGCCTTGACCGACTCGGCGAAGGTATACGTCAGGGTCCCATCCGGGCTCACGCCGCGCCACATCAGGCCCTGCATGACGCCGGCGATCCACATGGCCGCGATATAGAGCACGATGCCCACCGTTGCGACCCAGAAATGCAAGGTGATGAGCCCGACGCTCGCCATTTCCGTGCGCCCGTAGAGACGCGGAATCAGGTAGTAAAGCGCGCCAATCGAGATGAGACCCACCCATCCGAGCGCCCCGGAATGAACGTGGCCGATGGTCCAGTCGGTGTAGTGCGAGAGCGCGTTGACGGTCTTGATCGACATCAACGGCCCCTCGAGGGTCGACATGCCGTAAAACGACAGTGAAACGATGAGAAACTTGAGGATCGGATCATCACGCAGCTTGTGCCACGCACCCGAGAGCGTCATGATGCCGTTGATCATGCCGCCCCATGATGGCGCGAGCAGGATGAGCGAGAACAGCATTCCGAGCGACTGCGCCCAGTCGGGCAGCGCGGTGTAATGCAGGTGATGCGGCCCCGCCCACATGTAGGTAAAAATCAGCGCCCAGAAGTGCACCACTGACAGGCGATACGAGTAAATGGGGCGGCCCGCCTGTTTCGGAACGAAGTAGTACATGATGCCGAGGAATCCCGCCGTCAGGAAAAATCCGACGGCATTGTGGCCGTACCACCACTGCACCATCGCGTCCTGCACGCCGGCGTATACCGGGTACGACTTCCAGAGCGTGACGGGAATCTCCGCGCTGTTGATCACGTGCAGCAACGCGACCGTCAGGATGAAAGCTCCATAGAACCAGTTCGCGACATAGATGTGCGGCGTCCGGCGCTTGGCAATGGTGCCGAAGAACACAACGGCATACGCTACCCATACCAGCGTGATCAGGATATCGATCGGCCATTCGAGCTCGGCGTATTCCTTGGACGTCGTAAAGCCAAGCGGCAGCGTAATCGCCGCAGCCACGATCACCACCTGCCAGCCCCAGAACGTAAAGGACGCGAGCGCGGGGCTGAAAAGGCGCACGTGACAGGTGCGCTGAACGACGTAGTAGGAAGTGGCAAACAGCGCCGAACCGCCGAACGCGAATATGACCGCGTTCGTGTGGAGCGGTCGCAGCCGGCCGTAGGACAGCCACGGCGCGAGATTGAGTTCCGGCCACATCAGCTGGGCTGCAATGAGGACCCCAACCAGCATGCCGACGACGCCCCACACCACCGTCATGAGGGCGAACTGGCGAACCACCGTGTAATTGAATGTGTCCTGGGACTGCATCGGCGCTCCTCGGCGATGACAAGCTCGACGCATGATAAGGTCCTGAAACTACAGCAGGGTTGATCTAGGTCAAGAACGCCGGAGCGCACGCAAAGTTGTCATTCGCACCGCCGCCATCCGCGAGAAACTGTCAGTGTTTGCGCTTCGCCGAGAGGGTAGGCCTCGCGCGTCGGGGCAGCCGTGACCGATGTCGCGCTGCGCCTAGATTGCGGCCGCGGCGGCTTGACCTAAATCAAAGCTGGGGGGAAGCTTGAACGGTAACTTCGCGCGATATCAGGAAAATTGGGGGGTTCGGGCATGGCCAAGATCACTGAACGCATCGATAACACCACCCGCATTCCGGCGGACTACCAGAAGGCGGTCCTGCCCGCGCCCAAGAGCGTGAAGATCGAGATTTCGCCCCGCTGCAACTACCGCTGCGGTTTCTGCGCACTGCGCACGCGCGAGGTGCAGCCAAAATGGGACATGGATTTCGAGCTGTTCAAGCGGGTCACGAGGGAGATGCGGGAAGCCGGAGTGGAGGAAATCGGCGTCTTCTACCTCGGCGAGTCGTTCATGAACCCGCGCCTTTTGGTCGATTGCATCCGCTACCTCAAACGCGGCATCGCGATGCCATACGTGTTTCTCACGTCCAATGCCTCCATGTCGTTCCCCGAAGCCGTTGAGGAATGCATGAAGGCCGGGCTCGACTCGCTCAAGTGGTCGGTAAACGCGGCCGACGAATCCCAGTTCGAGCACATCATGGGCGTGGCGGGCCGATTGTTTCACCGCGCTCTGGACAACATCAAGTCAGCCGCGGAGGTCCGCGCGCGCGGCGGCTACAAGACCGGACTCTACGCCTCTTCCATCCGCTATGACGGCGAGCAGCAGGAGAAAATGGAGCGGCTTCTCTCGGAGCGGGTCAGGCCGTACGTCGACGAGCACTACTGGCTTCCCCTCTACTCCATGGGCGCCTTCGCCACGCAACGCGAGGAACAACTTGGGTATCGCCCGACCGCCGGGAACCAGGGCCGGATCGGTGCGTTGCGCGAACCCCTGCCGTGCTGGTCCGCATTCACCGAGGGTCACGTCACGGCCGAAGGGAAGCTTTCGGCGTGCTGCTTCGACGCGACCGCCAATTGGACCATGGGCGATCTCAACCAGGTGTCGTTCATGGACGCCTGGAACTCGAAGCCGTTCGTGGCATTGAGGGCCGCGCATTTGAAGAAGGACGTCACTGGCACCGTCTGCGAAAAGTGCGTCGCCTATCAGTAAGAGCCACCCCCGCCTCTGTCTCAATTGACCTAAATCAATACGGTCGACGCGCCTTGGAGTAGATTAGAAACAAGGCGTTGCGCGGTTGATTTATTGCGCACGTTCTTGCTGGTAGGCGGATTCCCCCGCAACGCAAGGCCGTGCAGTGGCCCAACGGTCGTCTGGATCCGCAGACCAGAGGCCGGGATCGGCGTCGATGAACTTACCTGGAGGCTGAAGCCATGTTCAAGAAGATTCTGGTTGCGACCGACGGCTCGGCTCCGTCACGGCGCGCCATCAAGCGGGCGGTGCAGCTCGCAAAAGAGCAGAGGGCGCGGTTAACCGGCTTCTACGTTGGCCCGCCCTGGCAGCCGGCGGCGTATGCGGAATTCGTGCCACCGGCAAGCCTGTCGCCGAAGCAGCACGAGGCGAGCGTCAAGAAAGCAGCGACGCGTTATCTTGGCGTTGTAAAAAAGGCGGCAGCAGCGGCACGTGTGCCATGCAAGACGTTCTACGTCATGGCCGAGTTTCCCTACACGGAGATCATCAAGGCCGCGAAGCGCAACCGCTGCGACCTGATCGTCATGGGCTCCCATGGGCGCCGCGGCATCTCGCGGCTGTTGCTGGGCAGCCAGGCGAGCAAGGTGCTGGCTCACAGCACAGTACCAGTCCTGGTCATCCGATAACGGATCGAAAAACACCTGGTCCGCGACGCTCGCACAAAGGGACTGGCCGCAATCTGGAATTCACGGATTGCGGCTTTTCCGGCCGCAGGTGAACGCCAATCCGCGCTAGATTCCTTCCTTGCCCGGGAATAGAAAACGCCGGCTGAAATGCAACCGGCGTGAAACGCCCCGTCCAGAGGAGGAGGAAACGGGACAATCAAGTTTCAAGTTTCAAGTCTCAAGAAACGTCGGACGGCTCTCGAATACGAAGTTTCTCGCTTTAAAGATTGAACGTTGAACATTGAACACGTTCTTCGTCAACGCCCACCGACTCACCAGTGGCCAACGATTTCCATCAGCCCTTCAACGTCGCTCAGCTCGACATCGCGCTGTTGCACTGCGATTAGACCGGCGCGCTGGAAGCGTGACATCAGCCGGCTGATCGTCTCGAGCGTGACGCCGAGGTAGTTGCCGATCTCCTCGCGCGTCATGCGCAGCACGAAACAATTGGCCGCAAAGCCCATGCGCTGGAAGCGACGTGACAGGCTCAGAAGAAACGCGGCGAGCCGCTGTTCCGCGCTCATGCTTCCGAGCAACAGCATAAGCCCCTGATCGCGGGAGATGTCGCTCGAGAGCAAACGGAAGAGCTGGCGCTGCAGTGCGGGAGTCGATGCGGCCATTTGCTCGAGCGCCGCGTAGGGAATCACGCACACCTCGCTGTCTTCGAGCGCAATCGCATCGTAGCTGTGGCGGCAAGGACTGATCGAGTCCAGCCCGAGCATCTCGCCCGGAAGGTAGAAGCCCGTGATCTTCTCGTCGCCTTGTCGCGATACGCCCACGGACTTGAAGGCCCCGCTTCGCACGGCGTAGAGGGCCTCGAACGTGTCGCCGTTGCGGTAGAGCGCCGCGCCACGCGCCACTTTCCGCTTTTGGGCGACGATCGCGTCGAAACGATCCAGCTCCGGGCTTTCGAGATTCGACGGCAGGCACACACCCTGCAGGCAACACGATGCGCACCCAACGCCGGCCCGATAATCCGAGATCAGGCGCGGGGAACCCTTTGCGCGAGTCGTTGCCCGGCTCGTCGGGATCGCGGGGTTGATGGCAACGGTTTGAAGCATGGCGGACTCCTGGTTGACTGCTAAGCTGCGTTAAAAATCATCCCTGCCCGGAACCTCTCATTAGTGCTCTTGTGTATTTAGCATCTGCCGAAGAATTTCAGTGATGCGCTCGAAATCGACGGACTTGTCGAGGAAATACTCGGCCCCGGCGTCCGCGCTCGCCTTGAGATGCTGGGGCGAGTTGTAGTTGGTCAATACGATTCCCCGCAGCCCAGGCAGGCGTGGCTTCACGTGCGCGAGCACCTCGATACCGTTGCCATCGGCAAGGCTGATGTCGAGTATCGCCACGTCGGGATGAGTAGACATGATGCCCGCTACAGCGGTCCCGTAGCTATCAGCCTCTCCGACGACATCCACGCCGTCGACCTCGCTGATCATCTCGACCAGCCGTTCCCGAACAAGCGCCGAATCCTCCACTACGAAGACTTTCACGTCACCGTATACCGTAGTGTTATTGTTCATGGTCCCAGTATGCGCAGCGCCCCGGGGTGAAAATATCAGCGGATCCTTAAACTAGGTGTAGGAATCCTCCTACACGCTCATAGAATTAACCAGCGAGCGGCAACGGGTCGTTTGTGGAAACCGCTGAAAACAAGAGCCTTTAGCGCGATGGCGCGGCCGCGCCGGGGTCTTGCCGGTCACCGGTCACAGGCTACCGGTCACACTTTCAGGAATGAGAGGCAGGCGGATCGTCGAGCAGCTCGTGCTCGATCGCGTAACGAATGAGCTCGGCCTGATTGGCAAGCCTCATCTTGCGCATGATGCGGGTTTTGTGCGTGCTGATTGTTTTTACGCTCAGAGTAAGCTGTTTCGCGATCTCGCTCACCGACTTCCCGTCCGCGATCAGCCGGAGCACCTGAAACTCGCGGTCGGAGAGCAGCGTATGCGGAGCGGCGGCACCAGCTGCATTGACATCGAGTGCAAGCCGCTGCGCGGTTTCCGGGGTGACGAACGCGCCGCCCGCCGCGATCCGGCGGATCGCGGCGACCAGCTGGTCGGCAGCGCTCTCCTTCGTCAGGTAGCCCGACGCGCCTGCTTTCAACGCTCGCACCGCGTACTGTTCCTCGCTGTGCATGCTGAGCACAAGGATCGGCAGCCGGGGCCTCTCCCGCTTGACTTGCCTGATGAGCTCGATGCCGCTGCGGCCGGGCATGGACATGTCGAGCACCGCAACGTCGTAGTCGCTCTCGCGAATTCGCGCCAGCGCCTCGGCGCCATCATTGGCCTCGCCCGACACAGTAATGTCGCCGGTCTCGGAGAGGAGCTCCTTCAAACCTGCTCGGACGATGGTATGGTCGTCCGCGAGCAGCACCCTGATCATGCGCGGACCTGCGCGCCGCGGTAAGGGGCAACCGGAATCTCGATTTCGATGAGCGTGCCGCCCTGCCCCGCTGCCCGTATGTTCGCCGCCCCACCCAGCGTACGCGCGCGCTCCCTGATGCCGCGCAGACCGTACGATTTTTCCTTGTTCAGGGCCTCGGGATCGACGCCTTTTCCGTTGTCCCCAATGGCCACCTTGATATGCTCTCCGGCCACTCTGACCGACACGCGGACTTCAGTGGCCCCGGCGTGGCGCGCGACGTTGGTCAGTGCCTCCTGCACCATCCGGTAGATTGCCGTCACCAGCGGATCCTTGAACTCACCGGCACCGGCGTCGAGATCCAGGCTGACCACGATGCCAGTGCGTTGCGAGAACTCGTGAACCAGGTGCTCGACTGCGGGCGTGAGGCCAAGGTCGTCGAGCATCGCTGGCCGCAGGTCCGCGGCGATGCGGCGCACCGAGCCGACCATGGTGTCGACGAGCTTCTTCATCTTCTCCACCTTGTCGATCAGCGGCTTTTCCGTGTTCGGCAGGCGCGCTGCAAGCCACGACACGTCCATCTTGAGCGCGGTCAGCCATTGCGCCAGCTCATCGTGCAGCTCGCGCGCGACCCGCATGCGCTCCGCCTCCCGCACGTCGTGCATGGCTGCGTAGAGCTCGTGCAGCTGGCGGTGGGTCTCTTCCAGCACGTCCTGCGCGCGTTTGCGCTCGGTGATGTCCCGCAGGATCACGGTAAGGAGCCCGAGCCCCCCTGTCTCGATGCGTGAGATCGACGCCTCGAGCGGAAACTCTTCACCGTCCGCCCGCAGTCCGTGCAGGACCGTCTCGTCGCCCATCCGCCGGGTGGTCGCCCCCTGCGCGCGAAAGTTCCCGACATGCGCGCGGTGGCCCGCCCGGTAGCGCTCCGGTATGAAGCGGTCGAGCGTCCCTCCGACTGCCTGCGCCGCCGGGCAGCGGAAGATGCGCTCGGCGGCGGCGTTGAAGAGCACGATCTTTTGCTGCTCGTCGATGGTGATGATCGCATCCATCGCCGACTGCAGGATACCGTGCAGCTGCGAGCTCTCGTCCGCCCCTTGTTGCTGAGTCTCCGCGTTGGACTTCTGCGCCATCAGAAAACGTTCCTTGGAGCGCTGCGCGCGCGCAGCACCGTCACCTCTGCCACGAATGCGGGATTCGACACGGGAATGGCCGCCCGATCGCGGCGTAATTGCGATTGCGGAAGTATACCGAAAGCGGGCATCGGAGGCGCTCGCGCCCCCGATGCCCGGCGCGCGCATGCGCTAAGGTGCCAGAACGTACTGCCCCGGAGCCCCCTCAAGTGGAGCGTAGCCGTGTGTTGGCGCGCCCATTGCCGGCCGACGCCCCTGCCCGCTGGAATGCGCGGCAAGCCAGCGCTGCCACTCCGGCCACCACGAGCCCTCGCTCACCGGCGCTGTCGAACGCCATGTGTCGGGGTCAACGTACTTGCCGTTCCGCTTACGGGTGTCGAGCTGGTAGCTGCGATTGGCATGCCCGGGCTCGCTCACGACGCCGGCGTTGTGCCCTCCGGTGGTCAGAAGGAAAGTGACCTCCGTATTGGTGAGGAGATGAATCCGGTATACGGATCGCCAGGGAGAGACGTGGTCGCTCACCGTACCGACGGCGAACAATGGCACTTCGATATCGCCCAGCGAAACGGGTTTGCCGCCGACCTCGTAGCGGCCCTCGGCGAGATCGTTCTTGAGATAGAAGTCCCGCAGATATTCCGCGTGCATGCGATAGGGCAGGCGCGTGGCATCAGCGTTCCACGCCATCAAGTCGCTGATGGGGCGGCGGCGCCCGATGAGGTAATCGCGCACGATGCGCGACCACACGAGATCCTTCGAATTCAGCAGCGTGAAGGCGCCGGCCATCTGCTTTCCGTCCAGATAGCCCTGGTCCCACATCAGGTCCTCAAGGTAGGCGACCTGGCTCTCGTCGATGAAGAGCGAAAGCTCCCCCGGTTCCTCGAAATCGACTTCCGATGCCAGCAGCGTGACCGAACGCAGGCACGGGTCGCCGTCCCGCGCCAGGCACGCTGCGGCGATCGCGAGCAATGTGCCCCCGAGGCAATATCCCACCGCGTGAACACGACGCTTGGGCAGCACCGTCGATACGGCCTCAAGCGCGGCCATGACGCCCTGCCTCAGATAGTCCTTCATGCCGAGGTCGCGGTCCAGGGCATCGGGGTTCTTCCACGAAATCATGAAGACGGTGTGCCCCTGACGCACGAGATAGCGCACAAGCGAGTTGTGGGGTGAGAGATCGAGAACGTAATACTTCATGATCCAGGAAGGGACGATCAGCACCGGTTCACGGTAGACACGCGCCGTCGCGGGCCGGTACTGGATGAGCTCCATCAGCCGGTTCCGCAAGATGACCTTTCCCGGCGTCACTGCAACAGTCTTGCCAACCTCATAGGCTTCGGCGCCTTCCGGCCGGCGCCCGGCCGCGAGACGCTCCGCGTCGTCCCACCAGTTGGCCGCGCCCTTGACGAGGTTCATGCCGCCGCTACGGAGCGTCTCCCGCAGCACCTCGGGATTGGTCAGCAGGAAATTCGAGGGCGACACGATGTCCAGGAGTTGGCGGGCAATGAACGTCATGACCTGTTCGTGGTGCGGCGTCACGCCGCGCACCTCCGTAGTCGCGTTCCACCACCACTGCTGACAAAGCAGAAAGCTCTGGTAGATGAGGTTGAAGGGATACTGCTGCCAATCGGGATGACGAAAGCGGGTGTCCTGCGGCAACGGCTCGATACAGGGCGGGCAACGCGTGCGCGCCCATTGCATCTGGTAGAGAACCAGCCGGTGCAGCTTTCGCAACGCCTTTTCCCCGAGCTGCTGCTGCTTGCCGGGTGAGAGGGCAAGATGCGTGAGCCAGTCACCGGCTGCCGCTCCCAGCGACGCAGGCGACAAGCCGTGCGTCAACCGCGCCATCGCCGCGTGCAGCATGCGGTCCTGGTTGTAGCCGTGCCCGCTGATCAGCTCGAAATCCTTGATATCGCTGAGGTCCATAGCTCGGCGCAACCTGCTTTCAACCCATTGCCACTCTTGTGAAAATTTTCCCCCAATCGCGTTAATCGCCATTGACGCAGATCAAGCCAGCAGTGCGCACCCAGCGAGAAAATTATTCATGATTTCGGATAGATGCATGGCCTGCCCCCCGGACGACGCGCGGCTCGAGAGGCACGGATTCGCGCTCGAGGCAAAAGTCGCCCACCTCGGCCGTCCCGCGAGCTACCCGGAGCAGCCTGCGGCAGTCGAAGTGATCCAGACGCACATGTCGTTCGTCTTTCTCACGGACCGCCATGCTTACAAGCTCAAGAAACCGGTCCGTTACGAGTTTCTGGACTTCAGCACCCTCGAGGCGCGCCGCACCGACTGCCTCGAGGAGCTGCGGCTGAACCGCCGCCTCGCGCGCGACATCTATCTCGATGTAGTGGCGCTGACGCAAGCCCCCGGAGGACAGTTCCGGCTCGCGGGAGATGGCGAAGCCGTGGAATGGCTGGTCAAGATGCGCCGGTTGCCGCACGAGCTGATGCTCGATCGCGCGATCAGCGGGGGACGCGTAAGCAGGGAAGATGTGCGCCGCTTCATGCTCGTGCTGGCCCACTTCTACCGGCGTTCCGAGCCGGTCGTCATGGATCCTGCCCGTTATCGTCAACGCCTCGAGCGCAATATTCACGCGAACCAGCGCGAGCTCTTGATTACCGACTACGGCCTTTCCCGTGCGCTGATCGAGAAGATCACGACGAGCCAGCTGGATACGCTCGGGCGGCAGGCCGCGCTGTTCGAGCAACGCGCCAGGGACAGCAAAATCGTGGAGGGGCATGGAGATCTTCGACCCGAGCATGTCTTTCTTGGCCGCGAGCCCGTGTTCATCGATTGCCTGGAGTTCAATCGGGACTGGCGGCTTCTCGACCCGGTCGAAGAGATCGCTTATCTCTCCCTTGAGTGCGAGCATGCGGGCGCCGCGTGGATCGGCGACGTGGCGCTCGAAATCTACAGCGAACGGACCCGCGACACACCCTCCGAGCCGCTGGTGCGCTTCTATAAATCCATCCGCGCGAGCTTGAGGGCCAAGCTCTCGGTCTGGCATCTCCGGGATCATCTCGAACCGGCCGCGCGCGAGAAGTGGGTCGAGCGTGCGCGCCGCTATCTCGAGCTGGCAGAGCGCTACGCTTCAGCCTCGTGAATCGTGAATCGAAAAAGACAGAAACCCACAACCTTTTAGCCGCAGATAAAAGCAGATACACACAGATAAAACGGAAAATCGAAGCTGCTTTTGTCCGCGCCTGAATCCCGTTTCCCGTTTCACATTTCACGAATCGGCGTGCATCGTCGTCGGAACAACCCTGACGCAGAAGGCGGAAAGGTTTTTTGAGTGGTATCGGCGTTTATCTGCGTGTATCTGCGGTTAAATTCTGCTTTACGATCACGATTTACGATTTGCGAACGTCGATCGACGGTTAAGAATAGCTTTTAAACCTTGAGCAGGTCCACGATCGAGCCGCCCGAGTGCATGCGCCGGATGGCCTCGGCGAATAGTGGCGCGGTCCCAAGAATCCTGAGTTTGTCGCGCGCCGCGGCCGCCTTGAGCCGGAACGGCGGCACCGTGTCAGTCACCACGATCTCACCAATTGCGCTTGCGCCCAGCACCTCTCCCGCCTTCTGCGCGAAAAGGCCGTGCGACGCAGCCGCGTAGATGCGCCGCGCACCGCCGCACGCAGCCGCCGCGCGCGCAAGCGTCGTGCCGCTGCTGATGAGATCGTCGATAATGATCACTGTCCGGCCGGCCACCTCGCCGACAAGCCGGTCGCCCGAGACCACGCCGCTGCTGCGCTGTTTCTCCATGAACGCGCGCGATACCGGCCGGCCCAGCCTTCCCTCCAGGGCCTCGCGAAAGGCCTCCGCACGCTTGACGCCGCCAACATCGGGTGAGACGACCGCCACTTCGTTCCCCGCGACAATGGAGCCGAAATAGTCCACGAACAGCTTCTTTGCCTCGAGGTGCTCGGCCGGAATGCGGAACGAATTTTCATAAGCGGCAAGGTTGTGCACGTCCAGCGTGACGACGTGATCGGTGCCGACAGCTTCGAGCACCGCCGCAACATAGCGCGTCGATACCGGGTCGCGCGATTTGGTTCTCCGGTCCTTGCGCGCGTAGCAGAGATAAGGCAGCACAGCGGTAATCCGCCCGGCTGATGCGTCCCGCAGCGCGCCAATGAAAAACAGCAGCCGCACCAGCTTGTCATTGGCGCTTTGCGAGGAATCCCCATAAAGCGATTGCAGCACATAAAGGTCCCGCCCACGGACGCTCTCCAGCGCCCGCGCCTTGTGCTCGCCGTCCTCGAATTCCCGCTCCTCGTGCGCGGACAACGGGACCCCCAGTGCCTCGGCGACGCGCTGGCCAAACTCACGGCTCGCGTTCAGCGCAAACAGGCTAAGTTCATTCACGTTTCCAGTTTCCAGGTTCGAGTTTCGAGTTCAAGGTTCGACTGAGTTTGCTGCGCATCTATCCACTGCGGAGTCCGAAGCACGCAGGGAGAACGGTTCTCTTGTATCGAACCATCTGCGTGTATCGGCGTTTATCTGCGGTTAAATTGCGTTTCACGTTTTACGATTCACGGCCGCAAGGTAGCGCCGGAACCAGTCCCGCGCCAGCCGCGCCACCTCCTCGAGCTTGCCGGGCTCCTCGAAGAGGTGTGTCGCGCCCTCAACGATCTCGACACGGTGTTCCGTCTCGAGTCGCGCCGCGGCCGCGCGATTCATCTTTATGACGGGCCCATCCAGCCCGCCCACGATGAGCAGGGTCGGCGCCCGTACCTGTGACAAAGCATCCATTGCGAGATCGGGCCGCCCGCCACGGGAAACGACCGCCGCGACCCGGTCGGCCCGAGCGGCCGCCGCGCGAAGCGCCGCCGCCGCTCCGGTACTGGCACCAAAGAGCCCGATCGGCAGGCCAGCAGTACTCGTCTCCGATGACAGCCAGTCGATCGCGCCGATCAGACGGCGCGTCAGCAGATCGATGTCGAAGCGCAACTCACGCGTCAGTTCGTCGATCGCCTGCTCCCCGGCCGTGAGAAGATCGAAAAGCAGCGTCCCCAATCCGCCGTCGTGCAAAATGTCCGCGACGTAACGGTTCCGGGGGCTGAAGCGGCTGCTGCCGCTACCGTGCGCGAAGGCAACGACTCCGGAGGTCCCCTGCGGGAGCGTAAGAATCCCTTCGAGCGCAGCACCCGCCGCTGCTATCGTGATGCCGGTGGCTTGATCCCGCGCGCCCATGATCTATAAGGTCCTCATACGCCGCGCGGCCGGATCGGCTGCATGGTCATCGGCCCTGCGGCGGCGTTCATCGTTTGCGGATAAGAAGGACGGGGACCGCGGCACGGCGCGCCACGCCTTCGGCAACGCTGCCGAGAACCAGATGCTCCAGGCCGCGGCGGCCATGCGTGCCCAGGACGATCAGATCGGCGTCCGCCGCGTTCGCTTCCTCGACGATCACGCTCGCAACCCGCCGACCCGCCGCATCGACCACCCGGTTGCGCGCTTCGACACCGGCCTTGCGGGCCTCCTCGAGGGCGGCAGCGGCGATCTTCTCGCCCTCACTTCGGATCGCCTCTGTGAGATCGACAACGCCGTGGGTCGAGGAACTGATAATCGGCTCGTAGACGTGCAGCAGCAGGACTTTCGCCCCCTGCTCACGGGCCAGCTGGAGCGCGTCGTCCAGTGCCAGGCGCGACGTTTCACTCCCGTCCACCGCGATCAGGATCTGCTTGTACATTTCATCGCCTCGCTTTCCGGGACGCAGTCCGCCCTCCGGTCGCGCCAACTCGTCCCCCAAGAAATTCTCGGTCCTGCGTCTTTCTCCGTGCTCAGCGGAACGGCATCTCGCCTTTGCGCACCCAGACGCCGCGCTCCTCGCAGTGGAGAAGCTCACTCCCGCTGCGCACGTACTGGCCGGGCGCATAAGCCACGCCGTTGAAATAGCACACTCCCGTTTCCAGCTCCCGGTCAAGCGAAAGCTCTTCGTCTTCGTCGAGGATGGGGGACGTGTCGCGCTCCGGGTCCGGGGCGCCGACTTGCGGAACGGTTTCTTTCATCACAGTAAAACCACCTTTTCGGTTAGGAATCGCGTTAACCATCCTGCATTCAAAGCGTACGGCCGCGGGCGGATGCTCGTCTTGACGAAAATCAAGCGCTGCTGCCAACCCGTCCGTGCGCGGGCGACCCGTCGGCGGTTGCGGCCCACGTTTTGGCGAGCTGCTCTCGCACCGCCTCGTCGCTCAGCTGCGGAAACTCGATGTAGAACTGACCTATAGCCATGAAAAGCTCCGGAGTTTCGAGGCAGATCACTTCATCCGCCTCCGCGCGTAACCGAATGACCGTATCCGGCGGCGCGACTGGGACGGCGACCACGATCTTGGCGGGCGACTGGCGCCGCAGCGCCTCGATGGCCGCGCGCATTGTGGCCCCTGTCGCGATGCCGTCGTCCACGAGGATCACGCACCGGCCCTCGATGACCGGCCGCGGGCGCGCGCCTCGGTAGGCATGCTCCCGCCGCTCAAGCTCCCGCTGCTCGCGGCTCGCCACCTCCTCGATTGCGACATCCTTGATCCCGAGGGAAGAAATGACGTGCGGATTGAGCACCCGTATTCCACCGCTGGCAATGGCGCCCATCGCGAGCTCGCTGTGGCCCAGCACGCCAAGCTTGCGGACGATCATCAGGTCGAGGTCCGCGCCCAGCTTCGCAGCCACCTCGGCGGCAACCGGGACCCCGCCGCGCGGCAATGCCAGCACGATCACGTCCTCCCGCGCCCGGTATGCATCCAGGGCTGTCGAGAGAGCCTGACCCGCCGCGACTCGATCGCGGAATGGAAGTAGATTCGTCTTCATTCCGGGCACTTCCCGCCAGGCACCCCGTTCCATTAAGCAAAAGGATACTGCGGCGAGCGGGAGCGCTTGTTGACCTGCGTCAACGTGCTTTGCGGCAGCAGTCGAGCAGCGCCCATTTTCCGTCGCCGTCGGGAGCGCCAGCGTAAGACTTGACGTGGATCAACGCTGCGGGCCGCGTTCTGGCGGAGAGTATTTCTGGTGCAATCACACAGCGGGCGGGTGATTGCACGAAGTGTCGTCCGCCCCAGCGCCTCTCACCACCCGGGAGGATCAGGTATGCAAATTCCCCTGCAAATCACGTTTCGCAATCTGGAGCGCTCCGAAGCCATCGCAGCGAAAGTGGAGGAACGCGCCTCGAAACTCGAGCAGTACTACTACGGCATCATCGGTTGTCGCGTTGCGATCGAGTCCGCACACAAGCACCATCGCCGCGGCAATCGTTACCATGTCCGCATCGACGTTACGGTTCCTGACAACAAGCTCATCGCAAGTCGCGAACCGGAAGAGCACCATGCCTACACCGATGTCTATGTCGCCATTCGCGATGCGTTCGACTCCATTCGCCGTCAGCTCGAAGACTACGCGCGCGTGCGCAGGGGCCATGTGAAGGCCCACGAGATTCCAGGCCACGGACAGATCGCGGAGCTCAACGCGGACGAGGGTTATGGCAGGATCGAATCGCCGGGCGGGCGGCTCATCTACTTCCATCGAAACAGCATCGTCGACGCGGATTTCGACAGCCTGCAAGTCGGGGCGGAGGTGCGCTTCGACGAAGAAATGGGGGAGCGCGGACCGCAGGCAAGCACGGTTTACCTCATCGGCAAGCACCACATCGTTGGCTAATCGCCTCAAGCAGAAGGGCGTGACCGGTGACCCGTGACCGGCCATCGAAGGCTAAAGCGCCTTGAAATCAACTGCCGATGAAGTCCAACCCCAAATTCATCTAGCCGCAGACAACCGCAGATTTGGAACACGGAACCCTGAACTTTGAACCCCGAGCACCGTTAGGTAACCGCCGATCAACGCCGATAGGCCGAAACGTGACACGGCTCGATCAATAATCCACGTCTCACGATTCACGGAACCGATCAGCGTTTATCTGCGTGTATCTGCGGTTAAATTCCGATTCACGATTGACGGTGCCGAGGCGGCAACCTCGCGCCGAAACGCCTCCAGATCCTCCTCCACCAGGGTTTCCTTCTGCAGCAGCGCCTTTGCGCCGCGTTCCAGCACGAGCCGGTGCTCGTTCAGTACCCCCACCGCCCGCTCGAACGCACTCTTCACGATTCCCCTGACGGCGGTGTCGATCTCCCGCGCGGTCTCCTCGCTGAATTCGCGGCCGCGCGGAATTTCGCCAGGAGCCCCGAGAAACGTGGGACGCTCCGCCTCATAGGTCACGTGGCCGAGCTCTTCGACCATCCCATATCGCATGACCATACTGCGCGCGATTTCGGTCACCTTGGCGAGATCGTCGGCCGCTCCGGTAGAAAGATGTTCGAACACGATCTGCTCGGCCGCCCGTCCGCCGAGGAGAACGGCCATCTTGTTTTCGAGCTCGCCCCGCGTCATGAGATAGCGATCCTCGGTGGGCCGCTGAATGGTGTAGCCCAGCGCACCGATCCCCCGCGGGATGATCGAGATCTTGTGCACCGGATCCACGCCCGGCAGGCTCATCGCCACGAGCGCGTGGCCCATCTCGTGGTGCGCGATCACCTCGCGCTCCTTTGCATTGAGTACGCGGTTCTTTTTCTCGAGTCCCGCGACGATGCGCTCGATCGCGCGCGTGAAATCATCCGGCGTCACCGCTTCCCCCCTGCGGCGCGTCGCCAGCAGCGCCGCTTCGTTGACAAGGTTAGCCAGGTCGGCGCCGGTAAATCCGACGGTGAGGGCGGCGATGCTCTCCAGGTCCACCTCCGGCGCGAGCTTTACCTTGCGGATATGCGTCTTCAGGATCTGCACGCGCCCCGTGCGGTCCGGCCGGTCGACCAGCACTTGGCGGTCGAAGCGTCCGGCGCGCAGCAGCGCCGGGTCGAGTATCTCGGGGCGATTCGTCGCCGCGAGCAGCACGAGTCCCGAGCTGGGGTCGAAACCGTCCATTTCCGACAGCAGCTGATTGAGCGTCTGCTCTTTCTCGTCGTGGCCCCCGAGCGGGAAAGCGCCTCGCGCGCGCCCCAGCGCATCCAGCTCGTCGATGAAGATGATGGCCGGCGCTTTCTGCCGCGCCTGCTCGAAGAGGTCCCTCACGCGCGCCGCGCCCACGCCGACGAACATTTCGACGAATTCCGCGCCGCTGATGGAAAAGAACGGGACCCCCGCCTCCCCGGCAACCGCCCGCGCGAGCAGCGTCTTGCCGGTGCCTGGCGGACCGACCAGAAGTACGCCTTTCGGGATGCGGGCGCCGAGACGGCCATAGCCCTGGGGACTCTTGAGGAAGGCGATAATTTCTTTCAACTCCTCCTTGGCCTCATCGACGCCCGCCACGTCATCGAAGGTGACTCTCGTGTCCTTCTCCATGTACACCTTTGCCTTGCTCTTGCCGATGGTGAGGAAACCGCCGCCCATGCCCTGGCTCTGTGCAAACCGGCGCACAATGAACATCCAGATGCCGATGAAGATAAGCGCCGGAATGGTCCAGGACAGGATGTCCCGGATGAACGTCTGCTCGAGCGCCCCGCCGTATTTGACGTTGTAGCCTTCCAGGTCCTTCGCGAGATCCGGGTCGACGCGAATGGTGACGAAGCGTGTGTGCCCGCTCGCGGTGGGTTGGCTGAAGGTCCCCTCGATGCGGTTCTCGTAGACAACGATTTCACCGACCCGGCCCGCCTTCAGCTGCTGCTGGAACTCGCTGTAAGAAAGTCGCTCGATTCGCTGCGACTGCACCCAAAGGCTCTGCAGCCACAGGACTGCGAACACCGCCAGGATGAAATATGCGAGATTGATGCGATATTGGCGGTTTACGAAGCGGGGCTTATCCATCGCCGTTTGCACCCGGGTCTGGTTATCGTCCTCTCCAAGCGTATCTGCGGCTCTCCAAGCCGCTCCGATCCGCCCCGCAACCATTGCCTTTCCTGACAAATGCTAGGCGTGTGCCTTGCCCGCGGTCTTGATATACGTCAATAAGCCCGCCGCTTTCAAATGTCTTTGTCCAACAACCACCTTCAAACGCAGGATGGCGCACTGCAGAGCCGTTACCCCGTCCATGACGCGCGGTTCAGGTTTGACCTAAATCAAGCGTGTCGCGGCCGGCGGGCCTTATCGTATTTACATCCGCTGCAGGCCCCTCAGCCCGAGGACTCCGTGACCACCACGCCCAGGAGCTTGATCGCCTACGCACCGTACGGAGTGGGGCTGATGTGCGCCTTGGTCTACTTCGAGCGCAATACTGACGTGTATGGGTGGTGGATCGGCGCCCGCGACTCGGAATATCTCTCGGCCTATTTCAAGCTGGAGCATTTCTTCTCCAGCAAGCCGACCCGCTTCTACGCAAGCGAGGGATCGGACCTTTACGGCGGATGGAAGCACCTCTACTCGGCACGCGACACGGAGCTCGACAAGCCCGTGACAGTAGACGATGCGGTGTCGCACGAACTCGAGCGCGTCCAGGGCATGTTCGTGGCCGAATGGCTGTTCTTCGAGAGTGACCCCGACATTGCAGCCGAGCGTGCCGCATACGACCGCTACAACATGCCCCTGGGTCAGGTCAACGTGCGGGCCCAGCGTCTGAACAAACTCGACAAACATCACGCGGTCTGGCTCTTCCGCTCGCATGATTTGCAGGCTGACGTCCTGGAGTACCTGCAGCGGTTCTGGCCGATCGACTACCGCACCACTTAGTCAACCCCCGCGATCAGTGAACGGTGAACAGTACACGGTGCTCTAAGATTGTATGGGTAATGGAAACAGGAGCCTTGTTAGGGTTACCCGTTCGCCGTTTACCGGAAATGAAGGAGACATCATGACCGGACCCGTCAATTTCCGTGCCGGCTTCCGTCCCGTTCGCCGCGACAAGCTGATCCAGGAGCGAGTCCACGATACCTACAAGGCGCGGGGCAAGCTGCCGGAGCCCACCGTCTGCCCGGATTGCAACGCCGTCCATCACAAGGGCCGCTGGCAATGGCTGCCGCGTCCGGAGCAGGCGTACCAGCAGGCCTGTCCCGCATGCCATCGCATTCGAGACCGTTTCCCGGCTGGCTATGTGACGTTGAGCGGCAGCTTCCTCGGCCTGCACCGGGACGAAATCCTGAATCTCGTGCGCCGCCATGGGGAAAGGGAGGCTAGCGGACACCCGCTCGAGCGCATCATCGCGGTCGAACCGCACAACGGCGGCATGCTTGTCACGACGACCGGCATACATCTGGCGCGCAGCCTGGGCGAAGCGCTCGAAAGTGCCTACCAGGGCCGTCTGGAATTTCACTACAACGACGCGCAGAACCTGTTGCGCGTGGACTGGCAGCGCGGCGAGGGTTCGCGCGACTGACTCCGACGCCCGCGGCAGCCGCGCTCCTTTTTACGGGAACTCCGGCACGGGTCCGCCCGGGACTTCCGGAACCGGGGGTGGTATCTCCGGAGTAATCTCCGGCTGGGGTTCTGGCGGCGTTTGCGGAATCTCGATCGGCGTTTCCGGCTGCGGCTCCGGCTCTGGCGAAGGGATCTCCGGCGCAGGGCGTTCAGGACTGGTTCTCGGCGCGCCCCAGATCCAGGCAATACTCTGACGACGCATCATGGCGCGCTTCCATTTTCCCGGCAGTCGCTGCCGTGTTGGCACCACCGGTTTGCTCCATCCCGATCGCGCACCCCTTGTACTCGTCAATCCTGGGAGCGACGCGAGGGGATCATGCAGTTCAACGCGAGGTGATCGCGCAATTCGGCCGCCGTAAGGTGCGAATAATCTTTTGCCAATTCCTTCAGTTCGACAGCCGGATTAAGCGCCCGGTGAAGTGGCTCGCGCACCAGACCCAGCAAGCGAGGCTCCGCTACCAGCACGACGCTGCCATGATTCCAGCCCCGCGTAAACTGCGCCGCATGCTCCGCTATCTCCCGCGCAAAGCGGCGTTCCAGTTCGAGCCGGTGCTGGTCGCGGCGCGCGTCGATCGGGTGGACGTCCCCCGCCTGCCGGTTGGTTACGCGCTCGCTCTTGGTGCGACCCGGTGAGTCCTCGCCGTGCGCCCGGTAGTCCGGGTTCACGAGGCTCTCGCGCTCGACCAGGCTGACCCGGCCCTGTGCCGAACCGTCCTCGACGACGGCAAACAGCCGCCCCCTTCCGCCATCGGCAACGATGATGCAGGCGTTAGTAGGCTGCAACGGCTTGCTCCATCACGGCAGGCGCGCGGCCAGCGGCGCGTTCGCCGCCGCTGACCCGTGCCGGCCGCGGCACCCGTTCAACTGACGTCGGGCGGCGCGAAACGCCTCGCGCAGCGCGACGTAAATATCTTCGTGATGATCGCGATTCACGACGACCTCGCTTCCCGGCATGCTGATGTCGAGCCGGACCACGAACTGGTTACCGTGACCGTGACGCTGTTGCGGCACCTCCGCCACTACCCTGCAGCCAATCAATGAGGGAAAGATCTCCGTGAGCTTCCTCACCTTGTCCCGTATGCGCGCCTCGAGCGCGTCCGAATGCGAAATACCGCGCAGGGTGATCTGGACCGAATCAGCAATCGTCATCTGCGCATTCCCTCCCGCCTCCTGACCGGCGTTTGTCGGTGTTGATCCCTGGATGATGCTTCTTGAGCTGTCAGGCGGGCTCACCTGCGCGCCTGCACTTCGTGCACCCGCTCGCGCGCGACGATCTTCGCAAGCTCGGACATCTCCTCGGCGAGCACCTCGAGCAGGTCATCGATCGAAGCGATGCCAACAAGCTGCCCCGCGCCATCGACCACCGGAATCCTGCGCACGCCCTTGTAGCGCATGATTTCCATTGTCTCGAGCAAGCCCTCGCTCTCGGGCACCGTTACGAGCTCCGTCGCCATGATGTCGCCAACCGTGATCGTCTCGGCATCGAGCCCCGGCGCGATGACCTCCACGACGATATCGCGATCGGTAACGATACCCAGCGGAAGACGCTTGTCCCCGTTCATCTGCTCAACGACGACAATGCTCCCAACGTGGTGCTGGCGCATCAGCTTCGCTCCGGTAGCTACCGTCGCATCGCGAGTGGCAAACACGACATCCCGACTGCAAATCCCGCCTATGGTTGTCATGGCACCCTTCCTTTTTTTCGCGTTGCCCCGCCTGTGCCTCAGCTATCGTACTCATCAGCTGCAACTATCGCGTCGTGCACCGATTCGAAATCCCTGATGATCTGCTCGTAATTGGCCCGGTCGTCGAGAGTGTCGGAAAATATCTCGAACGCACTTACCGCCTGTCGCGGTGCCGACCGCGCGGCGGTTGTGCCTCCCCGCGGCCGATGCCTGCTGCGCTTGATGGCCCGCCCGCCCCTGACCACGTGGTGCGTCTGGACTCTCATGGCTCGCTCCCGATGACTTCCAGCGTCCATAATAGGTCGGGCGAAACCGTGTTCCTTGACCTAGATCAACAGACGAAGCGGCATAAGCGGCGAAGAAAAGGCACGCGACCTGACTTTGACTTGCGTCAACAATCCTGCCTCCGAGGGGCGATCTAATGGACCGCGCCCCGAAGGAAGCAGTCATGCCCTGGACCGGTTCGCGATATCCACGCTCGATGACAGGTCTTCCCGCGGGCGTGCGCAGAAAAGCGATCGCCATTGCGAACGCGCTCCTCGAAGCGGGCTGTGACGACGGGCGGGCAATCCGGATCGCGATCGCGCAGGCCAAACGCTGGGCGGGCGCTCACCGGTTTCGAAAACAGGGTCAGCCCGGGCCGCGAGGCTGACCGCGACCGGGACTCGCCGCAGGCGGCCGATCGCGGCGTCAGCCCTTGATGCAGACCTTCGGCCGCAGAAATGCGACGCGGCGCGCGAGTCCGGCCCGCTCGGTCGCCTCGGCCACGAGATCGACGTCTTTGTAAGCCCCGGGCGCCTCCTCGGCCACCCCGCGCATCGAGCGCGTGCGGATGAGAATCCCTTTTTCAGCAAGCTCGTCGACAAGCTGACGCCCGCGCCATTGCTTGAGCGCCTGGTGGCGGCTCATCGCGCGGCCGGCTCCGTGGCTCGCCGAGGCGAATGCGCGCTGCTCGCTCTCGGCACTTCCTGCCAGAATATACGAGCCGGTTCCCATGCTTCCGCCAATGATGACCGGCTGCCCCGTCTCGCGATAGCGCTCGGGCACATCCGGATGCCCGGGGCCGAAAGCGCGCGTCGCGCCCTTGCGATGCACGTAGAGCAGTCGCTCCTGTCCCTCCACCTGGTGGCGCTCCGCCTTGCAGGTGTTGTGCGACACGTCAAAAAGGGTATCAAGGCTGGCGCCCCGGATGATGCGCGCGAACGCCGCGCGCGTCAGATGCGCAAGAATCTGACGGTTTGCGAGCGCGCAATTCATGGCAGCGTTCATTGCCCCGATGTATTGCCGGCCCTCCGGCGTATTGATGGGCGCGCAGGCAAGCTCGCGATCCGGCAGCGCAATGCCCAGGCGGCTGGCCGCCTTCGCGAGACTGACCAGGTAATCGGTTCCGATCTGGTGCCCCAGCCCGCGCGAGCCGCAGTGAATCGAGACGATGATCTGGCCTTCGCTCAGGCCGTATGCCCTCGCCGCCGCCGCGTCATGAATGCGGTCGACGACCTGAACCTCGAGGTAGTGGTTTCCCGATCCGAGCGTTCCCATCTCGCCGCGCTGGCGTTTCTTCGCAAGCGCCGAAACGTTGTCGGGCACCGGTCCGGCCATGCGACCGCGCTCTTCGATAAACTCGAGATCCGCAGACTCGCCGTAGCCCCGCTCCACTGCCCAGCGGGCGCCACCCGCCAGCACCTTGTCCAGTTCGGCGGTGCCGAGCTTGAGGTCCCCTTCCTCACCCACACCGGCAGGAATCTTCTCGGACAACTCGCGCGCAAGTGAGGGCAACGCCCCGGTAATGCCACTCAGCTCCAGGTTGCTGCGCAGGCAGCGTATGCCGCATGAAATGTCGAAGCCGACACCGCCGGCCGAGATGATGCCCCCCTGATCGGGATCGAACGCGGCAACGCCCCCGATTGGAAAGCCGTAGCCCCAGTGCGCATCGGGCATCGTCATTGCCGGCCCGACCAGGCCGGGCAAGCGCGCGACATTGGTGATCTGCTCGAGCACCTTGTTATCCATGGTTTCGAGCAGCTCGCGATTGCCGTAGAGCTTGACGTCGCTGCGCGCCTCCCCCGGCGCAAGCGGCACGGTCCACGACCAGTCGTCGAGTTGCTTAAGTCGGGAGATATCCATCGTCAAACCCGCTGTGCTCTCGAAAATGGGTCAGACCCGAAAACCCATTGGCCACGGAATCACACGGAAAAGATCTAAAAGCAGCCCGGTGAGCCTTTCGTGACTGTCCGTGTGTTTCCGTGTATTTCCGTGGCCATGGTGTTTACGTTTCACGATTCGCGTTTCACGTTTCACGACACATTCAAACGTCCACCACGCAGCGCGCCTCCCACCCCTCGTCCGTCTGCCGGACCTTCAGCATAGTCAGCGTCGCGCCCTTGACCTCGACGCCGCGTTCGAGCTCCCGCCGCCAGGCCTCCCCGCTCGCGCCCCCGCGCCAGCGCACGCCATCGCGCTCGATCCAGAAGCGCCCGAAGACAAGACCTTCTTCGTGCGACATCGCGAGCAGGAGATTGAGCCACCGGACCAGCGCAAGCTCGGCATCGGCCTCCTCGAACTCGAGCGAGACGGAGCTCTCGTCGCGCACCGCCTTGATATCGGTCATGATCGCGAAAGTCGCCCGCGCTGCCGCTTCGAACGCCTCCTCCAGCGTCGCGCCGCGCCCAACAATTCCGACGTCGGCGTCGTGCTCGAAATAGGCATCGCCGCTCGCGGGCAGCGCCGCGGGACATGCGCTCCTATCGGTCGGGATATTCATAAAACCGTCGCGTTATGGCTCATCCTAGTGCCGACCCGGCGAACCCCCTTGATCTGCGTCAAACCGGCGATTCCTCCCTTGCGTTGTACTGGATCTGTTGCAAGGCCGCTATGGCAAGCAGCCCCCTCGATGATAGGCGAGCGCCTGGAAAGCGTGAGGGGGTGCCGTGCGCGAGACTCCCGGAATGACAGAGGCTTCCTGGATAAACGCCGCGTCGTGGCGCGTGGACCGTTAGAACGCCTCTGCGTGCCATGGGCCTTATGAGGGAAAGCGCCGCACCGTCCCCCGCCAGACCCGGTGTCGTCCTGGTGGCGCAAGGCCTCGCCAAGATCTATCGCATGGGCACGAGCGAGGTCCATGCGCTGCGCGGCGTGGATCTCGCAGTCGACGCGGGCGAATTCATTGTGCTGCTTGGGCCCTCGGGCAGCGGAAAGAGCACGCTCCTCAACATCCTCGGGGGTCTCGACACGCCGAGCGCCGGCCACGTGCGCTTTGTCGGGCACGAGCTGACGCGGGCCGGAGAACCCGAATTGACACGCTACCGGCGCGAGCACGTGGGCTTCGTGTTCCAGTTCTACAACCTGATCCCGAGCCTCACCGCGCGCGAAAACGTGGCATTGGTGACAGACATCGCAGAGCGGCCGATGGCGCCGGAGGAAGCGCTCGACTGGGTAGGGCTCGCCGAGCGGCTCGACCACTTCCCCTCCCAGCTCTCGGGAGGCGAGCAGCAGCGCGTCGCCATCGCGCGCGCGATCGCGAAGCGCCCGGAAGTTCTGCTGTGCGACGAGCCGACCGGCGCGCTCGACTACGAAACCGGAAAGCTCGTGCTGGAGGTCATCGCACGGGTCAACGCGGAACTCGGCACCACAGCGATGGTAATCACTCACAATGCCGCCATCGCAGGAATGGCCGACCGGGTCCTCAAGCTGGGCAACGGCCGGATCGTTGGCGAAAGCCGGCCCGAGCGCAAACTCACCCCGGCGGAGATTTCATGGTAAAGGCGATCGACAGAAAGCTGCTGAGAGACCTGTGGACGCTCAAGACCCAGTTGGTTTCTATTGCGCTCGTCATCGCCTGCGGTATTGGCGGGTTCATCGCATCGTTCTCGACCCACGATTCGCTCACCTGGTCGCGCGAGCACTACTACGACACCGCACGTTTCCCGCACGCGTTTGCCACCGTGAAGCGCGCGCCGTTGTCGCTTTCAAACCGCATCCGCTCGATCCCTGGCGTCTCTGAGGTCGAGATGCGCGTCGTGCACGACGCCCAGCTCTCAATCGAGGGCGTGGTGCCGCCCATGATTGCGCGCCTGATCGGAGCGGACTTCGCACGGCTGCCGGCAATGAGCCGGTTGACGCTCAAGAGCGGCCGCTGGCCGGAGCCGGGCGCCAAGGGAGAAGTCGTCATCAACCAGCGCTTTCTTGAGGCGCGCCGCCTGAAGCTCGGCGCACGCGCGCAGGTGCTGATGAACGGCAAGCTCGAGCACCTGACCATCGTCGGCACGGCGCTCTCGCCCGAGTACATCTACGCGACGCGCGGCGGCGGCATGCCGGATGACGAATGGTTCGGCGTATTCTGGATCGACGAGAAAGCGCTCGCCGCGGCCTTCAACATGGAGGGCGCGTTCAACTCTGTGCTCCTTCGCCTTGCTCATGGGGCCTCCGTGCCGGCGGCGGTCGGTGTGCTCGACCGGGTGCTCGAACCCTATGGCGGCTTCGGCGCGGTTGGGCGCGAGGACCAGGTCTCGCACAAGATCGTGTCGCAGGAGATCAACCAGCAACGCGTCTTCGGCTTGGTGCTGCCCTCGATCTTCCTCTTCGTTGCGGCATTCATCCTCAACGTGGTCCTCCACCGGCAAGTGAACGCGCAGCGCGGCGAAATCGCGGCACTCAAGGCACTCGGCTATGAGGACCGCGTGATCGCCTGGCACTACCTAAAATTCGCCTCCGTCATCGTGCTCCTCGGCACGGCGATTGGGCTGGGCCTCGGCTGGCGGCTCGGACAGGCCATGACCGGGCTCTATACCGATTTCTTCCAGTTTCCTGAATTCCATTTCCGGCTCCTGCCCTGGGTCGTGCTCGCCGGCGCGGGTGCCGCGCTCGGGGCGGCCGCGGGAGGCGCACTTGCCGCGATCCATAGCGTGGTCAGGCTGCGCGCCGCCGAGGCCTTGCGTCCGCCCGCCCCGGCCGAGTTCCGCCCCCTGATCGTCGAGCGAATCGGCTACGCCCGCCTCTTCACACCCGCGCAACGCATGATCCTGAGAAACCTCGAGCGCAAACCCGTGCGCGCGGCGCTCACGGTGGCCGGTATCGCGGGCTCCGTCGCGATCCTGCTCTCTGGCACATTCTGGGTAGACGCCGTCGATTACTTCATCGACGTGCAGTTCAACAAGGTACAGCGCGCCAGCATCAGCGTCGGCTTCGTCGAGCCGGTGGCACAGACCGCGCGCCGCGAGCTCGAACGCCTGCCCGGCGTCCAGCGCGCCGAGCTGATCCGCGTGATCCCGGTGCGTCTCGTCGCCGGCCACCGCCACTACCGCACCGCGCTCACCGGGCTCGCCGACGACGCCAGCATGCAACGCATTCTCGACCGGGATTTGCGCGAGTCGAGGCCGGTGCCCGGTGGCGTAGTGCTCACCTCGCGCCTCGCCGAGCGCCTTGGCGTTGCTCGCGGTGACTTGCTGGTTGCCGAGATGCTGGAAGGCGAACGCATGAAGGCCCAGCTGCGCGTTGCCGGAACCGTGCGGGAACTCGCCGGCATGAATGCCTACTTGCGGCTCGACGAGCTGAACCGACTCGCACGCGAGGGGCTGGTGGCCTCGGGCGCGGGCCTGCTCGTCGAGCGCGGCGAGGAGCCGCGACTCCTCGCTCGCCTGAAGGAGATCCCGGCCGCTGCAGTCGTGATCGTCACGCGCACGCTGCTCGAGACCTTCCGGGCGACCAGCGCGAAAAACATCCTCTTCTTTACCGCGATCCTCAGTGCTTTCGCAGCAACGATCGCCGTCGGCGTCGTCTACAACAATGCGCGCATCCAGCTCGCAGAACGGGCCTGGGAGCTGGCGAGCCTGCGTGTTCTCGGCTTCACCCGCGGGGAAGTGTCGGTGCTGCTCCTGGGCGAGCTGGCGCTCGAGATAACGCTCGCCATCCCGCTCGGGTTCTTCGCCGGCTATTGGCTCTCCTGGTTCATCATCTCGCTGATGCAACACAGCGAAGTGATGGAGTTCCCGCTGGTGATACTGCCCGATACCTATCTCTACGCCGGTGCGGTCGTAGTAGCCGCCGGGATTGCAAGCGCCCTGATCGTAAGAAACCGAATTGATAACCTGGATCTCGTCGCTGTCCTGAAGACACGGGAATGAAGACGCGCAACAAGATCGCATTGGGTTTAGGCCTCGCCGTGCTTGCGGTCCTGGTCGCATGGGCACTGCGGGCCCCGCCAGTCACCGTGGAGCTCGCCGCGGTCACGCGCGGCAGGTTCGAGCAGGCGGTCTCGGACGATGGCAAGACGCGCGTGCGCGAGCGCTACACCGTGTTCGCACCGCTTGCCGGGCGCGTCGAGCGCATCCGTCTCAAGGCCGGCGACCCCGTGGAACGCGGAGAAATCGTCGCGCTGCTAACGCCAGTCGCTCCGGCGCTGCTCGACGCGCGCACCGTGCGCGAGTTGCAAGCGCGCGTAGGGGCAGCGGACGCTCAGCATTTGCGGGCGAAGGCTGAGGTCGCGCGCGTCCTCGCACAGCGCGACCAGGCGCGCGCCGATGTCGAGCGTCAGGTCAAGCTGTTCAACGAAGGCTTCATATCTGCCACGGCGCGCGAACAGGCGGAGCTTGCGCTGCGCACCGCCGAGCGCACGGTCGAGGCCGCGCGCTTCGCCGAGGACGCCGCCGGGCACGAACTGAACCAGGCGCGGGCGGCACTCGCGCGCTTCCGCAGCGGTGAGGCAGACACCGAGTGGGAAGTGACCTCGCCTGTAACGGGCTCGGTGCTCAAGGTCATACAGGAGAGCGAGGGCGCCGTCGCGCTCGGGGCGCCGCTCATCGACGTCGCCGATGCGCGCAGCCTCGAGGCGGTCGTGGACGTGCTGTCGCAGGAATCGGTCGCGATCCGGCCCGGGATGGACGCTCGCGTCGAGCTGGGGCGCGGCGTTCCGCCTCTCGCCGCGCGCGTGCGTCTCATCGAGCCTGCGGCTTTCACGAAGATTTCGGCTCTCGGCGTTGAAGAGCAGCGCGTCAATGTCGTGCTGGATTTGATAGAGCCGCTCGACAAGGTGCGAACGATTGGCGATGGTTTCCGCGTTGACGCGACGATCGTCACGCAGCGCGTGGAAGACGCAGTCAAGGTGCCGGTCGGAGCACTGTTTCGTGAGGGCGAGGGCTGGGCCGTGTTCGTAGTCGAGGACGGCAGGGCGATCAAGCGCGCAGTCAAGGCGACGCTACGCAACAGCGCCGAGGCCGTGGTGGAAGACGGCCTCCAGCCGGGCGAACGCGTGGTGGTCTACCCTTCTGACGCGCTGCGCGATGGCTCACGCATCGCCATCCCCTGACGGCGCCAGCCGTAAACGGAAGCTCCTGCCTCTTGTCCTTCGTGAACACGGAGCTGAGCCCGCGCTCCGCATTGGGTTGGCTCCTGTTTGCTCGGCAAACAGGAGCCGGCGCGCTCTGTAAAGGACTCCATGGCCGAAACAGGCCGCACAAGCACGCACCCAGAAATGGCAGGATCACGATCCGCGAGCCACGGCATTGCCAAGGCGCCTAGCCCATGGTGCGCTTCAGCAACGGCCGCAGCCGCGCCAGCGTGCGCGTGTTGAGGATGTCGTCCGCCGCGAGCCAGCCGCGCCGCGCCTGCCCGATGCCGAGGCGCAGGTGAGCGAAGTCGTAGGTGCTGTGCGCATCGGAGTTGACCGCAACCAGCACCCCCTCCTCGCGCGCCATCTGGCAGTTGACGTCCGTGAGATCGAGCCGGTCCGGCTGCACGTTCAGCTCGAGAAAACAGCCGCGCTTCTTCGCGGCGCGAGTGACGCGCAGCATGTCTGCGTCGATCGCCTCGCGCTCGCCGATGAGACGCGCGGACGGGTGTGCGAGCAGCGTGAAATAGCGGTTGTCGATGGCGCGCATAAGCCGCGCGGTTTGCTTCGACCGCGACAGGCCGAATGCGCTGTGCACGGCGCCCACCACGAGATCGAGCCGGGACAAGACGGAGTCGGGAAGATCAAGGCTGCCGTTCTCCAGGATGTCGACCTCGATGCCCTTCAGCACCGTGATGCCCTTCAGCTCGCCGTTCAGCTGGTCGATCTCATCGATCTGTTTCAGCAGGCGTACCGGATCAAGGCCCCGCGCCACGGTGAGCCGGCGCGAGTGCTCGGTGACCGCGAGATAGGACAGGCCCGCGGCCTTCGCACCGGCCGCCATCTCGCGCAGCGTGTGCCGCCCGTCAGTTGCCTTGGTATGCACGTGCAAATCGCCTTTGAGATCGTCCGGCTCGACGAGGCGGGGCAGGCGCTCGGCGCGGGCCGCTTCGATTTCGCCGCGGTCCTCGCGTAATTCAGGCGGAATAAAAGGGAGCTTTACAGCGGCGAACACCGATTCCTCGGTTTCTCCGGCAATCCGCTTCTTGCCGCGGAAAACGCCATATTCATTGAGCTTCAGGTCGCGTGCCTGGGCCAGGCGCCGCACCGCGATGTTGTGCGCTTTCGAGCCGGTGAAATAGTGCAGCGCGGCGCCATAACTCTCAGTCGGGACCAGCCGCAGGTCGACCTGCAGTCCGCTTTTCAGCCTCACGCTCGAGCGCGTCTCGCCGTGCGCAAGCACGGTCTTGACCTCATCGTAGCGGGTGAAGCGCTCCATGACCGCGCCGCCCTTGCGTGCCGCGACCAGGATGTCGAGGTCGCCCACGGTCTCGCGCATGCGGCGAAAACTTCCGCATACCGTCACCTTTTGCACGCCCGGCGTTTTCGCAAGATAGCTCTCCAGCGCCTCCGCATATTGGGCGGCAACCGTGAGCTTGTAGCGCTCCGGGCTTGCGCCGCGCTCGCGAAGGGCCTGCAAAATGCTCGCTTCGGTTTTGGTGCCGAATCCCGCGATTTCGCGGATGCGTCCCGCTCCTGCGGCGCGCTTCAGCTCTTCCACCGTCTTGATCTTGAGCTTGTCGTGCAGGAGCTTCACGCGCTTGGGCCCAAGGCCCGGAATCTTGAGCAACTCGGTGATGGCGGGCGGCATCTGGCGGTGCAGCTGCTCGAGAAGCTTGCAGGTGCCGCTTTCGCAAATCTCGCGGATCTTCCCGGCGAGATCCGTCCCAATGCCGGGAAGCTTTGGCAGCTCCCGCCCCTCGTCGATCAATGTCTTGAGATCGCGCCCCAACTCGGCCACGCTGCGCGCCGCGTTGCGGTATGCCCGCACGCGGAAGGGATTCTCACCGCGAATCTCGAGCAGATCCGCAATCTCTTCGAAAATGGCGCCAATGTCCGCGTTGTGCACCGGCATGCCGTCGACGTTAGTCCGCAACCCTGGTGGCATCGTTGACCCAGATCAACAATCGTCCGACCTCGATAAGATGTAATGATTCATGGCTGGAATTTCCGGGATCGCGCAAACATACGGGCACGACACCATGAACGCGGCCCAGGTTGAGCAGCAGAACAGCGCAGCATTTCTCCCCGCCGCGCTGCAACGTCCTGAATGCTATTCCCATCCGGCCCGAAGCATACGGGTGCTTGAAACCCACATATCCTGGGTGCTGCTGACGGGCGAGTATGCTTACAAGATCAAGAAGCCGGTCGATTTGGGCTTCGTCGATTTCTCCACGCTCGAAAAGCGCCGGCATTATTGCGAAGAAGAGGTGCGCCTCAATCGACGGCTTGCGCCCGAACTCTATCTCGATGTGGTCACTGTTCGCGGCAGCCCGGCGGCCCCGCACATCGGAGGGGATGGCCCGCTTCTCGACTACGCGGTCAAGATGCGCGAGTTTCCCCAGGAAGCCCTGGCATCGTGGCTACTCGAGCACGGCCGGTTTGGCGCCGGCGAAATCGATGCGCTCGCGGCGCTGATCGCGGATTTTCACGCCGGGGCGGCCCGGGCAGGGCCTGGCGAGCGCTTGGGCGCGCCCGACACCGTGTGCGCGGCAGCGCTCCAGAATTTCGAGCAGATCATGCCGCGCTTGCGGCTCGCCCGCGACAAGGAGACCGTTCAGCTTCTGCGCGAATGGACGGAGCGCGAATTTCGGGACCGCTGCGGCGAGCTTGCGGCGCGCAAGCGCGCCGGCTTCATACGCGAATGCCATGGCGATCTCCATCTGCGCAACATCGTGGTAAGCGGGGGCCGGCCGGTTCCCTTCGACTGCATCGAATTCAACGATGAGCTGCGCTGGATCGACATCGCGAGCGAGGTCGCGTTCGTGGTCATGGATCTTCATGATCGCGGCCGGCCGGATCTCGGGTGGCGCTTTCTCAACCGCTATTTCGAGGCAAGCGGCGACTACGACGCCCTGGCAGTGTTGCGTTTTTACCTCGTCTACCGGGCGCTGGTGCGGGCGAAAGTGCATCTCATCCGCTCGCAACAGCCCGGCCTGCTGGCAAGTGACAAGTCGCGGCTTCAAATCGCGTTTCACGGTTATCTGCGGCTCGCTTCGCGGCTTTCCGCGGTGGGCGGCGTTGCCCTCCTCATCACACATGGGGTGTCCGGTTCGGGCAAGACGACCGCCACGCAATCGCTTATCGAGCTGCTTGGCGCAGTCCGTGTGCGCTCCGACGTGGAGCGCAAGCGCCTGCACGGAATAAAGCCGCTCGAGCCCAGCCGGTCCGGGCCGGATGCCGGCATCTACACGGCGTCAGCGACGAAAGCCACGTATGAACGCCTGCTCACCGTGACGGAACGCGCCATCAAGGCAGGCTACCCCGCGATTGTCGACGCAGCATTCCTCAGGCGCGCCGAGCGGGAGCAGTTCCATCGCCTGGCGCAGCGCTGCGGCGTTCCGTTCGTCATACTCGATTTCGACGCGCCGGAGAAAATTCTGCGCGAACGGGTCACGCGGCGCGCCGCAACCGGCGCCGACGCTTCCGAGGCCGACCTCGCGGTGCTGGAACGCCAGATGCAGTTCAGGGAGCGGTTGTCACCGCAGGAGAGGCTGGTCGCCGTCACGATCGACACCCGCGGTGCGGAGCACACCCCGGCCTGGCGTGCCGTGATGCGCAAACTCAGCCGCTCGCGTCGCGCCTCCGGCTGACAAGCACAAGAGGGCAGCCAAGTTCCCTGAGCAGGCCGCGCAGCACGCGCCGGTCGGCGGGTGCCTCGTCCTCATGCAACAAAAGGGCGGATGCGTTCTCGGCACCCACCGCCTGCAGCACGCCTTCAATGCTGCGGCCTTTCAACCAGACATATCGGGCCGCCGCACCCTGCGCCAGGACCCATGCCCGCGCCTGCTGGCGCCGGCGATCGAAGTCCCCCACTGTGTCGGCCGTGACGAGCACGGTGAGGCGTGTAGCTGCCCGCGTCGCCAGCGCGTGCGCCGCCGCAAGAGACCGCATGCCGCGCTCCGACCCGTCGAAGAGCACGACGACCGGGCGCGAGCTCAGATAACGAAAGCCCTGGCGCGCGGAGGGCCGGCTCTCGCGCCGGCCGCCAGCAGAAACTACGGAACCCCGGGCAACCACGCCAGCGGATGCTGCGCCCAGCACGAGCAACGCACGATCCTCGCTCAATTCGAACACAGCGTTGACCGATTGACCCCGCACAACCTGAAAGGACCAGCGCAGATTGAGCGCGGCAGCCGCAGCCGCAAGCAAGTCGCGGGTTTGCTGGGCCTGCAGCCTGAGCGCCCGCTCGATGTCGGCTGTATCGATTGGCCGCAGCAGCGCCGAGGTGAGGCCAAACTCGCGGGTAAATGGCAGCGCAGCCATGCGCACAAGCGAGACATCCTCGACAAATAGACCCGCCACTTCCGCGTCGAGGCTGGCCGCAAGCCCGATCGCAGCCTCCAGAGCGGCCTCACCGGCTGGCGTGGTGTCGAACGAGACGACGATCCGCAGGCCGGTGCTTCCACGTTCGGCAACGCTCACGGCTTTTTCCTTTCCCGCTTCGCCTCGCGGGCGGGGCCGAGCTTGCGTTGCAATTCGGACAGCTCGCGCACGCGCCGCGCGGCCCGGCCGTTCACCGTACCCGGCGCGAACCCGCCGGTGGCAGCAGGCTCCCCGGCCGGAATACCGGTGAGCAGCTCGATCGCCTGGTCGACATGCACCACGGGATAGACATGAAAACGCCCGGCGGCGACCGCTGCAACCACATCGCCGCGCAACATCAGGTCTTCCACGTTTGCGGCCGGAATAAGCACGCCCTGCTTGTCGTCGAGGCCGCGTGCGCTGCAGATATCGAAGAAACCTTCAATCTTCTCGTTCACTGCTCCGATCGCCTGGACTTCACCGAGCTGGTTCACCGATCCCGTCACCGCAAAGGACTGGCGGATGGGGGCATCCGCGAGCGAGGACAACAAGGCGCAAAGCTCCGCGAGCGACGCGCTGTCACCCTCCACCAGCCCATAAGTCTGCTCGAACACGAGACTCGCGGCGAGCGAGTGCGGCCGATTGGCCGAAAAGCGCGCCGCAAGAAACGCGGAGAGGATCAGCACGCCCTTGGAATGGATCGACCCGCCGAGTTCGACCTCACGCTGCACGTCGATCAGCCTGCCATCGCCCAGCCGCGTGGTGGCGGTAATCCGCGTGGGTTCGGCGAACGCGTAATCGCCGAGCTGCAAAACGGAAAGACCGTTGATCTGGCCAACGCGCTCGCCTGCCGTGTCGATCATGACCGTGCCACGCAGGATCTGCTCGTGCATACGTTCGCGCAGCCGGTCGGCGCGGTGGCGCTGCTCCGCGATCGCCCGTTCGATGTCTGCTGCGGTTACCCGGTCCCGTCCGCCCTCGCGCGCCCAATGGTCGGCTTCGCACAGCAGGTCCGATACTGCCTCGAGATTGGCGGAGAGCTTGCGCGCGTCGCCTGCAACGCGCGCGCTGTGCTCGATCACGCGGGCAACCGCGCCGCGCTCGAAGGGCGCCAGCTTCTTCTCGCCCGCGATGGTCGCCACCAGCTGGGCGAAGAGCATGTCGTTTTCCGGCGTTCGTTCGAACCGCTCCTCGAAATCGGCAGCGACCTTGAACAGATGCCGGAAGTCGGGATCGTACGCTTGCAGAATGTAGTAGATGAAGCGATCACCGAAAAGGACCACTTTGACATCGAGCGGAATCGGCTCGGGCGCCAGCGACGCCGTGCTGACGAGGCTGTACATCTCCGCAAGCGACTCGATGCGAATCTCCCCGTTGGAGAGCGCGCGCTTCAGCCCATCCCAAGAGAAGGGCTGCATCAGCAGCTTGCGCGCATCGAGCAGCAGGTAGCCCCCGTTGGCACGATGCAAAGCACCCGGCTTGATGAGGGCAAAGTCGGTCGCCAACGTCCCGAACTGCGCGATGTGATCGACGTGGCCGACGAGGTTCTGGTAGGTGGGATGGTCCTCCGTGACGATGAGGGAGCCCTCGCGGTCGACATGATCGACGATGAGATTCACCTGGTAGCGGCGGAACGAGGGCGCCTCCGGCGGCGCACCCATGATCGCCGCCTGCGGCTCGCGCGCCTTGATGAAATCCTCGGCGTTGTCTATTACGTCCTGCTGGACCGCTTCGACGTACTCCAGCACTCGCTGCAGATCGCGGTACTTCTCCTTCAGCTCGGCCACGTGCTGCCCGACTGCGAACAGCGTCATCTCCCGGTTGAGCTGCTTCACCCGCTCGCGCTGCTCCCGGCGCCAGCGCACGACGTTGCGGACGATGCTCTCGAGCTTGCCCTGCAGCTCGCTGATCCGTTGTTCGATACGCGAACGCTGTTCGTCATTGAACGCTGCAAAATCCTCCGCAGAAATCACCTCGCCGTCCTTGAGCGGCGCAAAGGTAAACCCCGCGGGCGTGCGCAGCAGGCCGATGTCGTCCTTCGCGGCCTCGCGCCCCAGCTCGGTGAATGCCTTCTCGTGACGCTCGCTGAACTCCGCCTCGATCTGCCCCGCGCGCGCGCGATACTCATCGCTCTCGAACACGGCTGGAATGGCGGTGCGAAGCTCCTCGACCAGCGTGCGCATGTCCTCACGCAACGGCGCTCCGCGACCGGCCGGCAGCTCAAGCGCGATCGGCTTCGACGGCTCGCGGAAGTTGTTGACGTACGCCCAATCGCTCACCTTCGGCCGCGCCGCCACCTTGAGCGCGAGCTCCTGTCTCACCAGTGTGCGCTTGCCAATGCCCGGCGAGCCCATCACGAAGAGGTTATAACCCTCTCGCGCAATACCGATTCCGAACTGGACGGCACCGGCCGCCCGGGGTTGTCCGAAAAGCCGAGGCAGCGCTTCAAGCTCCACGCTCGTCTCGAATGTAAACTGCGCTGGATCGCAGCGGCGATACAGGGCCTCGGGCGGAAGACGGTCAATGCTCACGTTAACCTCGCTTGAACCTCAAATTTGGGCGCACATAAGCGCGGATCAATTCCGCGAATCGCGAATCGAGTCACCTCTTGTTTCTGTCTATCGTTGTCCATCAGCGGCAATAGAACACAAGGCGGATGGCGAAAGCGGTTTGCTTCTTGAATCGTTCAATCTGCGTTTATCTGCGGTTAATGTGCTTTTCGACCCTTACGACACGCTTTCCAAGGGCCCTGCGGTCGCACGATCCACCTCTTCGGCCAGCCGCCGCAGCGCAGGCGAGATATCGACGCAATAAGGCTCCGACGCCGTCTCGAGATCCGCGAGGCGTCGCGGCAGCCTCTCGAGACCGCCCCGCGCACGCTCCCGAATGTGGTCCAGCGGCTCGGGGGAGCCAAGACGCCTGCCTTCCCGCATCACCGGCATCAGGAGCGGCTCTCCCGCCTGCTCGTCCCCTTCCACCGTGACGATGTCGCGCTCGAAAATACCGGCGCGGTCGCTCACCCGGAACACCTGCTTGCGGCCGGGCCACGTTGCCTTGGCCGTCGAGCGCTTGCGGCGCGGCCGACCCGCGTACTCCTGCAGCTTGTAGACCGCATCGAGGAACGGCGCGTCCGCGGACGTTACGAGACTCGTGCCTACGCCAAAACCGTCGATCGGCGCGCCGGCTTCGAGCAGCTCGCGCATTCGGTACTCGTCGAGATTACCGCTCGCGAAGACGACCGCCTTGCGCAAGCCCGCTTCATCGAGGAGGCCGCGCGCCGCCCGCGCCAGCTGCCCGAGATCGCCGCTATCAAGCCGGATGCCTCGAACAGTGATGCCTTCGCGCTCAAGCTGCGGGGCAAGCTTGACGACCTTGCGCACGCCCGCTTCCGTGTCATAAGTGTCAACCAGAAAGATGGTGCCCCTGGGAAACGCGCGCGCAAAATCGATGAAGGCCTGCGCTTCGTCGTCGTGCGCCTGCACAAAGGAGTGCGCCATGGTGCCGACCACGGGAATGCCGAAGCGCGATCCGGCCAGTACGGTCGCCGTGCTGTCGTAACCGGCAAGATAGGCCGCGCGCGCGGCCAGCAGGCCCGCCTCCGCGCCGTGCGCGCGCCGCAGGCCAAAATCAACCAGCTTCTTGCCCCGCGCGACCAGCACGCTGCGCGCCGCCTTGGTGGCGACGAGCGACTCGAAATGGACCAGGTTCATCAGCCGCGACTCGATCAGCTGCGCCTGCGGCATGGACGCCGTCACGCGCAGGATTGGCTCGTCGGGAAAGAAGATCGTGCCCTCGGGCATGGCATGCACGTCGCCGCTGAAGCGCCATTGCTCGAGGTGCTTCGGGAATTCCGGCGTAAAAAGCCCGCTGCGCGCGATCCACTCGAGCTCCTCTGGCCCGAAGCGCGCCTGCTCCAGAAAATCGAGGGCTTGCTCGAGGCCGGCCGCCATCATGAAGTTGCGGTGCTCAGGCAGCTTGCGGACGAAGAACTCGAAGACCGCGGTCGCTTCCATGCGCTGGCGATAGTACGTATGCAGCATGGTGAGCTGGTAGAGATCGGTCAGGAGCGGCGAATGCAGCGGGTCCATCACGCAAGCTCGTCGTAGGTGACTGGAACCGCGCCCGCGCGGCGCATCTCTTCCTCGGCGCACGCCCCGTCGCCCGGCTTCACGTTCACCGCGCGGATCGCGTCCCTGAGCAGCAGGACCGCGAAACCGGCTTTGAGGGCGTCTCGGACGGTATGCAATATGCAGTAATCGGTGGCAAGGCCGCCAATGAGCAGGCGCTTGATCCCCCGTGCGCGCAGCCGGTCCGCGAGACCGGTCCCGTCAAAGTCCGAGTACTGCTCCGCTTCCTCGCGCGTCGCCTTGCTCACCACCTCGGTTCCAGCCGGCAGGGCCAGGTCTGCCGCAAAGGCGGCGCCCGGCGTATCACGCACGCAGTGCTCCGGCCAGCTGCCGCCCTGGTCGCGAAAGGAGCAATGTTTTGGCGGATGCCAGTCGCGACTTGCGATGACCAGCAATGCCTTCTCGTGCGCAAGCTCGAGATAGCGGTTGAGCACGGGAACCACCGCGTCGCCCTGGGGAACGGCCAGCTTTCCGCCCGGCAGGAAATCGCGCTGCACATCGACGATCAGCAGCGCATCGCCTTTTCCGATGTTGAAGCTCATGGCCGCCTTCCCACCTGGCTTCATGCTATGCCGGGGTGAGGAGCTCCAGTTTGATGCGGATCAAGTCGGCACGGCGTACGGGCCGCATTGCGACCCATAAATAGCGAACGGCAGGGCTAAAGCAGGGTTTCCCTGGCCTGAGCGGCCAGCGTCTAGAGCGCGCGAGCGCCTGCGCGCATCCCGATCACTTGAGGCGGACGCTGCGGCGATGGGCCATCTGGGTGCCCATTGCCTCGAGATCCTCGTGCGAGAGCAGCATTTCTGCAAGCGGATAAACCGACGCCTCCTCCATGAGGATGTGGGTCCGGTAGAGCTTGATGAACCGGTCGATCGCCAGCGGGTCGAGCGCGGAACGATCCCCTGCTGCAAGTGCCTGCAGTTCCGCGCGCAAATTGGTCCATGCCCGCTGCATCAGCCGATGCTCGGTGGTAATGTCCGTCACCATCCGTGTCAGAGATGAGCCACGCCCCCGCGTCGCCGCGGCCATCATGCGGGGCAGAAGATCCTGCTCCTCGTCTTCTTCGTGGCAATGGCTGACTGCGTCAAGCTCGCGAATGACCTGCGCCATACTCGCGCGCGCGTCGTTGTCATAACCCCGTTTCTTGAGGCTGGGGATAAGATCGCCCAGCGCATCGCACTGACGCCGAATGCGCGCATGCGTTGCGCGCAGCACCTCGAGCGGACGGGAAAAATCCGGAAGAACGTCGCGTGCCGTACTCATCGGGCAAATCATAGGTCAAATGTCGCTCTCGTCAACATGAAAGGTTTCACAAAATCCGTCGCCTATTGGCGACATTGGCGCGCGACAGCATCCGGCGGACGAAATCTGTGACAAAAGTCACGCGAAATAGCCCTGAGTAACGCGAGGACAACGCAATCGGCAACCATCTCGTCGCGGACTCGCATCCTGACAGGCCGCACGGACTCGCCAATTGACTCGAATCAAGCGCGCTCGGATATTTTTCCAGTATCCCGGCGCGGATCCAACGGCGAAGGAACCACTATGCCGGCGAGAGAACGGGGCTGCGGGTCAACGCCACAGCAACGATATAGATGAACACGAATTGGGCCACGATCCAGGCAACGACGCGTCCGCGCCTCGTTCTACCGCGGCGCAGTGCCATCATGCCCAAGCCTATGTAGACAACAAGCGCAACGAGTTTCGCGGTGAGCCAGGGCTCGAGCAGAGGATACTGGCGCGACATCGCGGCCAGCGCGATCGCGCTGGCAAGCAACACAGTGTCAACGACGTGCGGCACGACGCGCACCCAGCGCGCCTCCAGCAGCGGCGCCGCACGGAGCATCAGCACGCCGCGCGTAAAGAAACCGGCATAAGACAGGGCGGCACAGCTCACATGGAGGTACTTGATGACCGTATAATCCATAAGCTCGAGCCCAAGCGCGCGCCAGCCTGTTTACCGAGGATGCGGAAGCCTCGGTTTTTTTGCGAGACGCGATTGATCGCTGGCGCACAGCCCCCGATCTAAGTACTACATATAGCAGCAAAATGGTGGGGATTCTTCTTCCAGGACCGCCGCCTCGGCGGCGACTCGTAGAAAACCCCGATTCCCCCTCATAATACGGCCTTTCATGTCGAGGAGTCGCCGGCGCTAACCGGCAGGCATTGTGTCAAATCCGCAGCTTAAAATCGAATCGTTTCTCGCCAATCTGCCGCTGTTTCGGGAGCTGGGTCCGTCCGAGATCGAGCGGATGGCCGCCGGCGCGCGCGTGTTCCATGCCGCCCGCGGCGAGACGCTTTTCCGGAAGGGCGACCGGGTCGAGGGCTTCCACACCATCGTGTTCGGCCAGATCAAGCTTGCATTTACTGCGCCCAATGGCGGCGAGAAGGTCGTCGAGTTGTTGGGTCCGAACCACACGTTTGGCGAGGCGGTCATGTTCATGGAAAGGCCGTATCCCGTGTATGCGCAGGCGCTCGCCGACTCGCTGTTGGTGCATGTCGCCAAGACTGTCGTCTTTGAAGAGATCGAGCGCGATCCGAGATTCGCGCGAAAAATGATCGGTGGACTGAGCAGCCGCCTGCACAGCCTGGTGACAGACCTCGAGGCCTACACCTTGCATTCCGGCACGCAGCGCGTGCTGGGCTACCTTCTCAGAGGCATGCCCGAGGGGGAGTCCGAAAGCGCACCCGTGGAAATTTCACTCCCCACGAGCAAGAGCATCCTCGCTTCCCGCCTGAACCTCACGCCCGAGCACTTTTCCCGGATTCTTCATGACCTTACCGAGGCCGGTCTGGTCCGGGTTGAGGGACGCAGCATCCGGATCCTCGACCCGGAAGCGCTGCGTCGCTACGAAGGCTGAGTTCGTGAATCGTGAAACGTAATTTGGCCGCCGATGAACGCCGATACACGCCGATATCGGTGTTCGTAAAACGCAAACCGTTATCTAGCCGCAGATAAACGCAGGTATAACCGAGAGTCGTCCCCGCTGTCATACGTATTTGAAACTCGTTTCACCTTTTGCGTTTCACGTTTCACGGACGTTAATATCTGCGTTTATTTGCGGCTAAATTCCGTCTTACGACTTACGATTCACGATTGACGGCTCTTGTTAACAGAGAGGCCACCTCGGGCGGCGGGTTGATGAGGTCTGCCGCGGCGCGGCGCCCCCCGGGCGACATCTTGCGCAGCGTCTTGCTCAGTATGTCGAGCAGCTTTGCCTCGCTGTAGCCCTCATGCTGGCGCGCGAACTCGGAAAGGTAGTGCTCCAGAAAAACCAGGGCGGCCACGTCCTCTAGAAGTTGCACTTCTTCATCCCGCTTGATGCCTTCCTTCCGCAGTAATTTCGAGACCCGGCTCACCACGCTCTCCTCGTAGCCGGCCTCGCGCAGGATCCCGGAAGCGGCCTCGGCATGCAGCACCAGGAGCCGCGCCCGCCATTCCTTGTAGCCGGCCGGTGTCGCCGGGTAACTTGCTCGCGGAATCTCCCAGCGACGGATGTGCTGGCAGCGCACCGCGAGCCTGACCGGCTCGGGGGCGCCCGGCGCGAACCGGTCGAGCATATCGGTCATACGCCGCGCGTAGACGAGCTCCCTCGGCTGGGCAGCGCCGTCGACGACGTCGCGGTTGGGATCCTCGGCGTGGGTGGAATCGATTCGCGCGATCGCCCGCTCGTAGCGCCGACCTTCGGGATCCCTGCCCAAGCCCGGGTTTGCCTCGCAAGACCGTCGCACGCCCTGTCCAGGCTCAGTGGCTGGTGCCGGCCGACAGCGTGATCTTGTTATGGACGTTGTACTTGCCTGAAGGCCGCTTCATCGGGATGCGCTTGACCTCCTTGAGCGTCCGGGAATCGTACACCACAAGAGCGCCATCCATGTCCCAGATACTGACCAGCGCGTAGCGGCCGTCGCGCGAAAACTCGACATGCGCTGCCGTTTTTCCCGGTTCAGGCGTGATTCGGTGTGCAACCTCCAGCGTCCTCTTGTCAATCAGCTGCATCGTATCGCGGTGCTTGCTGTTGAAAGCGTCCACCCAGGCATAAGGCGTCTTCTCGTGGCTGCGCATGAAGAAACCGGGGCCGAGCGTCGGGATCTGGCGGATGATTTTCCAGTCCTTCAGGTCGATCACGCTCACCACCGCCTCCCTGAGATTGGGCGTCGCCAGCACGGTCCGCCCCTGATAGGACCAGCTGATCCCCGACCCGAGGTGCGGCAGCCCCGGAAGATCGACGGTAGCGATTCGGCGCCGCACGTTCAGATTCACGACCTGGCCCTTGACGCCGTCGCGCGCGGCACCGACGAGTGCCGAGTAATCCGGGATGAAAAAGAAATCGTCGAGATAGTCGTCGAGAACGATTCGTCGCGGCGGGAACGGCCCCTTGACGGGAACGCCCTCGCCCAGACGGAAGTCGTGCACGAGTCCCTGGTAGACGGGCGGCGCATGCTCGTCGTACGTGAGCTCCCACACCTCCTTGATGTCCTTCAGCGCCGCAACAAACGACTTGCGCGGACGCGCGTCGTACACCGCGGAAACACGCGACGTGCGGCCCTTGTCATCCTTGACCGCGAGCACGCGAATGGGCCTCAAGTCGTGCGCGTTCAACGCGACCAGCGTATGCGGGAGGTAGTTGCCTACCATGATGAAGCGCCCGTCGCTCGAGGCCGCGAGATTGCGCGTGTTGATGCCCGCTCGCACCTCGGCGATCATCTTCAGGTTCCAGATATCGTACTTGCTCACCCATCCGTCTCGCGAGGCGAAGTAGACGAAGCGCCCGTCAGGCGAAAACTTGGGGCCGCCGTGCAGCGCGAAGCGCGATGGAAACCGCGCCAGGCGCTCGAAGCGGTCGCCGTCGAGGATCGTGACATGGTGGTCGCCCGTCTCGACCACCACAAATATGTTCAGCGGATCGGCCTTGAACACGGGCCTGGCCGGGAGTTGTGCGGCGTCGTTGTGCACGACTCTCGAGCCTTCGATCTCCGCCATACCCCATTCCGGCAGCTTTGGCGGCGGCGAGTAGATGTAATCCGCAACCGCCCGCAGCGCCTCGTCCGGAAGCTTGTCCGCAAAGCCAGGCATTTGCGTGGCAACCCGCCCTTTTTGGATGACCGCCAGCGCCAGGGGCCGGCGCAGGCGCTCGAGATTCTGGGGCAGCAGCGCGCCGGTCACCGCCGTGGCAGGCAGCGCAATGCTGCGCATAGACCTTCTCGCCCGTCTCCTCCGCCGCGGCCGCGGCGCATATGACAAGCAACACGCTGATAACGCAAGTCTTGAAGCCGCAGATGAACGCAGATATTAACGTCCGTGAAACGTAAAACGTGAAACGTGAAACGAGATTCCGGTACGGATACAAGCAGTTTCGATTTTCCGTCATGTCTGCGCGCATCAGCTTTTAGCTGTAGTTGAAATCCGATTCACGCTTCACAATTTACGGAATTGATGCGCGTGTATCGGCGTTTATCTGCAGTGAATCTCAAATTCAGAAGGCAGAGCGGTTTTTGTACAAGAGAATCGGCGTTTATCGGCGTGCATCGGCGGCTAAATATACGGGGCGCGGGGTTCTATTCTTGGATAAACACATCTGCGTGTATCTGCGTTTATCTGCGGCTAAATCGGGTTTTTGCACTACTAGACACTCGTGCGGGCGCGGCTGTAGGGCGTCACCGCGATCCGATCACGCGACTGCGCAAGTCCGATTTCCTCATCGGTCAGATAGCACGCGGGATCCTCTTCCCAGGGATCACCCGTCAGCTGCTGGGCGCGCACGCGCGTATTGCCGCCACAGATATCAAAATACGCGCATTCGCCGCACCGGCCCTTTATCCGCCGGGGACTCGCCTTCAGCCCCGCCATCAGGGGATCGCTCGTGTCCTTCCAGATCTCCGAGAACGGCCGCTCCCGTACATTGCCAAGGGAGTAGTGCCACCACATCGTGTCGGGGTGGACGTTGCCGACGTTGTCGATGTTGGCAACGTTCACGCCGGACGAGTTACCGCCCCACTGCGCGAGCTTCGCGCGCAGGTGTCCTTCCTTCTCCGGAAAACGCGCCCTCGCCCAATGCAGCAGATAAACCCCGTCGGCGTCGTTATTTCCCGTCACGAACTCCTTCGGCGTGCCTCGTTCGAGATGGTCCCAGCACGCGCCGAAGATCACGTCCATGACCCGGCGCGAGGTCGCCAGCATGGCATCGTGCTTGCGGTTTACGTTGCCGCGGCCCGCGTAATTGAGATGGGACAGGTAGAACTTGTCGATGCCCTCGTGATCCACCAGTTGGAGCAGTCCCGGCAAGTCGTGCGCGTTGTCTTGCGTAACCGTGAACCGGACGCCGACCTTGATGCCGGCCTTGCGGCAAAACCGGATCCCCGCAAGCGAAGCATCGAACGCCCCCTGCTTGCGGCGAAAGCGGTCGTGCGTCTCCTGAATGCCGTCGAGACTTACGCCGACATAATCAAAGCCAATGGCGGCAATACGGTCGATGTTCTCCGGTCCGATCAGCGTTCCATTCGATGACAAACCGACGTAAAAGCCCATTGCTTTCGCGTGCCGGGCAAGGTCGAAGATATCCGGCCGCAACAGCGGCTCGCCGCCGGAAAGGATCAGCACCGGCACGCCGAAGCGCTTCAGGTCTTCCATGACGGCATGAATTTCGGCAGTCGAAAGCTCGCCGGGAAAATCCCGGTCCGCCGAAATCGAATAGCAGTGCTGGCAAGTAAGGTTGCAGCGCCGGATCAGGTTCCAGATCACGACCGGTCCGGGCGCAACGCGCTTCGGCCCGAGGGGGGTCGGGTCGCGCAGCTCCTGCATGAATTGCGTCACGCGAAACATGATTTTCTAGCCGCCGATGAACGCCAATACCGATTCGTAAATCGCAACTCGTGAGTCGCAAGTCGGATTCAAGCCGCAGATAAACGCCGATGAACGCCGATTTTGATCACCGTGAAACGTAAACTGCGTTCCCGACATGGATGAAAATGCGTCTGATCTCATATCTGTGTTTATCTGCGTTTACCTGCGGTTTCAAATGGTTGTTTCCGGTCACTGGTCACGGTTGGCGAGGCGCAGGCCGGTTTTCTTCAAAATCCGCGTGCTGTATAGCACCTCGTGGCCGCGATCGGCGGTGCCGGCGAGTGCCGCGATTTCCCGCACCTTGGCCTCGACGTCGGCACGACTCCTGCCATGCACCATGGCAAAGAGGTTATAAGGCCACTCCGGCAGGTGCCGGACGCGCAGGTAGCAGTGGGTCACGAACGGCAGCGCCCCAATGCGGCGACCGAGCTCATCTGCCCGATCATCCGGCACGTCCCACACGCTCATCCCGTTGGAGCGGTAGCCAAGCGCGTAGTGATTCGGCACGACACCGACCCGGCGGATGGCACCCGCGGCCAGCATTCTGCGCATACGGGACATGACCTCCTCGGCCGAGACTCCGACCTGCTCGGCCACGGCTTCGTAGGGACGTGGCACCAGCGGCAGTCCGGCCTGTGTCGCGACGACGATGCGCCGGTCCACGGCGTCCGGAGCGAAGGGCTCGGCGGGCACGTTCATGCGGCAAGCGTCAGGCCGACGAAGTATTCCTCGGCCTTGGGCATGAGGTAGACACGATGGCCGGTCTCCCGCTCGATGCGGGCGGCCGCGTCTTCGAGCCCCTCCGGCGTTTCTGTAGCCAGCACGAACCACATATTGAAGGCATGCTCGCGCTCATAGTTATGCGCCACCTCGGGTAACGCGTTCACTTTCTCCGCCACCCGCTCGAACTCAGCTTGCGGAACTTTCATGGCGGCGAGTGCATATGCGCCCCCCAGGCGCTCGACCTGCCACAACGGCCCGAAGCGCGTCAACACGCGCTGGTCGAGCAGCCGCCGGATGCGCTCGATCAGCTCGTGCTCGCTGATGCCGAGCCGCGCCGCCGCATCGAGGAACGGCCGCTCGCTCACCGGAAAATCGCCCTGCAGCGCGTTGATGACAGCGCGGTCGAGCTCATCCATGAGCCGCCTCCGTCACGTACCGGGCACCGCGCTGCTTGAAGCGGCGGCAGCTGAACAGCACCTCCCTTGGAAAATCCCCAAGCCCGCAGCGCTCGCACAGCGCCGCGAGCTGCGCAAGAACCGTTTCGCGGCTGCGGCCGTGGATCATGCAAAACAGGTTGTAGGGCCATCTTGGCAGCGCGCGTGGCCGCCGGTAGCACAGCGTGACTTCCCGCTCCGCGGCAAGGCGGCGCCCCGCCTGTTCAACCATTGCGTCCGGGACATCGAACACCACCATCGCGTTGGCACCGAAGCCGAGCTCATGATGTCGGACCACGACGCCAAAACGCCGGATGACGCCGGCCTCGAGCCAGCGCTGCAGCTGGGCAATTGCCCCGGATTCGGTCATGCCCGCGCGACGCCCGAGTTCCGCGTAAGGCCTCTCGGTGATGGTAATTCCCGGCTGCAGCGCGGCCACGAGCTCGGCCTCTGCCGCCCCCAAAACGAGCGGCCCGGCCACGGCCCGCGACCCGCGCACAGGCACCGTGCCGTCGCGCAGATCAAAGCCGAGATCGATGTGAAAGTCCTCCTCGAGAGGCAATGACAGGACCGGCAAGCCGCACTCATGCTCGATTTCCGCCAGCACGGCGGCCAGCCGCTCACTGTCCGGCGCAGTCGCGACAAACCAGAGATTCCACTCGTGCTCGCGCTCGTAATTGTGGTTGACCTCGGGATGCGCGCTGACAAGTCGCGCAACTTCCGACAGCCGGTCTCCCGGCACCTGCAAGGCAGCGAGCGTGCTCGACCCGATGCAGTTGGGCACGAACACCGCGCCAATGCGGCTCACGGCCCCTTCTGCCGCAAGTTTCCTGTACGCCTGGATGACTTCCGCTGGTTCTATGTCGCAGTGACGCGCGATTTCGGCAAACGGCTCCGGACACAGCGGGAAGGCACGCTGAAAATCGTTCAGCAGCCGCAACTCGAGCCCGTTCATGTCACAGCCCCATGCGGAAAGCGCGCGAGGTAAAGAAGATCCCACTCGGGTTGTCGACCAGGAGCAGCGAGCGGAGCTCGAGCGTCGCCGTGTCGTAGACCAAGACACGGCTGTCGTCGCGTGCCGAGATCCAGACCGCCTCGCCGCGTGGCGTGAATTCCATGTGCAGCACCGCTTTGCCAGGCACGAGCGTCTTCACAATTGTTTGCGTCTCGACGTCGATCACCTGGACCTTCTCATTTTCCGGAAACGCGAAGTTGACCCAGACCTGGCGCCCATCGGGCCGCGCCATGACAAATACCGGCTGGCCGGCAACTTTGATCCGCCCAGCCTCCCGCCACGTTGCAGTATCGACAACCAGCACCTCGTGGCGTCCGACCGCGGGCAGGAAAGCCAGGCTGCCAGCCATCGCCCAGCCTTCCAGATGCGGCATCTTGTAGACGGGGAGCGGCTGCTCGCCCCTGCCATAGCCGGCAAGCACGCGCTTCACGCCGCGCTCGGGATGCCAGAGATCGAGCATGGCCACACCGTCCTCGCCGAAAAGACCCGCAAGATAATAGCGCCCGTCGGGTGTAACCAATGCGTCGTAGGGCTGCCGCCCGACGTCCTTGAACTTGGTCAACTTCGGCACCCGCGGCTCCGACAGGTCGGCCACCCAGATCTGCCCGGCCTCGAACAAGCTGAAGGCAAACTGGTTGCCAGCCGAATCCTCCAGGCCGACCACTTTGGCGCGCTGGCTGCCGTCCCCGTAAGCAGCCGGGATGTCGGCGAGCAATTCCAGCGTTTCAGCGTCGAAAACGCGCACGCCGCCGGGCGTGTAGTTCGCGGCGGCGATAAGCCTGCCGTCCTGCGAAATGGCCCCACCGATGCTGTTGCCGGATTGAACCACGCGCACATCGATGCGCATGCGCAGGAGATCCACTTTGGTGAGGCCGCCATCGCGCCCGAAGACGTAGGCATAGCGTCCATCCCTCGAAAACACGACCGACGCATGCGACAGGTCGCCCAGCCCCTCGACGGCGCCCAGCTTGGTCTCCCGGGTGGTGTCCACGATCTGCACGCGCCCCGCCGCGCGTTCGATGATGACGCCAAGATCGCCCGTGCCGCGCAGCTCGGTCTGCACGCAACCGGCAAGGGCCGTCAGGGTTATCGCTGCCAGCGCCGCGGATCTAGCGCTCATTGGGAAATCCTTTGAGCAATTCGTTTACGATCCAGTCGGCTTCCGCCTCGGTCATGAACGCGCCCCATGGCGGCATCGGCGTGCCCGGACGCCCGCCGAGAATCGTGGCCTTCAGGCCCTCGGCCGGCTTCTGCTTCAGTGCCTGCGGCGTAAGCGGCGGCCCAAGCCCGCCATTGAGCGTCATGCCGTGACAGGAACCGCAGTCCTGGCGCACGAGACGGACCAGCTCTTTCTGCCGCGCGGCGCCAACGGTTTGCGCTGCGGCAAGGCTCGCGGCGAATAAGAGGGCGCTCACCAGCCACAGCGCTCGATGGAATGAAGACATGCACAGAACATGCGGGAGCCAAGCCCTGGAGGTGTTGATTTGGATCAACAATCCCCCCGCGTCGTTCCTCATGCGCCCTGTGGCATTTCATGCGGCACGTGCCGCGTCGGCGCCGGCAAACGGCAAAATCCCGGCATCTGCAATCACCACTTTTTGCGTCGCCCAGACGTGGCCAGCGCCCAAGTTCACCCTTGCGGATCGGTCGCGCGGGCCCCGGAAACAAACGCGCGCGGCGGGGTCCGCCGCGCGCTGGTAAATGAGATCCTCCGCCGTCGATGAGCGGGAATGTGCGCCAGCCCATCCCCGCGGCACCGCTATAGCGCCAGGATAAAGCTCACCATCTTTTTGAGGTCGGCATCGGATACCGCGGGATTGGGCGGCATCGGCACCGGTCCCCACACGCCCTTCCCGCCCTTCTTTATCTTCTGGGCGAGCATGTCGGCGGCATCCTTCTGGCCCTTGTACTTCTTTGCCACATCCTTGTAGGACGGACCGACCAGCTTCTTGTCGATCGCATGGCAGGCCGTGCAGTTGTACTTCTTGAGCAGGGCCTCGCTGGCTTGCGCCGCCGGCATCGCGCAGATGCCGGCAGTAGCCAGGAGGGTTACGAACAGGATACGACCGCGCATTGCAGCTCCTTTATCAGTAGACGTCGTGCTGCGTATTATAAACATTGAACTTGCCGGTCGGGGTGATCAGGCGTTTGTCCTTGATGACGTGCTTCAGCTTGAGCGTCTTGTCATCGACGATGACGATCGCCGATTCCTGCTCCTTGCCATTCCACACCGCGAACCAGACTTCGTCACCGGCCTTGTTGTACTCGGGCTGGACCACCCGCCGCGGGCCGTCCTTGATTCCCGACCACTCGGCGATCGGCAAGACCTTGAAAGGCTTGTCGAGGTTCTTTATATCGAATACGGCCACGCTCTGGCTGATCTTCGGATCCGGATTGAGCGGGGTGTCGACGTACAGGTTACTGGACTTCGGGTGTGTCTTGATGAAGAGATTGCCCCCGCCCTGCCCCTTAAGCGTGCGAACGACCTTCCACGCGCTCTTCTTGTTGGAGGGATCGGTGCCAATGACTGCGATCGTTTCGTCGCCGAGGTGGCCGGTCGCCCAGACCCGCCCGTGCTTCGGATCCTTGAAATTGGCGCCGCGCCCCGGATGCGGGATCTTGCCCACGTCGATCAGCTTGACGAGCTTGTTGTCCTTGGCATCCACCACCGCGATCTTGTGGGACTGGTTCGCAGCAACCAGGAAGTAACGCTTGGTCGAGTCCCAACCGCCGTCGTGCAGGAAGCGCGCGGTGCCGATTGAGGTGACTTTCAGGTTGTTGATGTCCGAATAGTTCACCATCAGCGTCTGGCCGGTCTCCTTGACGTTCACCACGAATTCGGGATGGAAATGCGAGGATACGATCGAGGCGACGCGCGGCTCGGGGTGATATTCTTGCGTATCCACCGTCATGCCCCGTGTCGCGACGATCTTGAGCGGCTCGAGCGAGTCGCCCTTCATCAGGACGTACTGCGGCGGCCAGTACGACCCGGCGATCGCATACTTGTCCTCGAACCCCTTGTATTTCGAGGTGTCAACCGAGCGCGCTTCGAGACCAATCTTGATCTCGGCCACATTGTCGGGCTTCTCCATCCACAGGTCGATCAGGTTGACTTTTGCGTCACGGCCGATGACGTAAAGATAGCGTCCGGAGTACGAAAGGCGCGAGATATGCACCGCGTAGCCGGTCTTGACGATGTTGATGATCTTCTTGGTGTCGCCGTCGATCAGCGCCACCTCGCCCGAATCGCGCAGCGTGGTGGAGAAGATGTTATCGATGTTGTACTTGTTCATCTTCTTCTTCGGACGCTTCTCCGGCGGCACCATCAATTTCCACGATTTCTTCATGTCGGCCATGCCGAATTCGGGCGGGGTCGGCGGCGTCTGCTGCACGTACCGCGCCATCATGTCGACTTCTTTTTCGGTCATCTCGCCGGACGTGCCCCAGTTCGGCATGCCGGCCGGGGAGCCGAAGTTAATAAAAACTTTGAGGTAATCCGTGCCCCGCGGGATCGTGATGTCGGGCGTCAACGGCTTCCCGGTCGCGCCTTTGCGCAGCACGCCGTGACAGCCAGCGCAGCGCTCGAAGTAGATCTGGCGCGAGCGGTCAAACTCTTCCTTCGTCATCTTCGGCGCCTTGGGATTGACGTCGTGGTGCATATCGGCGCCGGCGAGGGGCGAACCGCCCGCCTGATAGCGCACCTCCTCTTCAATGACGCCGGGCGGCGCTTTAGGCTGCGCCTTGGGCTTGTCCTGCGCAAATGCGAAACCCGCTGCCAGCAATGCTGCGCTCATCACGGAAATGGCCGTCGCTGAGAGGCCTGGACGGATCGTGGTCATGTCTAACTCCCGGTCTTCGAAATGAAATAGGGGACGTGCGGATTGTCGCCACGCAGTATCTTCCCCCCTGCGCGACCGCATCATTGATATGGATCAAGGTTACGAGCCGTCGTCGTCCCCTAAACTCGCCCGGAAGTCAATCTGCCGAAACCCCGCGCAAGGAGGCAATTCGTGCAAGGCGAGGGTACCGCCTGTTCACGCCCGGATCATGGCCGCGCGGGCACCGTTTACCTGATCGGCGCGGGGCCCGGTGACCCCGAGCTGCTGACGTTGCGCGCGCTGCGCCGGCTGCAGCAGGCCGACGTCGTGGTCTACGACAACCTGATTGGCGATGGCATTCTTGAGCTCGCCGCGTCCGGCGCCGAACGCGTCTATGCCGGCAAACGCTGCAGCCGTCATTCGATGCCGCAGGCGGAGATCAACCAGCTGCTGGTCAGCCTCGCGCTCGCGGGTAAATGCGTCGCGCGACTGAAAGGCGGTGATCCGTTCTTTTTCGGGCGCGGGGGAGAGGAGATCGAAGCGCTCGCGAGCTGCGGCATACCCTACGAGGTGGTGCCGGGCATCACGGCGGCAAACGGCGTTGCCAGCTACGCGGGCATTCCGTTAACCCACCGCGAGCATGCGCAATCCTGCATTTTCGCGACCGGGCACCTGAAGGACGGCACGGTAAACCTCGACTGGGAAGCGCTCGCGCGGCCGCATCAGACCGCCGTAATCTACATGGGCCTTGGCGGGCTCCAGGTCATCTGCCGCCAGCTGGTCAGGCACGGCATGCCGGCGGCGACGCCAGCGGCGGCGGTGCAATCGGGCACCACCCAGGACCAGCGCGTGGTTACCGGCACCCTCGACACCCTGCCGGACCTCGTGGCTGCCGTGGGCCTCAAATCTCCCGTGCTGCTGATCGTGGGGGAAGTGGTGAAGCTCCATCGCCGCCTGGCATGGTTTGCGCCGGAGCTGCTGGATCGGGCCGCTTCGATTTCGGAATGTCTGCCCAGCGAATCACAGCGCCTTGATCCGGTCATGCTCGCATCGATGCAACGCCATAACACGTGACAGTCCGGCTACTGCTGGTCAACCCCCGCTTTAACGAAAGCTTCTGGAGCTTCCGCTGGGCGCTGCGCGAGGTGCTTTCGGGCAAGCGCGCGGTCAACCCGCCGCTCGGTCTCGCCACGCTGGCGGCACTGTGCCCGCCGGACTGGGAGGTCCGAATCGTCGATGAAAACATCGAGCCCGTTCCGCTGAGGCCTGATGCCGACATCGTCGGGGTGTGCGGAATGGGCGCGCAGCATCGCCGCCAGGCCGAGCTATTGCGCCATTTTCGCAGGCAGGGCTACCACACCGTCGCGGGCGGGAGCTATGCGTCGCTTTGTCCGGAGCGCTATGCGGCCCTTGCCGACACCGTCGTATCGGGCGAGGCGGAGTACATCTGGAAAGCGTTCTGCCGCGACTTCACGGCCGGCCGGCCCCGCCCGCTCTATCGCGAAACCGGCACGGTCGCGCTAGCCGACTCCCCGGTTCCGCGCTTTGATCTCCTGAAGCTGCGCGACTACACCACGGCGACGCTGCAGTTCTCGCGCGGCTGCCCGTTCCGCTGCGAGTTTTGCGACATCATCGTGATGTTCGGGCGCCGGCCGCGCTGGAAGACGTTGCGGCAGGTCGAGCGCGAGCTCGATGCGCTGCGGGCGCTCAAGGTGCACAACGTGTTTTTCGTGGACGACAATCTGATCGGAAACAAAGCAGTCGCAAAAGAGCTCCTGCGTTTTCTCGAGGACTACCAGAACCGTCACGACTACCGCTTCAATTTCGGGACGGAAGCCTCTCTCAATCTCGCGCAGGACACCGAGCTGCTGCAGCTCATGCGCAGGGCCAGCTTCGAGTGGGTATTCATCGGCATCGAGTCAACTGACGAACAGACCCTCAGGGAAGCGCGAAAAACACAGAACGTCCGCGAGGATGCGCTGACCTCGATCCGTCGCATCTTTGAGCATGGCATCGACGTCCTGGCGGGGTTCATCGTCGGTTTCGACAACGACACCCCGGCAACCTTCGAGCAGCAGCATCGCTTTATTTCGAGCTCGGGAATCCAGGTCGCGATGATCGGGCTGCTCACCGCGCTTCCCAGAACGCCGCTCCACGAGCGGCTGCGCAAAGAGGGACGGCTGCTCGGCGAAGCCGATGCGAGCGATAACACGCAGCTGGCGACCAATGTCGTGCCGAAGCGGATGGGCTACGAAGAGATGATTGGCGGCTACCAGAAACTCTATTGGCGCCTGCTCTCCGACAGCGGCATCGCGCGGCGCGTGCAAAACAAGGCGCGCCATATGCGCATGCCGGTTTATCGCGGCGTTTACACGCCCGCTGAGCGCATCTCGATCCTTGCCCGTCTTCTCGTGAGGGGGCTTCTGCCTGGAGGCATTTCGCGCGTTCTTCAGTTCGCGCGCAGCCTGCCGTGGACGGCGCCCGCCAAGATCCCGCTCGCGATCATGGACTGGATCGCGGCGCTGTCGATGCGGGACTTCGTCGAGCGGCATTTCCGGGGGGCGCCGGCCACCGACAGTGCCGCGGCCATGCGTTGGTTTATCGCATTGCAGCGCGCCGTCGGACGGCAACTGGCGCGCGCCGGCGCCGCGGTTGAGCTGAACCTCGAGCAAGGTCTCGCGCCGCACCTGCAAATCCGGTTGAAGGGAGCGCTCGGGCGCGCGTTCTTCTCGCGCTTTGCGCGCAGGCTGCCCCGGCTGCTGCGGCGAACCCAGGCGCGCGTGACGCTGATTGTCGAGGAAGCGCAACAACAACAACTGCGCCACCTGCAACGCATGCTCGCCCGGCTGACACGCTATGGCGACCGTATTTACATTTCCGTGGCCGAGCCGCTGCGCACGCGCGTGGCAGTCGACTCTTCGGTATTCCACCTCATGCTCGAGCCTTGGAGCGACGTCCGCGCACAGCGCTGACTGCGACAAGCCGGACCTTCTTTTTCCATTTCTTGATGGGTATCAAGGCAGCACTGAGACGGCCTGCCTATCCTTACCGCGGCATGCCGGACCCGGCGGGCAGGTAAAAATTCCGAAACCCGGCCGGGCAGTCTTTGCAGCAGGCGGGCCACCATGGGTGAAAGCGTCGAGCGGAAGACACTTGAGCTGTTTCGCAGCATCGATGCGCGGGGGTGGGAGCCGCCCCAGCCGTTCGAGCGCATGCTCGAGACGCTCGAAGAACTCCCGCGCGGGTCGAAAGTGGTCATGCTGGTGCCCTGCGAACCGCGCCCGCTGTTCAGAACCCTCAAGGCGAACGGGTTTGATTACCGCTGCCGCTTCGATCCCGCGGGTCACTTCGAAGTAACGGTCTGGCACGCGGCTGACACACTCGCCTCCTCAGCCAGTCTCGACTGAGACGCCGCGCGAACGGCCGTCAGCAGCGTCAGTGCCGCCCAGGCGTTGTGGGCAACCGCCGCCAGAATCGCTCCGGCGCCCACCACGGCGAATCCCAGCACGACCTCTGCGATCAGCATCAGCGTCACCAGCGCGCTGGCTCGTGCAGTCGCCGGCCTGCGCGCGCGCAGGCCGAAAGCCAGAAAGGACCAGTACGCCAGCACCACCACCGCGCCGAATCGGTGCAGCATGTGCAGCGCCTGGCGCTGCATTTCCGCACCGGGAGCGGCACCCGGCAGCGGCTCGAATATCTGACGGGGATCCAGCGCGGCGAGCGGCATATCGGAGGGCCACCAGAAGCCGTGGCAGTCGGGGAACGTCGTGCAGCTCGCCGCGGAATGGCTGGCGCTGACCAGCGCGCCCAGCGCCAGCTGAATCACCAGCAGCGTAAGCCCGACCCAGCCGAACACGGACGCGTCTGGTACCGCGACAGCCGGCGGCAAGCGACTATTCCGCGCAGCGAGGCGCAACCACCACAACAGACCCAACATCGCCATGCCGCCCAGCAGATTGCCCAGCGTCACTGCGGGCAACTCGCTGCCCGGCGTCGCGCGGCCGAGCACGGACAGAAAAATCGTGAGAACGACGAGACCGGCGGCCGCCATTGCTTCTCCAGTCTGCCGCCTTCGCACGCTCCAGCACACGAGCGCGATGACCAGCACCAGAAATCCCACGCCGGCCGCGGCGATGCGATGAGCAAACCGCACGATGACGATCGCGTCCGGCCAGGCTTCGGCAGCCTGCGCCAGCCGCAGAAACGCGCTCGCAACCAGCACGATGAACACGAGGACCGCGCCCCACGTCGCGCTGCGCGCCAGAGTCTGCCCCGCTGCAGTTTCAGCCACCCCCGCCCCCGCTGCGTCCGCGCCGCGTTCGCCACACCGCCTGTAGTACCACCACGACGAACAGCAGGCCGCCGGCAACCGCGATCAGGCCGCCCGCTCCCATCAATCCCATGCCCATGATCTCCGCCGTGCCGCGCAAGACCTGCTCGCCGCCCGCGACTTTGCGCTGCACGCCATAGCCTCCGGACCACACCAGTCCGGTCACGTGCATCAGCTGGCCCACGCCGTAAAGATAGGGCTGAAGCGTCGCGAGCCTGACGGACGGCGCAGCTACCCCGAGTCGGGGCAGCAACAGGTAAACCAGCCCCATCAGAGCCAGCGTCACCCCGACGATGCAACCGTGGTAGTGCGCCGGAATCCTGACATTCGACCCCTCGATCATGAACCCGATCGCTCCACCGACGCCAAAGAGCACCAGAGAAGACAGCAGGGCCGCGCGCAAGGGCCGCGCCTCTGCTGGCGCTGCTTTCGCGCGCAAGAGGCCGATGATTACTGCCAGCGACACAGGCAGGATGGCCAGCCCGCCGCCGAATTGCATCAGCCACGTCATCAACCGCCGATGCTCCACCGAGACCACGTCATACGCGAGATAGATGACCGGGATCAGAAACACCGATCCGAGCGCGATTGCGAACATCAGCAGCGCAATGCGGGGCGTCAGGGGAATGCGCGCGCCACAGGCACCGGCCAGCCACAGCCAGGCAACCAGCATCAGCAGCGTGAACGTGAATTGAATGACATGACCGCCGCCCCAGAAGAGCACGTCGTAGTAGCCGCGCGCATCCAGATCCGGCGGCAGTTGCGCGTGGGACAAGCCGAAGGCAAGGAGAGCGACTCCCGAGGAGACCGCTGCCGCGTTGAGTCCGAAGCGCAGGCTGGCCGCGCCATCGGGGCTCACGCCGACCGGTTGCACTGCCACCAGGCTGCGCAGCGTCAGGAGCAGCACGCCTTCCCCGAACACGATCAGCCCCCCGAGGAACACCGGCTCGTCGAGCACCGGAATGTAGTTGCTCATGACCGGCGCGCCGGGATGCACGAAAGGCGCGATGGAGAAGATCACCGCACCCAGAGCCGCGACAATCAACGCGACCCATCCCAGACCCAGCAGGCGCTCGCTCCCGCTCAGGCTCCATAGCACCCCGCCCAGCGCGAAGAACCACACGAGCACCGAGAGATCGACGTGCACGACGAGCGCCACGCGAAAGAAGTCGGCCACCGGAAACCAATGCTGGAGATAAGGCGTCCGCGCGAGCACGAGCAGCACCGAGAAGATGCCGGCGCCGATCAATGAGCCCAGCCCGAGCGCAAGCCAGCCGAGCGCGAGGCGCCGGCGCGCCCCTTCCGGCACTGGAAGGTCGTAGGAGATATCGAGCGTCTGCAACGCCGAGCCGCTCATCCGGCCCTCCGCGCCGATCGCCGGGCAACCGGCCGCAGCCCCGCGGCCCGCGCGCTCGGCAGCCGCTTCAGGGCGGCGTGGAACTCGGACAGCGCCCGCCCGAACAACGCTTCCTGCCCCCGCCCCGCGGCGACGATTCGCAGGCGCTCAGTCGGCACGTTGGCACGCAGACGCGGCTCGCGCCTGCGCGTCAGGCGGGCAACTGTCCAGCGCGCACCCTGGCGGTACTCGCATTCTTCTCCGCAGGTCGCAACCACCACCCCATCGGCGCCGTTGCGCAGCGCGTACTCGACGAATGCGGGGGGCAACACGGCAACGCACGCGAGGCTGAATACCGAAATGCCGGGCGCGGCGAGGGTTTCCGCGCGCACCCCGCGGTCGCAACCAAACACGACGAGGCGTGGCGCCGGCGCGACAGTCGATGCAAGCATGCCCTCGAGCGCCTCGCGCAGGGCGTTGATCGGCCGCTGCGGCAGATCAATGCCGGTGACGAGGGTTTCGCCACTACGAAACGGTGTAGCAGACGGACAAGCGCCGACACAGACTCCGCAACCGGCGCACAAATCCGCAGCGACGACCGCGTTTGGCCGCCCATGCGCGGCACCTGCGCGCGACTCCATCACGATGGCCCCGAACGGGCAATCGGCAAAGCAGCGCGCGCACCCGTTGCAGTTGGCGAGGCTGACCTGCGCGATCGGCTCCCGGCCGCGTCCGGGAAGGAGCGGCAAAGCCAGGAAGCACAATGACACGACAATCACGAGCGCCCATGCCTCCCCGGCGGAGCGCCAGTACATGACCGGATAAATGAAGAGATAGAACCAGTCGAGGCCCAGCGTCTGCGGCGCGCTCGCGAGATCGGCCGGGCCTTGCGCCCCTGCCGGTTTCAGCAGGGACAGCACCAGCAGCGCAGTGAAAACCCCGCAGGCGAGCGCGCGCGCCGGATAAACGTCGGCATGGCTGATGCGCTGGATATGCACATACATCCCGGCCAGCAGCGCGAGGGGAATACCGATATGGATGAACAGGAGCAGCGTGAAAAGACGGTCGCCGATGCTCTCTGGCGCCACGAAATTGCGTGCGAGCGGCTCGCCGAATATCCGCAGCCAATCGAGCCACTCCGTGGTCGCAATGGCCACGAACTGACCCAGGCGATCCCATGCCAGCCAGTAGCCGACCACGCCGGAGGCGAACATCAGCCACAGAAGCGGCACCCCGCTGACCCATGAAAACCAGCGAAAACCTCGAAAACGACCGAGGACGAGCTCCCGAACGAGATGCAGAACGGCAACGAGCAAGAAGGCGTCGGCGGCGTAGCGGTGCAGGCTGCGAATCACCCCTCCGGCGTACGGCTGCTTGAGCATCAGGCGCTCCACGGAGTGGTAGGCGCCCTCCACGTTTGCGTCATAGAAGACGAAGAGATAAATGCCCGTTGCGGCCATGACCCAGAAGAGGAAAAAGCCCAGGGCGCCGAGGTGGCGCAGGGGATTCGCCGTGCCGCCGAACGCGCGGTCGAATGCCCGCTCGACGCCTTTCAGGGCGGCGGCGGCCGCACCGCCCCCCGGGGCGCCAGCCGTTACCTGCGATGCCAACAGCGATCTAGCGTACATGTCTGGGATGCTATGTTACCGGGTTGGGCAATCTCTTGACTCAACCAGCCGGCCCGGGCGGCTCCGACGTCGAGCCATGCCGGCCTACATGCGGAAGAGAAACCCGCCCTGCCCGGCGTTGAAATCGATCAGGAGCGCCCGGCCGGCCCCAAGGTCGATGCTGCGCTCCGCAGCATAGTTGAACTCGCCCTTGACGTTGTCCGACAGCCGCGCACGGAAATGGTGACGACCGGCCTTCACGGTCAACCGACGGTAGACGGTTGACGCGCCATCCCCGGCGAGCCCTGTCGGCGGCGCCACGATGCGATACAGAAGCTCGCCGTCCATCTCCAGCTCGACGATGACAGACGAGCGCTCGCGCGGGCAGTCGAGCGGCGCGCGCATGTTGGGCGGGAGCTTCGCGAGCTCCTCGGCGGTGCGTTTGCGGCACGGCTCCTTGCGCTGGGCGCCGTGACTGAAGGAGAGCCGCACCAACGCGTAGCCTGGCGCCAGAGGCTCATAGGTCGGCGCGTTTGCGAAGTAACCCACGAACGCGATGAACGCCGCGTACAGCAAGCCTTGAACGGCGTAGCGCGCGGGCGCGTTCACCGCCTGCCTCCGGGTTGCACCAGCTCGGCCGACTCGGCGCGCAAATGCGGCGCCAGCTTGAACGCGTCCGAGAAGCAGTCGTGCTCCGACATGCCGTGCGCCACGAAAGCCGGGTGCGCCGTCTGCACCATGGCCACCGAGCCGCAGGCATAAATCTGGTGCTCTGAAAGGTTCGGAAAGTCCGCCAGTATCGCCTCGTGCACAAGGCCCGTCCGGCCCGTCCACTCGTCCTCGGGCTTCGGCTCGGAGAGCACGGGGATGAACGCGAAGTTCTCGTGCTCACGCGCCCACCGGCGCGGCAGTTCCGGCAGGTAAAGATCCCGCAGGCTGCGCACACCCCAGTAGAGGTACATCTTGCGCTTCATCCCGGTGTGAAACGCGTGCTCGACCATGCTCTTCACTGGCGCAAACCCCGTCGCACCGGCGACAAAAATGATCGGTTTCCTGCTGTCCTCCCTCAGGAAGAACGACCCGAGCGGGCCTTCGAACTGAAGCGTGTCCCCTTCCTTCATCTCCTCGAAGATCCGGGTTGTGAACAACCCGCCCGGAACGCGCCGGATCTGCAGCTCGATGTGGTCGCGCTCGTGCGGCGCCGTAGCAAACGAGAAACTGCGCTTCTGGCCGTCGGGCAACAGGACGTTGATGTACTGCCCGGCGTAGAAACGGGGCACTTCATCTCCCTGCACCTTCAGCAGGAGCTGCATCACGTCGTGAGACAGAAGCTTCATGCGCATCACGCGCGCCGTGTAAACGCGCACCGGGACATTGCCCGGCGTCTTCGTCGGCACGTACTCGATCTCCAGATCAGCCAGCGGCGTCGCGCAGCACATCAGGAACTTGCCACCCGCGCGCTCGTCCGGGGTAAGCGCGCTGTCCTGGTAGAGTCCGTAATCCACGCTGCCGTGGAGCAGCGTCGCCTTGCACTCCCCGCAGCCGCCATTGCGGCATTCGAAGGGGGCCGGAACCGCCTCGCGCAGGGCCGCCTCGAGCACGGGCTCGCCGTCGCGCACCGGGATGATCCGGTTGTCAGGATGCAGCAGGATGTGAAATCCCGCCTTGCGGCGGCGCTTGGGCGGTAGCCACGGCAGAAGCAGGAATAGCACGGTGGCGCCTCCGACCAGCAGCCACACTTCGCCGGGGCTCCACCGGTAGATGAGCGCGTAAACCGGCAGATAGAACCAGTCGAGATCGACGGTCGTGATGGCTGCCGACAAGTCCGCGGGCCCGCCCTGGCTCGTCACCGGCCGAACCAGCGAGAGCACGACGAGCGCCACGGACGTCCCCACCATGATCGCTCGCGGGGGGTTGGTGTTTGCGCCCGGCACGCGATGGGTATGGATCCACAGCAGCGCGAGCACTGCCAGGGGCAAGCCGATGTGTATGAACGAGAGCAGCGACCACAGCCGGTCGTTGACCGCGCCCTCGGCAATGAAGTTGCGGATGAGAGTACCGCCAAAAATTGGCAGGGCATCGAACCATTCGGCCGTCGCAATCACCACGAACTGCGCGAGCTTGTCCCAAGGCAGCATGTAGCCGTTGATGCCGCTCGCGTACACCAGCCACAGCAGGGTCACTCCCGTGATCCACGAGAACCACCGGAAGCTGCGGTAGTTGTCGAACAGTAGTTGTCGAACATGAAATGCCGCGTGAGGTGCAAGCCCATCGTCAGCACCATCGCGTCGGAGGCGTAGCGGTGCACGCTCCTCATCACGCCGCCGAGCCACCACTGCTGCACCGTCAGATACTCAACCGAGCTGTACGCTTCCTGCACACCGGTGCGAAAAAAGATGTAGAGATAGATGCCGGTGCCGACGACGATCCACAGCATCCAGTACGAGATCGCGCCCAGATAGTAGAGAGGATTCAACCGTTCGCCGAAGATCCGGTTGAACAGGGCATCGGCGCGCAGAAACAGCCAGCGCCCGGCGTTCTGTAGGTGTCTGAGCACGCGTCTTCGCGCAGTTCTCTGATGCGTGCCGACGCGTTACGGGAACGCGCGGCACGTGTCCGATGCTAGACCGCGCTCGCGCAGCGCTCCTTGACTCAGGTCAAGCGCCGCAAACGACAAGACCCTTCGCGACAGAGGGTTACCGCCCCGGATCAGCGTCGCGATGATTCATTGCCTGGCTTGCGGAAAGCCCCTGCCCCTTGCGCCGGCGACGGCGCTCATGCCAGATGAACCACCCGATCGCGAGTGTAATCGCGATGAACGAGACAACTTCGCCGATGATGCTGGTCTTGAAGCGATACGTGTTGGTGCGCGGATCGTACAGCGTGCAAACGATGCGTATTCTTTCGATGAGCTCGCCGAGGCTGCGCACCGGCACCGGCGTGCCCTCGATCAGCTCCTTCAGCGGATCGACGAGAAGCCAGATCGAAAAGTCGTCCCCGTACACCTGGCGGTAGATGCGCCCCTCCTGATCCAACACGGTCACCTGCGTGATGTGATCGAATCCCCAGGAAGTCGGCGCGTACGAGAACCCGAAATCGGACGTGAGCTGCTGCAGCTGGGCGCGGTATGGCGTGAGAAACTTCCAGTTCGGCACGTCGATGCCGAAGCGCCGGGCGAAATCGCGCATCGCCTCGGGAGAGTCCTGCGGCAGGTTGAAGCCCACGGTTAGAACACGAAACGAATCCGACCCCACCACGCCCTGCGCCTTGAGAATGGCCTGCGAGAGGAGCTTGGTCGTCGGCGGGCACACGGAGGTGCAGCCGGTGTAGACGAAGCTCACCAGCAGCGGCTTGCCACGATAATCGGCCAGGCGCACCTGGCGCCCGTGCCGGTCGGTGAAGGCGTAATCCGAAAGCTTGCGCCCGATCGCGGCCTGGCTCAGCTTGAGCGCGTCATCCGGGTCGAGGGCAGTCGCCTGCTCTGCCGCGCACGCGGCGCCCGGGAGCAGCAACGCCAGCACGCACGCGAAGACGCGGCCAAAGCGCCGCGCAGGATGCGAAGTGTTCATGTTCAGCCGAGCATCAGGCGCTCGGCGATTGCAGCGATGAGAAGGAGCCCCAACTGGGCGAGCGAGGCCAGGAAGTTCGCGCGCGCGGCCTGCCGTGAGGGGTGACGCGCCAGCCGCACGCTGGTGACTACGAACAATGCGCCCCCGATCAGCGCGCCCGCGCCGTAAATCCAGCCCATGCCGTAGGCGAGCGGCACGAGCGCCAGCGCGGTCAGCGCCACCGTGTGCGCCAGGATCATGCGCGCGCAGCGCTCGTCTCCGATCACGACCGGCAGCATCGGGACCCGTGCCTGCGCGTAATCGTCGCGGCAAAGAATAGCGAGGCTCCAAAAATGCGGCGGCGTCCACAGGAAGAGCACGCCAGCCAGTATCGCCGGCACCGCCGCAGGCAGGCCGGGCGAAACCGCTGCCGCCCCTGCCAGCACCGCGAAGCTGCCGGCCGCCCCGCCGATGACGATGTTCCACCACGTGCGCCGCTTCAGCCAGACCGTGTAGACGACACCGTAGAAGAAGGCGCCGAGGAAGACGTAGGCCGCCGCCAGCGCGTTGGTCACGGCGGCGGCTGCGCCCACCGAGCTCACCAGCACCGCCCCGATCAGCCACAGGAAGCGGCGATCGGCCGCAAGCTCCCCCGTCACGAACGGCCGCCGGCGCGTGCGGTTCATGAGACGGTCGAGATCGCGCTCCGCGTACTGGTTGAACCCGCCCGCCGCAGCAGCAGCACCGGTCACGGCAAGCGCCAGAATTGCGAGACGCCAGCCCGCGGGCGCCGGCCCCGGCGACACCGCGACGCCACCCAATGCGGTCAGGCCGATCACGACACCGATGCGCAGCTTGAACAGCCCGAAAACGAGCCTGAACGCGCGCAGCGCCCGGCTGCCGGCCGGCTCGCTTCTTGATGCTACGCTGCGCGACACGGGCTTCTCCCGATCGTTACTTCAGCGGCCATACTTCGGACAGGTATTTCCAGTTGATGAAGTAGTAAAGCACGAACGCCGTCAGGAACACCATGGCAAGCGTAAAAGTACCGGGCGCGGACCAGGCGTGCGCGCCGCCGTGCGCCTGCAGCGCCGCCGCGGCCGGTCGGGTCGGTGCTGGCGCCATGCCTTCGACCACGCGCACCGTTTTGAAACCAGGGGTCTCGATGCGCTTGCCGAGGAACACGGAGTAGACCGTCACCAGCAGATACATCGCGCCGCCCACGACCGCGAGCAGCCCGCCGATCCCCATCAACGCCATCATGAGGTGCGCGGTACCCGGGAACTCGAAGCCGAGCGGGTTGCCCGCGAACGTGATGTCCCAGTGCCGCCGCGGCACGCCGAGCGTGCCGGCGCCCATCATGAACACCGACACCATGGTCATGCCCAGTGCGAATACGTACGGCTGCCACTGGGCAATCTTCGGGAACGCCAGTTCGCGGCGGAAGATCGCGGGGATCACGAAATAGGTCACGGCCATGAACGCCAGCGTCGTGCCGAGCACCACCGTGGCGTGGAAGTGCCCCGGCACGTAGATCGTGTTGTGGATGATGATATTCAGCTGCTCCACGCCCATGATCACGCCCGAGATCCCCCCGAGGAATCCGAATCCCAGCAGCGAGAGGAACATGCCCGAGAACACGGGGTTCGACCACGGCGCCTTGCGCAGCCATTCGAACAGGCCCTTGGTGAAGCCCTTCTTGCGCTGCGCAATTTCGATCGATCCGGGCACCGTCAGGCCATGCACCATGGAAGCCAGCACCGCAAGATAGAGCGCGTAGCTCGTGTTGAGGATCTTCCAGTTCGAGGTGAGGCCCGGGTCCACCAGCAGGTGGTGCGCGCTCGCAATCGTGATGAAAAGGATGTAGAGCAGGAACGCAAGCCGGCTCACTTTCTCGCTCATCGGCTTCGCCCCGAAGATGATGGCGGCGATCGCGTACCACACCGCCACGTGCGCCGAGACGTTGATCTGCTGCGAGGAGTGGCCGAATGCCCACCAGATCGTCCGGTACATCAGCGAGTCGATGTGGTCAACGAGTCCGATCGACCAGAAGAACGTCGGAATCAGGATGATCGCGCCGCTTGCGATCGTGAATACCGCGATGATCGCAGCGGTCACGGCACCGAACGTGACCAGCGGGACCGACCCGTTGTAGGTGCGCTCTTCCTTGCCGACCACCAGCGTGCCGAAGAACACGAAGCAGGCGATGAGCGCTCCGACCGCGAAGAGAATCAGGCCGAGGTAGAAGGTCGGGTGCGCGCCCATCGGCGCGTACGAGGTGAACATCACGCTCGAATCGCCCCGGAATACGGCGTAGTTGTTGATCACCGCGCCCATCACCATCAGCATGAACGCTACCCATGCGAGCCGTGGCGTCGCGAGACGGCAGCCGAGCAGCACCGAGCCCGCGAAGTAGAGTATCGCGATCTCGAAGAAGATGATCCAGAAGACCAGCATGTCGAGCCCGTGACCGGTCAGCATCAGGTAATACCAGTCGGGCGGCAGCAGGTGGATCGCCTGCCAGCGAGTCAGCGTGATCAGCAGGCCAAGGATACCGCCCACGAGCAGCGACACGACAGCTGCGACGGCGTTGGCCTTGATCAGCGCTTCCGCGGGCTGGTGCACCTTGAGCCCCGTCATGGGGCAGGTCCGGAACAGTCTGTTGATGGCCATGGTCCTCCCCCTATTTGCTGGTCACGACGTAGAGCTTGCTCACCATCGTGTGGTGGTTGATGCCGCAATACTCGTTGCAGATGATCGAGTAAGTGCCGGCCCTCGTGGGCGACACCTGGAGAATGTGCTCGTAGCCCGGATGGACCTGGATGTTGATGTTCTCGGGCTGCAGCGAGAAGCCGTGCAGCCAGTCGAGGGACATGAGGTGCAAGCGATAGGTCTGCCCCGCCTCGAGCTCGAGCATCGGCCACCATTGCCACAGCCGCGCCACCAGGTAGACATCGCTCCCCGCGGGCGGCTTGACGACCGGGATCTTCTGGTCGGTCTCTTCCCGGATCTTGTGCTTGTCCACCATGGCTTGCGCCTTGGAAAGGAACAGCTCCGGCGTGCTGCGGTAGGCCTCGTTGGCGAGGTTCTGCTTACCGAACACGTGCCAGTAGGGCATCATCAGGAACATGAACAGGCACCAGATGAAGGCCACCACGATCCACGTGATCTCGAGCGGCTCGATCGGCTGCTTCCACCAGATTCGCTGCTCCGGCGGCTGAATCGCACTCATGATTTCTTCTCCTCTCGGTGGACGGGTGCGGGACGGATCACTTGGCGATCGGGATGCCCACGATTTCCATGACGCCCCAGATTACGTAAAGGACCGTCGGCACGACCACCCCGAGGAAGAGCAACAGGAAGGGGTTGTCGAGCAACTGCTGCATGAAGGGAATGCCGTCTTCGAGGTCCTCCAGATCGTCCGCGGGCGTTGTGTTGCGCGTATCAGCCATGTCGCCTCCTTGGTTGGTACATAGGTACGAGCGGGTTGTTTCCGCTTTAGCGGGGCAATCTATCCCAGCAAAAATGGCCCTCCCATGATGTAAATCAAGCTTCCGAGAGCCGACCCCGGTGCCCGGGCGCGCTGCCGCAGCGCAAAAAATCTTGACGCAAATCAACCGGAATGGCGCCACAGTCGTTACTATTCTGGCGTCCCCTACAATTCAGGCGGACGCGCCGCCGGCCATCGACGCCGCGCGCCGCGCCCGCCGCAAACCAATCATGGCAAGCACTCATCACAGGGCCGTCGCAGTCTGGCTCCTCACCTGTTGCGCGTTGATCTTTGCGATGGTCGTGCTGGGCGGGGTAACCCGGCTCACGCACTCCGGCCTCTCGATCGTCGAATGGCAACCGCTCGTGGGGACCGTGCCCCCGCTCAATGATCAGGACTGGCAGGCATTATTCGAGAAATACCGCCAGACGCCGGAGTATCGGCAGGTGAACAAGGGCATGAGCGTCGACGAGTTCAAGGGCATCTTCTGGCTCGAGTACTTCCACCGCTTGCTCGGTCGTCTTATCGGCGTCGTTTTCTTCGTGCCGCTGCTCTATTTCTGGCTGCGGCGCCGCCTCGACCGCCCTCTCGGAGTGCAGCTGGGCGGCATATTCCTGCTGGGCGCGCTGCAAGGCGGGTTAGGCTGGTACATGGTGGCGAGCGGGTTGATCGACGAGCCGCGCGTGAGCCAGTTCCGCCTGACCGCACACTTGTCGCTCGCTTTCCTGATCTACGCGGCGATCCTGTGGGTGGCGCTCGACCTGCTTTGGCCCCGCGACCGCGCCGGCGACGCCACCGGCCCGCTGCGGCGCATGGCGTGGGCAATCACCGCGGTGGTGGCCGCCATGGTGATCACCGGCGGGTTCGTTGCCGGCATAAGGGCGGGCAAGGCCTACAACACTTTTCCCCTAATGAATGGTCACCTCGTCCCACCGGAGATCTTCATGCTCGATCCGTGGTATTCGAACTTTTTCTACAACATGGCGACCGTGCAGTTCGATCATCGGTTGTTCGCGTGGGTACTGGCGGTGCTGGTGACCCTGTTCTGGCTGAAGATCATGCGCAGCAATGCGGGCGCCCGTGTGCGCATGCTGGCGCACGTCCTGCTCGCCGCTCTAGTCGTCCAGGTCACACTGGGGATTAGCACGCTGTTGCTCGCGGTGCCGGTCGCGCTTGGCGCCGCACACCAGGGCGGTGCCCTCGTTGTTCTGACCGTCGCGATCGCGCTCAATCACGCCCTGCGCCGACACGAATCGATTCCGTGAATCGTAAGACGTGAACCGTGAATCGGAATTTGGCCGCAGGCAACCGCAGGTGCACACAGATATTACGGAAAATCAAATCCGCTCTTACGCGCGCCTAAATCACGTTTCATGCACATTAATACCGGCGTTCATCGGCGGCTATAACTACGGTGATCAGTGACCCGTGAGCGGTGATCAGAGCCACGTCTGTTTCTGGTTCTTGTTAATGATCCATGGCGTGCTTGGCGTTATTGCGGTTCAAATTCAACCGCGCTTCTCTCCGCGCTTCCGCGGTTCAATGTTTGGTGATCCGCGTTTATCTGCGCTTATCTGCGGCTGAAAATGCTTTTCCGTCTTGGGAAGTCTCTAATCGCCCTCCGGACGCAATAGCGACTGCAGCTTCCGGGGCACGAGATTCGCAATGCGCCGGCGCAGCCGCCGCATTTCCTGGCCGGCTTCCGCGCCAAACAATGGATCGCGGTTCTCAGTGAAAGCAACGGCCATCGCTGACCAGTCCGATTCTGTGAGATGCGCATCGGCAAGGGGCAGAATGACGCCTTCCTCCTTGCGCATGTGATCGCCAAGCAGCGCCGCATAGGCATCCACCGCAGCAATGAAGGTGGCAAGCCCATCCGGCGCGCCCCCCTGGTAGCGCACCAGCGTCTGGGCGAGGTAGCCCATCAGCTGACCGCTCCGAACATGCTCGCCCTGCAATTCGTCCAGCTCCGCCGAGCCCTCGCGCGTTCGCGCCCGCAGCGCCTTGAACAGGTACTCGTCTTCCTTCGGGTGGTGCTGGCGCTCGGGGAAAGATTCGATGTAGTAGAGCATCGCCGCCAGCAGTCGGTAGTCGGGCTCGATCAGCCCCTGCTGCAAATCGCTCAGCAGGCGCTGCAGCGCCGCTACCACCGTCCCGAGCGCCCGGTGCTCCGCCTGAATCACCGCAACGGCGCGGTCACGGCTCGCTCTGGCCGCGTGTGCGTCAACGCTTGTCATGTCCGGTGCTCCGTGTTTCGCCGCGTTCATGGTAATCCGCCACCCTCCCCGGCGCATCATCGTCCATCAGGATGCGGTGCGCCGGCCCTTCCAGGTCTTCGAACTGGCCGCTCTCCAGAGCCCACCAGAACACGGCGCCGATGGCGAACACCAGCACTAGGCTCAAGGGGATCAGCATGTAGAGAATATCCATGATCAGGCCCGCGCCGGAGCAACATCGCCCTGCGGCACGAGTCCGCCCCCGGGAGCGGGCGCGCGCAGGAGCCGCACGGCATTCAGCACCACCGCGAGCGAGCTGCCCGACATGCCGATTGCCGCGACGAGGGGTGACACCCAGCCCGCCAGCGCAAGCGGAACCGCCACCGCGTTGTAAGCGATCGCCCATGCGAAATTCTGGCGCACGACGCGCAGGGTGCGCTCTGCCGTGTCGAACGCATGGGCCAGTCCGTGCAAGCCCTCGGTCAGAAGCACCATGTCAGCGTTGACCTGCGCGAGCTCGGTGCCGCTGCCCATCGCGACCGAGACCTGGGCCTGCGCCAGGACGGGAGCATCATTGATGCCGTCACCGACCATGGCCACCACGGCGCCACGCGATTGAAGCTCCCGGACGAACTCGACCTTCGCCTCGGGTGTTGCCGCACCACGCATGATCTCGATGCCCAGCTCGCGCGCGACATGCTCGACGTGATGAACCCGGTCGCCCGAGAGCAGGCACACCTGCCGGCCGCGCGCGCCCAGCTCGCGCACGAGTTGCCGCGCGCCGGGTCTCAGCGCGTCGCCAAACGTGAAGAGTGCAAGCCAACCGCGCTCGTCGCCAAGCGCCACGACCGAGACGTCACCCGCCGCGAATACCAGTTCCGCGGGCGGTGGCTGCCGGTGCAGCGCAGCGACAAATTCGAGACTGCCAATGCGATAGCGGGCGCCATGAATGCTCGATTCAACCCCCTCTCCGGGAAAATTGCGCGCAGCCTCGGCGCGCACACTCTCACTGACTGGATCTGCGGCAGCGGCGACCAGCGCGCGTGCAACGGGGTGCTCGGAGCCCCGCTCCACCGCGGCCCCAAGCGCCAGGCACCGTTCGGCGCTGAGGGCACCGACAGGCAGCACGCCGATCAGGGCGAGGTCGCCGCCCGTCAGCGTGCCCGTCTTGTCGAAAATCACGTGCGTCGCCCGTGCCAGCGTCTCCAGGGCATGCCCGCGTGTCACAAGCACGCCAGCCGCGTGGAGCCGCCCGGTCGCAGCGGTCAGCGCGGCGGGCGTCGCCAGCGAGAGCGCGCACGGACACGTGACGACCAGCACAGCAACGACGATCCAGATCGCCCGCGGCGGATCGATCGCGTGCCAGGCAATGCCGGCGGCCAAGGCGACGACCAGCAGCGCCGCCACAAACCACTGCGCGACGGCATCCGCGAGCTGCGCGATGCGCGGCTTTTCTGCCTGGGCGCGCTCGATCAATCGCAGAATGCCTGCCAGCACGGTCGCCTCACCCACCCGGCCCACTTCCATCACCAGCGGGCTCCTGACGTTGAGCGCACCACCCATCAGGGAGTCGCCGGGGCGTTTGCCGATCGAACGCGACTCGCCAGTCAGCATCGATTCATCCAGCGCGCTCTCTCCATCCACAACGAAGCCGTCCGCAGGCACTGTCGCGCCTGGACGCACCAGCACGCGGTCCCGGGGTCGCAGGTTCGCCACCGCGACCGACTCCGTCGCGTCGGGACGACCGTCGACAACGCGCTCGGCCACGGCGGGCACGAGGCCGACGAGCCGCTGCTGCGCCCGCACCGCGCGCGCCCGCATGCTCAACTCGAGGTAGCGCGCGCCAAGGAGCAGGAAGACGAACATGGCGATCGAGTCGTAGTAGACATCGCCCGCGCTCCTCAACGTTGCCGCGAGACTGGAAACAAAGGCAATCACGATGGCAATCGCGACCGGGACGTCCATCCCGATTTGACCGGCTGCGATGCCGCGCCACGCGCCCCGATAAAATGGCACGGCCGCCCAGAGCACGACCGGCAGCGTCAGCACGAGGCTTGCGATGCGCAGGAGCTGCTCGATATCCGCGCTCATGTCGCCGTCGGCAATATAGGCAGGAACGGCGCACATCATGACCTGCGCCATGCCCAGACCGGCGACGAACAGACGCGCGAGGTGGCGGCGTCGCTCGCGCCGCTCCAGCGCTTCGCTGCTCTTGGCATCGAAGGGACACGCGCGGTAGCCGATCTCGGTCACCGCGCGCAGGATATCGCTCAACCGCACCCGGCGCTCGTCCCATTTCACCCGCACGCGGCCTGTTGCGTAATTCACGGCGGCGCTTTCGACGCCGGGAACGCGCGCGAGCCGGCGCTCGATCAGCCAGGTGCAGGCCGCACACGTGACACCTTCAAGCAGCAAGGAGGCTTCCTTGCTGTGCAACTCGGTCGCTTCAACGAAAGTCGACTGGACTGCCGGCAGGTCGTACCGGCACAGCTCGTCGGGCACGACTGCCGCCGGGCGTCCCGGCAACTCCTGCCGCTGCCGGTAGTAGTCGCCCAGGCCATTCTCGACGATCGTTCGCGCCACCGCTTCGCAACCCGCGCAGCACATCCTGCGGCGCACGCCATCGATCACAGCTTCGTTTTGAATGCCGGGCGGCACCGGCTCGCCACAGTGGAAGCAGCCGAGATCCGTATCCACGGCAGTGCCGTTTCCGGGGTAGGGGGAATCAGCAACTGTCGTCATGCGCCCAGGGCCTTGGTTCAAGGCATCGTAAAGCCCGCACCGCGGATCGATTTTGATCTAGGTCAATAGCACAACTCCCTGTTGCACCTGCAAAAAAAAACAATTCTCCGTTTGGAGACACCCCCCGGCGACCGTACAATCCGCGCATGATCCCGTGGCTTGGCGCGCACGATCCCTTTCCCCCGGTGGAACACGCACTCGCCGAGCCGAACGGACTGCTGGCCGCAGGCGCCGATCTCGCAGTGCCGCGATTGCTGGCGGCCTATCGTCAAGGCATCTTTCCGTGGTACGGCGAGGGCCAACCGGTGCTCTGGTGGAGCCCCGACCCACGGATGGTGCTCTTCCCCGACGAGTGCAAGCTCTCGCGCTCGCTGCGCCGGCGTATCGCCAGGCGCGATTACGAGGTGCGCGCCGACTCGGCTTTCGATGCCGTGATCCGTTGCTGCGCCGCGCCGCGCCCGGGCCAGGAGGGCACGTGGATCACGGAAGACATGATCGCGGCCTATAACGCGCTGCATCGTGCGGGGCACGCGCACTGCGTCGAGACCTGGGTCGGCGGCGCGCTTGCCGGCGGCCTTTATGGCGTCGCCATTGGCCGCATGTTCTACGGCGAATCGATGTTCACGGACGTGTCGGACGCGTCCAAGATCGCGCTTGCGCATCTCGTGCGTCAGCTCGAACGCTGGCGACGCATCTTGCGCGCTTCGGCGCCCGGGAGATTCCGCGCGTCGAATTTATGCGAAAGCTCTCAACCTTGGTAAACTATCCTGACCCGGCATCGAAGTGGCGCCTCGACGATGACTTATTTGACTGACTTTCCGCTCTCAGTCCTGCAGTTCTATGCGACGGCGCCCTATCCTTGCAGCTATCTCCCCGACCGCATGCTCCCCGACCGCATGGCGCGCTCGCAAGTCGCGACGCCAAGCCATCTGATCGACGGCCCCGTCTACAGCGAGCTGGTGCGCGCCGGCTTCCGGCGCAGCGGCGCTTTTACCTACCGGCCGTTCTGCGACCACTGCCGCGCCTGCGTCCCGGTGCGCATCCTTGCGGAGGAATTCGAGCCCACACGCACGCAGCGCCGCGCGCTCAAGCGTCACGGCGAACTCAAATCGGAAATGCTGACCCTGAAGTACAGCCCCGAGCACTACGCGCTCTACCTGCGCTACCAGTCGCGCCGTCACGCGGGCGGCGGAATGGACCAGGACAGCCGCGAGCAGTACCGCCACTTCCTGCTTCAAAGCAACGTCGAGACGCGCCTCATCGAGTTCCGCGAGAAGGGCACCCTGCGCATGATCTCGATCCTCGATCAGCTTCAGGACGGGCTCTCCTCTGTCTACACGTTCTTCGATCCCGACGTCGAAGGCGCGAGCTTCGGCACCTACAACATACTGTGGCAAATCGAGCTTTGCCGTAAGCTCGACCTGCCTTATCTCTATCTCGGCTACTGGATCGCGCAAAGCCGCAAGATGGCTTACAAGATCCAGTTCCAGCCGATGCAAGGCCTCGTCGACGGGCGCTGGCAGCCCGTCAAAGCCTAGCCCCGACCGCCGGGCCTAGCACTCGGCTTTCAGCAGTGCGCGTACTCATCATCGAAGACGACCCGGCGATCGCCGCGAATCTTTACGATTTCCTCGAGGCGCGCGGACACGCCGTCGATGCGGCGGGCGATGGCGTGACGGGGCTGCACCTCGCCGTGACCGGCAGGTTCGATGCGATTGTTCTTGATGTCGGACTGCCGGGCCTTGACGGCATGACGCTGTGCCGCAGGCTGCGCGAGGATGCGCACAACGACACACCCGTCCTGGTACTGACGGCGCGCGACACCTTGCAGGACAAGCTCGAGGGTTTCGCGCGGGGCGCGGACGATTATCTGGTGAAGCCCTTCGCGCTGAAGGAAGTCGAGGCGCGCCTCACCGCCCTGCACAAGCGGCGCGCCGGGCGTGTCGCGGATCGGGAACTGAGCGTGGGTGAACTCGTCTTCGACCCGAAACGCGTAACCGTCCGCATTCGCGGCCGCGAGGTGCGGCTACCGCCGAAGTGCGTGCGCCTGCTCGAGACACTCATGTCGCAACCTGATCGCGTTTTCAGCCGCAAAGAGCTGGAAACCGCGGTCTGGGGCGAGGAGCAAGACACCAGCGACACGCTGCGCAGCCACATGCACGTGCTTCGGCGCGAGCTGCAACGCGCCGGCGGTTACGACCCCATCAAGACAATTCACGGGATCGGTTACAGGATCGAGGCGCGGGGTGAGGCGTAGACCGGGCCTGCGGCTGAAGGTCACGGCGGTTTTCGCCGCGGCCTGTATCACGGTCGTTGGCGCACTTGGCGCCGTTCTATTCACGGCCTCGGAGCGCATGGAGGAAGCGCTCGTCGAGCAAATCGTGAACGAGGAGCTCGACGCACTGATCGCACGCAATCGAGACAATCCCGCGCTCCAGCATCCCGCCAGCCCAAACCTCGCGTATTACATCGTGCGCAGCGTTGACGACCGGGCGCGCCTGCCCCTGCCGTTACGCTCCCTGGACGAGGGACATCATGAGATTGGGAAGGGGATCAGCGAGCGCCACGCCGGTGTGCGTCGCGTGCAGGGAACGACTTTCATCGTGGCCTACGATGCCGGCCCCCACGAAGTGCGCGAGCAGGAATTCCAGCGGCTCATTTTGATTGCGCTGGGCATCGTGGTGCTTGTCGCGCTCGCGCTGGGCTATTGGCTGGCCGGCTTGCTGACACGCCAGGTCACGGATCTCGCCGGAAGGCTGCAGGCGATTAGGCCCGAAGCGGCCGATCCACCGCTCGCCCGCCCGGGGCAGGACCCCGAAGTGGCGTCGCTCGCGCGAATGCTCGATGAATACCGGGTACGGATCGCCCGGATGATCCAGCGCGAACAGGAGTTCACGGCCAATGCGAGCCACGAGTTGCGCACGCCGCTGACCGCTATTCGCACCAGCTGCGAGCTCTTGCTCGCGGACGCCGCGCTCCCGGAGAAAGCGCGTAACCGGCTGGAAATGATCGAGGCCGCAGCACAACGCATGTCAGATCAGATCCAGGTCTTCATCTTCCTTGCGCGCGAGCAGCCGCTTGGCGCATCGGAGAGCGTCTTGCTCGCCGAGTGCGTCAGCGAGGCGGCCGAGCCGTACCGGGGGGAACTGGCACGCAAGGAGGTGGAGTTCACGATTGACGTCGAGCCGGGGGCCACGCTCCGGGTCAATCGCCAGGCGCTGGGCATCGTCCTGACCAACCTCATCCGCAATGCCGTGCAGCACACCGAGCGCGGCTTCGTCAAAGTAGCTTACGCGCCTGGGCGGCTCACCGTGCGCGACTCCGGCCCAGGAATCGCGGGGGAAGATGTCGGACGCCTGTTCGAACGCTTCTATCGTGCCGCCGGGCAGCGCGAGGGATTCGGGCTCGGCCTGGCCATCGTCAAGCGCGTTTGTGACCTGCACGGCTGGCGGATCGACGTTGAAACTCAGACTGGCCGGGGTTCGGCTTTCAGCATAAGTTTCCGTTAAATAGAGCCGTACTTCACAACTTCTTCACGCCGTTACGACGGATTCCTGACGCCCCCGCATCTATTCTTGCCCCATTAACGACGCCGGCGCCGCCGGCCCGAAGGAAATGCGGGGTGAGACCATGCTTGAGGTTGCAACGGAGCAGGATGCGGCCGTCGTATCGACGACCCCCCTCGAGCAGACAGTTGCGGCAGCACCCAGGTGGTCGTTCAGCCGCGCCGGCGCATCCGAACGTGCCGATGTCGAAACGTTTATTCGGAACGGCTTCGAGCGAGCATACGGTTGCCGTCTGGAGCAGTTGATGCCCGAACTCATGGTTCTGCGGCAGGGATCGAAGGTTGCCGCAGCGTGCGGACTGCGTCCGGCATCGGACGGGAAATTGTTTCTCGAGGTTTACCTGGACGATCCCGTCGAGTCGGTGCTGAGCAAGGCGGCCGGCGCCTCCATCGCGCGCGGTGACATCACCGAGGTCGGCAACCTCGTGATCGCACGACCGGGCCATGCGCGGCGTTTAATCGTTCATCTTTCCGCCCGCCTTCATGCTCGTGGCTGCAAGTGGGTCGTGTTCAGCGCCGTTCCGGCGCTGCGCAACAGCTTCCTGCGAATCGGCATTCCACTGGTCACGCTTGCCCCGGCCGATGCAGACCGCCTGAGTGCGGAGGAGCGCGCGCCCTGGGGTAACTATTACGATCATTCGCCGGTCGTCACGGCGGTAAACGTCGCGGCCGCGTTTGATGCCGTATGCGAGGCGGCATGCACCCGGTAATTGCCGCCGTCGGTCGTTTCGCGTCGGCCCGCCCGCACCGCCCCGCGCTCACCGACACTGAACGAGTCCTTTCCTATCGCGCGCTCGGCGGTGCCATAGGAGAAACGGCGGCAGAGGTCCGCGGGCGGGGTGCCCGTGTCGTGGCGCTATGCCTTGATAACTCCCCGGCGTGGATCGTCGCGGACCTAGCGCTGCTCGCGGCGCGGCTGCCGTGCCTGCCATTGCCAGCGTTTTTTTCCCCCACCCAGTTATGGCATGCGATTGCAGGCGCGGGCGCTGACTGGATCGTCACCGACCAGCCCGATTTCTTTCTCGACTTGTTGAGAGCTAATGGGGCCATGGCGGAGCGCGCCCCGGACCTGGAACTCATGGGCCGCTCGGTCGCACAATTGAAAATTGACCTTGCCGCCCCGCCACGCCTGCCCGATGGGACGGCCAAGATCACGTATACCTCGGGCACGAGCGGTGATCCCAAGGGTGTTTGCCTCGACGGCGCGGCGCTCGGCGCCGTCGCCAGCGCCCTCGCGACGGCGTGCACGCTGAGGTCCGCGGACCGTCATCTGAGCCTGCTGCCGCTCGCCACGCTGCTCGAGAACGTGGGCGTCTATGCGACGCTGGTCGCGGGCGGTTGCTGCGTGCTGCCTCCGTTGCAGCAGGTCGGAATGCTGGGAGCCTCAGGCGTACAGCCCGACCGAATGCTGGAGAGCCTCCGGGCAACGCGCGCGACAACTGCCATCACAGTGCCGCAAATGCTGAGGGACCTGGTCGGGCAGATCGGGGGCGGGGCAACCCCGCCGTCCGCGTTGCGCTTCCTGGCCGTGGGGGGCGCCACAGTATCTCCCGCTCTTCTCCAGCACGCAGAAGCGCTCGGCCTGCCAGTCTACGAGGGTTACGGCCTGTCCGAGTGCGCCTCGGTCCTGACGCTTAACCGCCCCGGCGCGCGTCGGCCTGGAAGTGTAGGGCGCCCGCTTCCGCACGTGACGCTCTCGTTTGCAAACGATGGCGAGATTCTCGCTCAGGGTGCGACGCTGATCGGCTACTGCGGCGCGCATGAGACCGGCGCGCTGCCTTGGCCCACGGGCGACATCGGCCATCTCGACCAGAACGGCTATCTCTACCTCGAAGGGCGCAAGAAAGACTTCTTCGTGACCTCCTACGGACGCAACGTGTCTCCGGAATGGATCGAAGCGGCACTAACCGGCGAACCGGAAATTTCACAGGCATGGGTGAGCGGCGAGGCGCGTCCCTGGATCGCCGCGGTGGTCACACCGAACAACGGCGCCACTGATTCTGTGCTCAAAGCCGCGATCGACCGCGTCAACGATTCGCTCCCCGACTACGCGCGCGTGCAGCGCTGGGTCCGCTCGAGAGCGCCATTCTCGGCGGACAGCGGCGAGCTCACGGGCAACGGCCGTCTGCGCCGCCGCGCCCTGCACGACCGTTACGGCCCTCAACTGGAATTGCTTTACCAAGAGAGAACACATGAAATTCTATGATGAACTGCTCGCGGCTACCCAGCGAGAGCGGGCCGGACTCCTCGGCCTTGCCTTCATTCGGGACGGCGCGGCTGGAAAACTCAAACCGGCCGACTACATCGCATTCCTGTCCCAGGCTTACCACCACGTCAAGCACACGCTGCCGCTGCTCATGGCGTGCGGCGCGCGCCTGCCCGCGCGGCTCGAGTGGCTGCGCACCGCCATGAGCGAATACATCCGCGAGGAGACGGGCCATCAGGAATGGATCCTCAATGATATCCGCGCCTGCGGCGCCGACCCCGAGCCGGTGCGAAATGGGACACCCGGGTTGCCGGCCGAGCTGCTCGTCGCTTACGCCTATGACGTCATCGCGCGGATCAACCCCGTGGGGTTCCTGGGCATGGTGCTGGTGCTGGAAGGCACGAGTACAGCTGTGGCGAGCGAGGCGGCGCGCGCCCTTCAGCACTCGCTCGGCCTGCCCTCAACGGCCTTTACCTACCTCAGCTCACATGGAGAACTCGATATCAGCCACACGCGCCTGTTCGCCTCACTGGTGAACCGCCTCGATGATGCCGGTGATCGCGCTATCCTCATCCACTGTGCCAAGGCCTTCTATCGGCTGTACGGCGACGTCTTTCGCGAGCTTGACGCCCACCGCCTTGCGACCCACTCCCGGGAGATCGCAGCATGAAGCTCACGGGCAGAGCGGTTTTAATAACGGGCGCAAGCGGAGGCATCGGCCGCTGCCTCGCGCGGGAACTGGCGCGCCGCGGCGCCCGGCTCGCGCTCGCCGGCCGCAACGAGACCGAACTCGCCGGCCTCGCGCGGGGGCTGAGCGCCGAAGGCGGATCAGCGCTGGCACTACCGCTGGACCTCTCCGAGCCGGCCAGTCACACGGCGCTGGTCGATGGCGCCGAGGCCGCGCTCGGCGCCATCGACGTGCTGGTCAACAACGCAGGCCTTTCGCGATTCGGGCCCTTCTCCGAAGAAGACGAAGCAGCAATCCGCCGGCTCATGGAGGTCAACCTGACAGCCCCGATGTTGCTCACGCGAGCGGCATTGCCGGGCATGCTGCGGCGCCGTAGCGGTCAGATTGTCAATATCGGTTCCGGGTTCGGCTCGATCGCATTCCCTAATTTCGCGGTGTATTCCACGACCAAGTTCGCGCTGCGCGGTTTCTCGGAAGCCTTGCGCCGTGAGCTTGGCGGGAGCGGCGTTGCGGTCACATACGTGGCCCCCCGCACCACGGACACGGCAATGAATACCAAAGCCGCACTTGAGTTCGTCGAGCAGACCGGTGCCGCGGTGGATACACCCGAATCTGTCGCGCAGGTGATCGCCGATGCCATCGAGAACGGCCGCCCCGAGGTCTATATCGGCTGGCCGGAGCGCCTCTTCGTGCGCGTCAATGCCGTCGCTCCACGGCTGGTCGACCGCGCTCTCGCGGGCAAGACCAGGAAGAGACGCCAGATCGCAAGGAACCCCGCTTGAGCCGCCCAATGCGCGCCGCCGCTGCGTATGGAATACTCCGCGCCGCCCTCCGGAGCGCTGCCACGCTGTGCGTGTGGCGCAAGCCAAAGCGAACGCGCTACACCGCGCTCTGGCTCGTGGTCGCATGGGCCTGGCTGGCGGCGACCGTAACACGGGTTGTTCTCACGGCGACGGCATTGCGCTCCGGGCAGGTCGCCCCTGCCGATCTGCCTCGAATTTTCGCGATGGGTGCAGGCTACGACCTCATCGCCAGCCTTTACCTGACCGCGCCATTCGCGCTCTACCTCTGGCTCTTGCCCTCAGCGCTTTATAGATCGCGGGCGCATGGACTGCTGCTGCGCGCGGCGCTTGCGGTCATCGCATTCGGCCTGATCTATCTCGGGGCGGTCGAGTACTTCTTCTTCGATGAATTCAACGCACGCTTCAATTTCGTCGCGGTCGAGTATCTGATCTATCCTCACGAGGTATTCGTGAACATCTGGGAAACATACCCGGTCGCCCGTTTCATGGCCGCCGCTGCCGTGCTTGCGCTGGCAATGACCTGGCTCTCACGTGCGGCAATTCGCGAAGCCCTGGCCGCGAACGACAGTGCGCGCGCGCGCGCAGCGACCGCCGCAGCTATCTTTGTTCTGATCGGAACGACCGGCTTTGCAGTCAATGGTGGAACGGGGCACACCGGCCCGAACCGGGTTGCGAATGAGCTTGCGGCAAACGGCATCTACTCGTTTTTCGCAGCGGCGTTCAATGCCCAGCTCGACTATGAGCAGTACTACCTGACCATCGACGAGGCCAGCGCGGAAAACCGAGCGCGCCGCCTGCTCGCGCAGGGTAACGCCGAATTTCTTACCGGGGCCCCGAGCCCCATCGCGCGGCGCATCGCTTGTTCCGGCCGGCCCCGCCCGCTGCACGTCATCGTGCTGCTGGAGGAATCGCTTGGCGCGGAATTCGTTGGAGCCTACGGCGACAAGCGGGGCTTGACGCCCAATCTCGACCGCATCGCCCGCGACAGTCTCGTGTTTGCCCGCACCTACGCCACGGGCACGCGCACCGTGCGCGGCATGGAAGCGGTAACCGCCTCTTTTCCGCCGGTCCCTCCCGAATCCATCGTCAAGCGCAGCCATAACGAGGGAATGTTCAACTGGTCGACCGTGATGAGCCGGCATGGTTATTCGCCGACCTTCATTTATGGCGGATACGGAACGTTCGACAACATGAACTACTTCTTCTCGCGCAACGGCTACCGCGTCATCGACCGTACCGAAATGGACCAGCCCCGATTCAGCAACATATGGGGTGTCAGCGATGAGGACCTCTTCCGCAACGCGCTGCGGATCTACGACCAGCAGGTGGCGCGCGGCGAGCACATATTCTCGGTCGTCATGACGACCTCAAACCACAAGCCTTTTACTTTTCCCGGTGGCGTCCCCGGGGTCCCGTCCAGCGGGGGCGGACGCGAAGCAGGCGTGCGCTACGCCGACTACGCCATTGGCCGCCTGATCGAAGCGCTGCAGACGCGGCCCTGGTTCAGCGACACGCTGGTCGTGGTCGTTGCCGATCACGGCGCCCGCGTGTACGGGCGCGAAGAGATTCCAGTGCAGTCTTACGAAATTCCGTTCCTCGTCTACAGCCCCAGCCACATCGCCCCGCGGCGCGTGGACTCGGTCGTGAGCCAACTGGATGTCGCACCAACCGTGCTCGGGCTTCTCAACTTTTCCTACGAAAGCACCTTCTTTGGCAGAGACGCGCTGCTCGGCGAACCGGACAGGGAGCTGGTGCCGCTCAACCATAACCGGGACGTCGGCCTGCTCGCGGGCGACGCGCTTACCGAGCTGGGCTTCCGCAAAACCCACAGGTCGCTGCATTACGACTTCGCCCACAACACGCAGGCGCCGGGGCCAGAAAATGAAGAAGCCGTGAACGATGCGACCAGCCTGTTCCAGGTCGCCTACGAGCTCTACGCGCGCGGCCGCTATCGCCTGAATTGACGCCGGCACTGAGCTTTCAACTGTGGCGCTAAAATAGCGCCATGTTCTACGCCCTGCTCCGCCCGTTGGTGTTCGCTCTCGACGCTGAGACAGCGCATCGCGTCACGCTTCAAATCTTGGGCGCACTGGACCGGGTCGGCCTTCCCCCATCGGCTGCGCCTGCGCCCGCACACTGTGCCCTGGATGTGATGGGGATCTCGTTTCCCAATCCGGTCGGGCTCGCGGCCGGTCTCGATAAGAACGGCGAGTTCATCGACGCCCTCTCGCGCCTCGGCTTCGGTTTCATCGAGATCGGCACCGTGACCCCGCGCCCCCAGCCCGGCAATCCACGGCCGCGCGTTTTTCGGCTGCCACGGGCTCGGGCCGTGATCAACCGGCTCGGCTTCAACAACGACGGCGTGGATCGGCTGCTCGAAAACGTGCGCAGCGCGCGTTACCGGGGGGTGCTGGGAATCAATATCGGAAAGAACGCCGACACCCCGATCGAGCGCGCGGCAGACGACTACCTCGCCTGCCTGCGCAAGGTCTATTCCCTGGCGACCTATGTCACGGTCAACATTTCCTCGCCCAACACCAAGGACCTGAGAGCACTGCAGGGGGCCGGTGAGCTCGATCAGTTGCTAGGCGCGCTGAAGTCAGAGCAACGACGGCTGGCCGA
>LJTT01000015.1 GCA_001303585.1 Betaproteobacteria bacterium SG8_41
CCATGGACAGCAGTGCGATGGTGACCTGCTCGCCGGTCGAAACCATGACGTCGAGCTCGCGCGGCTCCGGATGCGCCTGGACCTCCTTCGCCAGCGAGATCAAGCGGTTGGTCTCGCCCGCCATGGCGGACACGACCACCACCAGGTCGTGCCCTTTGTTCTTCCAGCCGGCGACACGGCGCGCGACGTTCTTGATGCGCTCGGTCGAGCCGACCGAGGTGCCGCCGTATTTTTGGACGATCAGAGCCATTGCCGCCGCAAGACCTCGAAAAAGGCGCGTATTTTAGTTGATTTTTCGTAGAAAAACGAGCTTGGGAGGCAATCGTGGCGGCGGTTTGCGCGATTTGCCGGAAATGCCGCCGGCATGGGCAGGAAAAATCCAGGCCGTGTGAACCAATCCGGGCACCGCTGGTCAATGCAATATCGATGAAACCGTTTGAACGCATTTCCAATCCCCGGAATATCCGGCGCCGCCTGCGGCTCAATCAGCAGGACTTCTGGTCGCGCATAGGCGTCACTCAAAGCGGTGGGTCGCGATACGAGAGCGGGCGTGCGATGCCGAAGCCCGTGCGTGAGCTTTTGCGTCTGGTGCACATCGAGGGCATCCCGCTGGCCAAAGCCAGAGGCAAGGATTTCGAGGTGGTCACCTACCTCAAGCAGGCAAATCCGCGCCTTTACCGCAACCTCACGAAGGCGGCGCTCAAGAAGAACGGGCGGAGGAAGCACTAGTCTCCGGCCACTGAAGTTGGTGGCGGAGGGTGAGGGATTCGAACCCCCGGTGGGTTGCCCCACAACGGTTTTCAAGACCGCCGCATTAAACCACTCTGCCAACCCTCCGCTGGTGCTTGCCGGTTTTGGCTTCGGCCGCGCCTTTGGCGCTTAACCCATACCGCAGGCTAGCCTACGCCGAAATGCGCGAGCGACTGCGCGCATTTTCAAGACCGCGGCATTAAATTATTCTGCCAACCTTCCCGTAGACTGGGCCATCGGCCAGTCGCGCTTTCCCAACAGCGACGGAACGGAAAATGCGTAATCCAGGTGTAAGAAAAATCGAACGCGTCGGTTTGCCAAACCCTGCCCGGATCAGGGGTATTACCGATCATAATACACGTCATTTCAGGGGCTTGAAATGCCGTTTTCCCGTCCGCAAATACCCGCGGAAAGCGTTGAAACTTGGAGAAGGTTTAGGTAGTCTAACCGCCCTAGAAGCTTGTCCATTTGAGGAGAGATGAATGCAACCTGACTATCAGAGCAACACAAGGGTGTTAGGAGCCGGCACGCGGGTAATTGCGCCGCAACAGCAACGTGTGCTCCGGAACACCTATTTGCTGCTCGCTCTCACGATGGTGCCCACGGTCATCGGTGCCTACATCGGCATCAGCACTGGCGGCATCATCATGAAGAACCCGATGATCAGTTTCTTCGTCATGCTGGCGGCCGTCATCGGATTGCAGTATGCCATCGCGGCAAACCGTAACAGCGGCCTGGGCGTCGTGCTCCTGCTCGGGATGACCTTTATCCTCGGCTGGTGGCTGGGCCCCCTGCTCGCGATCGCCCTTTCGCTCAAGAACGGCCCGCAACTCATCGGCCTCGCCGCAGCAGGCACGGGCGGCATTTTCTTCATCATGGCCGGCATCGCTGGTCGCCAACATGTTCCTGCAGATCCCGGCGCTGGCGCTAACCATCTCATCGCTGGTGATCGTCGTGTTCTCGCTCTTTCTGCTCCACGATATCAGCCGTATCGTGAATGGCGGCGAGACCAACTACATCATGGCGACGACAGGCGCCTACATCAGCCTGTTCAATATCTTCGCCAACTTGCTGACGCTGTTGATGGCGCTCGCCGGCGATCGGGACTGAAGACGCAACGCGCAGTAGCAAAAAACGCAAAGACAACACGCAAAGTCTACGCTAACGGAAACGGCCGGGCAGATTGCCCGGCCGTTTCTTTTGTACAACAGAATCGCCCCTGGCGCGCCGCCCCGTTCTGTTGCCGCTCTTCACCCCCCGGCGGTTCGATTGACGCTATTGCCCGTCTCGGCGCTCTTGGCGTTTCCGCGGTTCAATTGTCGAATAATCTGATTTATCTGCAGCTGGATTAAGTTTCCGCTTCTGGCACTCTGGCGGCTCATCTCTCGAACATCGCCATCGATTCGACATGCGAGGTGTGCGGGAACATGTTGACCACCCCCGCCGCCCTAAGCGCGTAACCCTGCGTGTGCACCAGAACGGCCGCGTCGCGCGCCAGCGTAGCGGGGTTGCATGAAATGTAGACGATGCGCTGTGGCGCCTCCACAGTAAGTGACTTGACCACCTCAATCGCTCCGTCTCGCGGGGGATCGAGTAACATTCGCCCAAATCGACCCAACCCCGACAGGGCCGGCACGCCCGCCTCGTAAAGGTCCATCTCGATAAAACGGGCGGCGTGCTGCAGCCCGTTCCTTTCGGCGTTGGCGGCGGCCCGCCGGATCAGTTCTCCGCTGCCCTCTACGCCGACCACTTCCGCCCCGCGCCGGGCAATCGCGAGCGTGAAGTTGCCGAGCCCGCAGAACAGGTCGGCTACCCGCTCGCCAGGCGGCACTTCGAGCAGGGCAATGGCTCGGCGCACCAGGATACGATTCACGGGATGGTTCACCTGGGTGAAGTCGGTCGGCGCAAAACCGATCTGCAGGTCGAATTCCGGCAGGGCGTAGTGGAGATCGGCGGGCCGGACGGGATGGAACGGGCGCGCCGTGTCGGGGCCGCCGGGCTGCAGGTAGATGCTGACGCCATAACGCCCGGCAAACTCCCTCAACAGACCCTGGTCGGCTTCGCTCGGTTCGACCAGCACCCGAAAGACGAGCACATCGCACGCTTCGCCCAACGCGACTTCGATCTGCGGCACGCGCGCCCGAATCGAGAGTCCATCGACCAGTGCCCTCAAGGGCCGCAACAGCGCGGAGATCCGTGGCGGCAGGACCTCACAACTCGCCATGTCCGCGACATAGCTGCTGCGCCGCTCGTGAAAGCCCACCAGCGCGCCGCCCTTCTTTGGCACGTGCCGCACCGTCAGACGGGCGCGATGGCGATAGCCCCACCAGGGCCCGTAGACCGCCGGCAGGACCTGCTCGGGCCTGACGCGCCCGATGTGCCAGAGATCGTCCTCCAGCACCCGCTGCTTGACGGCAACCTGCGCGCGCGGCTCCAGATGCTGCAGGCTGCATCCGCCGCAGACGCCGAAGTACGCGCATCTTGGCGCAATCCGCAACGAGCTTTCCCGTAGTACCTCGGTGACCGTGCCGATCTCGTAGCTCGGTTTTTTGCGGCGAATCGCGCACGCGACCGTCTCGCCCGGCAACGCGCCTTCTATGAAAATGGCCTTGCCGTCGCGCCGCGCGACGCCGCGCCCTTCCTGGTCCAGGGATTCGACAATCAGATTCGACATGTGTGCCGCTGCGACGGAGTCTCAGTGCGCCGCGATCACGGTAGCGCCAGTTTAATCTTGAACCGCCAAGACCGCCACGAGAAGCAAAACAATAATGAACCGCGGAGAAACGGAGAGAAACGAAGGACTAACCGCCCGCAACAAACGCAGATGAGACGAATTAATTTGGCACTGTTTCTCTCCGCGTCTCCGCGGTTCAATTATGGTTCTTGGTTTTCTCGGCGTGCTTGGCGGTTCAAGAAGCGTGGATCGTCAATTTAAAACACGAAATTGTCTCAAGTGCGCCAGTGGGCAAGAAATTCCTGCCAATGCGGTTCGTTTGATTTCTTGAGCGTGGTGCGAACGAGTTCACATTCCCTGCCGTGATGCTCGCGTGTGAGCGCCCCCCGCATCATCTGAAAGCGCAAATAGACGAGATACGCGTTCACCACATCCGTCTCGCAATACTGCCGGATCGCAGCGATGCGGCCCGCCTGATAGGCCTCCCAAACGCCAGCTCCGTCCATCCCCAGCTTCCCCGGCAGCCCCATCAGCTGCGCGAGCTCACTGAGCGGAGCGTTGGCACGGGGCTGGTAGAGCGCGAGCAGATCCATGAGGTCAAGATGCCGGCTGTGGTAGCGGCTGATGTAATTGTTCCACTTGAAGTCCCGGTCCTCTTCGCCCATGTCCCAGTAACGCCGGGCGTTGATGCCGTGGATCAGGCCGCGGTAATGCAGGACCGGCATGTCGAAGCCGCCGCCGTTCCAGGAAACGAGTTGCGGGGTGTACTTGTCGACGCCGTCGAAGAAGCGCTGGATGAGCTCGCCTTCACTCTCCGCGCCCGCACCCAGTGACCAGACCCGGAAACTGTCGCGGTCCCGCAACGCGCACGAAATCGCGATGACCCGATGCAGATAAAGCGGAAGGAAATCGCTGCCCGTGGTCTGGCGGCGCAGCTGGAACGCCATTTCCGCAACCTCTTTGTCGGGGATCCCGGGCTCGAGGCCCCGCAGGCGGCGCAGTCCCTCGACATCGGGAACCGTCTCAATATCAAAAACCAGGACCGGAATCATGAAAAATCAAGCCACAGAGAACACAGAGTTCACAGAGAAAACCCTCAACGTCTAACCGCGAGGGACGCAAATGAACGTAGAAAACAGCAGGAGACGCTGAGCTGAATCCTCAATCCCGAATCCCAGATCCTGAATTTTCACATTCTGTGTTCTCTGTGATCTCTGTGGCTAATCCTGGTCTTCATCGGCGTTTATCGGCGTTCATCGGTGGCGTTACCCAAAGTCAGAAAGCAGAAACGGTTCTTGTATAAAGAAATCTGCGTGTATCTGCGTTTATCTGCGGCTGAAAACTCGCCTCTACTTGCGCACCCACGCCCCGCTCGCGTTCTGGTAGTACCAGCCCCGTTGCGCGCGGCTAATCCAGCGCTGCGCGAAGGTCGCCCGAATATCGTTTTCCCACTCAGGGTGGCCGTTCGCGCGCGCGATTTCCCGGTAGAGCGCGGCCCGGTCCTGGTTCTCGCTCGCGATGAGCGCGTTGACCTGCTGGCGCTGGGCAAGCGGCACGGCCTTGGCATCGCGGAGCGCGACATTGCCGTCACGCGTAAAGCCAACGGCCCCGCTGTTGTAGAGGGATGCAAGCTGGGAATGCCGCTGCTGCATGCTGCGCTGAAGCGCGGCAATCGCGGGCGTATTGATCTCGAGATTGGCCTGTCCCAGCGCCGGCGCCGGCAGCAGCGAAGCCAGCGCGGCCAGCGCCGCGGTGAAGAAGATTGCTGTCCTCATTTTTTGTCTCCTGGCGCAGTCCCAGGCTCTTCCGCCTTCGGTGCTGCCCCGTTTTTCAGCTGCCATACTTCGTCGATAATCCGGTCAGCCGCCTTCTCGGCAGCCGCCGCAGGAAAATAGATGTTAATGGTGACGCACCCGACCAGCGTCAATGCTCCCGCCAACAAAACGGCCCTGCATGCAAGCTTCGCCATCGTCACGCCCCGGTTTCCTATTGCACGATCATGCGAACATTGTTCTGAATCACGCGTTTCAGCCGGTCGACGAGTTCATTCCAGTCGACCGCGCGATTGTAGCCCAACACCGACAGCGCCGGAATGCCACCGCCCTTGACGATGACGTAGCCCTGGGCCACGTCATCGATGCCGCCCATCTTGCACACGCCGTTCTCGAGCCGGCAGCTCAAGCCCAGCCTCTCGTACCCGAACTGGTCGAAAAAACGCAGAAAGGTGCCCTGGATTGCGGCGGCGGCGCCCGCACCACCGAGTGCCGTGATGTTCTGAACCGCGCGCTGGCTGATTTTGCGCCGGTAGTCGCCCGCGCTGCTCTCCAGTTTCGCATCGAATTTGACCGGTTGCCAATTCGCCAGCTCGAGCCCGTCGATGGCTGCGTCGATCCGCCCCGTGATGCTTCCAAACGAAAATGCGCGCGTGAGAAGCCCGAGGTCAATGTTGCGCGCCTCGATATCCGCTGCCAGGCGCGGTGCCTTGCCGAAGGGCTCGATCAGCTTCACGTTATTCGCCATCATCGTCCCGTCGAATACCTGGAAAAGTAACGCGCCATCCACTTCCAGGGTTGACCGGCTGTAGCTCACCCTCGGTATCTCGGCCGAGACTGTCCCGTGCATCGTCGGCAGCCCTACGGCCTGAGTGAATCTCTCCATCGAGATCGGGGAGAGGCCGCCGCGAAAAGTCCAGCGCCAGCCTTCCTGCGGGCGCTCCATTGCGAAGCCCCTCATGGTGAGCGTGCCGTCGAGCAAGGGTATCTCGACCGTCCCGAGCCGGAAACGCATGCCGCGCATTGTCAGAGGAAGTTTCACCCGCCCGAACGGGACGCGCAGCAGCTCCCCGCCCTTCATTTCCAGTTCGACCTTGGTGTCCTCCGAGCGGTGCCAGGGAATGCGGCCGTTGGCATCGAAAACGGCGAAGCGTCGATTAAGATCTTCGAACGACAGACCGCGCAGGCCGGCCTCCAACGATTGCACATGGCCGTCACGCCAGCGCGCCGTCAACTCCGTTTTCCCCTCGACCCGCAACTCGCCCAGCGCCGTGCCGAAGAAAAACGGCTTCATTACCTGCGAATATAGCTGACTCGCTTCGAGCGCTCCGCTGGTCACGTCCGCGCGATCGATGCGGTTCGAATGACGGTCCCAGATGGCGCTGCCATGGAGCTCCCCGATGCCTGCCAGCCGTGCCCCACCGCGCGCGACCGAGATCTGCCGTTCGTCGATCACACCATCGGCGCTCAACGTATGCCCTGCGCCCTGCAAATACAGCGGCTGCCAGTAGACCTCGCCAGCATTCCAGTCCAACGATGCGCGGTAGGTCCATGATGCCCCCTGGCGCTGGGCAGCGAGCCGCACTTGCATACCCAGCTTGTCCGCGGCGTGCAGTCCGCTCGCGTCGCTGAAGGAGACCTCGCGCACGGTGAGCTCGGCGGCGAGCCGCTCGCGGCCCGCCCCATCAAGCGTGACCACGCCAGACAGCTGGCCGGCTGTCACTTTTGGCCAGTCTGCCGGCAGCCACGGCCCGAGACGCGAGAGCGATCCGTTGTCGATCTCGAGGCGCAGTGAGGGCGCCCGCTCATCAAGCCGTCCTTTGAGTGTCCATGATTCTGCCGCCGACGGCCGCAGAACCAACTCGAGCGTCCGGTCCACAAGGAGGTACACGAACGAGAGCGGAATGCTTGCCCCGACATCGGCCTCGCCTTTGCGGCATTCGATGCGTCCCTGCTCCCAGGAAAAATCGGCGCACACCACGCGCACGTTGCGCCAGCGCTGATTCTCAAAGGAAACTTCACCGACGGTAAGCTGCAAAGTGGCCGGAACGCCATCCGACAGCTGCGCCACGATCGGCCCCGCGACTACCCCAGGCGCTTCCAGACGATCGAGCCTGACCGAGAGCTCGACGGCAGCGGACGGCGCAGCGCACCAGGACGCCACCAGAAGCAGCGCCAGGCTGCGAAGAACACCGTTACGCGGAGAAAACACCCGTCGAAAGGTAGCGGTCACCCCGGTCGCACACAATGGACACGATCACCGCGTTCTGCACTTCGCGCGATATTTGCATCGCCGCCCACAGTGCCCCGCCGGATGAGACGCCCGCAAAAATACCCTCTTCCCGTGCGAGGCGTCGCATCATGTCCTCGGCATCGGCCTGAGAGACCTCGATGACGCGATCGACTCGCTGCCAGTCGCAGATTTTGGGCAAATACTTCTGTGGCCATTTCCGGATGCCGGGAATCTGCGAGCCCTCAGATGGCTGACAGCCGACGATCTGGATCGCGGCATTTTTCTCCTTGAAAAAGCGCGAGCAGCCCATGATCGTGCCGGTGGTGCCCATGCTGGAAACGAAGTGGGTGATCGTTCCACCCGTGTCGCGCCAGATCTCGGGGGCGGTGCCGTCGTAATGCGAGAGCGGGTTATCGGGGTTCGCAAACTGATCCAGGATCACGCCTTTGCCTTTGTCACGCATCGTCTCCGCGACATCGCGCGCCGTCTCCATCCCCCCTTGCCGGGGGGTAAGGATGATCTCGGCACCGAAGGCGGCCATGGTTTGGCGTCGCTCCGCGGAAAGATGCTCCGGCATCACCAGGACCATGCGGTAGCCCATCATCGCGGCGCACATGGCGAGCGCGATTCCGGTGTTCCCGCTCGTGGGCTCGATCAGGGTATCGCCCGGCCGGATGTCTCCGCGCTCCTGAGCGCGCCGGATCATGGAAAATGCAGGGCGGTCCTTGACCGAACCGGCCGGGTTGTTTCCCTCGAGCTTGACGAGGATCGTGTTGCTGGTCGCGCCCGGTACGCGTTTGAGTTTCACCAGCGGCGTGTTGCCGACGAAATCCTCGAGCGTCATGAATGGCGGGAGACGGCGTGTATCCATGTCCAAATCTGATGATAATCGATGGCGTACTGACGCAAATCCGCCCGAGGCTAGCCCGCGCGCCCTACCCTGGCGCTCGCTCGAGTAGCTTTTGACAGTAGCGCGCCACGCCTTGTTCCACCGTCAGAAACGGCGCCTCGTAACCCGCCGCCCGCAGCCTCGACAGGTCGGCCTGCGTGTAGCTCTGATAGCGCCCCTTGAGATCCTCCGGGAAGGGGATGTACTGAATCACCCCGCGTTCGCGCAGCGCCTCGAGCGTCAGCGGCGCTTCGCCTTCCGCCTCGCGGCAGGCGTTTACCGTCGCTGTCGCGACTTCATTGAAACTCTGCGCTGCCCCGGTACCGGCGTTGAAGATCCCCGATATTTCCGGGTGGTCGAGCAAATGAAGGTTGATCCGGACGCAATCCTCGACTGACACGAAATCGCGCCGCTGCTCGCCATTGCCATACCCGCCGCTGCCTGTGAAAAGCCGGACCTGGCCCGTGTCGCGATATTGGTTGAAGAAGTGATAAGCAACAGACGCCATGCGGCCTTTGTGCTGCTCGCGCTCCCCGTAGACGTTGAAATAGCGCAATCCCGCGACCTGCGCGCTGCGCTCCTCAAAGCGGCGGCGCACCAGCTGATCGAACAGGAACTTGGAATACCCGTATATATTGAGCGGCGCCTCGCATTCGCGCTCTTCCCTGAAATCCTGGCCCGCTCCGTAGATCGCTGCCGACGAGGCGTAGATGAAGGGAACCTCATCGGTCATGCAGTGGTCGAGCAGCCGCCTGGAATAGCGATAGTTCACGTCCATCATGAAACGGCCGTCGCGCTCGGTCGTGTCCGAGCACGCGCCCTGGTGCAGGATCGCGCTCACCACGCCGTCAAAAACCCCTTCGTCCAGGCGCTCGAGAAACTCGTCCTTGTCGAGATAATCCGCGATCTCGCAATCAGCAAGGTTCGCGAACTTGTCGCCCTGCCGGAGATCGTCGACGGCGATGACGTCGGTTACCCCGCGATCATTGAGCGCCTTCACCAGATTCGATCCGATGAATCCGGCCGCGCCGGTTACCACGTAATACATGCCGTCTCCGCGATGCGTGATACGTGATGGGTGATGGGTAGCTCGCGTCCGCCCTTCGTGCCTGTTTGCGCATTACGCATGACGCATTACCCATTACCCGGGAAGAGTTCTTCGGGTGTAACCACCGCCGTCCCGAACTTGCCCACGACGATGCCGGCGGCGCGATTCGCGAGCCGCACCGCCTCGTTGAGGCGCATGCCTCCCGCCAGCGCGACTCCCAGCGTGGCGATGACGGTGTCGCCTGCTCCGCTGACGTCGTAAACCTCGCGTGACTGGGCCGGAACGTGCAGGCGCGAGCCGTCACGAAAGAGCGTCATGCCTTCCTCGCTGCGTGTCACGAGCAACGCGTCGGCCTTGAGCTTGCGTCGCAGGCGTTGTGCGAGTTCATTCATCTCGCGCTCGCTCTTCCACGGGCCGGCCACCTGCCGGAACTCGCCGCGGTTCGGGGTAATCAGGCTCGCCCCGCGATAGCGCGAATAGTCCTCGCCCTTTGGATCAACCAGCACCGGTTTTGAGGCCCGGCGCGCCATGCCGATCATTCGGGCGACATGCGCGAGCCCGCCCTTTCCGTAGTCGGAGAGGATTACGACGTCCGCCCCGCGGAGCATTTCCCCGAAGTCCCGCAGCTTGGAGGCCAGCACCTCATGACTGGGCGGAGTCTCGAAATCCACGCGGACGAGCTGCTGCTGTCGCCCGATCACACGCAACTTCACCGTGGTCCGCACGCTGCGGTCGCGGTGCAGCCGCGCATTAACACGCTCGTTCCGCAGCAGCTTCGCGAGACGCGCCGCCGCCTCATCGGTACCGACCACGGACAGCAGGCTCACTTGCGCGCCGAGCGCTGCCGCGTTGCGCGCGACGTTGGCGGCGCCACCCGCGCGTTCCTCTTCACGCTCGATTTTGACGATCGGCACCGGCGCCTCGGGCGAAATGCGCCCGACCTCGCCGAACCAGTACCGATCGAGCATCGCGTCACCGACCACCAGCACCCGCGCGCCACGCAAGGCTGACGGATCGAGCACCCGGGAGGATGTAGCGGCACGGCGCGTCACAGCCTTTGCCTTCAGACTTCGGCGATCTGCCTTCATCGTCGGATTGTAGCGCCCCACAGGTTCAGCGCGCGATTTCAGCACTGATCGCGCGCAGCGCGGCCAGGGGATCCGGCGCATGCGTAATCGGCCGGCCGATCACGAGATAATCCGCCCCGTCCGCCAGCGCCTGAACGGGCGTAGCGACTCGCCGCTGGTCGTCAGCCTCGGATCCCGCCGGTCTGATTCCCGGCGTCACGAGTAGAAAAGCCGGCCCGCATGCCTGCCGCAGATCACACGCCTCCTGCGCCGAGCACACCACGCCGTCGAGGCCGCACGACTGCGCCAGCCGCGCCAGCCGTGAGACCGCTTCCCGGGGCGTGCCGGCGAGCCCGATGTCCCGCATTTCCGGCCCGCCCATGCTGGTCAGCAAAGTGACGGCCACGAGCCGCGGCCTCGAGGCGCGCCGCGCCAACGCATCGCCCGCGGCGGCCATCATGGCGCGCCCGCCCAGCGCATGCACGTTGATCATCCATACGCCGAGCTCAGCCGCCGCAGCGCAGGCAGCCGCCACCGTGTTGGGGATGTCGTGATATTTCAGATCGAGGAAGATCTCGAATCCGGCCCTGCGCAGCTGCTCGATGAGTCCGGGACCGGCGGCAGTGAACAGCTCTTTTCCAACCTTGAGCCGGCAGGCGCCCGGTTCGAGCCGCGCCGCAAGGGCGAGCGCTTTGCCGGCATCCGGGAAGTCGAGCGCGACGATGACGCGCGGATCGCTCATGCTGCCGCCTCCGATGCGTAATTTCCAGACAAGCGCCACCCTGTCGGCGGCCCACCGTCCTGGCCCGCGGACGGCGGAGCAGTGCCTGCGCCCGTGGGCGTAGGTGCGGCCCGGGAGCGGGCCATGCGCGCCGGTATCAATCCGCGTGCCTCTGCGCGCCTACGCGGTCGCATCCCCAACAAACGGGGCCCCTGCTCCACGCTCCGGCGCGCGGGTCGCATCCCCATGAAATACATTGGGGCCTCTGCTCCGCCGCTCATGCCGGTAGCTTCGCTTCCTCGGTGCGCCGCGGCGAGTAGGTCTCCCACGCTGCGCAGGCCGGGCAGTGCCAGTAGTATTGGCGCGCCTTGAACCCGCAGCTGTCGCATTTGTAGAGGGCGAGCCCGCGCGTATGCTGGTGCACCAGCTGCTTGGTGAGCTCCAGGTCGCGGCGGCGCTCGAACGGCGCCCCCAGGAGCTGCGCTTCCAGCAGCTTGTCCAGACCCAGCAGGGTCGGGGTGCGCCGCAGCTCGTCGCGCACAAGACTGTAGGCCTGCTCGGTTCCATGGCTCTCGAGCATGCCCTGGAAGACCACGTTGAGCAGGTCCAGCGACGGATATTTTGCAAGATAGCCGCGCAGCAGATGGATGCCCTCCGCCGCGCGCCCGAGCGTCTTGTACGCGTGGTAAAGGCGCTCCCCCACCAGCGCGAGGTAGGCCGGGCTCTGGCTCTCGATTCGCTTCCATGCCTCGATCGCGACCTCCGGCCGTCCGGCAGCGACTTCCGCGTCGCCGAGCAGCAGGTTGCCCCGTACGCACAAGCGGTGATGCGCGAGCGCTTGCGCAAGATGCGGGCGTGCCGCCTCGGGGCGCGATTGCATCAGCTCGATGCTGGCCAGCTCGCAGAAGTAGTTGGCGATCTCTTTCTGGTGCGAGCGCCCCGTCACGGTCTCGAGCTTCTCGGCAATCCCAATTGCCTTGTACCAGTCCTTCTCCTGCTCGTAGATCTCGAGCAAGAAATTGAGGGCCTCTTCGGCGTGCATCGTGCCTTCCAGCTTGAGAAAGAGCTCCTCGGCGCGGTCGAGGAGACCCGCCTTGAAATAGTCCTGCGCGAGCTCGTAGAGCGCGTGCAGCTTCTGGTGCTGCGCGAGGTCGGGCCGTTCAACCAGGTTCTGGTGCATCCGGATGGCGCGCTCGATCTCGCCGCGGCGCCGGAAAAGACTTCCCAGCGCGAAGTGCAGCTCGATGGTCTGCGGATCGACCTTGACGACCTCGATGAATGCCTCGATCGCCTTGTCGGGCTGCTCGTTCAGCAGAAAATTGAGGCCTTTGAAGTACGACACCGGCAGCACACGCGACTCCGAGAGCAGCTGCTTGATGTCAATGCGTGCGGCAAACCAGCCCAGGGCAAAGAACAGGGGCAGCGCCAGCAACCACCAGTACTCGATTTCCATGACTACAAGCTAGCTCAAAAACACCATAGCCGCCGAACCACACGGAAGCACACGGAATCAAGAGCGTTCCGTCCTTGAACTGGGGTCATTGCCGTGTGATTCCGTGGTTAATGATTTTCGACATTGACGGGGCTTCTGGCACCGGCTCGACGAGCGGGCCGGCAGGAGGTTACGCCCCTCCGGCCGGCGGCACCGGATCCGTGTGTTGCGGCTGTTTGCTGCGCAACTCCCTTTTGAGTCCGCCGATTTGACGTCGCTGCCGGAACAGTTGCCCGAGACCGGTCATCAGGCCAATTACGGCGCCGGCGCAGAACGCGATGAGCATGACGAGTATTAGCGGCGCCTGCCACTCGCCACCGAGATAATAGCGCACGGTCACCGGGTCGGTATTCTTCACGGCAAACGAGAGCACGATGAGAAACAGCAGTAACTTGATTATCCAGAGCACATAACGCATGGCCAGCTCCGCATTGCGCGGTTCACGAGTGCCGATGCAGCTACCCGCGCCCCGCTGTAAACGTCATCGTCCAATCAAAGTCATCCGTCGAACCGGCGTCGGGCAAAAAAAACGGCATGATCTTTCGATTATGCCGCCGCAAACAAACGATGCCTAAGTCAGTTCTTCTTATTGTTTCTTGAGATCCACGCGTTCGCGGAGTTCCTTGCCCGCCTTGAAGTGTGGAACATATTTCGCCGGCACCTGCACTTTTTCCCCCGACTTCGGGTTGCGCCCGATGCGCGGGGGACGGTAATTCAGACCGAAGCTGCCGAAGCCCCTGATCTCGATCCGCTGGCCCTGGGACAGGCTCTTTCCCATGGCGTCGAGGATCATCTTTACTGCGAGTTCTGCGTCCTTTGCCACCAGCTGCGGATAGCGCGCCGCGAGCTTGGCGATCAACTCCGACTTGGTCATGACGCTCCCTTATTGTTCGGTTTTGGCGACGTCCAGCTTCGCCTTCAGCAGCGCGCCGAGACTGGTAGTACCGCTGCTGGCCTGCTTCTCCTCGGCAAGCTTTTTCATGGCCTCAGCGTCCTCCGCGAGATCTCTCGCCTTCAGCGAGAGGTTAATCGCCCGGTTCTTACGATCGATGTTGATGACCATCGCCGTGATCTTGTCGCCTTCTTTCAGACGGGAGCGGATATCCTCCACCCGGTCACGTGCGACTTCCGAGGCACGAAGATAGCCCTCGATGTCGCCCTCAAGCTGAATGACCGCGCCTTTGGGGTCAACCGACTTGACGGTGCCGTTCACCAGGGAATTCTTCTCGTGCGTCTGTATGAAGTTGGTGAAGGGATCGCCCTCGAGCTGTTTGACGCCGAGGGAGATTCGCTCGCGCTCGACGTCGATCGAGAGCACCACGGTGTCGACTTCCTGGCCCTTCTTGAAGTCGCGGACCATTTCCTCGCCCGGCTTGGCCCAGGACAGGTCGGAGAGGTGAACGAGCCCGTCGATGCCGCCGGGAAGCCCGATGAAAATTCCGAAGTCGGTGATCGACTTGATCTGGCCGCGCACCTTGTCGCCCTTTTTGTGATTCATGGCGAACTCTTCCCACGGATTCGGCCTGCATTGCTTCATGCCGAGCGAGATACGGCGGCGGTCTTCGTCGATCTCGAGCACCATCACCTCGACCTCGTCACCCAGCTGCGTCACCTTGGACGGATGCACGTTCTTGTTCGTCCAGTCCATTTCCGACACGTGAACCAGCCCCTCGATGCCCGCTTCGATCTCGACGAACGCGCCGTAGTCGGTCAGGTTGGATACCTTCCCGAACAACCGCGTTCCTGGCGGATAGCGCCGGGAAAGACCGACCCACGGATCCTCCCCGAGCTGCTTGAGCCCGAGGGAGACGCGGTTCTTCTCCTGGTCGAACTTGAGCACCTTGGCTTCCACTTCATCTCCCACCGAGAGAATCTCCGATGGGTGCTTAACGCGGCGCCAGGCGAGATCGGTGATGTGCAACAGGCCGTCGATGCCCCCGAGGTCGACGAACGCCCCGTAATCCGTGATGTTCTTGACGATACCTTTGACGACGGCGCCCTCCTGCAGACTGGCGAGCAGCGCTTCGCGCTCGGCGCCCTGGGTCGCTTCCAGCACAGCACGCCGCGAGACGACCACGTTGTTGCGCTTGCGGTCGAGCTTGATGACCTTGAATTCCATCTGCTTGTTTTCGAACGGGGTGGTGTCCTTGACCGGTCGGATATCGACCAGCGACCCCGGCAGGAACGCTCGGATACTGTTGACCGTGACCGTCAGCCCGCCCTTGACCTTGCCGTTGATTACGCCGGTCACGACCGTGCCCTTGTCCAGGGCTTCCTCAAGCTCATGCCAGGCTGCGAGACGCTTCGCCTTGTCGCGCGACAGGCGCGTCTCACCGTAACCATCTTCGAGCGATTCAATGGCGACGCTCACGAAGTCGCCCGGCTGCACTTCAATCTCGCCGCGGTCGTTGCGGAACTCGTCGAGCGGTACGTAACTCTCCGATTTGAGACCGGCGTTCACGACGACATAATTGTCGTCGACGCGCATGATCTCGGCGGTAATTACCTCGCCCACCCGCATCTCTTTGCGGGCAAGGCTTTCTTCAAACAGCGCAGCAAAATTTTCCGTGCTTGTGGCCGGGGAAGTTGTTTTCATCATTCAGTTCAGAAAGTTGGAAAGCCCGTCCTGACGACGGGGTTGGTTAAAAAAACCATGAGCTTTGGAACTCATGGCACCCGGCGTGCATGCTTGTATAGCGCCAGCACCTGCCCTACTGCTTCTTCGATCGACATCTGCGTCGTGTCGAGCAGCACGGCATCAGCGCTCTGTCGCAGGGGTGCCGCGGTGCGGGCGCTGTCGCGCGTGTCGCGTTCGCGAATATCCTGCAAAAGGGTCGCTATATTAGCATTCATTCCTTTATCCATCAACTGTTTATATCGACGGCTCGCCCGCTCCTCGGCGCTGGCGGTCAGGTAAATCTTGAGCACGGCGTCTGGAAACACGACCGAGCCCATATCACGACCATCAGCGACCAGCCCAGGGGGCTGACGGAAAGCGCGCTGGCGTTCCAGCAGGGCATCCCGGACCTCGGGGAGCGCCGCGATTCGGGAAGCGGCGAGGCTTACCGCCTCCGACCGGAGAACATCAGTAACGTCCCGCCCCCCCAAGACAACCGATTCTCCATCGAACTTCGCAATCAAATTCAGAGCAATATCGCGTAAAACTAATTCATTTTCGAGGTCCGTGCCGCTCTCCAGTGCAGCCAATGCCACCGTGCGGTACAGGGCTCCGCTGTTCAGATAATGAAAACCCAGGGCCCCGGCCACGGCATACGCAACCGTACCCTTCCCCGAGCCCGAGGGCCCATCGATCGCAATTACCGGAATTGTCGGATCAGACACCATAAGCGGGCCCCTGAGCGGACACGAGCAGCGGGAAAAGCGGCACCAAAACGGGGCACGCCCTGCTCCTTCGCCTCTGTCGGCCTCAATTCGCCCTTATTTTCAGCCCAGCGGTCCCCGCCAGTTCGACGAAACCGGGGAAAGACGTCGCCACATTGACGCAATCGGTGACCGTCACGGCCGTGGTGGCGCGAAGCCCGGCAACCGCAAATGCCATCGCCACCCGGTGATCGCCGCGGCTGGCTACTTGTCCCCCATGATAGGACCCCCCGGTGACACGCATGCCGTCGAGAGTCGGTTCCGCGCGCGCTCCGAGGGCCCGCAGCCCGTCGGCCATCGTTTGGATCCGGTCCGACTCCTTGACGCGCAATTCCTGGGCACCCGTCACCACGGTCGTGCCCTCCGCGTTCGCGGCCGCGATGAACACCGCGGGGAACTCGTCGATCGCGAGGGGAACCAGCTCGGGCGGGACCGCTATGCCGCGCAGTCGGCTTCCACGCACTCGGATATCCGCCACCGGTTCCCCGCCGGCCGTGCGCTCGTTGACGAGCTCGAGATTGGCCCCCATCAGGCGCAAGATGTCGATGACGCCAGTTCGCGTTGGATTGGTGCCCACGTGCTCCAGCGTGAGATCCGAGCCCGGTGCGATCGCCGCGGCCACCATGAAGAATGCCGCTGAGGAGATATCCGCCGGGACTTCGATTGCGCTTGCCCGCAGCGTGGGACCGCCCCGCACGCATACGGTCCGCTGGTTCTTCTCCACCTCGCACCCGAATGCCTTCAACATCCGCTCGGTATGATCGCGTGTCGGCGCGGGTTCCGTGACGCACGTTTTGCCTTCCGCATACAGCCCGGCGAGTAGCAGCGCCGATTTCACCTGCGCGCTGGCCATCGGCATCGCGTAATCGATGCCGGCAAGCCTTCGACCTCCATGCACCCGCAGCGGCGGACGACCACCCTCAGCGGTCTCTATGAGCGCCCCCATGCGATTGAGCGGATCCGCGATGCGTTTCATCGGACGCGCACGCAAACTCTCGTCGCCCGTGAGCTCGCAATCGAACGACTGCCCGGCGAGCAGCCCCGCCAGCAGACGCATTGCCGTGCCGGCATTGCCGCAATCCAGCGCCGCGCCGGGCCGCCGAAGCCCGCGCAGTCCCACGCCGTGCACCGTGACGTTGCCGCCCTCGGGCCCTTCGACCCGGACCCCAAGCGCGCGAAACGCGTTCAGGGTCGCGATCGCGTCCTCCCCCTCCAGAAAACCGCTGATTCGCGTCACGCCTTCTGCAATCGAGGCGAGCATGATGCTGCGATGAGAGATGGATTTATCGCCGGGAACGCGAAGACGCCCCTTGATCATTCCCCCCGGATCAATGTGATAAGTGACCGACATCCGAACCCTAACTAAACTGCCACGGCATCAAGAGTTAACAGGCAGGCCCGATCAAACACCAAATCGAACCGCGGAGACGCGGAGAGATTCGCTGTGCAAATCGATTTCATGAACATTGTTTTTCTCCGTCGCTCCGCGGTTCAAATTATTCTGTTACGGCTTATCCTCGCGGTTCAGCGCTTTTTTTAAGCAGCCATTTCTCACGCGCCGTACGCGCACTCTCGAACAGCTGCTTGAGCGCTTCAGCGTCTCCTTGTTCGATCGCGGCACGCGCCTCCTCGAGCGCGTCCTCGTAATCGTCGAGAGCCCCGAGCAGCACATCACGGTTTGCCACACAGATATCGGCCCACATTTCGGGCGAGCTCCCCGCGATCCGCACCGTGTCCTGCAAGCCGCCGCCAGAAAAGCCGAGCACGCGCCCCGCATCGCGCCGCCGCGCGAGCGAGTTGACGAGCGCGAACGCCACGACATGCGGGAGGTGGCTCACAGCAGCGAAAATCCCGTCGTGCTCTTCGGCGTCGAGCGTGACCACGCGTGCACCGCAGGCCGTCCAGGCCCTTTTCACGAGGCGCAGCGCGTCTGCGTCGGTTTCCGGCTGAGGCGTGAGTATCACGCAGCGGTCGCGGTAGAGTTCCGGAAAACCGGCTGCCGCCCCGCTTTTCTCGGTGCCCGATATCGGGTGCGCCGGCACGAAGCGGCGAAATCGCGCGTCAGGAAAAAAACGGCGCGCGCAAGCGAGCACGTCCCGTTTGGTGCTGCCGCCGTCGGTAACGACCGCATGTGGCGGAAGATGAGGGGCAATGGCCGCCATCACCGCCGCCATCTGGCCCACGGGCGTGGCGAGCAGCACCAGATCGGCATCACGAACCGCGCGTCCGGCATCGGATTGAATCTCATCAATCACCTTGAGTCGGCGCGCCGCGGAAAGATTACGGCGCGTGCGTCCGACGCCGACGACATGCCTCACCGCGCGAGCACGTTTCAGCGCGAGCGCAAACGAGGCGCCGATGAGACCGACACCGATAACGACCAGCTTCCCGATTTTCAGCTTGCCTGCCATTTCTAGTTTCGAGTTTCCAGTTTCCAGTTTCCAGTTTCCAGTTTCCAGTTTCCAGTTCGAACGTCCTGCGAGCAAGCAAACCCCAAAACGAGTCACAACTCGAAACTGGAAACTCGCACCTGGAAACCGCAATTCATCGGAGCGCCTGCTCGAGCGCGGCAAGAAATCTTGCGTTCTCCGATTCGAGCCCGATGGTCACGCGTAAATGCGCGGGCATGCCGTAACTCGCGATTGGCCGCACGATCACGCCCATCTCGAGGAGCTTACGGAATACGGTCGCGCCGTCTCCCACCTTGAAGCTCACGAAGTTCCCGAACGAGGGAATGAACTCGATCTCGAGACGCTTCAGCCCGGCAGTGACTTGTCTCATGCCGGCCCGGTTAAGCTCGAAGCTCTGGCGCACGAACTCGTCGTCCTCGAGCGCCGCCGTCGCGGCGGCCAGCGCCACGCTGTTGACGTTGAACGGCTGGCGGACACGGTTCATCAGATCAGCCACCCCCGCCGCCGCAAACGCATAGCCCACGCGCAGGCCCGCCAGCCCGTAGACCTTGGAAAAGGTGCGCGTCACTATGAGGTTGGGAAAGCGCCCGAGCCAGCCGATGCTGTCCGCTCGGGCCGCCTTCTCGAGGTATTCGTTGTAGGCCTCGTCCAGCACGACCAAGATATCTCGCGGCAGCCCGGATATGAATTGCTCCAGCGCCGCGGCGCCGACGAATGTTCCCGTGGGATTGTTGGGGTTGGCGATGAAGACCAGGCGCGTTCTGGAAGTCACCGCGCGCCGCATCGCGTCGAGATCGTGCCCGAACTCCCGCGCGGGAACCTCGACTCCGCGCGCGCCCGACGCCTGCACCACCAATGGATAAACCGCGAAGGCATGCTGGGAATAGATCGCCTCACGACCGGAGCAGAGAAATACGCGCGCCGCGAGCTCGAGCACATCGTTCGAGCCGTTGCCAAGCACAATGCAGGACTCATCTAACCCGTAGCGCCGCGCCAGCGCCCGCTTGAGCTCGAAGCCATTACCGTCGGGATAGCGCGCAAGATCGGCAAGCACCCCGCCGATGGCGTCCTTTGCTCGCGGACTGACGCCGAGCGGATTCTCGTTGGAAGCAAGCTTTATGATGCTTGACTCCTCGAGCCCGAGCTCGCGGGCGAGTTCCGGGATCGGCTTGCCCGGTTGATAAGGGGCAATGTCACGGATGTAGCCGGGAGCGAGGTCGCAGATATCCATGAGGCCGTAAATCGTCAATCGTTAATCGTGAAACAGGAGTAATGCGACCGGTGCCGCGAAATACCGCTCTTACGATTCAAGATTCACCATTCACGATCCGCTCAAGTAACGGCGGCAGGATACGAGCCGAGGTTCTTGAGGAAGGAGGCCTTTTGTTTCAGCTCCGCAAGGGCGCGGGCAACGTTCTCGTCCTGCTGGTGACCTTCGATATCCACGTAGAAGACATACTCCCACAACCCGGTGCGGGAGGGACGCGATTCGAGGCGGGTCATGCTTACCTGATTGGCCGCAAGCGGGGTCAGGAGATCGTGCACGGCGCCTGGGGCATTGCGCGTCGACATGATGAGGGACGTCTTGTCATTGCCCGATGGAGCCGCATCCTGTGGCGCGAGCACCAGGAAACGCGTGGTGTTCCTGGGTTCGTCCTCCACGTTGCCGGCCAGCACATTGAGTCGATAAATGGCCGCGGCCGGCTTTGGTCCGACTGCGGCCGCGCCGCGTTCCCGTGCCGCAAGCCGCGCCGCCTCCGCGTTGCTGACTACCGGCACGCGCTGCGCAGCCGGCAGGCGGCGGGCCAGCCATTGTTGGCACTGCGCAAAACTCTGCGCATGTGAATAGACCTTGCGCACTTCGTCCAACCGTTTCGAACGGCTCATCAAACACTGGCGGATTGGCAGCACGACCTCGCCGCAAACCCTGGCCGGCGTGGAAAGCAGCAGATCGAGCGTCCGGCCAATTGCGCCCTCGGTGGAATTCTCGACCGGCACGACGCCGTAGCCGGCCGTCCCGGTCTCGACCCTGCGAAAGACCTCATCAATCGATGCGCACGGGATGGAAGCAGTGAGCCCGCCAAAATGCTTGGAAACCGCCTCCTCGCTGAATGTGCCCTGCGGACCGAGGTAAGCGACCGTCATCGAGTCTTCGAGCGCCCGGCACGCGGAAATGATTTCGGTGAAGACGCGCGCCAGCGCCGCACCGCCCAGCGGCCCGCGATTGGCGCTAATTATCCGCCGCAGCACCTGTGCCTCGCGCTCGGGACGGTAAGCGCCCCCCGCTTTGAGCCGGCCGATACGTTTTGCCAGCCTGGCCCTTTGTGACAGCAGCTTGACGAGGCGATCGTCGAGCGCGTCGATGCGGCTTCGCAGTTGTTTTAGAGTCTCAGCCATGGGTTCCGACAGAACCTCACAAGCCGCCGGCGATCATTGTTCCAGCGGCAGGTAGCGCACCGCAAGGACGCCTTCGATGCCGGCAATTTCCGCAATCACTTCGGCGCTCACCGGGCTGTCGACGTCGACCAGCGTGTAGGCCATCCCCCCTTTGGATTTGTTGAGCATGTTGTGAATGTTCAATCGCGCATTGCCGACCGCGGCCGAAATCTGCCCGACCATCTTGGGCACATTGGAGTTCGCAACGCCCAAGCGGTAGGGGGACTCGCGCCCCATCACCACGCTGGGGAAATTGACCGCATTGACGATGTTTCCGTTCTCGAGAAAATCGCGCACCTGGTCGACGACCATCACCGCGCAATTGTCCTCGGCTTCGCGCGTGGATGCGCCCAGATGTGGAAGCGCCACCACCAGCGGGTGGCCAATCAGTTTTTGCGCTGGAAAGTCGCATACATAACTGCGGAGGCGCTTGGCGGCAAGCGCCTCGAGCACCGCGTCATTATCGGTTACGCCGTCGCGCGAGAAGTTGAGCAGAATCGCCCCGTTTTTCATGAGCCGGATGCGGTCCGCGTTGATAAGACCACGCGTGGCGTCGAGAAGCGGCACATGCACCGTGACGAATTCGCTTCCACGTAGCACCTCTTCGATGCTGTGCGCCTTTCGCACCCGCGACGGAAGGCTCCACGCCGCCTCGACCGTGATCTCCGGGTCGTAGCCGAGCACGTCCATCCCGAGCTTGATCGCCGCGTCGGCAACAAGGCTCCCGATTTTCCCGAGCCCGATCACGCCCAGCGTATGGCGCGGCAACTCGATTCCGGCAAATGCTTTTTTCCCCTCCTCGACGAGCCGGTCGATGGTCTTGTCGTCCCCCTGCAGCCCGTCAACGAACTTGAGTGCGGGCCCCAGGTTCCGCGCGGCAATCAACAATCCCGCAATGACGAGCTCCTTGACCGCATTGGCGTTCGCCCCGGGGGCATTGAATACCGGCACGCCCCGTTTACTCATGCTCTCGACGGGAATGTTGTTCACGCCGGCACCGGCGCGCCCGATCGCCTTGACCTGCGCCGGAATCTTCATGGAATGCATGTCGTGCGAACGCACCAGAATCGCATCCGGATCCGCGAGCTTGCCGCCAACGACGTAACAGTCGGCCGGGAAACGCTCGAGCCCGAGCTTGGAGATCTGGTTCAGCGTCAGGATTTTAAAGGGCTCAGCCATGTTTGCGCTCGAACTGACGCATGAAATCGAGAAGTGCCTGCACGCCCGAGAGCGGCATGGCATTGTAGATCGACGCGCGCATGCCGCCCACCGCCCGGTGGCCTTTCAGCTGCGTAAGCCCTGCGCTCTCTGCCTGCTTCAGGAACTCCGTGTCGAGCTTGTCGTTGCGCAGGCGGAACGGGACGTTCATGCGCGAGCGGTCCGATTTCGCAACCGGGGAATAATAGAACTCGGTCTGGTCGAAATAGTCATAGAGCAGCTTCGCCTTGGCTACGTTCAGCTCCTCCATCCTGGCAAGCCCTCCGAGCTGCTTCAACCACTGGAACACCAGCCCTGCGATGTAAATCGCGTAGGTGGCCGGGGTGTTGGTCATCGAGTCCGCCTCGGCCTGGACCTTGTAGTCGAAAACGCTTGGCGTGTGCGGATCCGCCTGTCCGGTCAGATCCTCCCGCACGATGACAATGGTAAGCCCCGCTGGACCGATATTCTTTTGCGCGCCTGCGTAAATCAAGCCGAAGCGGCCGACGTCAAGCGGCCGCGACAGGATATGCGAGGAGGCATCAGCAACGAGCGGCACATCGCCGGTTTCAGGCACCCAGTGAAACTCGACGCCGTCGATGGTTTCGTTGGAGGTCATGTGCACGTAGGCAGCACCCGGATCGAGCTTCCATTTATCCTGCGCCGGCGCGTAACTGAACTTGCCGTCTTCGGAGCTTGCGGCAATGTTGACCTTGCAGTAACGCCGAGCTTCCGCGATCGCCCGCTTCGACCAGTAGCCGGTGAGCGCGTAGTCGGCACGGTCCTTTCCGCGGAGCAGGTTCAGTGGGACAACGGCGAACTGCGCGGCGGCCCCGCCCTGCAGGAACAGCACCTTGTAGTTCTTGGGTATCGAGAGCAGCTCACGGAGATCAGCTTCGGCTTGGGCGTGGATCGCGATGAACTCCTTGCCCCGGTGGCTCATCTCCATGACCGACATGCCGCTGCCATGCCAGTCGAGCATTTCGGCGGCGGCCTGCTGCAGCACCGGTTCCGGAAGCATCGCCGGCCCGGCGCCAAAATTATGAACGCGCGGCATGTTCTTTCCCGTGGTGAGCTTAGAGCGACGTGCGGCAGGCCCGGCAGCGGCGCCCGACCGCTTACTGCTGACTCCCCGCTAAAGTGTCGACATCCTCGTCCGCTTCAACGATCTTTTCCAGCCCGGCCAGGCGCTCGCCTTCGTCGAGGTTGATCAGACGCACGCCTTGAGTGGAGCGTCCCTGCTCCCTGACCTCTGCGACGCGCGTGCGGATCAGCACGCCCCCGGTGGTGATGAGCATGATCTCGTCCTCCGGGCCGACCAGCTGCGCGCCCACGAGATTCCCGTTGCGCTCGCTGCATTGTATGGCGATCATGCCCAGGGCGCCGCGCCCGTGACGCGTGTAATCCGATATCGGCGTGCGCTTGCCGTACCCGTTCTGCGTTGCAGTAAGGACCGACAGGCCCTCATCGCTCGAAGTCAGCAGCGAGATCACGCGCTGGTCCTTCTGCAGCTTCATCCCGCGCACCCCCGTCGCGCTCCGCCCCATGGAGCGCACTTCGTCCTCCGCGAAGCGCACTGCCTTGCCCGCATCGGAGAACAACATCGCGTCCTGCTTGCCGTCGGTGAGCGAGACTCCGATGAGGTAATCCCCGTCCTCGAGACCGACGGCGATAATGCCCTTCGCCATCGGGCGCGAAAAGGCGGACAGCGCCGTCTTCTTTACCGTGCCCAGAGCCGTGGCCATGAACACGAAGTGCCCGTCGTCGAACTCTTTCACCGGCAGTACTGCCGTAATCTTCTCGTGCTCCATGAGGGGCACGAGGTTGACGATCGGCTTGCCGCGCGAGGCGCGGCCGCCCTGAGGCACCTCAAAGACCCTCAACCAATACACACGCCCGCGGTTCGAGAAACACAGGATGTAATCGTGGGTGTTGGCGATGAAGAGCTTTTCGATGAAGTCGTCGTCCTTCGTCGTCATCGCCTGTCGGCCGCGTCCGCCTCGCTTCTGCGCGCGGTAATCGGCCAGCGGCTGGGACTTCATGTAACCACCGTGCGACAGCGTCACCACAACGTCTTCGGCGGCGATCAGGTCCTCCGTGCTGAGGTCCTGCGTGTTGGTGACGATCTCGCTTTTGCGCTCGTCGCCGAATCGCTCTTTCACGTCGGCCAGCTCCTGCCTGATGATCTCTGTCACGCGCGCGGGCTTCGCCAGCACGTCGAGCAGATCGACGATTTTGTCCATCGTTTCGCGGTACTCGGCCACGATTTTGTCCTGCTCCAGGGCGGTGAGGCTTTGCAGCCGCATCTCGAGGATGCGCTGCGCCTGCGTGTCTGAAAGCTTGTAGCCTTTCTTCTGGAGACCAAATTCGGCGGAAAGCCCTTCGGGGCGGGACACATCACCCGCGCTGCGGGCGAGCAGCTCCTCGACCAGCTCGGAGCGCCAGAAGCGCTCCATCAGCTCGCGTTTCGCGTCAGCTGGCGTGGGCGCGCCTTTGATGAGCGCGATCACGTCATCGACATTGGATAGTGCGACCGCGAGGCCTTCCAGAACGTGCCCGCGCTCGCGCGCCTTGCGAAGCTCGAATACGGTGCGCCGCGTCACCACTTCGCGCCGGTGGCGCAGGAACGCGTCCAGGAGCTGCTTCAGGTTGAGAAGCCGCGGCTGGCCGTCGACCAGCGCGACCATGTTCATCCCGAACGTCTCCTCCATCTGCGTTTCTTTCCACAGATTGTTGAGGATCACGTCGGCGTTCTCGCCGCGCTTGAGTTCGATCACGGCGCGCATGCCGCTCTTGTCGGATTCGTCGCGGATATCGGAGATGCCCTCGATCCGCTTGTCCCGCACCAGCTCGCCGATTCTCATGAGCAGCGTCGCCTTGTTGACCTGGTACGGCAGCTCATCGATCACGATCGAGACCCGGCCGCCCTTTTCTGCTTCCTCGAAATGAGTGCGGGCGCGCATGACCACCCGGCCGCGGCCGGTACGGTAGCCCTCCCTGACGCCTCCAAGCCCATAGACGATCCCGCGCGTGGGGAAGTCGGGAGCAGGAACAATCTTGATCAGTTCCTCGATTCCGGTATCCGGTTCCTTGAGCAGCTGCTGGCAGGCGTCGATAACTTCCGAAAGGTTGTGAGGCGGGATATTGGTCGCCATCCCCACCGCGATGCCGGATGAGCCGTTGATCATCAGGTTCGGCACCCGCGTCGGCAGCGTGACCGGCTCTTCCTCCTTGCCGTCATAGTTCGGCACGAAGTCGACCGTCTCCATGTCGATATCGGCCAGAAGCTCGGCCGTGATCCGGTCGAGCCGGCACTCGGTATAGCGATACGCCGCGGGAGAGTCGCCGTCGACCGAGCCGAAATTGCCCTGCCCGTCGATCAGCGGATAGCGCATGGAGAAACTCTGCGCCATGCGTACCAGCGCCTCGTAAGTCGCGGCGTCGCCGTGCGGGTGATACTTGCCCAGCACGTCACCCACCACTCGGGCACATTTGACGTAGGGACGGTTCCACGCGTTGTTGGCCTCGTGCATCGCGAACAGGATGCGGCGATGCACTGGCTTGAGCCCGTCGCGCACGTCGGGAAGGGCGCGGCCCACGATCACGCTCATCGCGTAATCGAGGTAGGAGCGGCGCATCTCTTCTTCGAGACTGACCGGGAGAGTTTCCTTGGCGATCTGATCCATGAAAAGGCGGGGAAACCGAGCTTCTTGCAGTTGCCGAAAGCCGGAGATTTTACCACGTGCGAGGCCGTCATCCTCGGCGTCATGATGACCGCGGCATCAATCGAAGACCCGTTTTTTGCGGTCACGAGCCATTTCCCGCGACCCGCGAGGCTGCGTATGTTTCAAACCGTTAAACGACCGACCCCTTCTGGCTTGGCGGAACGAATCCGCACTAGACGCGGAGTCCAGCGAGCGCTTTGGCACCCGGCTCAGGGGGCCAGACGCCGATGCATCAAAAGGGGCGGTCGATGCGCGTCCCCGAATCACGAGCGATGCAGGCCGCTGCGGGGTGTCTTCACCTCTGGCGGCGCCCTCCGGCCGTAGCCGCACTTATACACAATCCCCACCCGAGCGCCTGGATAGCCCGGCCTTGCTCACAGTTGGCGGTAGACCGGCCACCCCACCACCCATCGAAACCGCGGTATCCCGGAATGTGACAGGCGCGCCCCCCGGAATTGTGAAGCCCCTTCCAGACACCAAAATTGACGCTCTTTTAAGCGCGAGCGTTTCATTTGAGCAACAGGGAAATAGGGTTTTATCTCAGAATCATGTTATGATTCCCGCATAATTTGCCTTGCTTAAATGGTTGTGATATTAGTTAGCTCTCGGGGAGACTCTGAGAGTTGCTCGGTATTCCGGCGCGTCCCTAACACATTGCGATAACAGGAGGATCAAAAATCATGAATTCAACGATCCGGTCAACGCTCATTGGCCTCGCGGCCGCGGGTGCGCTGCTGCCGGGAATGGCAGCAGCTGAGGCTATGGATGGGTACCTGACAGACAAAGGGGGCGCAGTCGTCAAGGCACCCCGCGCGGGCGTCTGCGTACGCACCAGACAATGGACCCCGGCGCTGGCGATCGCAGAATGCGATCCCGATCTTGTGAAGAAGCCGATGGCGGCACCGCGCCCGGCACCCGTGGAGAAAAAGAAGCCTGCAGCAAAGAAGAAGAAAAAAGCCAAGCCGATGAACGTGCAGTACAAGATCGAGCTGCAAGGCATGCCGTTTGCTAAGGCTGAGATGACGGCCGACAACAAGAAAGAGACCGACAAGTTCCTCGCCGGCCTGGCCAAGGCCAACAAGCGCGCCAAGCGCGGCCCGGTGACGATCGGCGCGGTCGTGGTGACCGGTCATACCGACCGTATCGGCAGCCTCGCCTACAACCAGAAGCTGTCCGAGCGTCGCGCGGTGGTCGTCAAGGACTACCTGATCAGCAAGGGCGTGGATCAGAAGCTCATCTTCTGGGAAGGCAAGGCCTACAAGCAGCCCATCCCGGTGACGAAGTTCTGCGACAACAAGATGAAGCGCAAACAGCTCATCGAATGTCTGGCGCCGAACCGCCGCGTCACGGTCGAGGTGGTGGGCCGCGCACCCCGGCTTGCCAAGCCGAAGAAGTAAGCACTGATCCGAGCGTCTCGGTAACGGAAGGCCCCGCTTCGGCGGGGCCTTTTTATTTCATAGAAACGGGGATGATCCCACACCAGAAAAACGTAATCGAGGCTGGCTGGGTAATCCCCGTCGAGCCCGCTGGAGCGGTCCTGCGAGACCACGCTGTCGTCGTAGCCGGCGACCGCATCCACGAGATCATGCCGGTGCGGCAGGCTCGTGAACGCTACCCGGATGCCCGCCGCATGGATCTGGCCGGCCATGTACTGATTCCCGGCCTCATCAACCTGCATACCCACGCCGCCATGACGCTGATGCGCGGCCTCGGCGATGATCTCGGGCTCATGGAATGGCTAAATCAGCACATATGGCCGGCCGAAATGCGCCTTGCCTCCCCGGAATTCGTCCACGATGGCACGTTGCTGGCATGCGCGGAAATGCTGCGCGGCGGCGTGACCTGCTTCAACGATATGTATTTCTTCCCCGAGGCCGCGGCCCGCGCCGCGCTCGGTGCCGGCATGCGCGCAGCGCTGGGCGTGATTGTCATCGAGTTCCGTTCGCCGTATGCGACCGACGCTTCGGACTATCTGAGCAAGGGGCTTGCCGCGCGCGACGCACTAAAGCACGAGCCGCTGCTGTCGTTCTGCCTGGCGCCGCACGCCCCTTTCACCGTCAGCGACACGGCCTTCGAGCGCCTGGCTGTCTACGCGGACGAGCTCGATCTCCCCGTCCATATACACGTGCACGAGACGTCCGAGGAAATCCGCGAGAGCGTCGCATCGCACAAGCTCCGCCCTCTCCGGCGCCTGCAGCGCCTGGGCCTGCTGGGACCCAACCTGATTGCCGTGCACGCGGTGCATCTCGCGGACGATGAAATTGCGTTGCTTGCAGAGCATGCCTGCCACGTCGCGCACTGTCCGTCCTCAAATCTGAAGCTGGCAAGCGGCATCGCACCGGTGGCCGCACTGCACGATGCCGGCGTCAATGTCGGTCTCGGCACGGACGGCGCGGCGAGCAACAACCGTCTCGACGTGCTCACGGAAATGCGCCTCGCTGCCCTGCTCGCGAAAGGCGCCAGCGGGAAAGCCACTGCGCTGCCGGCTCACGTTGCGCTCAAAATGGCGACCTTGAATGCCGCGCGTGCGCTTGGTCTCGATCATGCGGTCGGCTCGCTCACCCCGGGAAAGTTCGCGGACATGACCGCGGTCGATCTCTCCAGCCTCGAACTCTCGCCGTGTTACGACGCCCTGTCCCATCTCGTTTACGTAGCCGGCCGCGAACACGTTAGCCATGTATGGGTCAACGGCGAGCTGCTCGTCGAGAACGGACGCCTCACCCGGCTCGACGCCGACGAGCTTCGCGCCAAGGCAGGCTACTGGGGCGACAAAATCAGAAGCGAGGATCAGGGATTGAAGATTGTGGGAAAAGCGTGACAAACTTGAACTTTCAGCCGCGCATTCCCGGCCGGCAATCCCATCCATGATCAACGTCGATCCTCTCGAAATTGACAAATTCAGCGAGCTTGCGCATCGCTGGTGGGACCCGCATGCGGAGTTCAGGCCGCTGCATGACATCAACCCTCTGCGCCTGGACTACATCGATGGCATTGCGTCATTGCAGGGAAAAGCTGTGCTCGACGTCGGCTGCGGCGGAGGCATACTGGCCGAGAGCATGGCCGCCCGGGGCGCCGAGGTGACCGGCATCGACCTTGCGGAGAAACCGCTCAAGGTGGCGCAATTGCACTTGCTCGAGTCGGGACTGCAAGTGGACTACCGGCTTGTCGCGCCAGAAGCGCTCGCGCAAGAGAAGCGGGCAAGCTTCGATATCGTAACGTGCATGGAAATGCTCGAGCACGTGCCCGATCCTGCGGTAACCGTGAACGCCTGCGCGGAGCTTCTCAAGCCAGGCGGCCACGCCTTCTTTTCAACAATCAATCGCAACCTTAAGTCTTACCTGTTTGCCATCGTCGGCGCCGAGTATGTGTTGCGGCTCCTGCCGCGTGGCACGCACGACTATTCGCGGTTCATCAAGCCATCCGAGCTCGCGGCGCTCATCCGCAACGCGGGGCTGCAGATGACAGCCATCATCGGGATGACCTATAACCCGCTCACCCGGGTCTATTCGCTGGGCAGCGACGCGGACGTGAACTACATTCTCCACGCCACAAAACTTTGACCAGTGACCAGTGACCAGTGACCAGTGACCAGTGACCAGTGACCAGTGACCAGTGACCAGTGACCAGTGATTTGACGAAATTGGACATTGTGAAGTTTCTGCTCACTGGGCACCGGTTACGGATCACGGCCCGTTTCCGGTCACTGGCCACGGGTCACGCATCTACATGATCAAAGCGGTCCTCTTCGACCTCGACGGCACGCTTGCCGACACGGCTCCTGATCTGGCGTACGCCCTCAACACACTCCGGGGCTCCCGCGGGATGGCTCCGCTACCGCTTGAGGAGACGCGCCCGGTCACGTCCCATGGAGCGCGCGGCCTGCTCGGCGTCGGCTTTGATATTTCACCCGGCCACCCCGATTACGATGCGCTGCGCGACGAATTCCTCGCATGCTACGAAGCCAACCTGTGTCGAGCGACGGTACTGTTTCCAGGTATGCCGGAACTATTGTCCGGGCTGGAAAAACGCGGCTCGCCGTGGGGTGTCGTTACAAACAAGCTGGAACGGTTCGCACTGCCATTGATCGAGCGGCTCGAGCTAAGTGCTCGCGCCGCTTGCGTCGTGGGTGGTGATACCACGCCCCGGAGCAAACCACACCCCGAGCCGCTCCTGGCCGCAAGTCGCATGATCGGGATTGAACCGCAGGCGTGCCTCTACGTCGGCGACGACCGGCGGGATATCGAGGCCGGACAAGCTGCTGGAATGAGGACGGCGGTGGCTGGATGGGGCTACCTGAACGGCAACGATTCCGACACGTGGGGAGGCGACTGGATACTGGCGCATCCGGGTGAGCTGCTGGGGATCCTGGAAAACTGAGGGTCCGGAGGCATGGAGTGGGTAAGGTTGAATTCTCGCGCGCAGGACCCATTTAAAGTGTTAAGGTTGAGTTTGCGTTGCACATGGGAGCGCACGGCCGGGGGTTCCAGCATACTGATTGATCCTCGCTCGCTGAGACTCCCGACTCTGAAACACTGGGGGCGACCTGGTTTCGACGTGGGTCGTGAAGCAGCACAGGGCATGCCAAGGTCCAGTCACCTTGTAAAAAGGCTGGAAACCATAAACGCCAACGACGAGCGTTTCGCTCTCGCCGCCTAACACCGGCGAGACGCTGCACTAGCTTGCTGATGGGCTAGGCCCAAAGGGCGGCGAGGCGCAAGCCAAGCTTGCTCAGCGGGTGCAGCGTCATTTACATCAGCCCCTCTGTGCGGTCTGGTCGCTTGGCCGCACGGATCCGTCGAAGCGACTGGCCAAGCGTCAGCCTGCCGGCCGGCGGACGCGAGGCGAGACCCAAACGACCAGGCTAAGCATGTAGTCCTGACTGTGGAAGGCTTGCGGACGCGGGTTCGATTCCCGCCGCCTCCACCAAATCACTCGTCGGTCTGGACGACGCTAGACCGCGCGAAGCCCAGGAATCCCTTGGGCTTTTTTTCTGAATTACGTCGCGTTGGTCTGCGGTGGTTTCAACTTACACGCTCACGCAATGCGGATGCCGCGTTCGGCACCTATCCCTTCCCGACGAATTTCCCGTTTTCCCAAAGTCCCGATCGCAGGACTGATCCATCGTGGCCGTATTCGATACCTTGCCCGTTGGGTTTGTCGTCCTTCCATTGGCCAACGTATTTTCGGCCATCAGGGTAGATCGCTGTGCCTTGCCCATTGGCTTTGTCGGTCTTCCACTCGCCAACGTACTTGAAGCCATCGGGGTACGTGACAGTGCCCTGCCCATGGTAGTGGCCATTCCTGAACTCGCCGACGTACCTGGAATTATCGGGCAACGTGACCGCGCCCTGCCCGTGATACCGGCCATTTCTGAACTCGCCGACATACTTGAAGCCGTCGGGGTAGATCGCAGTGCCTTGGCCGTGAAACTGGCCATTTCTGAACTCGCCGACATACTTGAAGCCATCGGGGTAGATCGCGGTGCCTTGCCCGTCGTAGTCGTCGCGTCTCCACTGGCCGACGTATTGTCGGCCATCGGGATAAGTCACGGTGCCCCGCCCATTGCGCTTACCGTCCTTGAACTCGCCGACGTATTTTCGGCCATCGGGATAGGTAGCGGTGCCCTGCCCGTTGGCTTTGTCGTCGGTCCAGTTGCCGACGTATTCTCGCCCGTCGGGGTACGTCGCGGTGCCTTGCCCATCGCGCTTGCCGTTCTTCAGTTGGCCGACATATTTTTCACCATCGGGCAACGTTGCGGTGCCTTGCCCGTGGTACACGCCGTCCCTGAACTCGCCAAAGTATTGCCTGCCGTCGGGGAACGTTATTTCTCCGACACAATTTGTCCAAATCGCCGCGTAATATGACCCTCGGCATGCCCGCGCTCGGCCGTCGATGGTGCCTTCAGAGGCCGCCATGCCGTCCGCTCCTGCGGCCAAGGCCGGCACAGGCTTGAGCGTTTCCGGCGCCAGACTCGCTGAAGCAATCGTGGACTTAGCGGGGACAGGTTTCACCTTGTCCACAGCGGCTGCAGGTGCGGTCGCTGGTGCAGGTGTATCCGCCGCCAAACTCGCTGAAGCAATCGTGGACTTAACCGGGGCAGGTTTCACCTTGTCCGCAGCGGCCGCACGCGCAGGTGCCGTCGCTGGTGCTGGTGCTGGTGTATCCGCTGCCAGACTCGCTGAATCCAACGCGGCCCTGGCCGGGGCAGGTTTTACCTTGTCCGCAGCGACGGCACGCGCAGGTGCGGTTGCGGGGTCCGGCATTTCCGTCGCCAGACTTGCTGAAGCAGTCGCGGCGCTGGCCGGGGCAGGTTTTGCATTTTCCGCGGTGGCGGCGACTACGGACCCGGGCGCAGATGCGGTTGCGGGGTCCGGCATTTCCGCCGCCAGACTTGCTGAAGCAGTCGCGGCGCTGGCCGGGGCAGGTTTTGCTTTCTGCGCGGTGGCGGCAACTACGGGCTCGGGCGCAGATGCGGTTGCGGGGTCCGGCATTTCCGCCGCCAGACTTGCTGAAGCAGTCGCGGCACTGGCCGGGGCAGGTTTTGCTTTTTCCGCATTGGCGGCAACTAGGGGCTCGGGCGCAGGCGCCGCTGCACGCTCGGGTGTTTCAGGCACCAAACTCGCCAATGCAGTTGCGGAACCGGTCGGGACAGGTTTTTCCTTTTCGGCAGCGGCTGCAGATGCACGTTCAGGCGCGGTCGCGGGCTCGGGCGTTTCAGCGACCAGACTCGCTAAGGCAGCAGCGGTCTTGCCCGGGACAGGTTTTGCCTTTTTCGCAATGGCCGCATGCTGAGTGTCCTGAGCCGGGATCGTTTTGAGTGCCGCCAAATCTTGGCGGATGACGCCAGCGCCACCAGGAACCTCATGACCGCGCTGTTCGCTCGTTGCGGCCAAAGGTGCAGGCGCATCACCGAGAGAACCTTGGTGGTAGCTGTAGTAAACCAGCACGGCAACCGCTGCAAGAACCGCCGCGCCAAGGATCGCCTGAGCGCGCCTGCGAGGCAACGCCTTGTCAGGTTCGGCAGTAGCCGACGCTGGTTCGGCGCGGTCCGCTCTGTCAACGTCGGCGGTGAATGACGGAGCCTCGAGGGAGTCCAGCCTGTCAATGTCGGCGGTGAACGACGGAGCTTCTAAGGGCTCTGCCCTGTCAACGTCGGCGGTGGACAACGGAGGGGCGATGGGGTCCGTCCCGCGCTCCTGCTGCTGCTCCTGTTCGTAGAACTGTTCAATCGCGGCCAGCATAGCCGCGCCATCTATCCGGCGAGAGCCCTCACGCCGCGGAGGCCCGCGCTCCTCGGCGTCGGAACTGCTACCGCACGGATCACTGTGGCACTGGTAACAGGATTTCGCCGCTTTATCGATTACCGCCCCGCAGCTTGGGCACGGCAGAAGGTTCAACTGTCCGCCACATTTGTTGCAAAAATTCGAGCTCGCCGGATTGCTGTGCTGGCAAAACCGGCATACCAGATCGCAAGCTGAACCGCATTCGCTACAGACCTCTGATTCCGCCGGATTGCTATGACCACAGAACTTACAATTGTTGCTATCCATGGTTGAACCTCGGATCCGCCATGCAATGAATACGCTCTATCGAGGCGTGCTCAAGCGGCAGTTGAAGGCCCGGTAGCGGATGGCTGTTTTTGACTCGAAGCGGACCCACAAGATTACGGTTAGGCCGGATCTCTTCTAAGCGGGTCGCGAAGTTTCGAGTTTCCCGAGCGTGCCGTCCTTTGGCGCAGCACGACCCAGGCTGAGGGCGCTCTCTTTCCCATAACCAGATCGGCCGAAGATACCGGTCCCTGCCGCCCAGCCGTGGTCGTAGAGACGCCGCATCTCTTAACAATAAATAATGACCGGGTTCATGCAGGTATGCACTTGAATCCACTCAGCTATATCTCTGCGTGGCCACATTGGCCTTTACGAGAAAATCCGGAAAGGCATCGTGCTAAATGTTTAGCACATTCTGACTCAATTTTTAATGGGAGAAACGTCCGGTCTTAGCTGGGAGGGGAATGCGCCTCTGAAATTAAATCAAGGCTATTCGCAACCCGTATTTCACGAAACCGAGGGACATGAAACAGTCGGGAGATGGGCCCCGACTAGGCTAGATTCGAGGCCAACAAGGCGATCAGGCCTTAACCTGCCAAGGTTGTCGTTTCACTAAAGCTATGTTTATACAAGCCCGCCCAGATTCGCGCGAAGGGCCGGGAACCAATCACCCAGCAAAGACTGCGGCCAAGGCAGATGCAGCAACTCGTGAAACAGGAAAAAGGCCGCGAGCCAATACGGGGTCACGATCAGCATGATGTTCGACCACCGGCTTTTTCCCTCGAATCGCATGTAGGCCATGACGAAAAGGCCCATGGCAGGCAGCATGCCAATCACGCCCACCGCAAACACGAGCCCCACCAGCCAGAGACCCTGCCCCATCGCCCCGGCCCACGGCACCCTTTCCTTTGATTTTGCCGCAAAGCCGCCGCTGAACCAGCACCACACGAAGTAACCGGCAATCGCGATCAGCCCAACCACAGCAAGGGCCCTGGGCATCAGACGCGCCGCCGGTTCCCACTCTGCGCTGCTGACCAACACGTAGACAAACAAGGCCGCGGTGCCAGCCCACATCATGATTTCGGTCGGATTCAGCGGCTGAGCGCTCACCTCTTCGGAGTGCAGGATCTTGGTGTCGGGTCGCCGGCCGCCCCGCACATACGAAACCAGTGGCCGGACCAGCATGAATGCAATGATCGCGATCATGATCATTGGCACCGGCCTTAACATCCACTCAAGTCCGTAGCGAAGGTGCGAGATGAATAGATAATTTTCAACCAACCCGCCGAGCACGAACGCCAGGACAAGAGGCGGCCTCGGCCATCCCCGGGTCTTCATGATCCAGCCAAGCGCCCCGGAAAGCACCAGCACCACCAGGTCCCCGTAATCCCGCGCGCCCTGAAACGCCCCCACGAGCATGATGCCGAATACCAGGGGCACCAGAATCCCAGCACGGACGGTCGCGACCCGTGCGAATTGACCCGCAAACAGAAAACAGGCGCCCGCACCGAGAATATTCGCAATCGCCACGGTCCAGATGAGGGTAAACGTGACATCAAGGTGCTCGTCCAGCATGTTGGGGCCGGGCGCGATACCGTGAATCAAGAATGCGCCGAGCAGCAGGGCCATGGAGGCCGAACCTGGGACGCCAAAGGCCACTGTAGGCACCAACGCTCCCCCCTCCTTTGCATTGTTCGAGCTCTCCGACGCAATGACGCCCCGGACGTCTCCTTTACCGAACGTCTTGGATGCGTCCTTCACGGAACGCGCGGCGTAGCCATAGGCGACCCAGTCAATCACCGAGGCGCCCACACCGGGAATCGCCCCCAATAATGTCCCAATGGAAGAACAGCGGATCACCAGCCACCAGTTCTTGAATACATCGCGCACGCCCTGGAGTTGCTGCCACCGCTCATCCTTGACCTTGTCTCCGGCTATCGAGCCGCGCGATGCGCCCAGATCAATGATTTCAGGAACCGCGAACAGTCCGAGCGCCAGAGGCACGAGCGGCAGCCCATCCCATAGGTAAGCCAGATCGAATGACCAGCGCAATTGGCCGGTCTGCGGTTCATCGCCAACCGTCGACAACAAGAGCCCAACGGCCGCCGCGACCATTCCTTTTGCCATGGCACCGCGGGAAAGTGAGACGACAAGCGTCAAGCCAAGAAGACAAATCGACAACAGCTCCGGGGTGCCCACGGCCAGAATAAATGGCCTCAGGATCGGAATCGATAGCGCCAGAACGAATGCGCCGAACAGTCCGCCGCAGACCGAAGCGGTGAAGGCCGCGCCGTAGGCGCGGCTGGCTTCTCCACGACGGGCCATTGGATGGCCATCAAGAATGGTCGCCGCCGAGCCGACCGTACCGGGCACGCCAAATAGAACCGCGGGAATCGTATCCGAGGTGGTGGTAACCGACTGCACGCCGACCAGGAAAGCCAGCGCAGTATAGGGGTCCATCGAGAACGTGAAAGGCAGCAACAGGGCCAAGCCCACGAGGCCGCCGATGCCTGGAATCACACCAATAATCAGGCCGAGGAATGTTCCCAGAACGACGAACATCAGCCGGGTTGGGTCGCTCAGCACACCCAAAGCGGTAATTGCGGCATCCCACACCATCTACGGATTTCCTCCAACCGGGCGTTCACCACAAACGTCTTGCAGCCGCACCAGGTTCGTTGATATTGTTTTAATAAAGAAAAGTCCTATTCCCGCTCCGGTTCCAGGCGGCGGGCCAGAACATTCAATCGCCTATCGGAACCGCGGGGTGAACGCCTTATACTCAAAGAGCTGGCGCTATATTGCAAGATGTATTCAAACAGAAAATTGCAGATAAATGAGGAGGACGTCCAATGAAATTCTCTCCAGTATTGAGCAAACTGATGATGTTCGCCGCCGCTACCGCGCTGGGGGTGATCTCGGCTTTTTCGCCCGCGGCAGCCGGTACGGTGGAGGAACTGTATAAAGGCAGAGATCTGACGATCCTGCTCGGTCACCCGCCTGGCGGGTCTTACGATCTTTACGGCCAGCTGGCCGCTGCGCATATCGGTCAATATATTCCGGGAAATCCGAACGTGATCGTTCAACACATGCCAGGCGGCGGCGGACGTAAAGCAGCAGCCAACTACATGAATAATGTCGCCGCGGACGGGCTGACCATCGCGCTGTTGCCCGACACCCTGGCGCATATCCAGTTGCTCACGCCCAAACGCGCCAAATGGGATGCGGCCAAGATCCAGTACATCGGACGATTCGCGCCCGCCAACGCGGCTTTCGCCGTCCGCAAAGGCGCGCCCGCAACCACAATCGAGGGCATGCGTAAAACGCAGCTCATTGCCGCCTGTACCGGCAAGTCCTCGCGTAGCGCGCAGATGCCGGCAATGCTGAAGAACGTGGCCGGAATGAAACTCAGACTGATCTGCGGCTATAAAGGCTCGAAAAGGGCCACGTTGGCCGTTTTGCGCGGCGAGGCAGACCTGGTTTCAAAGAACTGGGCGTCATTCAAATCCGGGGACGGAGCCGAGTTGAAATCCGGCAACCTCAAGATCGTGCTGCAGGCCGGTTTGCAGCGTGACCCCGATCTCCCGAACGTGCCGCTGCTGCACGAAATTGTCGACGACCCGCAAGCCAAAAAAGTACTTCGCTTCGTTTCTTCCGGCGCACCAATTGGTCGCTCGCTGATGGCCAAGCCAGGCGTTCCGGACGATGTCGTGAAGGCGCTGCGCGCGGCATTCAAGAAAATGATCAAGGACCCTGCATTCCTGGCGGACGCGGCCAAGCGCAAGGCAATCATCAACCCGGCGACGGGCGAAGAGGTAGAGGCGGTCAACCGTGAAATCTTCGAGGTCGACGCCAGTTTGATCAAGGCCGCCCAGGCCGCCATCAGCACCAAGGGCGCTGAAAGCGTCAAGGAGACGAAGAAAAAGTAAGGAAAAAACCGCGCTCGGATCGGTCTCTGGCGCAAAAAAAGGGGCTCTTGGAGCCCCTTTTTGTTTGCAACGGGCTGCGCTTACAGCGGCTTGATGGCAGCCGCCTTCATGCCTTTCGGGCCGCGCGCCACCTCGAATTCGACGCGCTGCCGCTCCTTGAGCGATTTGTAGCCGTTGCCCTGAATTTCCGAAAAATGGGCAAAAACGTCCTCGCTGCCGTCATCCGGTGTGATGAACCCGAAACCCTTCGCTTCGTTGAACCACTTCACGATTCCTGTTGCCATGTGCTCTCCAAAAAAAACGTACTAATCACGAGCGTGTGCTCGCGGCCTGCAAACGAATCAAAGGAAGTGGTTGAGAACTGAAGGCACCCCGCCATACAGCGCAGAGTCTACGGATCAACAAAACACCGATTGAATCGACTGCGGCGCGAACGATACCGGTATTCCGTAGCGTTGGCAACTCCCGCCCTTTGCGGCGACACCGTCGCAGCCAGCCTGCACCGCACTGCCGGATCATCCCGGACGAGCCGCCTCAGCGGCGAAAGAGGGCGCGTATTTCATCGCGTCGTGGCAGCGCCCTGGGGTCGAGTTCAATGAGGCGGATACCGGCGCTCTTCAGGCACTCCGCCTTCAGTTCGCGCTCGGGTGCTGCATTCTCCTGATTCAATTCGATCGCCGCGACCACACGCAAGTCTTTGTCACAAATAACAAAATCCAACTCGTGCTGAGCCAGCCGCCGCAGCCGTTGTTCGCGCTCGAAACCCAGGACCGTCCCGCCCGCCGTGACCACCGCCGCCAGGGCAACGTGTACGTATATCTCGTGGTCACGGCGCAGCGCGCTCTTTAGCAGGTAGTAGACAACGGCCTCGGCTTGCGAGAGAAAACGGTCGCGCGGCGCCCATGAAGGTCCCTGGCGCACCGGCTCGAGCTTTTTCGCTGGCGCCGCTCCCGGCTCCGACTCCCCCTCCCCGGCGACTGCATTGCGCTGGCTCTCGGCCATCAAAAGCGCCAGACGCTCCTGTCTTACGGCCTCCTTCTCGGCTGCCTTGCGGTGGTACGCCCACAGGACGTAGCCGAGGAGCGCGAACGGTACCAGCGCGACCAGGTAATAGATCAAAAGCTAGCGCTCCACCGCCTTCGCGGTATCCAGCAAGCGCAAGCCCCGCCGCGCGGGATCTGCCACGCGCAGCGCAAAGTCCGGCGCACGCAGAATCTCCGGGTTGAGATCGGCAATGCTGCGGGCGCCAATGAGCGCCATTACGCGGTCGATTTCCTCGCGAAAAATCGTGAGCGCCCGCCGTGCGCCCGTTTCCCCGCCCGAGGCAACCCCGTAGAGCGTGGGACGCCCGATCTGCACCGCGTTCGCGCCCATGGCAAGCGCCTTGACCACATCCGACCCGCGCCGGAAACCGCTGTCGACCAGCACCGTCAAACGCTTGCCGACCGCATCGACGATCTCCGGAAGCACCTCAATCGGCGACAGAATCCCGTCGAGATTGCGTCCGCCATGGTTTGACACCACCACGCCATCGGCACCGCAGTCCGCCGCCAGCATGGCGTCCTGCGGGTGGAGGACCCCCTTTACGATGAGAATGTTCGGCCACATCCGGCGCAGGTCGCGCAGGTCGTCCCAGTTGAGCGAGTCATTGCGCATCTGAGAGCGGCCCATGGGCCGCGCGGTGACGCGATGCTTGATCTCGCTCGGATAGTTCTCGTAACGCGGCATACCGGTCGTCAGCACGTATTTGGCCAACACCCCGGCCAACCAGCGCGGGTGCATCAAAACATCGGTGATATTGCGGCGCGTGAAACTGAAGGGAATCGTGAATCCGTTACGCAGGTTGTACTCCCGGTTGCCCGAGGCGACCCCATCGACGGTCACGACAAGCGCCTTGAAGCCGGCGGCACGCGCGCGCTCAACCAGCTGGTGCGAGAGCTTGCGGTCCGGCCACATGTAGAGCTGGAACCAGAGCGGTATGCCTGACACGGACTCGGCCACCTTTTCCATGGAGGTCGTCGAGCCGGTCGCCAGCGTGAAGGGCACGCCGGCATCCGCTGCCGCGCGCGCGAGATGAATCTCGCCGTGATGCCACATGAGTCCGGCCGTGCCGGTCGGCGCGATAATGACCGGCATCTTCTGCTTCTGGCCGAACAGGGTGATTTCCTGGCTGCGACCGGATACATCGACCAGCGTGCGCGGGTGAAAACGAATGCGCTCGAATACGGCCCGGTTATTTCGCAGCGACACCTCGTCCTCCGTTCCCCGGTCGACGAACTCGAACAACCCTTTGGGCAGCCTTCGGCGCGCAATCTCGCGCAGATCCTCAATGTTGTACGCCCTGTCGACTGCGTGGGTCATGGTGCAGCTCCCCGTGATCGTGAGCCCTTTGGGGCATTCTAGGTCGTTGGAATATTAAGGGAAATCCGGATGCTGCGCCAGACGGCGCGTCGCGAAGAAAGAAAACTCGCGTGGCACCTGTGACAGACATCACACCGACATGCGCTGAGCCTGCAGGAATTTGTAAAACTCGAACCAGAGCAGTCCGGCTACCGCCGCCCCTACGCACAGCATCAGGTCGGTAATCGGCAAGGGCGCAAAACTGAACAACTCGCGCATCTGCGGCAGATACAAGGCTGCCGCCATGCCTGCCAATGCGCCGCTGATGACCCACCACAGCGCCGGGTTCGGAAACCGCAGCATCGCCAGAATTGAACGCGTGCCGGAACGGTTGCCCAGTATCAAACCGATATTGCCGAGAACGATAGTGGTGAACGCCATCGCCCGGGCGGTCGACTCGCCGCTGCCGCGATCCAGCGCGACACCATAAACAAGCGCTGCGACGAGCAGCATTATCACCCCCTGCGTCAATGCGACCGTGACTCTGCGCCGGCTGAAAATCAGTTCGTCCGTGCGGCGCGGTGGCCGGGACATGACTTCCTCGTCCGCCGCCTCGGCCTCGAAGGCAATGGAACAGGTCGGGTCGATCACGAACTCGAAGAACACGATGTGCACCGGAAAAAAGGCCATCGGCCACCCGAACACCAGCGCTACCACGGCCATGCCCCAGATCGGCACGTGCACCGCCAGAAGATAGGACAGCGCGTTGCAGGCGTTCCGGTAGATGCGGCGCCCCAGCCGCACGGTTTTCACGATGGAGTCGAAGTCGTCGTCGAGCAGCACGAGCGCGGCGGCCTCGCGGGCCACGTCCGAGCCGCGGCCGCCCATTGCGATACCGATATGCGCACTCTTCAGGGCCGGCGCATCGTTGACCCCGTCTCCCGTCATCGCAACGATTTCGCCATTGTCCTTGAGCGCATCGACCAGGCGCAGCTTCTGCTCAGGCATGACGCGCGCGAAGATATTTACGCTCCGGACGCGCCGCCGAAGCTCGTCGTCGCTCATGTCCGAGAGCTCGTTTCCGGTCATCACGACATTCGCCGGCGCGAGGCCTATTTCGCGCGCGATTGCCTGCGCGGTGACCGGGTAATCGCCGGTGATCATGATGACCCGAATACCAGCGCGGTAGCAGTCCCCCAGAGCCGCCCGCACTGTCGGGCGAATCGGGTCCGCCAAACCTACCAGCCCTAACCACTCCAGCTCGAACTCGGACGGCTGCTGCGGCCACTCGTTGCCCGAAAAGCGTACGCGGGCGACCCCGAGCACGCGCAGCCCGTCGCGCGCCATCTGCTCGACCAGCACGCGCTCGCGTTCCCAGGCGGCGGCGTCGAGCTTGCAGAGCTGAGCCACCATTTCCGGAGCGCCTTTCACCGCCACAACGTGGTCATTTCCAGCCCCAGTCCGCCAGGCGTGGGTATGGGCGGGAACCTCCGGTGAGAGCGGATACTCCTTCACGAGCGCCCAACGTGCGTGCCGCGCGCGGCGCTCGTCCAGATGAAAGTCCCCCAGCTCCGTGAGCGCACGGTCCATTGGGTCCAGCGGATTTATCTCGCTCGCCAGGACAGCGTGTTCGAGTACGTCATGAAACGCCTTGGGCAGATCGTCCTCGACGGCCCTGACGTCGTGCAGGTTCCCGCCGGCGGCGAGCTTCCTCACCATCATGCGATTGAGGGTCAGCGTGCCGGTCTTGTCCACGCACAGCACGGTTGCTGCGCCGAGCGCTTCAATGACGGGAACGCGGCGCGTCAGCACACGGCTCCTCGATATGCGCCACGCCCCAAGCGCGAGAAACACCACCACTACCACGAGGAACTCCTCCGGGATGATGGCGATCGCCAGCGTAATGCCCGCGAGCATCCCGTCCAGCCATGAGGCGCGCACCAACCCGTACGCGACCGCGACCACTGCCGCCAGGGCAAGGCCGAACACGGTCAGGTATCGCGTGACCGACCGAATCTCGCGCTGCATCGGCGTGGGCTCTCCCTCGATGCTCTGCAGCCTCTTGCCGATTTTCCCCATCTCGGTAGCCATGCCTGTCGCGACGGCCTTCGCGATTCCCTGCCCTTGGACCAGCATGGTCCCCGAGTAGACGAATGGAAGATTGTCGCCGCCCGGACGCCCGATGACGTCGCTTTCCTTGCCGGCCGATTTGCCCACGGGCACCGACTCGCCAGTCAGTAACGACTCATCGGCCCTCAGATCGTGGCAATCGAGTAAGATTGCATCCGCTGGCACGCGGTCGCCCTCTTCCAAGATCAGGATGTCGCCACGCACGACCTCCCGCCCGGCAACCCGCTGCATGCGCCCATCGCGCACCACCCGCGCACGCGGGCTGGAGAGGTCACGCAGCGCCTCCAAAGCACGCTCGGTCTTGCGCTCCTGGTAGATCGTGATCGCAATCATCACGAGCACCGAGACGATCAGCACCAGAGCGCCTTTCAGATCTCCGAGCATGAAGTAGATGAGGCTTGCCCCCACCAGCAAGGCGAAGATCGGTTCGCGCACTACATCGAGCGCGATCGCCGCCACGCCGCGGCGGCGGCTCACCGGCAGGTCGTTGTAGCCCTCGGCTGAGAGCCGGGCCGCAGCTTCGGCCGCCGTAAGTCCGGCAATGGCCGGAGATTCGCTGTCGCCCGCCCCGCCGGACATGACCGACCCCATCCGATTACCGGGAACCGTGACTGACCCACTTGCTGGCTGCGGGAGGCGGCTCGTTGGCGAGCCGCTCCAGCAGCCTGTCGGAATCGACTTCGGCTATCAGCATCGAACGATGTTCGGGCATCACGAACCGCTCCGCCACCGCGTGATCGAGGAACGCCATGAGCCGATCGAAATAATTCCCGGCATCGAGCACGCCGCACGGCTTGCGATGGAAACCAAGCTGGGTCCAGGTCAGCATCTCGAACAGTTCGTCGAGCGTGCCCATTCCCCCCGGGAGCGCGATGAAGGCGTCAGAGAGCTGCGCCATCAGCGCCTTGCGCTCGTTCATGGTCTCCACGATATGCAGCTCGGTGAGCCCCGTGTGGACGAGTTCCCGCTCGAGCAGCCGACGGGGCGTGACGCCAATGACGTGGCCGCCTGCCGCTAGCACGGCATCGCCCAGGACTCCCATCAGCCCGATGCTGCCACCGCCATAGACGAGCCGAAGCCCGCGACGCACCATGGCCGCGGCCAAGGCGCGCGCTGCCGCACTGTAGACGTCTCCATTGCCCGTGTTGGAACCGCAAAACACGCAGACGCTTTGCAAAGCCGTTTCTCCCGAAAATGGCGATTTTAAGCGATCGGCTGCCCAATCCTTTGCGCTGGATCAAGCACTTGCAGGAGCACTACACTTTTTAACCCCGTGCGTGGTAGCGATCCGTTTACACCAGGGACACGATGTTCCATAGCTGAAAGGAGATGACATGCGTTCGACCAGGTTCTCGGCAATCGCCGCGATGCTGTTTCTCGTCTATGGCACCGCCGCCGGCGCGAGCGGAGACGCGCTCACGATCTACAGCAGCACCGAGCCCGGCGCCCTGTCTGCCGAGCTGTACCGCCACGGAGGCCGCCCCCAGGCCGTCCCCGGCTACGCGGTCGTGCGCCACCAGCGCGACCTCGCTCTCGAGCAGGGGCGCAACGTGCTGCGCTTTTCCGACGTGGCCGCGCTGATCGACCCGACGACCGTAAGCTTCGAGTCCCTGACTGATCCTGGCGGCACGAGCGTGGTCGAGCAGAACTTCCAGTTCGACCTGGTGAGCACGCAGAAGCTGCTTCAGCGCTACGTGGACCGCCAGATTTCTGTCGATCAGGTTCGCGGCAATGGAGTTGAGTCCTTTTCCGGAACGCTCCTCTCGACCCGCGGCGGCGTCACGCTCCGGCGCGAGGACGGCAGCATCCAGCTCCTGCCTCACAACGCCGGTATCAAGTTGCCGGAGCTGCCGGGCGGACTGATCACTCGTCCGACCCTGGTCTGGGATATTGCCGCGAAGCGCGCAGGGCCTCATCGCGCACGCGTGTCGTATCAAACCACCGGCATCACCTGGTGGGCGGACTACAACCTGACCTATGCGCAAGGCGTCAGCGCCGCGACATGCAAGCTCGATATCGGCGCCTGGGTGAGCATCCTCAATCAATCGGGCGCAAGCTATCAGGACGCCAGGCTCAAGCTGGTGGCGGGAGATGTCCAGCGCGCGACGCGCCCCGGGCGCACGCCGCGCGCGATGGCCGCCAAGCGCGGCATGGCGGAGGAGGACCGTGCCGCAGGATTCGAGCAGAAGGCGTTCTTCGAATATCACCTCTACACGCTTGGCCGGCCGACGACCTTGCCCGACAATTCGA
>LJTT01000136.1 GCA_001303585.1 Betaproteobacteria bacterium SG8_41
GACATCGAGGATGTGCGCGCCGTGCTTGGGCCGGATGCGCTCATCACCGTTCCCACGCTGAACGAATCGAACTTGCGCCGGTATGTTCAAGAGGGTCCGAACCTCCGCATCGTTCCCATCCCCGCCCTCTTTCCTCTTGCCGTCCGCCAGCTTGTCGCGGAGCACGATTTGATTATGCTGGTCGAAGGCCACTGCTATATGGATGATTCGACCTCTCTATTGTTGTGGGCATATCTGTGGGCAACTCACTGCGCACACACGATGGGCAAGCCGTCCCTGGCGTACTCGGTGGATGCCGGGCAGCTCTCGCCTGTAAACCGGCGCCTCGTCCGCCACGAAGCCAGCAAGACGGATCTCATCATCACCCGTTCGCAGGCAGCGGCCGATCGTCTGCGCGCGTGCGGAGTCACCGCACCCATCAAGGTCACAGCCGATAACGCCTTCAACTTTCAAACGGCCGCGTCAGACGAGGGGTGGGTCCAACGCGTGTGGCCGGAAGCGCGCTCGGGGCTGGCCGGATTGGCTGCGGTGAATTACCACTTGTGGCCCGTCGTCATGCGTCCATGGGGCAAGCGCCAGGACTGCTACAAGTGGCCGTACTATTTTTCCAGCTCGCCGGAGCGACGACGCGCCGCCGCCGAATTGGCAAACGGCTACGCCGCTCTGGCGGACTGCCTGGTGAGAGAACATGACAAGTCCATCGCCTTGATTTGCATGGAAGAGTTGGATGAGCCTTTTGCACGCCGGGTTCAGCAGCACATGGTTCATGCCGGCCGGGCGCGCCTGTTCTCCGCCCGGGAGTACAGTGCTTCGCAAATGACCACACTGCTGCGGAGCCTCGACCTACTGGTGACGTCACGCTACCACGGTTGCGTGCTCTCGCTGGCCGCGCAGGTGCCCCAGGTGGCCGTCGGTCACGATCTCAGACTCAAGACCATCTACGATGAGCTTGGCTTTACGGCCCAGTTCTTTTTGGATCCGCACACGCCGAACCTATGCGCGACGCTCAAGGAACGCGTGGAAAAGCTGTTGGCAAATCCGTCGCTCGAAAAAGAATCCTTGCGGCGCGGGTACGAGGAACACTTGCGCAACTCGCGGGGCAACCGCGAGTTCCTCCGCTCCTTTGTGAAAGATCACGGCTGGGAGGTGGCGGCATGAGTGCAGTTGTTCTCCTCACCGGGGCGACGGGCTTTCTCGGCACACAGGTCGCACGGCGGTTGATTCAAAAGGCCGATTGCACAGTTATCGCGCTGGTCCGCGCGGAGGATCGCGAGGCCGCGCGGCACAGATTGGCGCGCGCGTGGTGGGACTGGCGTGAACTCGCGGACGCCATCGGCACACGCGTACAGGTCGAGTGCGGCGATGTCAGCGCGCCGTGCCTGGGTCTGGAGGCCCCGACCTATGACGCTCTGCTGCACACGGTCACGCACATCGTTCACAGCGCCGCCGACCTCCGGGTGAACGCCCCGATCCAGGAACTGCGCCGGACGAACGTCCAGGGCACGGCGAATCTGCTCGATTTCGCGCGGGCCGTTCAGCGCGGCCACGGGCTAGCGCGTTTTTCACATGTCTCGACGGCGTACGTTTGCGGGGGGCGGCGCGGCGCCGTGCCCGAGGAGGCGCTCAGCGAAGAGTTTGGCTTTTCTTGCGCCTACGAGTTCAGCAAATACGAAGGGGAGCGCTTGGTTCAGGCCGCCAAAGGCGAGCTGCCGATCTCGGTCTTGCGCCCCGGGATGATCGTCGGAGATTCGCGCACCGGCGAGATCAAGACTTTTAACAGCTTTTACTTTCCACTCAAGCTGTATCTTGCTAGAGTCACAAACATTCTGCCCGCGAACCCGAACCTGCGCGTGAACATTGTGCCGGTTGATTACGTCGCGGACGCGATCGTGCGCCTCACCTTCGACGCGCGCGCGGAGGGGCTGAATTTCCATCTCACCGCGCCGTACGAAGCGCTGCCGACCGCGCGCGAACTCGCGGAATTCACCCGTGAGTGGGCGAAGGAGCGGCTGCATCTCAACCTCCCCAAACCAATCTTTATCCCGCTGCCCGAGTTCGCGACACGCGGCCGTTACAATCCCGCGCGCCCTTCCCGACACGACAGGGGTGGATTGCTCGGGAGCATCCTGACGCTCGCGCCCTATTTCAACGAACGTGTACGTTTCCAGCGCGCGAACGTAGATCGGCTGCTCGGCTCGTATGAGTTCAAGTGGCGCGAGATGATGCCCCCGCTTCTAGATTACGCTACTTTTAAGGGCTTCATGCACCGTTCGGACCGCACCGTGCACGAGCAAATCGTTTATCGCCTGAGGAGCACGCACCGCGGCGTAACTTACTACGACATTGTCCAGGGTCAGATCATCAGGCACAGCGCGGCTGAGGTGCGGCGCGATATGCTCGCGGCCGCGAATGCGCTGCGCGCGTTGGGAATCAAGCGCGGCGACCGCGTCGCCCTGGTCGGCTTGAACAGCACGCGCTATCTCATCCTCGACGTCGCCATCGGTCTGGTCGGCGCGGTTAGTGTGCCGCTCTACTATACCAGCCCGCCCGCCGACCTCGACGCGATTTTGCAGGCGAGCGGCGCGCGGCTCCTCTTCATCGGCGCGCCGCAGTTACTCGAGCGATTGGCCGAGCTCAAGACCGAGCTGCCTATGATTTCTTTTCTAGAGCGGCCCGTGTCTGAGAATAGGGTGATGGGGTGGGCCAAGTTCTTGTCCCTCGGGCGGGACGACCCGGCGAGCACCGCCTCCCCCGCCGGTTTCGGCGACCTGGCCACGCTGCGCTACTCGTCCGGCACGACCGGCCGGCCCAAGGGCGTGATGTTTTATCACGAGCATCTGCGCTGGATGGGCGAATGTCTGCCCGCGCTGATGCCGTGGACGGCGAGGAACAAGCACGCCAATTACCTCTCCTGGCTGCCTATGAATCACGTGGTCGAGGGCATCACCGCGGCCTATTCGCCCTATTACACCCCCGCGCCCGTGAACATCTATTACCTGCAAGACCTGCGAGACCTGGCGCGTACCCTGCCGCGCGTCAAGCCCACGGTTTTCTTTTCGGTGCCCCGCGCTTACGAAAAGATGTGGGAACGATTCCAAGACAATAGACTCGCCCGGCTCTATCTTGGTTTGCCCGAGAACATTGTCAAGCGAACGTTGCGGCCCCTGCTACGTGCGAGTCTGCTCCGCAATGCGGGATTGGACCGCAGTGTTGAGCTCATGGTCGGCTCGGCCCCGTGCAGCGAAGACCTCTTACGCGCGTATCACGAGCTCGGCGTGGAGGTGCATAACTCGTACGGCTTGACCGAAGCGCCGCTCGTGACGCTGTGCCGCCAGGGTGCGAACCGAATCGGCACAGTCGGCGAACTCTTGCCAGAGACGCAGATCCGCATCGAAGAGGATGGCGAGTTGCTGGTGCGCGGTCCGCAGGTGACGGCGGGTTACTTTGACGCGGGCGAGGCGACGCCATTTAGGGATGGCTGGCTGGCCACCGGCGACCTGGGCCAAATGACCGAGGATGGCAGTTTGGTCATCCTGGGGCGCAAGAAGGAATTGATCAAGACGGCGTATGCCAAATACGTTCAGCCGGGGAAAGTAGAGTCACGGCTGAAGGAGATACCGGGCGTCGCCGAGGCGATGCTGGTGGGGGAGGGCAAACCGTTTTGTGTGGCGTTGCTTTGGGTGGACGATGGGCACGGCGACACGGCGCGCGCGGACGCGCAGCGTATTGACCGCGCGGTGCTGGCCATGAACGAGCAGCTCTCGCATCCCGAGCAAGTCAAGCGCTGGGCCATTCTTCCCAACGACCTCTCGATTGAACGCGGCGACCTGACGGCGAATCTCAAGCTCAAGCGGCAAACCGTTGCCCGACGGCTCCAGTCAGTAGTGTCCGCGCTGTATGACGGCGGCGCGGCCTGCGAGAACGTTTTGCACCTCGGCGCGGCGGAAAGGTGAGGTATGAGCATCCTCGTCAACATGCTGCAAATCTATATGCCTGACTATATCAAGAAGAGGGCGTTGATGCAGTTGTTCGAGTCTACCGCCGCGGCCTTTGCGGCGGAGGTCCCGCCGCTTGCCGGTCTTGACTATGAAGACTGTCTCGCCCAATACGCGCGGTTTGCGCAGGCTCAAGCCGAGCGGCGGCTGCGCGGCGGGCGCGAGGTTGAGGCGTTGGAGCAGCGCCTGTACTGGAACGCGGTCGAAATGGGCCAGCAGCACAGCAAGTGGTTGCGGCCCGGCACCGTACAGGACGTGATGGACATCGGCCGCGTCCTCTATCGCATTCTCGACATTGATCTGCAGGGCGATGCGCGGGGCGAGGTTGTGATCAGCCGCTGCTATTTCAGCCGGTTTTATTCTGCCGAGGTGTGCCGGCTGATGTCGGCAATGGATCGCGGACTGTTTGCAGGCCTGTCGAACGGCGGGGAGCTGACCTTTAGTTCGAGAATCACGGAAGGACAGCCATGCTGCCGGGCGCATTTCGCTTGGGCGGTGCCCAAGTAGGAGAATTCAAGATGAAACACGCAATCGTGATCGGGAGCGGCGCAGGCGGCGCGACGGCCGCCAAGGAGTTGCAGGGCAAATTCGATGTGATCGTGTTGGAGGCAGGGAATGAATTCCAGCCGTTCCCGCTGAAACTGGCGACCATCGAGCGGATGAAAAAGACCGGCCTGCTCTTGGACGAAAGAGTCATGTCGCTCTCTTTTCGCAACCTGCAAATTCGCAAGACGCCTGATATGGTTCTAGTGAACGGTATCGGATTGGGCGGTACCACGACAATTTGCACCGGTAGCGCGGTCCGGATGGATAAGGATTTGAAAGCGATTGGCATCAATCTGGACGCCGAATTCGAGGAGGTGTTCCGCGAAATCCCCGTCACGACCGTCCACCAAAAGCGCTGGCACAAGACCACGCGCCGCCTGTTTGAAATCTGCGGCGAGCTGGGCCTCGACCCTCAGCCGATGCCCAAGATGGGAAATTACGAGAAATGCATCAGTTGCGGCCGGTGTACCTATGGCTGCCGGCATGGTGCGAAATGGGACAGCCGCCAATTCCTGCAAATCGCTCGCGAGCGCGGCGCGCAGGTGCTGACCAACTGCCGGGTGGAACGCGTCGTGATCGAGAATGGGCACGCGACGGGCGTCGAGGCGCGGCACGGCTGGACGCGGCAGTTCTATCCCGCCGACCTAATCGTCCTGGCGGCCGGCGGTTTCGGGACACCGGTCATTTTGCAAAACTCGGGCATCCCCTGCGAGCCTCGCTTGTTCGTAGACCCTGTGCTCTGCCTCGCGACCAAGTGGGAGAATGCGCTCCAGTGCAAAGAGATCGAGATGCCGTTCTTCATGCAGCGCGAGCATTATATCCTCTCGCCGTACTTTGATTACGTGAGTTTTCTCTTTAACAAAGCGTGGAAGTACCCGGCCAAAGATACGTTGGGGATCATGATCAAGCTGGCGGACTCGACCACAGGGAGCATTTCAAAACAAGAGCTCCGGAAAACGCTCACCCCGCTGGATAGAGAGAGATTGAGTGGGGCTATCGAAACCGGCAAAGAGATTCTCCGTCGCTTTGGTGCAAAGGACCGGGACATATTCTTGGGGACGATCAATGCCGGGCATCCGGGCGGAATGCTGCCGCTCACCGAACGTGAGGCCGAATCGTTTCATCACGACCGGCT
>LJTT01000064.1 GCA_001303585.1 Betaproteobacteria bacterium SG8_41
TCCGGCCTGTTCGTCGGCATGGTTCTTGGCTTGCAGGGCTACGAGACACTGCAGAAGTACGGCTCGTCAGAGGCTGTCGGCACGCTCGTTGCGCTATCGCTTACGCGCGAACTGGGGCCAGTGGTCGCGGCGCTTCTGTTTGCGAGCCGCGCCGGGTCGGCGATGACGGCAGAAATCGGTCTCATGAAGGCGACCGAGCAGATCTCCGCAATGGAGATGATGGCAGTCGACCCTATCGCGCGCGTCATCGGGCCGCGTTTCTGGGGCGGTGTGATCTCGATGCCGCTGCTGGCAGCGATGTTCAGCGCAGTCGGTGTGTTCGGCGGCTACCTCATCACTGTGGTCGTCATCGGCGTTGACGCGGGCGCGTTCTGGTCGCAGATGCAAAGCACAGTGGATTTCAGGCAGGACATCGTGAACGGCGTGATCAAGAATCCTCGGGCTGGATTTTGTGCTCACCGCGTTCATGTTTACAGGGATCTGAGCCTATGCAAAGAACCGTTCTTGATTTATGGGTCGGCATCTTCGTGGTCGGAGGCATCGTGGCGTTGCTGGTGCTTGCGCTGAAAGTGGGAAATGCCAGCGCGACATTCTCTGTCGGAGACACGTATCAAGTGTACGCCGAGTTCGACAACATTGGCGGCCTGAAGGTGAGGGCGCCAGTCAAGAGCGCCGGCGTGGTCGTCGGAAGGGTTGACGAGATCGCTTTCGACACTCAACGCTACGTTGCTCGCGTCGCCATGAAGCTTGACAAGCGCTACCTGTTCCCGAAGGACACGTCGGTATCGATCCTCACCTCCGGGCTGCTTGGCGAGCAATACATCGGGCTGGAGGCGGGGGGTGACAGCGCCATGCTCAAGGAAGGCGAAGTGGCGAGAATCACCCAGTCCGCGGTGGTGCTCGAGAAACTGATAGGGCAGTTTTTGTACAACAAGGCAGCCGAAGGCGGGGCGAAGTAGCGCCTGGGCTCCGGCGGGTGTGCGAACAGTTATCCATGACATTAGTGAGTGAAACGATGAAGAGGCGTTTGTTTTTCGGCGTGCTGGCATATCTTTGCTTCTCGGTCCTTCCGGTACACGCGCAGAGCATGATGGCCCCGGACGTGCTCGCCAGGAGCGTGACCGACGAAGTGATCGCGATTCTTCGTTCGGACAGTGATATCAACGCGGGCAATCCGGCCAAATTGATGAACTTGATCGAGACCAAGGTGCTGCCGCATTTCAATTTCATGCGGATGACGCAACTGGCGGTGGGCAAGAACTGGCGCAGGGCAAACGCGCAGCAGCAGGGGGCGCTCGTCGATCAGTTCCGCGTGCTGCTGGTGCGCACTTATGCGACCGCGTTCACGTCGTATCGCGAGCAGAAGATCGTCTACCGGCCATTACGCATGCGACCCGACGACGACGATGTGGTGGTCAGATCGCAGGTCCTTCAGTCGGGCGGGCCACCCGTGGCGGTGGACTACAGCATGGAAAAGACCGGCAACGGCTGGAAGGTCTACGATGTCGCAATCGAGGGCGTGAGCCTGGTGCAGAACTATCGAAGCACCTTCAACGGGGAGATTCAGCGCGGGGGGATCGACGGACTGATCCAGGCGCTGGACAGCAAAAACCGACAGCTTGCGCAAAGGACCCAGGGCGCCGTTCAATGATCGAGTGCCGCGAAGGCCTCTGCTCCGTGCAGGGGCCCATCACCATCAACAACGTCGTCGCGCTTCTCGCTGACGGTAACGGACTTTTCACGGAGCCCGAGATTACGGTCGATCTGAACGGCGTCACCGAAGTGGATTCCTCCGCGGTGAGCCTGTTGCTCGAGTGGCGGCGCGAGGCCGGGCGCCATGGGCGCAGGATTAAATTCGTCAATCTCCCCGCCAATCTGACAAGCCTCGCCAAGCTCTACGGCGTCACCGAGATGCTGAATCCAGCGTGAGGCAGGTTGCGTGAAGCGAAGCGCGGCGCTCGATGCCGCATTGTTCTGTGCCGCATTGTTCTACGGTCCGCCTGTCGGATTGTCGTGCGCCCACCGCCGCGGATAGATGGTCCCAGCGATCGAATTCGACCGGGTCTCGAAGCGCTATGGCACCCTGAGGGCGCTGTCGGATGTCACGTTTCAGGTCGCGCCAGGCGAGTTCTTCGGTCTGCTCGGTCCCAATGGCGCTGGCAAGACGACGCTGATGGCGGCGGCGCGCGCGTCATGGGCTATGACGTGCTGACCCGATACCGCGAGGCGCGGCGCTCGCTCGGGGTGGTGCCGCAGGAACTGGTGTTCGATCCTTTCTTCACGGTGCGCGAGGCGCTCACCTTCCAGTCCGGCTACTTCGGCATTCGCGATAACCGCGACTGGGTCGAGGAGGTGATGTATCACCTCGATCTCGCGAGCAAGGCGGAAACCAACATGCGCTTGCTGTCCGGCGGCATGAAGCGACGAGTCCTGGTGGCGCAGGCGCTCGTGCACAAACCGCCAGTAATCGTGCTTGACGAGCCGACCGCCGGCGTGGACGTGGAACTGCGTCAGGCGCTGTGGCGCTTCATCAAGCGGCTCAATTCCGAAGGCCATACCATCGTGCTGACGACGCATTATCTCGAAGAGGCCGAGGCGCTTTGCGGGCGAATCGCGATGCTGAAGCAGGGGCGTGTCGTTGCGTTGGATGCCACGCAGAACCTTCTGCGCATGCACTCGGGATGTTATGTCGCGCTGCGCTTGATTCCCGATCAGTTGCCAAAATCGCTGGCGCCGCTCGTGGCGGAGCGCATCGAGAACGGCTACCGGCTGGCGCTTCCGGCATATGCCGAGGTCGAACGCGTCCTGGCCGAGTTGCGCAACGCGGGGGTCGAGATCCAGGAAATGGAAGTGATGCAACCGGATCTCGAGGAAATATTCGTGCAGATCATGAGCCGCTACTGAGAGTGCCGCAGATGAACGCGCCTGTTGAATTCCACCCTCTACACGGGTTCTACACTCTCTTTCGCAAGGAGTGGCTGCGGTTCTGGAAGGTGAGCGTACAGACCGTCCTCGCGCCCGTGCTCACAGTGCTGCTGTTCCTGGTCGTTTTCGCCTACTCCTTGCGGGGGCGGGTCGAGATCTTTCCCGGTCTGGAATACAGCACGTTTCTCGTGCCGGGACTGGCGATGATGGCAGTGCTGCAGAACGCATTTGCCAACAGCTCGTCCAGCCTGATGCAGTCCAAGATGACCGGCAACATCATCTTCGTTCTGCTGCCGCCGTTCTCCTACGGCGAGTTCTTTTTTGCCTACCTTCTCGCGGCAATGGCGCGCGGCGTAGTAGTCGGTCTGGGCGTGCTCCTGGCGACGATGTGGTTTGTCGACATCAGGCTCGAACACCCGGCCTGGACGATTGCATTCGCGCTGTCGGGCAGCGGTGTCATGGGCGCGCTCGGCATCATCGCGGGTCTGCACTCGGACAAGGTGGACGAGCTGTCGTTGTTTACCAACTTCATCATCCTTCCGCTCACGTTTCTCTCCGGCGTGTTCTACTCGGTCCGCTCGCTGCCCGGGTTCTGGCAGAAGCTCTCGTTCTTCAATCCGATCCTGTACATGGTGGACGGTTTCCGCTACGGCTTCTTCGGCCGCAGCGATGTTTCGCCCTGGTTGAGCCTCGCGATTGTCGGCGCCAGTTTTTTCGCCTTATCATGCCTAACGCTATGGCTCCTCAGAACCGGATACAAGCTCAGGTATTGAACCCCGGCTCGAAGGCGTGAGCGGCGGCCCGTGCAAGCCGTGCGTTTTTTGCGCTTGGCGTATCAATCGAGGACTAAAACATGATCGATCCTGAACAAATCAAGGGCTGGATCGCGGAAAGCCTGGCATGTGACCACGTGCAGGTCGACGGCGACGGGCATCATTTCGAGGCGGTGATCGTGAGCCCCGCCTTCCGCGGCAAGTCGCGCGTGCAGCAGCACCAGCTGGTTTACGCGGCCCTGGGCGAGCGCATGCGCGCCGACATTCATGCGCTTTCGATGAAAACTTTCACCCCCGAGGATTGGCAGCAGGCGGGCCGTGGATAAGCTCGTCATCGAAGGCGGCGTTCCGCTCAGCGGGGAGGTGCAGGTCTCGGGAGCAAAGAACGCGACGCTGCCGATCCTTTGCGCGTCTCTGCTTACGACGGAGCCGCTGGTCGTCGGCAACGTTCCGCACCTGCGCGACGTGACCACCATGCTCACTCTGCTGGGCCAGCTGGGGGTGGCGATCTCGGTTGACGAGCGGCTTGGCGTCGAGCTCAATGCGGCGCGTATCGCGGCGCCGGTCGCGCCGTACGAGCTTGTGCGCACCATGCGCGCATCCGTGCTCGTGCTGGGACCCCTGGCGGCGCGCTGTGGCGAGGCGCGCGTATCGCTGCCGGGTGGCTGCGCGATCGGTCTGAGGCCCGTCGACCAGCACATCAAGGGGCTGCAGGCCATGGGCGCCGAGATCGTCATTGAGCATGGCTACATCGCGGCGCGCGCGAAGCGATTGCGGGGCGCGCGCATCTGCCTGGACCTCGTGACCGTCACGGGCACCGAAAACCTCATGATGGCGGCCACCCTGGCTGCCGGCACGACCGTCATAGAGAACGCGGCCCGTGAACCTGAAGTGGTCGATCTGGCCAACTGTCTGATTGCCATGGGCGCCAGTATCCGCGGCGCCGGCAGCGATGTGATCACGATCGAAGGCGTAGAGCGTCTGCACGGGACACGTTACGAGGTCATGCCGGACCGAATAGAGACCGGCACATTCCTGGTGGCCGCTGCCGCGACTGGCGGCCAGATCAAGCTCCGCAATGCGCGAACGGACATTCTGGATTCAGTGATCCAGAAGCTGCGCGAAGCAGGAGCACACATTACGACCGGCGCCGACTGGATCGCGCTCGGGGCGAACGGGGCGCTCAATGCCGTCAACGTGCGCACGGCGCCTTATCCGGCATTCCCGACCGACATGCAAGCGCAATTCCTGGCACTGAACAGCGTTGCTCGCGGCACGGCACGGGTCACTGAGACGATTTTCGAGAACCGCTTCATGCACGTCCAGGAGCTCAAGCGTCTGGGTGCCGATATAGAGGTGGAGGGCAATACGGCGGTCGTCAAGGGCGTATCGAGGCTCGACGGTGCCACCGTGATGGCGACCGATCTTCGCGCCTCCGCAAGCCTGGTGTTGGGAGGGCTCATCGCGGGCGGGAAAACCACTGTTGATCGCGTCTACCACCTCGATCGCGGCTACGAGCGCATCGAGGAGAAACTCTCGGGCCTGGGGGCACGCATCCGGCGGGCACGCTGAACGGCGAGTCTTCCCCTTTTCAGGAGGCGAACGAGCAACCCGCGATAGCAGAGCATGCTCGCGGCCCCGTTGGCCGCCCTGACGGCGAGAAAATCGTCCACGGCCGCCAACCCGTGATGGAGTTTTGATCATCCCCGGTTCGTGACCCGCGCTTTCCTCGTGGCCCGGCAGTTCACTTGCTGCCCTTGGGATTTTCCTTGGCGCTCCAGCCGCCGTTAGCGGTAAAATGCTGTTTTTTCGAGGTTTGCCGGTGATTACCCTCGCCCTGTCCAAGGGCCGCATCTACGATCAGACGGCGCCGCTGCTCGACGCGGCGGGCGTGACCGCGCGCGACGACCCGGCGACCTCCCGCAAGCTGATCCTGGCAACGACGCGGCCCGACGTGCGGCTCATCATTGTGCGTGCCGCCGACGTGCCGACCTACGTGCAGTATGGTGCGGCGGATCTCGGGGTCGCCGGCAAGGACACGCTCGACGAGCACGGCGGGCAGGGGCTTTATCAACCCATCGATCTCCAGATTGCGCGCTGCCGCCTGGTGGTCGCGGTGCCCGAGGGTTTTGATTACCAGCGTGCCGTGCGGCAGGGTGCGCGCCTGCGGGTTGCGACGAAGTACGCGCGCACGGCGCGCGAGCATTTCGCGGCGAAAGGTGTGCACGTTGACCTCATCAAGCTATACGGCTCGATGGAGCTTGCGCCCCTCACCGGCCTCGCGGACGCCATCGTGGACCTCGTCGATACCGGCAACACGCTGCGCGCCAACCGCTTGAAGGCGGTCGAGGAGATCGCGCCGGTCAGCGCGCGCCTCATCGTCAACCAGGCCGCACTGAGGGTAAAGCGCGCTGCGATTCAGCCTCTGCTCGACGCCTTTGCGCGAGCCGTCTCATGACCACCATTCGGCGCCTCAGGAGCAATCAGCCCGACTTCGACGCCCAGCTGCGCGCGCTGCTCGCGTTCGAGTCGGCGCAGGATGCATCCATCGAGAGCACGGTGGCGGAAATTCTTGATGACGTGAAGACGCGCGGTGACGCGGCGCTTCTGGATTACACGCGGCGCTTCGACCGGCTGGAGTCGGCGTCGGTGGCCGCGCTGGAAGTCCCGGCCGCGGAGTTGCGTGCGGCGCTCGATCGTATTCCCGCAAAAACGCGCGCGGCGCTCGAGGCGGCCACGGCGCGGGTGCGCACGTATCACGAAAAGCAGCTGACCGGCTCGTGGAGCTACCGGGATGCGAACGGCACAGAGCTTGGCCAGCGCATCACGGCGCTGGATCGCGTCGGCATCTACGTGCCGGGCGGCAAGGCAGCCTATCCCTCCTCGGTGATCATGAACGCCCTGCCGGCCAGGGTGGCGGGCGTGCGAGAGGTCATCATGGTCGTACCGACGCCCGGGGGTGAACGAAACGATCTCGTGCTCGCGGCCGCGTCCCTTTGCGGGGTGGAACGGGTGTTTACGATCGGCGGCGCGCAGGCGGTGGCCGCGCTTGCGTACGGGACCGCGACGGTGCCCGCCGTGGACAAGATTGTCGGGCCGGGCAACGCTTATGTTGCCGCCGCGAAGCGGCGCGTCTTCGGGATTGTTGGGATCGATATGATCGCCGGGCCCTCGGAAGTCGTCGTGGTCTGCGACGGAAGCGCCGCGCCCGACTGGATCGCGATGGATCTTTTCGCGCAGGCGGAGCACGACGAGCTGGCGCAGTCGATCCTCATCACGCCGGATGCGCGGCTGCTCGAGGCGGTGGCTGCCAGCATCGAGCGGCAGCTTGCGGACATGTCGCGGCGCGACGTAATCGCCGCGGCGCTGAAAAGCCGCGGCGCGCTGATCGAGGTGCAGGATCTCGATGAGGCCTGCGAGGTGGTCAACCGCATTGCGCCGGAGCACCTGGAGCTGGCGGTCAGGGATCCGGATGCCTTGCTGCCGGCGATTCGGCACGCGGGCGCGATCTTTCTCGGACCCTATAGTTCCGAGGCGCTTGGCGACTACTGCGCGGGCCCGAACCACGTTCTGCCCACGTCGCGGACCGCGCGGTTTTCCTCTCCGCTGGGGGTCTACGACTTCCAGAAACGGTCGAGCGTCATTCGCATATCAAAGGAGGCCGCGCGCGAGCTCGGCGCCATCGCCGTCGAGCTTGCCCAGGGCGAAGGCCTGACCGCGCACGCGAAGTCGGCCGAATACCGGATGAAATAACTGCAACCGCTAAGCCGCAAAGGGGCAGAGAGAACGCAAAGTACTCGAGAAAGTATTTTCTTTGCGTCCCCTGTGCGCCTTGGCGTCTCTGCGGTAAACGGGAATGCCGAAAAAACCTGAAGAGATCATTCGCGACGATATCCGCGCGCTGACGGCTTACCACGTTCCCGACAGCACGGGCATGGTCAAGCTCGATGCGATGGAGAATCCGTACAGGCTGCCGCCGGCGCTCCGCGCGCGGCTCGCGCAGCTGGTCGAGGACGCTTCGCTCAACCGCTACCCTGACCCTGGCGCGGGCCAGCTCAAGGCAAGGCTGCGCGAGTCGTTTGCGGTACCCGAGGCGGCGGAGTTGCTGCTGGGAAACGGCTCGGATGAAATCATCCAGATGCTGGTGCTGGCGTCGGCCCGCCCGGGCGCCGTCGTGCTTGCCGTCGAGCCCTCGTTCACGATGTTCCGCATGATTTCGGCGTTTGCGGGCGTGCGGTATGTCGACGTGGAGCTGCGCGAGGACTTCGGCCTCGATGTCGGGCGCATGCTGGAGGCCATCGAGGAACACCAGCCGGGGCTCATCTTCCTTGCCTGCCCCAATAACCCGACGGGCAACCTGTTCGATACCGCGGCGATCGAGCGCGTTATTGCGGCAGCGCCGGGCATGGTGATTATCGACGAAGCGTACCACGCGTTCGCCGATCACAGCTTCATGGCGCGATTGCCGCATTACGCGAACTTGATGGTCATGCGCACGCTCTCGAAGGTCGGGCTGGCCGGCCTGCGGCTTGGCGTCCTGGCCGGCCGCGGGGAGTGGATCGCGCAGCTCGACAAGCTGCGCTTACCGTATAATGTCAGCACCCTCACGCAGATGGTCGCGTGCGAAGTGCTGCAGCACGGCGCGGTGTTGACAGAACAGGCCGCTGCCATCAAGCTTGAGCGAGGACGCCTGTTACGCGGGCTGCAGGGGGTCCGGGGGTTGACGGCGTATCCGAGCGACGCCAACTTCATACTGTTCAGAATCAGCCACGCGGAGCGTGTTTTCGACGGATTGAAACAACGCGGAGTACTGATCAAGAGTCTCCACGGTTCTCACCGCCAGCTGGCGAATTGCCTGCGAGTGACGGTTGGCACCCCCCAAGAGAACGACGCTTTCCTCGCTGCATTGACCCATACCCTCAACGCTTGATCCCCAAGGCTTGATCCCTGCGCGCGCCGCACCGTTCTGCCGTGAGCCCCACCATGCGTAAAGCCGAAGTCAGCCGCAACACCCAGGAGACCCGGATCGAGGTGAAGCTCAATCTCGACGGGGGCGGCAAGGCGAAGATCGGCACCGGTGTCCCGTTCCTCGATCACATGCTCGAGCAGGTGGCGCGCCACGGCGTGTTCGACCTGGACGTGTCGGCCAAGGGCGATCTTCATATCGACGCCCACCATACAGTTGAGGACATCGGCATCACGCTGGGTCAGGCTTTCGCCAAGGCCGTGGGCGAGAAGTCGGGCGTGCGCCGTTTCGGCCACGCATACGTTCCGCTCGATGAGGCGCTCTCGCGCGCGGTGGTAGACCTGTCCGGACGGCCGGGCCTTGAATACCGCATCAAATTTTCCCGGGCGCGCATCGGCGAGTTCGACGTTGACCTCGTCCACGAGTTTTTTCAGGGCTTCGTCAATCACGCCCGGATCACGCTTCACCTTGAAAACCTCCATGGCGCCAACGCTCACCACCAGGCGGAGACCGCGTTCAAGGCGTTCGCCCGCGCCCTGCGCACGGCGATCGAGCCCGACCCGCGCGTCAAGGGGGTGCCTTCCACCAAAGGCTCCCTATAGGGCGGTCGCCCGTTCCGTTTTCCGTGTTCAAGGTTCAAGGTTCAAATCCGAGGCTTTAGCGCAAGACGTAGAACCCCGTGGAACTTTGAACCTGGAACAGACGAAGTCATGACTGACGTTGCTGTAGTTGATTACGGCATGGGAAACCTCCGCTCCGTGGCAAAGGCCGTTGAGCGCGTCGCCCCGCGGCTGGCTGTTGCGGTCACCAGCGATCCGGAAACGGTGAGGTGTGCCGCGCGGGTGGTCTTTCCGGGGCAGGGTGCGATGCCGGACTGCATGCGCGAACTCCAAGCGCGCGGGCTTCGTGAGGCCGTCGTCGAGGCCGCGCGCGGAAAGCCGTTTCTGGGCATCTGCATCGGGCTGCAGATGCTGTTCGAGCGCAGCGACGAGGGCGGTATCGCCGGACTTGGCCTGTTACCGGGCCAGGTGCGGCGCTTTCCGGTTGAGAAAATGACCGATGCGCAGGGCATGCGGCTAAAGGTGCCGCACATGGGCTGGAACCAGGTGCGGCAGACCGTGCCGCACGCGCTCTGGGAGGGCATTCCACAGGACGCGCGTTTCTACTTCGTGCACAGCTTTTTCCCGGAGCCCGCAAATCGCGGCATTGTCGCCGCGGAGTCCTTCTACGGAGTCCCGTTTGCCTGCGCCTGCGCTCGGGACAACGTCTTTGCGGTGCAGTTTCATCCTGAAAAGAGCCAGGCCGCCGGCCTGCAGCTGCTGGCGAATTTCGTGGCCTGGCAACCGACCGTGCGCCGCGTGACAGAACCGATTTCCGCTTCACCTGCAACCTAATCGTTTAACCATGCTAATCATTCCTGCAATCGATCTCAAAGACGGAAAATGCGTCCGCCTCAAACAGGGCGTGATGTCCACGGCCACGGTGTTCTCGGATGATCCGGGGGCCATGGCACAGCAATGGCTGGCGCAAGGGGCGCGGCGGCTGCACGTCGTCGATCTCAACGGCGCAGCGGCAGGCCGGCCCAGGAACGAGAATGCGATCAAGGCCATCGTTGCGGCAGTGGGCGAGAAGCTTCCTGTGCAACTGGGGGGCGGCGTGCGCGATCTCGACACTATCGAGAGCCTGCTCGATTCGGGGGTGAGCTACGTCATCGTCGGCACTGCGGCGGTCAAAACACCCGGCTTTCTGCACGACGCTTGCACGGCGTTTGCCGGCCACGTGATGGTCGCGCTCGACGCGAAGGACGGCAGGGTTGCGGTCGATGGCTGGTCGAAGATGACCGGCCACGAGGTGTCGGACCTTGCCAAGAAGTTCCAGGACTATGGCGTCGAGGCGATCATCTACACCGACATCGGGCGCGACGGCATGATGACAGGCGTGAATGTCGAGGCGACGGTTACGCTCGCGCGCAAGCTGACCGTTCCCGTCATTGCCAGCGGGGGCATCACGGGCCTGGATGACATCAGGGCGCTGTGCGCGGTCCAGGAGGAGGGCATTACCGGCGCTATCACGGGGCGCGCGGTGTACGAGGGCAAGCTCAACTTCGCGGAAGCCCAGAAGCTCGCCGACGACCTCTCCAGGAACGGTTGAATTGCGGGGACACGCAGGCAGCCTCGATGAGGTGCGCGGTGCCAAACGGTGAGGTTCGTTTGTGCTCCGCGGCTTTTGCCCCTCGATTCGTGCGCTCTCGGAGTCTTTGTGCCTCGGTGATGAAAACATGGGTTTAGCAAAACGCATCATCCCCTGCCTTGATGTCAAGGCGGGGCGGGTGGTGAAGGGCGTCAACTTCGTCGGACTGCGCGACGCCGGCGACCCCGTGGAAATCGCGCGCCGCTACGACGAGCAGGGGGCGGACGAGCTCACTTTTCTGGACATCACTGCTTCGAGTGACGGCCGGGATCTCATCATCGGCGTGGTGGAGGCAGTCGCTGCCCAGGTGTTCATTCCAATGACGGTGGGCGGCGGCGTCCGATCCGTGCAGGACGTGCGACGCCTGCTCAATGCGGGTGCCGACAAGGTGAGTATCAATACGGCGGCAGTGCAGAATCCGGATCTGGTCTCTGAGGCGACCGGACGCTTTGGGGCACAGTGCATCGTCGTGGCGATCGACGCGAAGCGGGTGCCGGATGGGGGTGCGCTGCGTTGGGAGGTCTACACCCACGGCGGGCGAAAGCCGACCGGGCTGGATGCGCTGGAGTGGGGCCGCCGAATGGAGCAGGCCGGCGCCGGTGAGATTCTCTTGACGAGCATGGACCGGGATGGAACCCGCAACGGCTTCGATCTGGAGCTGACTCTCGCGTTTTCCGAGGCGCTGTCAATTCCCATCGTCGCGAGCGGTGGCGTGGGCAACCTCGATCATCTGGTCGACGGGGTGCTAAAAGGCCACGCTGATGCCGTGCTGGCAGCGAGCATTTTTCATTACGGCGAGTACACCGTACGCGAGGCAAAGGAGCACATGGCGCGCCATGGCATCGAAGTCCGGCTGTAGCCGGACTTCGATGTTCAAAGTTTCAGGTTCAAAGTTTCAGGTTCAAAGTGCTGCGCAATCCGTCTAAACTTTGAACCTTGAACCTTGAACCTTGAACCTTGAACCTTGAACCTTGAACCTTGAACTTTGAACCTGGAACGTTGAAGCCGTGAAAGAAGCGTGGCTCGAAAAGATCAAATGGTCGCCTGAAGGCCTCGTGCCGGCAGTGGCTCAGGACGCGGTCAGCGGCCGAGTGCTCATGGTGGCCTGGATGAACCGCGAGGCGTTGCGGGAAACCGCGCGAACCCGGGAAGCGCACTACTGGTCGCGGTCGCGCGCGAAGCTGTGGCACAAGGGGGAGGAATCGGGCCATGTTCAGCAGATCCGCGAGATCAGGCTCGATTGCGACGCAGACGTGATTGTGCTGGCGGTGGAACAAGGGGGCGGCATCGCCTGTCACACCGGCAGGGAAAGCTGCTTCTACCAGAAGCTCGAGGACGGCGAGTGGGTGGTGGTCGATCCGGTGTTGAGGGACCCGAAGGACATCTACCGGTGATGAAGAGGGGTGATGTATTGATCCGCCTGGGCGAGGTGATCGCGGCGCGCCGCGAGGCCGAGCCGGCGACCTCGTACGTTGCAAGCCTGTTTGCCAAGGGCCAGGATGCCATGCTCAAGAAGCTGGCCGAGGAGGCGGCGGAAACAATACTCGCCGCCAAGGGCGGTGATAAACTGAATATCGTGCGCGAAACGGCGGATTTGTGGTTCCACAGCCTGGTTGTGCTGGCATCGCATGACCTCAAGCCCGAGGACGTGCTCGCCGAGCTGCAGCGCCGGGAGGGAATCTCGGGCATCGATGAAAAGGCCTCGCGCAAGTAGGCGGGCATCCGCGACGATTACATGCTGCCCGTTATGAAGGGCGGCGAGGAGTGATAAATGGGCTCGTTTAGCATCTGGCACTGGCTGATCGTTCTGCTGGTGGTCGTACTGGTCTTCGGCACCAAAAAGCTGCGTAATCTCGGCACCGATCTTGGCAGTGCGGTCAAAGGCTTCAAGGACGGCATGAAAACCGAGGAGGATAAATCCGAGCAGGCAAAGCCGGAAATCCCGCCCACTACTGGCCAGACCATCGAGGGCGAGGCAAGGAAAGAAAGCCACAAGACGTGAGCAGCGATTGGTAAGTGGTGAGCGGTAAACGGCCGCCCCCGCGGACTCGCTGTTCACGGTTCACCGTTCACGGATCACGGCTTTTTCATGTTCGACATCGGGTTTACCGAGCTGCTCATTGTCGCGATCGTTGCCCTGATCGTGATCGGACCGGAGCGGCTGCCCAAGGTTGCCCGCACCGCCGGCCATCTCTTCGGCCGCATGCAGCGCTACGTCAACGACGTCAAGGCCGACATTTCGCGCGAGATGGAGCTCGACGAGCTGAAGAAGCTCCGTACCAGCATGGAGGACACCGCGCGCTCTTTCGAACAGTCTGTCCAACAAGGGCTGAGTGAGACGGAAAGCGAGCTGAACCGCGTCGCACAATCCGCGCGGTCCCAGGCCGACTCGGAAGCGGCGCCCGCTCGCGATTCAGATCCGGCAGCCGCCGAGCGCGAACGACCCGAGGCTCCCGCTTCCCCCCAACTCGACCTCGGGCTTGACCCTGCTGCCGACCCGTCGACGCGCAAGCCCGCCTGAATTGGTTGACGGACGGGGCAAATGAGCGAGGACACTTTTATTTCCCACCTGGTCGAGCTGCGCGATCGCCTGTTGCGCGCTCTGATCGCCGTGGGGATCGTCTTCGTCTGCCTGTTTCCGTTCGCCTCCGAGCTCTACGATATCCTCGCGCAGCCCTTGCTCAGCACGCTGCCGGAAGGCGCCACGATGATCGCGACCGGCGTCGTGACCCCTTTCCTGATCCCGGTCAAGGTAGCGGCCATGGTTGCCTTCTCGGTGGCGCTGCCGTACGTCCTCTATCAGGCCTGGGCATTCGTCGCGCCCGGCCTCTATGCCCACGAAAAGCGGCTCATGCTGCCTCTCGTCGTGGCGAGTACGGTGCTTTTCTTCATCGGGGTCGCATTCTGCTACTTCTTTGTTTTCCGGCTCGTGTTCGACTTCGTCTTCAACATCGCGCCCAAGAGCATCTCCGTTGCGCCGGACATCGAGAACTACCTCAACTTCGTGCTGACGCTCTTTCTCGCCTTCGGCCTGACGTTCGAAGTGCCGATCGTCGTGCTCGTGCTCACGCGCATGGGCATTGTGACGATCGAGCAGCTCGTCGACATACGGCCTTACTTCATCGTGGGCGCGTTCGTCGTGGCCGCGATCGTGACGCCGCCCGACGTCATCTCGCAACTTCTGCTCGCGTTTCCGATGTGGCTCCTGTTCGAAGTCGGACTGCTTGTGGCGCGGACGTTTGGCCGCCGCCGTGCGCGGGACGACGGGAATTACCGTCCGCCGGGAGAAGAAGAAATGGATCGGGAGCTCGACGAGATCGAGGCGCAGGAGAAGGGGCGCAGCCAATAGCCTCCGTTGCCGAAGAGGGCGATCAGCTCAGGGTTTCTGCGGTTGAAGCTTGGGGCGGCGCCCTACCGTGACCGTTACCTCGGTCGCGTCCTGTTCGCGCAGCAGCTTCAGCCGCGCGCGCGCGCCGGGCGCGAGCGCGGCGATCAGATTCAGCATGCCGACTGAATCGTTCACCAGGGTGTTGTTTACCGCGACCAGTATATCGCCCGGCTTGACGCCCGCCTGGTCAGCCGGCCCTCCGCGCTCCACCTGCGAGATCAGCACACCGCTCGTCGTGGACAGCTTGAACGATTCGGCGAGGTCCTTGGTAATGTCCTGCACCCCCACGCCGACCCAGCCACGCGTGACGGATCCCTTCTGGATGATCTGTTCCATTACCTGACGGGCAATGCTGACGGGGATCGCGTAGCTGATGCCGGCCGCGGTGCCGGTCTGCGACAGGATCGCGGTATTGATTCCCACGAGGTTGCCTTGTGCATCAACGAGCGCACCGCCGGAATTTCCCGGGTTGATCGCTGCATCGGTCTGAATGAAGTTCTCGAAGGTTGCAATGCCGAGATGGCTGCGGCCAAGGCCGCTCACGATGCCGAGCGTGACCGTCTGACCGACGCCGAAAGGATTGCCAATCGCCAGCACGACGTCACCTACCTTGAGGCGATCGGATCTCGCGAAAGTGATGGATGGCGCATCCTGCACCTCGATCTTGAGTACGGCGAGGTCGGTCTCGGGATCCGCGCCTACAACCCGCGCCGAGACCTTGCGCGAATCGGCGAGCGCGACCTCGATCTGGTCCACCGCCTCGATCACATGGTGATTGGTGAGGACGTAGCCTGTCTCGCTGACTATAACTCCTGAACCCAAACCTTCACGCCGCTGCACGCTCGGATCCGAAGGGTCGCCGAAGAAGTAGCGGAACACCGGGTCGTCCTGCAGCGGATGGCGCGGCCGCTTTAGATCCTGGCTCGTAAAGATGTTGACCACCGCGGGCATCGCCTTGCGCGCGGCCTCGCTGAACGAAGCCGTCTCCCGCGCCGGCGTGCTGACGGACGGCTCCTTGATGGTGACAACGCTGCTGCGCGCGCGCCACGATAGGAGATCGGGCCTCAGTGTGGAGACCACGAAGAGCACGGCGAGACAAACCGTCGCGGTCTGGGCAAATACCAGCCAAAGCTTGCGCATGGGTCCAAAATGTATTGCGTTTACGGGATCTGGTTCGGTTCAAATTTTTTACAATGCGGCCAGCCGTTCTGCAGCAAACCGAGCTGGACGACCCGCTGAACCAGTATCGAAGTGTCCCTGATGACCGCGATTATTGCCCGAAATGAATTGATCCCGAAAGCTCGGCGCCGAGCGCAAGCGTCCCAAGCGCGTGTGAAGACCGGCAGGCCGGCGGTCGGAATCGCTCGGCGGTGGCCTCGACCGGTGCCGGCTCCGTTGCACGGCCGGCAACAGCTCGTTCGCCTGCTACGCCGCAACATGTTGACTGAAAGCAGTTTTTTCAAGTTTTGCTTAAGTTTCGCGGGCCGTTTGTGTACAATGTCGCCCTTTGCGACCAGCGGGGAATATTCGTATGGCGGACAAAGAGTT
>LJTT01000065.1 GCA_001303585.1 Betaproteobacteria bacterium SG8_41
CGTTCAAGAGTACCGGCTTCACGGTGATCCCGGCCCCGACCGGTTACGCAACGCGCTTCGAGCTTACTGCACTCGACTTCCTGCCGCGGGCGAGTGCCCTCGTTGACAGCGCGCGGTTCTTCCACGAGGCCATTGGCCTCGCTTGGTACTACGTGCGTATCCTCATCGGAATCTGACCACGCAAGTTCTTTAAGAACCACTGAGGCACAGAGATACCGGGAGAAGTCGGCGGCCGTTAAACCAGATAACGACTGCCCGACTGGGTGGTCTTTCCCCATCTTTCAATTCCGCGAATTCTGTCTAAATGGCCCATCCTGCTCCCGGTTCGTCCTCTGCACCTCAGCACCTCTGCGGTCTAGCCACGAGATCAATATGAAAGCGCGCATCAAGTGGATCGAGAATGTCGCGTTCGTTGGAGAGTCCGAGAGCGGGCATGCGCTCTTGATGGACGGCGCCCCGGAGGGCGGCGGGCGCAATCTCGGGCCGCGCCCGATGGAGACGGTGCTCATCGGGACCGGCGGGTGTACCGCCTACGACGTGGTGCACATCCTCAGGAAAAGCCGTGCTCCCGTGACCGACTGCGTCGTGGAAATCAGCGCCGAGCGCGCCACGCAGGAGCCGAAGATCTTCACCAAGATCCACTTTCATTTCGTGGTAACCGGCCGGGGGCTGAAGCGCGAGCAGGTGGAGCGCGCGGTTCACCTTTCAGCCGAGAAGTACTGCTCGGCGTCCATCATGCTCGGCAAGATGGCCGAGATCACGCATGACTTCGAGCTGAGGGAGACCGAGGCTTGAACCGCGGAAATGCGGGGAGAAGCAAGAACGGGAATTGAAGCGCCGAGACCGCCGGGAGGAAAACGCTGGAAAATGAACCGCGGAGATGCGGAGAGAAGCAAGAACAACGATTAAACCGTCAAGGCCGTAAAAACGATAACGAGATCAAATACCGTTCGCCTTTCGACCTGGCAACAGCCAGCTCCACAACCGAACCCTTCCGGATACGGGCTTTGGCGGCCTGTATTCCTCGCGGGCAGTCCAGTACGAATGAGTTGAGTTCTCTTCGTGTCTCGGCGGTTCGGTCAAATCCAGTACGCGGTTTCGGTCATCACCTTCGACGACAACCGCATCGCGAGCTTTGCCGGTCCCGGCAGTTCGCCGCCGCCGTGCTTGATCGCGCTGGTGGCGTGGCGGGCCTCGTCCTGGCGCATTTGTGTTAATACCGCGCGGCTTTTCTGATCGCTTTTCGGCAGGCGGTCAAGATGTCCCTCGAGATGCTTGACCACCTGTCGCTCGGTCTCCGCCAGAAAACCCAGGTTCCACCGGTCGCCCAGCAGCCCGGCCGCAGCGCCGATCGCGAACGAGCCTGCGTACCACACCGGATTGAGCAGGCTTTTGCGCCCGCCCAGGTCCTGGATGCGGCGCTCGGTCCACGCCAGGTGCTCGGTTTCCTCCTGCGCGGCCTGCTCGAGGGCAGCCTTGGCCCGCGCATTGCGCGCGGTCAGCGCCTGCCCCTGGTAGAGCGCCTGCGCGCAGATCTCGCCGCTGTGATTGACCCGCATCAGCGATGCCGCAAGCATGCGGTCGTTTTCGGACAGGGCTCCTTCCGGCAGCTGTTCGCCGGGCGGCTCCCGCAACGACTGCGCGCCGCCGAAGACCGTTCGCAGCCCTTTGTCGAAAGCGATGATCAGTTGGTCAATGCTGGGGAGCATGCTGCTATTCTGCCAGATCCCACGTTTCAAGTTTCGAGTTTCCAGTTTCAGGTCTCAGGTTTAGGGTCTCACGATCAACGATTCACGTTCTACGATTTGCGATCGTTGATCAGCGTTTATCTGCGGCTAATATTTGACCTACCCGTTAGGGGCGGCCTCGGCAAACAGGCGGGCAAGCTCCGCGCCGGGGTCCGGCGCACGCATGAACGCCTCGCCGACGAGGAAGCACCCCACCCGACCGGCCCGCAGGGTCGCCACGTCAGCCGGAGTGAGCACGCCGCTCTCGGTCACCACGATCCGATCGTCGGTAACGCGGTCCAGCAGGTTGAGCGTCGTCTCGAGCCGGGTCTCGAAAGTGCGCAGATTGCGATTGTTTATGCCGATCAGAGGCGTCTTGAGCCGCAGGGCGCGCTCGAGCTCCGCGCCATCGTGGGCTTCGACCAGCACCGCCATCCCGAGCTCTCTCGCGGCCTCCTCGAGCGCTTGCATCCGTTCGTCATTCAGCGCCGCGACGATCAGGAGAATGCAGTCGGCGCCCGCCGCGCGCGCTTCGAGGACCTGGTAGGCGTCGATCATGAAGTCCTTGCGCAACACCGGCAGCGCGCTTGCAGCGCGCGCCTGCCGTAAATGCTCGAGCGTGCCCTGAAAGAATTGCCTGTCGGTCAGCACGGACAGGCAGGCTGCGCCGTTTCGCTGGTAGCTCGCCGCAATGGAGGCTGGATCGAACTGCTCCCGCAGCACGCCGCGGCTCGGGCTCGCCTTCTTGATCTCCGCAATCACCGCGGGCTGGCCCGCGCCGATCCGGGCCCGGATGGCTCCGACAAAGTCGCGCGGCGGTGGCGCGGACAGGGCCTCCGTGCGCAGGGCTTCGAGGGATTTGGCCTGCCGCGCCTGCGCGACTTCCCCGGCCTTGACCGCGAGAATGCGCTCCAGGATATCAACCATAGTTGCCGGAAACGCTCACCGCAAAAGCGCGAAGGGGCAAAGGATCCATGAATTTCTATGGCTACCCGTAACGAGCTCTTGGCGATTCCTCTGCATCTTTGCGTCTTCGCGGTTGGTCATTCATGCACGCTGCGCGTGAAGGCGACGAATGCGTCCAGTTTCTTCCGTGCCGCGCCGCTTTCGATCGCGGCAAGGGCTTTGTCCACCCCTGCGCCGAGCGTCGGCGCCAGCCCGGCAACATAAATGCTGGCCCCGGCATTCAAGGCGACGACATCGCGCGCCGCGCCCGGCTCGTTGCCGAGCGCTCCCAGCAAAAGGGACTTCGACTGCTCGATGCTCTCCACCCGGATCGCGGCGGAGTCGTGCACGCCGAGACCGAAATCCTGCGGCGCAATGGTGTATTCCGTAATGGCGCCTTCCCTCAGCTCTGCCACCAGGGTCGGTCCCGCGATCGAGATTTCGTCCAGGCCTTCGGCGCCGTGCACGATCATCACGCGCCGGCTCCCGAGACGCTGCAGCACGCGCGCCTGAATGCCGACGAGATCGTGGTGAAACACGCCCATGACCTGTTGCCTGGCGCCCGCAGGATTGGTGAGCGGTCCGAGAATATTGAAGATCGTCTTCACCCCCAGCTCGCGTCGCACCGGCGCAGCGTGCTTCATTGCGCCGTGATGATTGGGCGCGAACATGAATCCCACGCCGACTTCCGCGATAGCGCGCGCCACCTGCTCCGGCTTGAGATTGATATTGGCGCCAAGCGCCTCGAGCACATCGGCGCTACCGGACTTGCTCGAGACGGAACGGCCCCCGTGCTTGGCAATCTTTGCGCCGGCCGCTGCCGCGGCAAACATTGCAGCAGTGGAAATGTTGAAGCTGTGAGCGGCGTCCCCGCCGGTGCCACAGGTGTCGATGAGGTGGGGCTCGTCCGGCACGGGCACCTTGGTTGCGAACTCGCGCATCACCTCGGCCGCGGCGGCGATCTCCCCAATCGTCTCCTTCTTCACTCGCAGGCCGGTGATGATCGCAGCGATCAGGACCGGGGATACTTCGCCGCTCATGATCGTGCGCATGAGCGAGAGCATCTCCTCCCGAAAAATCTCGCGGTGCTCGATGATCCGCGCCAGCGCTTCCTGGGGCGTCATTCGCGGCCTCCATTAACAAAGTTCTCGAGGAGCCGGTGGCCGTGCTCGGTCAGGATGGCTTCCGGATGAAACTGCACGCCTTCCACCGCAAGCGTCTTGTGACGCACGCCCATGATCTCCCCGTCATCGGTCCAGGCGCTCACCTCCAGGCACTCCGGAAGGCTGGCCCGCTCGATCACCAGGGAATGATAACGCGTCGCGATGAAGGCCTCGGGCAGGCCGCGGAACACCCCGCGTCCATCGTGGTGGATCGGCGAGGTCTTGCCGTGCATGAGCTGCCTCGCGTGGACGATCCTGCCGCCGAATGCCTGTCCGATGCTTTGATGGCCGAGACAGACGCCCAGCACCGGGATCTTGCCCGCGAACTCCCTGATCAGCGGCACCGAGATCCCCGCCTCGTTCGGCGTGCAAGGGCCGGGCGAGATCACGATGTGCGCCGGCCCTGCCCGCGCGATCTCCTCGAGCGAGATCTCGTCGTTGCGGTACACCTTCACCTCTTCCCCGAGCTCGCCAAGATACTGCACGAGGTTGTAGGTGAAGGAGTCGTAGTTGTCGATCATCAAGACCATATGCCACATAACCCCTTAATATCCTGCAGCAATTTAGGTGCCCTGTCGGTTTGCTATCCGACAAATCATCCGCTTCTGTAATTGGGAGCCGCCGCTTTACGCCCGGCGTGGCGACGATATGCTCAGGCGCGCGGCGAGCGCCAACGCCAGACGGGGGATTGCCAGAAGGTATCGCGATGATCCATAGCGGAGATTCTACATCGAACTCATGCGCGCGCGGGTAGTCCTGCACGCCTTGGCGCTTCTTGTTGAAATACGCATTAATCGCCTTGGCGCAACATGCGCAAAAGATCTCGCGGCCCGGAATCGAGTCCTTTTTCCGGCATATTTTGGGGTCGATGACAAACTCTGCCCAGCGGTCAAGGTAGCATTTACGCTATCCCCAGGCGCGGGTGTCGTTCAGCGCTCGAATATCTGGACGCCAGATCAGGTGCAAAGGAAAGAGCACGGGCAAGGGCAAAACGGATGGATTTAGACGGGAAACTTCTGGCTGGCATCCAGGAATACCAGGCCAACCGCTTCAGCGAGTCCGCCCGCATTGCTGCCGAAATACTTCAGGTTGACGCCAATAATTTCAGGGCGCTCAACTTGCGGGGCATGTCGTTGCACCGGCAAGGCCTGTCCGATGAGGGCGCCGGTCTTGTATCGAAGGCCACAGAATTGCATCCGGAATATGCGGCTGCCCATAACAATCTCGCGACCATCTTCAGGGAAAAGGGGGACCGCGAGTCTGCACTGCGCTGCGTGGACCGGGCAATCAACCTGAGTCCCGACGCAGCCGATTTGCACCAGCACAAAGCCTTGATACTGTTTGAGCTGGGCCAACATGCCGGCTCTGTTGACTCTCTCAACAGATGCATTGCATTGAATCCGCGCCTGCCGGAGGTGCACACCACTCTCGGTGTCGTGTTGTCCACATTGAAGCGTTTTCCGGAAGCGCTGGCCAGTCACGATCAAGCAATTGCGCTGGACCCCGTTTGCGTCGCAGCCCTCGTCAACCGGGGCAATGTGCTCTCTGCCCTCAAGCGTCCACATGAGGCGCTGGCGAGCTACGACCGCGCCATTGCAGTCAAGCCCGATTACGCCGAAGCTTTCAGCAACCGCGGCAATACACTGCGCGAGCTCAGGCGCCTGGAGGATGCGTTGGCGAGTTACGACTGCGCCATTGCGATCAAGCCCGACTATCCCGAGGCGCTGAACAATCGCGGCAGCGCATTATTCGATCTGAAGCGGCACGCGGAAGCGCTGGCGAGCTACGACCGCGCCATTGCAATCAAGCCTGACTACGCCGAAGCCTTCGACAACCGCGCCAATGTGTTGCGCGAGCTCAAGCGCCTGGAGGAAGCGCTGGCCAGTTGCGAGCGGGCCCTGACACTCAGGCCAGACTATCCCGAGGCGCTCAACAACCGCGGCAACGTGTTATGGGACCTGAATCGGAATACAGAGGCGCTGGCGAGCTACGACCGCGCCCTGACACTCAAGCCAGACTATCACACAGCACTCCACAACCGCGGCTATCTGCTGGCGGAATTGAAGCGGCATGAGGAGGCTGCGCGCTGTTACGAAAAACTGCTTGAACTGGTTCCCGATTACGATTTTTTGAAAGGCGAGCTGCTGCACCAGAAAATGTTGTGCTGCGAGTGGGAGCAATTCCACTTTCTCGCCAAATCCATCGAGCAGGACGTCCAGGCCGGGAAAAAGTCTGCGGAACCGTTCGGATACCAGGCGATTGCCGCTTCCCCGCAGGTTCTGAGGCTCTGCGCGGAGATCTATGCGGCCGATAAGTTCCCGCGTGCAGAAACGCCGATGTACGCCGGCGAGCGTTATGACAACCCCCTAGTCCGGATCGGTTACTTGTCGGGCGAGTTCCGGCAGCAGGCAACCTCCGTTCTCATGACGGAACTTTTCGAGCTGCATGACAGGACCCGCTTCGAGTTGTTCGCGTTCGACAACGGGTGGGATGACTCGAGCGAGCTTCGCGACAGAATCAAACGGGCGTTCCACGAGATCGTGGACATAACCCGACTGTCTGATGCCGATGCAGCGGCGGCCGTCAGGGAAAGAAGAATCGATATATTGGTCAACTTGAATGGTTACTTTGGCCATGGACGACAAGGGGTCTTTGGTCACAGACCGAGCCCTGTTCAAGTGAACTACCTGGGGTTTCCCGGCACCATCGGCGCAGACTATATTGATTACATCCTCGCGGACCAACACGTCATCCCGCCCGCACATCAGGCCTACTACACCGAGAGCGTGGTTTACCTCCCCGACGCCTACCAGGTCAATGACTCCAAGCGCATGATTTCGGAACGCACACCCACGCGTGCTGAAGTCAAGCTGCCGGATGCGGGGTTCGTCTTCTGCTGCTTCAACAACAACTACAAGATTACGCCTGACGTATTTGACGTATGGATGCGCTTGCTGAACAAGGTTGAAGGCAGCGTGCTGTGGTTGCTCGAAGACAATGCCGCCGCATCTAGAAATTTGCGACGCGAGGCTGGGCTGCGAGGCGTCGCAGCAGAACGGATCGTATTTGCAGAGAGAGCGAGGCTGGACGAACATCTGTCACGCCACAGGCTTGCAGATCTGTTCCTCGATACGCTTCCCTACAATGCCCACACGACCGCGAGCGATGCCCTTTGGGCCGGCCTGCCGCTGCTCACGTGCAAAGGAACAACCTTTCCAGGACGGGTGGCAGCAAGCCTGCTAAATGCGGTCGGTTTGCCCGAGCTGATTACCTGCAGCTTGCAGGAATACGAGGGGCGGGCGCTGCAACTGGCCTCAACGCCAGCCATGCTGGCTGACATCCGCGCCAAACTGGCGTGCAACCGAACAACTCACCCGTTGTTCGACGCCGATCGCTTCCGTCGCCACTTGGAATCCGCCTATCTGACAATGTGGAACCGTCATCGAGGTGGTGAACCGCCTGCCTCCTTCGCAGTGCAGCCGTGACGCATCCCGGCGATTGGACTGGAATCGCGCAGAAATCGATTTGATCCGATGCGCGTCTGCTGTTGCGTCTGACGCACCGGCAAGCGGTCGCCAACCGCTTTCATGGGCCGACCCGATCACGCGAGGACTAGGTGCGCAAGGGGTCTCAATCGCCTCACCGAGAGCTTTTTCGAACCGGCGGGTTCTCCGCATTTCGGTGGGTCGGGGGGCTCAGTCCAAATGGGTATCGAGGCCGGATTCCGCCATCTCCGCCGCGCGCAGCAACGCCTTGGCCTTGTTCTGCGTCTCCTGCCACTCGGCCTCGGGTTGCGAGTCCGCCACGATGCCGCCGCCGGCCTGGACGTAGAGGGTGCCGTCCTTGACGACCGCAGTGCGCAGCGCAATCGCCACGTCCATGCTGCCGTGAAAGCCGAGATAGCCGACCGCGCCCGCATAGATCCCGCGCTTGACCGGCTCCAGCTCATCGATGATCTCCATTGCGCGCACCTTGGGCGCGCCGGAGACCGTGCCCGCTGGGAAGGTCGCGCGCAGCACGTCGATCGCGTTGAGCCCCGGCTTCAACGTTCCCTCGACGTTCGAGACGATGTGCATCACGTGCGAATAACGCTCGACCACCATCTGCTCGGTGACTTTTACGCTCCCCGTTCGCGACACGCGCCCGGCGTCGTTGCGCCCGAGATCGACCAGCATGATGTGCTCGGCGCACTCTTTCTCGTCGGCAAGCAATTCCTTCTCGAGTGCTGCGTCCTCGGCGGGCGTGGCCCCGCGGCGCCGGGTACCGGCGATGGGCCGCACCGTCACCGTATCGCCTTCGAGCCGCGCCAGAATCTCGGGCGAAGCGCCGACGACATTAAAGCCGCCGAAGTCGAAGTAATACATGTACGGCGAAGGATTGATCGTGCGCAGCGCGCGGTATAAAGCCAACGGCGTCGCGCGAAACGGTTTCGTCATTCTTTGCGACGGCACGACCTGCATGATGTCGCCGTCGTAGACGTAGCGCTTTGCGCGTTCCACCGCGGCATGGTAGGCGGCCCGGCCGAAGCCGGAGACAGCCGGCTCGGAAGGCCCGCGCACGTCCGGGGGAATTTTGACCGGTTTGCGCAGCTGTGCCACGAGTTGCTTGAGCCGCGCACGCGCGGCCTTCAAGGCGCCCGCTTTTCCCGGCTCGGCGTACACGACGAGGGTGAGCTTTCCCGACAGGTTGTCGACGATCGCAATTTCCTCTGAGACGAGGAGCAGGATGTCGGGCGCCCCGATCGGGTCGGGCTTTTGGGCGCCAGCGAGGCGTCGCTCGATGTAGCGCACGGTGTCGTAGCCGAAATAGCCCACGAGACCGCCGCAGAACCTTGGAAGGCCGGGGTCCTGCGCAACCTTGAATCGGCCAAGATAGTCGTTGACATAGGCAAGCGGATCGCCGGTCTGCGTGCTCGCCACGGCCTGCTTGCCGCGGAACTCGGTGCAAGTGTCACCGCGCACCTCGATGCGCGTGTGCGCAGGCAAGCCAATGAAGGAGTAGCGGCCGAAACGCTCCCCGCCGACCACGGATTCCAGCAGGTAGCTGTAGGGCCGGTTGGCGAGCTTCAGGTAGATCGAGAGCGGCGTGTCGAGGTCCGCGAAGGTCTCGATCACCACCGGAACCCGGTTATAACCGGCACGCGCGAGCCGGTCGAATTCAACTTCAGTCATGTGTCACTCCAGCACGGAAAACGGAACGGCGGCGGGCAACGCGCCTAACGCGCGCGCCAGCCCACAGGCGAGCGGCGCCAGGGTCGCCAGCGGCGCGGCGCGATCGTCTGCGGCTTCGTTCCACGATCTGTGTGGTGCATGACCAAGTTGGCAATTAGACCTTTTGAATCAGCCGGGTGGCCTCGAATATCGACGTTACTATAGCATCAACATCGAGCGCCCGCACGTCCTGGCCCTCGTTGTAACCATAGCTGACGCAGAACACCGGGCACCCGGCAGCGCGTGCCGCCTCGGCATCGTTCATCGAGTCGCCGATCATGAGCATCTCGGCCGGCGCAATTCCGAACTGGCGGCTCGCGTGAAGCAGTGGCGCCGGGTGGGGTTTTTTCTGCGGCAGCGTATCGCCGGCGATCACCTGCACGAAGTAGTGCGCAATCCCGAGCTGCTCGAGCAGCGGCGCGGTGAACTGGCCCGCCTTGTTCGTCACGCAGGCCAGCGGCAGCTGCGCCGCGCGCAGCGCGTCGAGACCCTCGATCACGCCGGGGAAAATCGTGGTGTGCTTGCCGTTGACGGCCACATAGCAGCGCTCGAATACGGGCAGCGCCGCATCGAGCACGCCTTTGTCCACGGTGCCGTCCAGCGTGCCGGCCAACGCGCGCTCGACGAGGCGGGGAATGCCCTTGCCGACGAAAGTGCGAATCGCCGACTCGGGAAGAGCCGGCCGACCCAGCTCGCGCAGCATCAAGTTGGCGGCAACGGCAAGATCCGGCGCGCTGTCAGCGAGCGTGCCGTCCAGATCGATTGTGACCGCTTTTACTTGCAGCGGAAAACGTGGGTTCCTATTCACCGCGGAAACATAAATGGGATTCGAAGAGCAGCCAGAACCGGTTAAACCGATCTCGCAAAAGCCGTGAACCGGGAACATCATTAAACACGGAATCACACGGAATCACACGGACCAGGCCTTGAACCGGGAGCCGCGCTGGCGAGGGGAAAATTTTTCTGTGTGTTTCCGTGTGGTTCCGTGGCTATGTTGTTTCTTGAAATGGATTCTAACGCTTCGCGGCCTTGGCGAGCTCGGCACGCATAGCGGCGATGGTGGCCTTGTAGTCCATCGTTCCGAATATCGCGGAGCCGGCAACGAACGTGTCAGCGCCCGCACCTGCGATCTCGGCGATGTTGTCCACCTTCACGCCCCCGTCGACTTCGAGCCAGATGTCACGGCCGCTGGCGGTGATGCGGCTGCGCACGGCGGCGAGCTTCTTCAATGCCTGAGGGATGAACTTCTGCCCGCCGAATCCGGGGTTCACCGACATGATCAGCACGAGGTCGAGCTTTTCGATGACGTGATCGAGATACGTGAGGGGGGTCGCCGGGTTGAAGACCAGCCCGGCCTTGCAACCATTGTCCCGGATCAGGCCGATCGTGCGGTCCACGTGTTCCGACGCTTCCGGGTGAAACGAAATGATGTTCGCTCCGGCCTTCGCGAAATCCGGGACGATGCGGTCGACCGGCTTGACCATGAGATGCACGTCGATCGGCGCCTGCGTGAGCGGCCGGATCGCCTCGCACACGAGCGGACCCACCGTGAGATTCGGGACGTAATGGTTGTCCATCACGTCAAAATGCACCAGGTCGGCGCCCGCGGCGATCACCTTGTGCACTTCTTCGCCGAGACGGGCGAAATCAGCGGAAAGTATGCTCGGAGCAATGCGGAAGGTCATTGCGGTCTCAAACCGGGTCGATGACGCCCGAATTGTACCTGTTCTCGTTACGCTGGCACAGCGCAGCTTCCCTTGCACGCACCGGAGAAATGATCAAGAATCATCCTCATGGCCGACCAGAAATACGACATTCAGGTCTCAGCGCGCACGGCGTTCATTCCCGAGCAGTCCGACCTCGAGAATAGCCGCTACGTCTTCGCCTACACGATCACCATCACCAACGCAGGAAACATCCCGGCGCAACTGGTAAGCCGCCACTGGATCATCACGGATGCCAACAATCAGGTCCAGGAAGTCCGCGGCCTGGGGGTCGTCGGCGAGCAACCATTGCTGCGCCCAAACGAGAGCTTCCAGTACACCAGCGGCACCGCGATTGCGACACCGGTCGGAACGATGCGTGGCAGCTATCAGATGATTGCGGAAGATGGCCGGCAGTTCGATGCGCCGATCCCGGAGTTCACGCTCTCGATGCCGCGGGTCCTGCACTGAGAGCGCAGCGTTCAAGGTTCCCGGTTCAACGTTGCTGGTTTAGAGTTCGCAGTCCTGAACTTCGAACGTTGAGCCTGGAACCTGCAACGTGTCACTGAAGATCAGCTACACGCTTCTCGCTCCGTTCTACGACTGGTTTATTGGCCCCGCGTCTCGTGCCGCGCGGCGCAGGAGCCTTGCCGCACTGCCAAGCCGCGACGGGCAGGTGCTGCTGAACGGGGTTGGTACCGGGCTGGATCTGCCATTGCTGCCGGCAGGGCACCGCTATGCGGGCCTGGATCTCACGCGTGCCATGCTGATGCGCAGCCGGGCGCATGCTGCCCGCCTCGATTACACCTGCGTGCAGGGCAACAGCCTTGCCCTGCCTTTTCGCGACGCGAGCTTCGACCACGCCGTGCTGCATCTGATTCTCGCGGTGGTGCCGGAGCCGGCTCAGGCGCTCGCGGAAACGGTGCGCGTCGTGCGGCAGGGCGGCTGCATTCTGATCTTCGACAAGTTTCTGGCCAGGGGAAAGCGGGCACCGCTGCGCCGGCTCTTGAGCCCGCTGGCCGCGCGCATTGCGACGCGGCTTGACGTCGTGCTTGATGACCTGCTTGAACGCGTGCCCGGCGTAGATCTCGTGCGCGACCAGCCTTCCCTCGCCGGCGGCTGGTTCCGGCTGATCGAGCTGAAGCGGTTGTGAGGGCCGCGCGGCTCACCGCGGCGGATCGTCGCGATCGCCCTGCCGCGGCTTGCGGCGCGGCAGCGTCCACCACACGATGAGGACCAACAAGGCAAGGGCGACGCCCGCCTCGATCAGAAACCAGACTAGGCCTTCCATTGGAACCGTCGCTTTATACTGCCAGTCACAGCTCAATTGCCATGCAAGACTTTAACGAATTGAACCGCCGAAACCAAATGCGCGGCGTCCGCGCGCTCATGCTCGTTGCGGCTCTGGTGCTGACCGGCTGCGCCGCGCCCGAAAAGAAAGCGCCCCCGGCGCCGCCTGTCGCCCCTCCCCCGCAAACCCTGCCGCCGCCTGCGGTCATGGCACCGCCGCTGCAAGCGGCTGCCTGGAGCGACCTTCCCGGCTGGCGGGACGACGACACTTCGCTGGCATGGGAGGCGCTGCTGCGCAGCTGCGATGCGATCTCGAGCAAGGCGGGATGGCAGGACGTATGCGAAGCGGCGCGAAACGTGGTGAACCCCGATCAGGAAACCGCACGGGAGTTCTTTGAAGCCCGCTTCAAGCCGTACCGGGTCGTTGACGGTGATAGTTACGACGAGGGGTTGATCACCGGCTACTACGAGCCGCTGCTGCGCGGCAGCCGCGCAGCAGACCGCCGCTATCGTTACCCGGTATACGGGATTCCCGACGATCTGCTGGTCATCGACCTCACCGAGCTCTATCCGGAACTGCGCGGGAAACGCCTGCGGGGACGCGTGGACGGGCGCCGGGTCGTGCCCTATTACGAGCGCTCGCAAATCGAGCGAGGCAGCGGCGCGCTTGCGGGCAAGGAGCTCGTCTGGGTGGACGACCCGATCGAGCTGTTCTTCCTCCAGATCCAGGGCTCCGGCCGCGTCATGCTCAACACAGGCGAAACGCTCCGCCTGGGCTACGCCGATCACAACGGTCATCCCTATCGTTCGATCGGGAGGCGGCTCGTCGATCAAGGCGATCTGCCTCTGGAACGGGCGTCCATGCAGGGCATCAAGTCGTGGGCGCGGCGCAACCCCGCACGCGTGCGCGAGCTGCTGGACCACAACGCAAGTTACGTGTTCTTCCGCGAACTGCCGGGTGATCTGCCCGGCCCGATCGGGGCGTTGGGCGTGCCGCTGACGGCGCGCCGCAGCATTGCAGTCGACCCGCGGATCGTCCCGCTCGGCGCGCCGGTCTTTATCTCGACGACTTTTCCCCTGACCGAAGAGCCTCTCAACCGCCTGATGCTCGCGCAGGACACGGGCGGCGCCATACGCGGGGCTGTGCGCGCTGATTTTTTCTGGGGCTTCGGCGAGGATGCGTCGAGCGAGGCGGGCCGCATGAAGCAGGCGCTGCGCATGTGGGTGCTGCTGCCCCACGATTACGCCCGATGCACGCCGACTAAATCCGTGAATCGCAAATCGTGAATTGGCCACGCGGTGTGCCGCGCATGCGCTCGGACTCCGGTCACTGGTCACTGCAGTTATAGCCGCAGATAAACGCGGATAAACGCAGATTCAAAACCCTAACTGGGCCGGTGTTGAGTGGCCAGAAGACTGACTCCCTGGCAAGCCGCTTTTAAGCCCCAATCACCGAAGATACAGCTTAGAACAGCTTCTGCCTTCTGACTTCTGACTTTGGGTGTCGCCGCCGATGCATGCCGACGCGATGTGTGAATCGCAAATCGTAAAACGGGCGCGCTTCAAACGGCGAAGGCCGAAGAATAGCGGCCGGGAATTCCTGAACCGGGCTCGTCTTGCCTGATCGGAATTTATCCGCGTTTATCTGCGGCTAATG